>NZ_KV804783.1:4746-28618 GCF_001811435.1 Staphylococcus sp. HMSC071G07
GTCTCATCATATACATCTTTGTGCGCTAAATATTATAATATAGGTGAGTCTTTAGCGAATTTAACCACTAATAAATAGCTAAGATAGATAAAAAATTTAGTCAAACGAAAAGGAGTGGCTACGATGCAGTATATGATTGGTGTAGATATCGGTACGACGAGTACGAAAGCAGTGTTGTTCGATGAAGCGGGGCACTTTGTTGCAAAGCATAGTATTACGTACCCTTTAATGCATAATGAAGTGGATGCTTCAGAAGAGAATCCCGATACGATATTTGATGCTGTGTTGATGACGGTTAAACATGTAGTGCGCGAACAAGGTGTCGAGCATGATCAGTTAAAGTTTATGTCGTTTAGTGCGCAAATGCACAGTCTCATAGCAATGGATAAAGACAATCAACCGCTTACCGAAAGTATCACTTGGGCAGACAATCGTGCGAGTGCGTATGCGCAAAAGTTAAAAGAAGAAAGTGAAGGGCATGAGATTTATCGCCGCACAGGTACGCCCATCCATCCGATGTCACCGTTAGCGAAGATTTATTGGTTGAAACACGAGTATAATGCTTTATTTAATCAAACAGAGCAGTTTGTCGATTTGAAATCGTATATACTTTACCAGTTATTTGAAACTTGGGTAATTGATGAGTCGTTGGCATCTGCGACAGGAATGTTCAATCTGCAGAAACGTGAGTGGGACAAGGAGGTGTTAGATTTACTTGGTCTTAGCTCAAATCACTTACCAGAGACTGTTCCGACTACTCATGTGTTAAAAGGAATGAAACATCGTTATGCGACGCTAATGGATATTGATCCTGACACGCCGATAGTTATCGGTGCGAGCGATGGTGTGTTATCTAACCTTGGTGTAAATGCGTATCAACCAGGTGAAGTTGCCGTCACTATTGGAACTTCAGGTGCGATTCGTACGGTGGTCGATCGTCCTGTCATGGATCCGAAAGAACGTATCTTCTGTTATGTCTTAGACGAAGATCAGTATGTGATAGGTGGTCCTGTGAATAATGGTGGCGTCGTATTGCGTTGGTTGAGAGACGAATTGTTAGCAAGTGAGGTTGAAACGGCGAAACGCTTAGGCATTGATAGTTATGAAGTGATAACACAAATTGCGAGTCGTGTGAAACCTGGCGCTAATGGCTTACTGTTTCATCCTTATCTAGCAGGGGAACGTGCCCCTTTATGGAACGCAGATGTGAAAGGTTCATTCTTCGGTTTAACGCTCGCGCATCAGAAAGAGCATATGATTCGAGCTGCGTTGGAAGGTGTATTGTTTAATCTCTATACCGTCTATCTTGCGTTGATTGAAGTGATGGGTGAAACGCCTCAGCAACTGAAAGCGACAGGTGGTTTTTCTAAAAGTGAGTTATGGCGTCAAATGATGGCTGATATATTCGATACGCCGTTATCAGTACCAGAAAGCTACGAAAGTTCTTGTCTTGGCGCATGCTTGCTCGGGCTTAAAGCACTTGGAGAAATTGAAGATTATTCTGTAGTAGAAGAGATGGTAGGTACAACTTTTGAACATCAACCTGAAAAAGAGAGTGTACAAGTTTATCAAGAATTGTTACCGCTCTTCATTGATTTAAGTCGTTCTTTAACTGAGCATTATCATAAAATAGCTGCATTTCAACGCAAGCACACAACACTTGGGAAGTAATATGACTTGTAAAACAGCGTTCGAAATAGAGGAGGAAACGGAATGTTTAGTACAGTTTGGCCGCTTTTAGCTGTCGTCATTGGTATTGTCATCTTGTTAGGATTAATTATAGGATTTAAACTCAATACGTTTATCGCACTCATCGTCACGTCGATAGTTACGGCTTTATTATTAGGGATGCCATTAAACAAGATTATGGATACGGTTGAAAAAGGTATGGGTGGTACACTAGGGCACATCGCACTCATCTTTGGATTAGGTGCCATCTTAGGTAAGCTTCTGTCCGATGGCGGTGGTGCTTCACGTATTGCAGAAACGCTCATTGCGACATTTGGTCGTAAACATGTGCAATGGGCGATGCTGGTTGCGGCGTTTATCGTAGGTATTGCTTTGTTCTTTGAAGTCGGACTCGTTCTCTTAATCCCACTCGTGTTTACGATTGCGAAACGTGCCGGTGTTTCACAATTGAAACTAGGACTGCCTATGGTAGTGGCACTGTCAGTTACACATGGTTTCTTGCCTCCGCATCCAGGTCCAGTCGTGATTGCGAAAGAGTTACACGCGCATCTCGGTCAAGTCTTGCTCTTTGGGATTATTATCGCTATTCCTGTGACTTTAATTGCTGGGCCACTGTTTAACCGAATCGCTCAACGACTCACGCCATCTGCTTATCAGCGTGAGGGAGACATTTCAGCGCTCGGTGCCCAGCGTACTTTTACTGAAGCGGAGATGCCAAGTTTCGGCGTCAGCATCTTAACAGCGCTTCTTCCTGTAATACTCATGCTTATCGCAACATTAACGGAGCTCATTACAGGCCACAGTGATCCGAAGAATTTGGTTGAACAGGTAATTTACTTCGTCGGAACAGCTGGCACAGCCATGCTCATCGCCGTACTGTTCGCTTTCTGGTCAATGGGCATGCGTCAACGTCGTAAAGTTTCAGATGTTATGACTTCCGTCTCAGAAGCGATCTATCCGATTGGTATGATGCTCTTAATCATTGGGGGTGGCGGTACCTTTAAACAGGTTCTGATTGGTGGGGGCGTCGGTGATACGATTTCTAAAATGTTTGAAGGAACGCAGATGTCACCAATCTTATTCGCGTGGATTGTAGCGGCTGTATTACGTATCGCGCTCGGTTCGGCTACAGTTGCAGCAATTTCTACAACAGGTATCGTGCTGCCACTTCTTCAACACTCAGATACTAACGTAGCGCTCGTAGTTCTAGCTATTGGGGCAGGAAGTGTGATTCTTTCCCACGTTAATGATGCAGGATTCTGGATGTTCAAGGAATACTTCGGCTTAACTGTTAAGGAGACATTTTTAACTTGGTCCATGCTTGAAACGATTATTTCCGTTTCTGGAATTATTTTTATCCTGTTTATCAGCCTCTTTGTGTAAAAGACTTGCTGATGAAGCGGACTAAAATGTAGTGAGAAAATGATGCCAATAGCAATAACAGGCGAAGATATTAAAAAAGAAATTGAGGTTTATGACTATTTTGTGAAATGAATCACAAATCTATTTAAATTTGCAACTAATCATAGTAATATATGGGCTGTAAAGGATAACTGGACTCAAGAAAGAATTAGTGAGATAGCAAGTGAGATTATAATAGAGTATAAAGACTAAAACGACACTTTTTTATAGTCAGCTATCATAGTAATAATTCCTTCAGAAGTACACAGTTATGATATTTACATTCATACCTTCAATCCCTCGGTATGATCATAATGTAAGTGGCGCAGTCGTTTAACTTGAATTTCCTTTGTTGACGCTAAGTGCTATATCTATCATGTTCGAAGTTGCTTATGCCATGTTAACACGACTGTAACCATTCATGGCACGATGAAAAGTCCCGACATTGTGCTCATGTAGTCCCTAATTCTATTAGCCCCTAGTAGAAGTTTCATGATTTAGTTAAACGCCCTTTAAAATGATGAGATGAGAATGGGGTCATCCAGAAAGTCTGTACCTCAATAGTACAAACTAGGTGCCGTCCAGCGGTATTCTCTGCCCGAGTTATTTCTGTGATACGGCCTCATTCTAAAAGCCCTAGCCATTATCAGTTGGCTAGGGCTTTTGCTTATGGTAAAGGCTTCGTTTTAGACGTAAGCTTTAAAGTTACGTTTAATTTCATTAAAGGAATATACTAAGTTATACATACGCATGCGAATACTATCTTCAGTCACAGCAGGTATTCTAAGATGACTGCTCTTGCCTACGAAACGACGGAATTCTCGTTCCGCATACTTTCTATCTGCGAGACGCATCTCTAACCATTCCTCATCACTATATAATTCTTGGAAGTTGAAGTCGAAACTTGTCTTCGCTTTTTGTTCACGTAATGCTTGAATACGTTCTTCAAAATTTAACATGATTCTTTCACCCTTTTTATAAAATTCATCCCGAAAAAGTGCTTTCTATCTATTTTACCAGAATAATGAGTAGAACAGAAATTTATGTTGTTATTTTGTGTTTTCAATTTTGGAACATTCGCTTGCTTATGGGACCACACTCAACTAATTTCTCTCGCTCTATGAGCTCAAGAAATGGATTTTCGTTGTGGTCTCGTTCCATCAAGCGTCTCGTGTACCCCATTGAAAACAATAATAATCTCTTAATAATAGAAAATAAAAGCATTCATTAAATAATTTCAAAAGGATGAAAGTAACTTCTTGTTTGTTTACATAGGATGAAATTTAAGAGACTTATTCAAAGTTAATTGTCTAAAAGTCATAGCAGTAGCTCTCTGAATTCAAGAAGGCTATCGCTTTCTCGAGCTCTAATCAGTATTTCTGTGGAAGTACTACGAAATCATAGATTTCTGTACTTCTCCCAAGCAAGCGAAAGTAAAAACATTGAAAATTAAAGTTATTTGTATATACTACCTCAGATTTTCATTTCATAAGTCGAGTGAAAATATTAAATTTATTATCTTTGAAGTGATATACTTTAATAAAACGTATGGTTTAATCATATTCATTTTAAAAAATAAAGGGGAATGAATGACTATGGGATATATTTCAGAGTTATTTAATGAAGAAGAAGTGACACATGCATTTGAAGTGATCAAACAATTACGTACACATTTAACGAAAGACCAATATTTGGATTTAGTCACTGATTCTATCAAGGATGACGGCTACCGTATGTTTGGGATGTACGAAGGTAGTGAAATCGTCGCAGTGTTAGCGTTCCAACCGATGACGACATTGTATTATGGTCGCTATATTTGGATTACAGATTTAGTAGTGGATGAAGCATGGCGTTCTAAAGATTATGGTGCGCGTCTCTTATCTTATATTGAAACATGGGCTGAAGAACAAGGTTATGACTGCATTGCTTTATCTTCCGATTTGGAGAAAGAACGTGCGCATCAATTTTACACTGATAAGATGAACTATGATAAAGTGAGTTATGTGTTTAAGAAAGACTTGTAAGAGAAAGGGAGATTAGATGACCCAACTTCAATATAAAGTAGCGGTTGTGACTGGGGCGAGTAGCGGTATTGGTAAAGGTATTGCTACGGCGCTTGCAGAACGTCAAGTCCAACTTGTACTGGCAGGCCGCAATGAAACGCGTTTAGAAGAAACAGCAAATCATTTAAAGGAAACATACAATGCCCAAGTTAAAACGGTGATTACTGATGTGACGCAACGTTCACAAGTCGAACAACTTGTGGAGCAAGCGAAGTCTCATTATGGTCATCTCGATGTCATCGTGAACAGTGCAGGTCAGATGCTATCGCCAGCGATTACTGACGGTGATGTTGAGGCATGGGAGACGATGATTGATGTGAATGTGAAGGGCACGTTGTATGGTATCAATGCTGCTTTACCGCATTTTAAAAAGCAAGGCTCAGGTCATATTATCAATATTGCGTCTATCTCAGGCTTTGAGGTGACGAAACAAAGTACGATGTATAGTGCGACTAAAGCAGCTATCCATACGATTACGCAAGGTCTAGAGAAAGAGCTCGCACGTACGGGTATCAGAGTGACGAGTATTTCGCCTGGTATGGTGGATACACCGATGGGCAGTGGAGACTTTGGCGATCGTAAAAAGCTTGAAGCGAAGAATATTGCTGAAGCGGTCGTTTATGCGCTAGAACAACCGAGTCATGTAAATGTTAATGAAATTACAGTTAGACCAGTATAAAAGAGATGAAAAAGACAGCTACCTCCACGATAAATGGAAGAAGGTAGCTGTCTTATTTATATTGACGTATCAATTAGATTCAGCTAAATCGTAAAGATGTTTACCATAGGCGATATTCTCGCTCATTTCGTCCTCAGGAACCATTGCGCCGCCAGTTGACCAAACGATATGGTTTGCTTGTGCTGTCGGGATACCGTCTTCTTCAGCGAGTTTAAGCGTAGTTTTAATACAGGCAAAGCCTGCTGTCGCTGAAGGTTCCACGTGTACATTCTCCGTGTAAGAGAGGAGGTAAAGATATGTGTAAAGACGTGCATCACTCACAGTGCAACTACCGTATAATAACGTATCCATCATCTCACTCACGAGACGAGAAGGACGACCTACTGCCAGCCCGTCCGCTTCAGTCCGCCCATCTAAACCAATATCACGCACACTAATCTCATCGTAGAATTGAGTGAGTAGCCCTAGAGTCATGCATGGCGCATGCGTGGGCTCAACGAAGACGCAGTAAACATGTTCGCCGAGAACTTGATGCAGTCCAAACGTGATACCTCCAGGCGCGCCTCCGACACCACAAGGTAAGTAGACGAAAAGAGGATGTTCAGCATCGACTGTAATATGTTGTGCTCGTAATTGCTCTTGTAGTCTCAACGCAGCAACGGCATAACCTAAGAAGAGATGTTTAGAATCTTCGTCATCAATAAAATGGCATCTCGGGTCATCTTTCGCCGCTTCACGACCCTCTGCCACAGCGTATTGATAATCGGACTTGTACTCTATAACTTCTACGCCATAATCACGCAACAACGCTTTCTTCCATTCACGTGCATCTTGCGACATGTGAACTTGAGCGTTGAAACCTAATTTCGCGCTCATCATACCAATGCTGAGTCCTAAATTTCCAGTTGAACCAACCGCAATGGTATGTTTGCCAAACAGTTCTTGGTAACGAGAAGAAGCGAGTATAGAGTAATCATCGTTAACACCCAGGTCTCCCTCATCTAACGCAATCTTTTCAGCAATCGTTAACACTTCGTATATGCCACCCCGCGCTTTAACTGAGCCAGAAATAGGGAGGGCGTGATCGCATTTTAACCATAACCGTCCCTCAAGTTCGAAATCATCGAGTTGTGCTAAGTGTTCACGCATGTGGTCGATAGCTGCGAGCGGCGATTCAATGATGCCTGAGTGGGAAGCGGTCTCTGGAAAGACACTTTGTATGTAAGGTGCGAAACGTTGGAGGCGTGCGGATGCCTCTTCGATATCGAAATAGGTCAAAGTCCAGTCTTGCGTGTGATTGAACCGTGGATTCTTCCAATATATCGGCTCGTAATCCGCCATGTCATGTATCAATTCATATTTTTTCTTTAAATGTGCAACGTCTTTCATTCATTTCACCTCAACAACGTATTACAATAATTATAATAACTATAATAGGTCGTCAATATTATGTAAAGGGAGGGTTCAAGATGCGTGTTGTAGTCATCGGTGCGAATGGCCATGTTAGCCAAACACTTATCCGTCAGTTAAAAGGGTCACTGGATAAGCAGACATATCCAATTTATCATTTGAACACTCATGATGTGAATGTGCTCCACCTTGAGGAACTTCAAGTAGAGCTAGAGCAGGAAGACTATGTGGTGTATCTTCAAACATCATCTACTTTACCCCATGGGCTCTTACAAGGTGACACCCGTGCAATGCATGAATTGACACTTGAATATATCACTTCAATCGTTTCTGGTGTTTCTGTAGTTGAGCCGCGTTCCTCATCGACGCAACGATTACTAAAGCGAGCTACATCAACGAAGCGCGCAATAACTCGTATGTTCGATAAACGCAGGTCTCATAAGTCTATGCATCGTGTCTATTCGTTCCAACAGCTCGAACGTGTGAAGATTCAAAGTGCAAACGAGGCAGTCCAAAGCTATGCACGTTACTTAAATCGCCTGACGTTCGGTCTCATTACGGTAGACATGCGCTATCCACGATACGACATTCGCTTGTTGAATAGTCTACCTTTGATTAAGATGACGCAGAGGGTGGTCACGCCTACTGAAGTACGTTTATCAATCATAGGAGGTATGCTTGCTGGAGCAGTACCTTCCCATGATCCGCAACCCCAATTTATTTTTAAAATTAATCAAACGAGGGGAACGTTACTCACAGCTCTGATACACTTCCGACCGCGTTTGCCGTGGCTTGTATATCGACTCACTCAGGCGCCGCTGCATCAATGGGTCATGCGAGGATTTGGGCGTATATTGCGCTAAATAAATACGAGAAACAGAAAAATGGCACGTCTGCAAACTCATTCTGCAGCAACGTGCCATTCATTTTAATATAAGTGTGAAGTGCTACATGTGTAATACGCCGCCAGGGCCGAGTGGAATACCGAGTAAGTACCAAACGATAATAAAGATCGGCCACACGATACTCAAGATGACGGTGTAAGGCATTAAGCTGGATAAGAGTGAACCCAGTTTCATGTTCTCGTCATATTTCTGCGCATATTGCAGTAGTAATGGTAGATACGGCATCATTGGTGTAATGGGGTTACTGATTGAATCCCCAATACGATACAGCATTTGTGTTAAAGCCGGGTGGAAGCCGAGCAACATCAACATCGGTATAAAGATCGGCGCGAGTAACCCCCATTTAGCAGACGCACTACCGATGAGCATATTGATAATAGCGCTCAAGAGGATGACTCCGATGATGAGCACGACGCCATTCTGACCTTTGAGTGCTTCAGCGCCCTTAACTGCGATGACCACGCCGAGATTACTCCATTGCAGAAATCCTAAGACTTGTGCTGCGAAGAATACGATGACGATAAAGGAACCCATGGATGACATGGAATCTGCAAGCATGCGACCAAGATCTTTCGTATCTTTAAATTCATTCATCATAAAACCGTAGATTAAACCTGGAACTAAAAATAGTAATAAGATAATCAATGCAATACCGTTAAATAATGGCGCATCGTCAATGAGACTTCCCGTTTTCGCATTGCGCAAGAAACTGTTATGCGGTAAAGCACACAGGATAATACCAATCAAGACAACGACCATACCGATATTAGCCCACATGAGTGCACGACTTTCTTGAGGTGTCAGATCTTGTGTAGAACTATCAACCTCGATTTGTGCGTCAGATGTATTAAATTTGCCGAGTCGTGGAATGACGAATTTCATCGTTACCCAATAAACGGCTGGAAGTAGGATAATCACACTTGCTGCGATAAAGTACCAGTTCATCGCTACGTTAATCTTCGTGTGATCTGAGACGATACGTGTGGCAGGTTCGGTAAAAGCATACGTCATCGCGTCAGACATACTTAGCATGAGATTCGCCGTCCAGCAATAGGGTGATAGCCCAATTTGATAAAGACCATCGCTGTAAGTGGTGGAAGGATGATAGGTGCTGCGTCTCCTGCCGCGTTACCAAGAATACCGATAATGATAATAGAGGGTACAATGAGATTCTTTGGTGCTTTATGTACCACCTGCACGAGTAATTTATCGAAATAACCTGATTTCTCAGCGACGCCGACACCTAGCATTACCGCAAGTACGATACCCAGTGCTGGAAACTCAGAGAAATTCTTAATGGCATCATTAAGAATCATACGCAAGCCATCAATACTTAAGATATTCTTAACTTCTACGACTTTCCCAGTGCCGGGGTGTTTCACTGAAACATTGAAGAGTGAAACGAGCCATGTAATAACGGCTAGCGCGACACAAATGAGAAAGAATAGAATACTTGGATCGGGTAGGCGATTTCCCACGTGTTCGACCCCGTTAAGAAATTTGTTAAAGATTCCTGTCTTCTTTTTTGTTTGTTCTGTCATAATTACAACCCCTCCCCTTTGGGTTAGAGTGAGTATAACAAGTTAGAGACTAAAATAAAACAATTTTCCGAAAATTGATAGTAAGAATTATCGCGAAGCCTTACACAGTGCGAGTAGAAATGATGTAACTTATTTTCAAGGCGTTTAAGTTGTGAGGAGGAGTGGAATTTTAAAAATAAGTTCATTTTAGTATCAAGAAAGAGATAAAGGAGAATCAAAGTCATGAGAATGAAAGATAAAATTGTCGTAGTGACTGGGGCACACACAGGAATCGGTGCTGCATCAGCGAAAGCATTAGCTGAAGAAGGGGCGCACGTGCTTGCAGTCGATGTAGATAAAGGTGTGGAAGAAACGGTAGAAGAGATTAAAGAAGCGGGCAATCAAGCTTCTGCGTTTATCGTGGACATTTCTGAACAAAGTGAAGTTGAGACGTTCGCTGAGACATTGAAATCTCAATATGGTCACATAGACGCCTTATTCAATAATGCAGGCGTAGATAATAGTGCGGGTCGCATTCATGAATATCCTGTCGAAGTGTTTGACCGCATTATGGGTGTCGATTTACGTGGCACGTTTATGATGACGAAATATTTAATCCCCCTCATGTTAGATAATGGTGGTTCAATCATCAATACAGCATCTTTCTCAGGTCAAGCTGCAGACCTCTATCGCTCAGGCTACAATGCAGCTAAAGGTGGCGTGATTAACTTCACACGTTCTACTGCAATTGAATATGGTCGTGAAAATATTCGCGCGAACGCCATTGCGCCAGGTACGATTGAAACACCGCTCGTAGATAAATTGTCAGGTACTGAAGAAGAGGAATCAGGTCGTAGTTTCCGTGAGACTCAAAAATGGGTAACACCACTGGGCCGCTTAGGTTCTCCGGATGAAGTAGCGAAACTCGTTGTCTTCCTCGCTTCAGACGATAGTTCATTTATTACTGGAGAAACAATCACGATTGATGGTGGTGTGATGGCATACACATGGCCAGGTGAAATGTTAAGTGACGATAGTTGGAAACGCACAACAAAATAATTGAAGATAGTAAAAAACTCCCACGTGAGAAAAGGGAAGGAGGGTCGATATTGTGTTGAAATATCTTTGCCCAGTTAACCCTCTCACTTTACGTGGGAGTCATTTATGTGACGAGGGAAGATTTACCATTTAATTTGGTCTACCGTGTCATCATTTAATGATTTCACAATTTCAGTGACGAGCTTCACAGAATTACGATAATCTTCAGTGTGAAGCACTGAAACATTTGAATGCATGTAACGTAGAGCGACACCTAATGAAACAGTAGGAATACCTTCATTTGCGACGTGGATACTACCTGCGTTTGTACCGCCACCTGCAGTGGTATCGAGTTGAATTGGAATATCATGTTGCTTTGCGACATTTTTAATATGTTTTAACAGACCAACATGGGCAATGTTTGAGGCATCCATCGTGATGACGACAGGACCTTCCCCTAACTTCGCATCACTCGCTTCACCTGTCATTCCTGGTGTATCATACGCGACTGCCACATCTACTGCAATCGCTAAGTCAGGATTAATCTTGTTTGCAGCGACTTTCGCACCACGTAGACCGACTTCTTCTTGTACATTAGCCCCAGAGTATAGGTTGATATTGATATCCTCATCTTTGAGATTATCAAGCACATCGATAGTTAACGCACAGCCGTAACGATTGTCGAACGCTTTCGCAGTCATATAGTTCTCGTTACCCATAACTTCGAACTCACTATAAGGTGTGACCATATTGCCGAGTTCAATGCCGAGATCTTCCGCTTCTTCTTTACTACTCACACCAATATCGATAAACATGGACTTCATTTGCATAGGTGTCTTACGTTGTTCAGGCGTCAACACGTGCGGAGGTTTAGAACCGATGATACCACGAATTTGTTTACCTTCATCAGTAGTTACCGTCACTTTTTGAGAAAGCATAACTTGGTTCCACCAGCTACCGATAGGAGTAAAGTATAGGAAACCATTATCATCAATTTTAGTGACCATAAAGCCGATTTCATCTAAATGACCTGAAATCATGAGTGAACGTGAGCCTTTAGACGCTTGTTTAAGTCCAAAGATACCACCTAAATTGTCTTCGATCAGTTGATCACTCACCGGTTGTAAGTAATCTTTCATCGCTGATTTCACAGCCATTTCATGTCCAGCGATGCCGTTGATATCCGTGAGTGTGTGTAGTAGTTGCTTTGTATCTTTCATTACAGTCCCTCCCAATTTGTTGTTATAGCATATTGTAGCACTTCTCTTTATCTATCTCATAAATCAAGATTCTTGGGATCCATTACCTTTCTCTTTGTATAGAAAATGACTTGAGTAACCCAAAATAATCTCTTTCTTATATCAATTGCATGATTTACCACGAAGAATGGTAAAACGCTTCTATTTATGATAAATATAAAACATATCCTATCTGAAAGGAATTGATTTATGAAACTATTCAAACGACGACCTAAACCACCCAAATCGCCATCACCATGGCAAAGTTCACATCTCATGAAACGCGATTTTTGGCTGATTCCAAGTTTTTATATTTTACCGTATATAGTGGTGCTGCTCATACAAGTGACTATATTAGCCATTAATCCATCAATATTGCAATCAAAAGATAATTCGTTTACTGTTAACGCACTTAATTTAACTATCGATACGCTAACGCTATTATTTGTCTTATTTATCTTCTATCTCATACATATTCGACATGGGTTAGCTAAGGTCATGTGGCAACGTTTTAAATTGGTACCACGCTACTTCTGGCTACTCATTGTGACATATATCGTAGTGATGTTGCTAGATGCAGGGTACGATACTTTGACAGATTATTTACCGAAATCGCTACAGTTTGATGAAACGCAGAACCAAGAAGAGGTTGACCAACTGTTTAAAGTAGGTTGGCTCACACCAATTACGTTTATTAACGTTGCGATAATTACACCATTTGTGGAAGAGTTGTTATTCCGTCATTTAATCATACACGAGTTAGGGAAGAAGATTACTTATCCTGTTGCGGCAGTGTTATCCGTCATTATTTTCACAGGTATTCATGTAACGGGCGCAACGTCTCCGTTTGAAATTGGTTCGTATATTTTTATGGCGGCAGGCCTCGTATACGTCTACATGAAGTCAGGGCGCAATTTGGCAGTGAGTATCACGCTGCACTTTATGTTTAATGCAGTTGCGAGTCTCGTCTCAATATTTTCTTGAGATTTTTTGTAAAATGATGAATTTGAAGTTAGGAAAGGATGAATTATCGTGTCTTCAGAAATGAATGAAATCAAGTATCCCGAAAGATGGCACAGTCGCTATTTCGCTTGGCGCGACTTGTGGCTCGTGCCTCTTTACTTTCTTCTGGTTCAAATTGTTCTTGCTCCAATAATTAGTTTGATAATGATATTAGTAATGGATGGAACAATGTATCCTGGAGAAACTTCAACCTATAAGATTATATTGAATTTCGCAAATGTTTTGGTAACATTACTTATATTTTATCTCATGCACGTTAATCACGACATCGTACGTATAGCAATTGAGCGTTTTAAACAAGTTAAAAAACAATTGATATTTATTATTATTGTGTTTGTCCTAGCACAACTTGTATCACAACTTTACAATTGGTTATTAAATTTCTTACCCTCATCGCTACAGTTCGATGATACAGCGAATAATAAAGAGGTACTTAAGCTATTTGATGTGAACTGGCTCATTCCTGTAAGTCTTATCATGGGTGTTATACTTATTCCACTAGTAGAAGAGCTCATATTCCGACATCTCATCATTCATGAGCTAGGCAAGAAGATTACCTATCCAATCGCAGCAATTCTGTCTATTATCTTATTTACTGGATTACATTTATTAGGAATGAAGTCTCCGTTTGAGATTGGTGAATATTTAATTATAGCTGTGCCTATTGTTATTGTTTACATGCGCTCAGGACGTAATTTAGCGGCAAGCTTTACTTATCATGCATTGAACAACGGTTTTGCATTTCTATTAATGTTATTGATGTAAATATGTTTTATTTTAAATCTTTAACTAAGTTGAGTTAGGTATTTTTTAGTATGGCTGAGTTTGAAGAAACGTTATGTTTCCTAAAACTTAGCCTTTTTTGTTATTAGATTTCATATTTCCATCTACACTTTAGGTATAATAAAAGTAGTAGAGGTACAGCACGAAAGCACTCACTACTAGGTCGCTCGCAAACCTCACTTGAAAAGAAAACAAATTTAAATAAATATATTTTAAAACTTAATTTTAGGGAATAAGCATACTACTGTAGTTTATAAGCAGAAGGAGTGAACAGCATGTTAGAACTTAAAGATGTGACATATAAAGTCAACAATCGAACGATTATCGATAACTTAAATTTAAAAGTGAATAAAGGGGATACTATCGCTATCGTCGGCCCTTCTGGTAGCGGTAAAAGTACGTTGCTTCGCTTGATTGATAACCTCATCAGTCCAACATCTGGCAACATCTATTATGAAGGGCAAGATTATGAAGATATTCAACCTGAACATTTACGTATGGAGATTAGTTATTTACTACAAGAAAGCGACCTTTTTAACCATACAATAGGCGAGAACTTAGCCTTCCCAGCAGAAGTGCGTGGCAAGGACTTTGACAAGAAACGTGCGAAAGAACTGCTCAAAGCAGTAGGTCTAGGTCATTATAACTTGAACACAGACGTCAGACCGCTTTCTGGTGGTGAACGTCAACGTGTAACGATTGCACGCCAACTCATGTACATACCGAAATTATTACTCTTGGACGAAGCCACAAGTGCATTAGATACGCAGAATAGTGAGAAGATTGAGGAACTCATCTTCGGTTTAGTCGACCAAGGTGTAGCCATCATGTGGATTACACATAGCAATGACCAAAGTATGCGTCACTTTAAGAAGCGGATTCGTCTCGTAGACGGCAAGATTGAGAATGAGGAGGATTTAACATGAGTACGACAGCGTTAGCGATTACGGCACTTTTACTACTGTTTCCAATCATCGTGTCATACGTCGAGAAGTTACATATTATTAAAGACTTAGTTGTCGCTACAGTTCGAGCAGTCATCCAACTCGTCATCTTAGGCTTTATCTTACATTTCATCTTTGACGTCGATCAGAAATGGCTACTCTTACTCTTCGTGCTCGTCATCATTATCAATGCGTCATGGAACACGTTGAGTCGTGCATCTGAAGTCATGCATCATGTCTTCTGGATTTCATTCGTCTCCATCTTTATCGGGGTGGCCATTCCACTTGCGGGTGTCATTATTACAGGTGCGATCGACTTTACGCCTAACGAAGTGATTCCTATCGCAGGTATGCTTGGGAACAATGGTTTGATTGCGATTAACTTGGCTTATCAGAACCTTGATCGTGAGTTTGTGAAACAAATGGATGAGATCGAATCTAAACTTGCTTTAGGTGCGAATCCGAAACTGGCTTCTAAAGCGACGATTCGTGAGAGTGTGAAGACGGCGATTGTACCGACGATTGACTCAGTTAAGACATACGGCTTAGTTTCAATTCCTGGTATGATGACTGGTTTGATTATCGGCGGTGTGCCACCACTTCAAGCCATCAAATTCCAGTTGCTCGTCGTTTTTATCCATACAACAGCAACGATTATTTCCGCGTTGATTGCGACTTACTTGAGCTACCGTCAATTCTTCAACCATCGTGATCAGCTCGTAGATCGTAATATGTAAGTAGGTTGCTTTATTTTAGAAAAATGTGAGTGATGATACATTTCGAGTCCTCCAGAGTTTATTTGGTAATTCTAAACTATGGGGGACTTTTATTATGGGAAAGAGAAAAGGTAGATGTTTGTCTTGTTACCAAGCGAGAGTAAAACATTGAAAAACAATTTTAGAAACTTCGAGTTCTGTCTACTTTTAAATTAAGCACCTACACGCACAACTCAGAATATATGCTTTATAATGGTAGTAATTGTGTTCAGAACAATATAAAGGAGGACGTGCGCAATGACGACGATGCGTATCGTAACCTTTATCCTCAGTACCTTTATCGTAGGTATGGTAGAGATGATGGTTGCAGGGATTATGAACTTAATGAGCCAAGATTTACATATATCAGAAGCGATTATTGGCCAACTCGTGACATTGTATGCGATCACTTTCGCAGTGGTAGGGCCGATACTCGTTAAACTCACGAATCGCTTCCACCCTAAACCGTTACTATTGTGGACGCTCGTATTCTTTATCGCCGGTAACGTAATCATAGCTGTAGCACCGAACTTTACGATACTGGTTATAGGTCGTATCATTTCATCAGCAGCTGCGGCACTCATTATCGTTAAGATTCTCGCTTTAACTGCGATGCTTACCGCGCCTCACAACCGTGGCAAGATGATAGGTATCGTGTATTCTGGATTTAGTGGCGCAAACGTCCTAGGTGTGCCGATTGGTACGATGATAGGGGGCGCGTTAGGATGGCGTTTCACCTTCCTCTTTATCGTGGCGGTCAGTGTGCTCGTAGGTATACTGATGTTTATCTTCCTACCTCAACTCGACCGTACGTCAACAGATGAGAGTGGCTCGTCTTCACAAACGCATTCTAAAGTGGTAAGACCTCTTGAAGTCGTGAAGTATTTAGGCATCACGTTCTTTATTCTCGTGGCGAACTCTATCACCTTTATCTATATTAACCCGCTGATGTTAAAAAGCGGTCATACGTTGTCATTCGTCTCCATCGTTCTACTAATCAACGGTATTGCCGGAGTTGCAGGAACATCAATGGGCGGTTTCTTATCAGACAAACTTACATCTAAACGTTGGCTCATCATTTCAGTGTCCGTATTTATCATTATGATGCTAGTATTGAACCAAATCTTAACGAGTGTGGTTATTCTAATGATTGGACTCTTCGTTTGGAATATTATGCAGTGGAGTACGAATCCTGCTGTTCAAAGTGGGATTATCGACCAAGTCGAAGGTGATACGAGCCAAGTGATGAGTTGGAACATGTCGAGTCTGAATGCCGGTATCGGTATTGGAAGTATGGTCGGTGGCCTCGTAGTGTCTAAGCTCAATGTCTTTGCGACGACTTACTTCTCAGCGGGTATAGGTGTACTCGTGCTCATCCTTGCGATTAGTTTGACCAACGTTGCAAAATACCGTCAGCAGTAAGTTAAAAGATTATCAGCTCAATCACAAAACAATCCCGTAGGTGGCAGAAAGTCCACCTACGGGATTTTTAACTTGAGTAGAATATTAAATTGCAATGACGCCCATCAAAATACCGATAATCACCATGACAATCGCGAAGCCCCAAATCCAGAAGAACGCATATTTGATATAGGTTCCCATGTTCGCTTCTGCTAAACCGATCGCAAGCCACAAAGCAGGAGAGAATGGGCTTACGAAAGTACCGATGATATTACCAATAATCATCGCATACGCTGTAGATTCGGGCGCAATACCAAATTGTTGACCTGTCTGTTCAACGATAGGGAGCACCGCAAAGTAATAAGCGTCAGTACTCGTCAATAGGTCTAAAGGTACGCCGAAGAAACCAACGATGACATGTAAGTATGGGCCGACTGCATCAGGAATAATCTTGATAAAGTTCACCGCAATAGACTTCAACATGCCTGTTTCATTGAGCACGCCTAAGAACATTCCGGCTGCGATGATTACTGCAGCCATCATCAAGGCATTAGGCGCATGTGCCTTCAAGCGGTCCATCTGTTCATCGACACTACTATAGTTCACGATGAGTGCAATCGCTGTACCGATGAGGAAGGCGAACTCAGGTGGTGCAATATTCGCAAGCATGACTACAATAACGAGAATCGTTAAGATGGTATTGAACCATTTTACCCAATTCTGCGTCTTCGCACGTCCACGTACTGGGAATTTAATATCCTGATCGTGTTCATAACGCTGAACGAGTTTATGAATATCGATGTGTTGTGTATCGCTCAGCTCACCTTGCGCAATCAGTTTATTGATTCGACGGTTCTCACGCCAGCCTAAGAAAGCGGCGAAGATTAATACGAGAACCACACCGACAATTTGCACGGGAATGATGCCGTACCATAACGAGTTGACGTCTTTAGCATGCAACACCGTAGCCGTACGCGCCATAGGACCACCCCAAGGCACCATGTTCATCACGGCCGCACTTAACGCGAGGAGTAGTATGAGTAAGTAGCGGTTCATGTTGAGTGCGCGATAAAGTGGCAGTAGTGCTGGTATAGATAGTAAAAAGGTTGTCGCGCCAGCCCCATCAAGTTGAATAAACGTACCGATGATCGCAGTCACGATACACACGATGATGACATTCCCACGTGTCATCAAGATAAGACGCTTAACAATCGGTTTGAACAATCCACTATCAGACATTATGCCAAAGAAGATAATGGCAAAGATGAACATAATAACGACGTTCATCACGGACTCTAGACCACTGTTAAAGTACTTCACTAAATCATGAACACTGTGACCGAGTATCAATGCTCCCACACACGGTATGAGTGTCATGCCCACAACCGGGCTAATCTTCTTCATGATTAATAAGCCAACGATAGAGACGATAATTAACACGCCTACGACCGTTAGCAATACATTTCCATCATGCATATGTAACATCCCCTTTAAGTGTTAAGCGGAAAATAACTGTAAACGCTTACACTTTAAAATGATATTTGTCTATTATATCAAAAATATTCAGATTAGTTGAGAAAAATTTAACGATAAGGATGATCCTGTGAAGTCTACGGGTAATCTGGAAGTCCTCCGTACTACTCATCAATAGCTCACATAACGTGCTATACTAAAGCATAAAGTATTTCAAAGAAGGTGAAGAAGATGACGCAGAAAGATACAAAGCAACTCGTCGAATCATATATTCAGAAACTTGATCAATGGCAAGAAGAAATCAAACGTTTACGCCAAATTGTTCAGAAAACTGACCTTGAAGAAGATTATAAATGGAAACATCCGTGCTATACCTATGAAGGTCACAATGTGGTCATTATTCAAGAGTTTAAGCACTATTCTGCGCTGTTGTTTCAAAAAGGCGCGATTATGAAAGATCCTTACCAATCACTGATTCAACAAACGAAAAATGTTCAAGCTGCACGCCAACTCCGTTTTACGAGCCTCGAAGAAATCGAAGAACGTGCTGAAGAAATTACGTGGTATTTAAACGAGGCGATTCGTGTCGAACAATCTGGCGAACAAGTACCGATGAAGACGACGGAAGAATATACGATGCCTGATGAATTACAAGCTGCGTTGGATAAAGACGACGCGTTACAAGAAGCTTTTAACCAACTTACACCAGGTCGCCAACGTCAATATATGTACTTTATTGGACAAGCGAAGCGGGCGGCAACGCGAGAGAGAAGAGTGGAGAAATACTATCAACATATCCTCGATGGTAAAGGGATGAATGACTAGAGTTGAGACGTTCGTGTGAAACAGGAAGTGCGAAGTCTAGCACAAGGGGAACTGGATAGGCACATAGGGAGACCGCACTCCAGTCTGTCTTGTTCTCCCTTAATATCTGGACGCACAACTTATCTATGTTAAGCTAAATAGTGTAGCTAGATATTGAAGATGCCGCGATGACGCATAAGAAATATAGCGATTAGAACGGTGACTTTATCGCTTTCGATGAGCGATGTAGCCGGGTGACATGTGACTTTGTGTAGATAAAAGGGTATAATTACTACTATACAAGGTTTGAGAACATCTATAGGCAAGCCACACACTTATTGTGGCATGCTATTGAGATGAGACGATGCATGCGTAACGTAAGCAGATTTAATAACGTGGTTTCTGCATCAAAGTCCAGTCGTCACCACTCAGCATGATGCTCATATCACAATGACATTTCATCAATTTACATAATTAAACAACAGTATCTTATTACTTGCATTAGGGCCTTTTGTGCTTGTGTTCTTACTTATTCTCGGATTTGTATAACTCCACAAATGGTCCTTTGTTTTTGTTGATACTGAAGAGATAACATCAGCGTCTGGGCTAAATTAAAGAACATTGAATCTTCAATGTGAGGATGCGCGCATGTGTGAGAGATGTACAGATACGTGTTAACCATGCGTCTCTTTTACCTCATCAAGGATAGGCTGACATGAAATTACGATAGAAAGGAACGAGATACATGCTCAGTATTAAGAATTTATCAAAGATTTATTCAGGCAATAAGAAAGCCGTCGACAACATGTCGATTGATATTCAGTCAGGGGAATTCGTGGCTTTTATCGGTACGAGTGGGAGCGGTAAGACGACCGCACTGCGAATGATTAACCGTATGATAGAGGCGACAGACGGGCAAATTACGATGGACGGCAAAGATATTCGTAAGATGGATCCCGTCGAGTTACGCCGCAGTATCGGTTATGTGATTCAACAAATCGGACTGATGCCACACATGACGATCAAGGAGAACATCGTCTTAGTTCCTAAGCTGTTAAAATGGTCGAAAGAAAAGAAAGAAGAGAAAGCGAAAGAATTAATCAAGCTCGTCGACTTACCAGAAGAATACTTAGATCGCTATCCATCTGAATTGTCTGGGGGTCAACAACAACGTATCGGGGTAGTGCGTGCACTCGCTGCTGAACAAGATGTCATCTTGATGGATGAACCGTTTGGTGCGTTAGACCCTATCACACGAGATACGTTACAAGACTTAGTGAAAGAACTTCAACAGAAATTAGGTAAGACCTTTATCTTCGTTACCCACGACATGGATGAAGCGATTAAACTTGCTGACAAAATTTGTATCATGTCACACGGTAAAGTGGTGCAATTCGATACACCTGATAATATCTTGCGTCATCCAGCGAATGACTTCGTGCGTGACTTTATCGGACAGAACCGTCTCATTCAAGACCGTCCGAATATGCGCACAGTTGAAGATGCGATGATTACACCGGTTACTGTTCATGCCGATCGCTCACTCAACGATGCAGTTGAAATCATGCGTGAACGTCGTGTTGACACGATCTTTGTAGTTGGCGACGACAATCGTTTACTCGGCTATTTAGATATCGAGGACATCAACCAAGGTTTACGTGCGAATCGCGAACTCATTGATACGATGCAACGAGACATTTATCGCGTGCGTGTAGACAGTAAACTGCAAGACAGTGTACGTACGATTCTTAAACGTAATGTGCGTAATGTGCCGGTCGTTGCGAAAGATGACAAGACATTGCTCGGTCTCGTCACACGTGCGAACCTCGTAGATATTGTTTACGACAGTATTTGGGGTGAAAGTGAGGCCAATGCTTCTGAAGAGGCGATTGTAGAGCCGAGCGAAGTAGGAGCTGATCGCTCATGATGGACTTCCTACGCAACAATGGTCAAGAGTTGTTTAAGAAAGCTTTAGAGCACTTAGAAATCTCAGTGATTGCCTTATTGATTGCGATCATCGTGGCAGTGCCGATCGGAATTATGCTTTCACGCATGAAGCGAACATCCAACGTCGTGTTAACGATAGCCGGTGTGCTTCAAACGATTCCAACGCTTGCTGTGCTGGCTATTATGATTCCGATTTTCGGTGTAGGTAAAATGGCTGCCATCATCGCTTTATTCATCTACGTGTTGCTACCTATTTTAAACAACACCGTACTTGGCGTTCAGCAAATCGATAGCAACTTAAAGGACGCGGCTAAGAGTATGGGAATGACACGTCTACAAATGATGAAAGACGTCGAATTACCTCTAGCATTACCACTTATCTTAAGTGGGGTACGCCTCTCAGCCGTATACGTGATCAGTTGGGCAACACTCGCAAGTTACGTCGGTGCAGGAGGTCTCGGTGACTTCGTATTCAACGGACTGAACTTGTACAACGCGAATATGATTATTGCCGCAGCTATCGCAGTAACGATACTCGCACTTATCGTCGACTTTGTACTTTCGAGAATTGAAAAATGGGCTGTGCCAAAAGGCCTTAAAGTATCTAGATAACAAGGAGGAGAACATGATGAGAAAGTTTAAAGCATTACTCATAATCCCGCTGTTGTGTCTCACTGTGTTATCTGGATGTAGTCTACCCGGCTTAGGTGGCAGTAGCTCAGATGACGAAGTTAAGATCACAGCGGTAACAAACACAGAATCACAAATCATGGCACACATGGTGCGCGTCATGATTGAACATGATACGAAAGGTAAGTTGAAACCTTCACTCGTAAATAACTTAGGATCTAGTACAATTCAACACAAAGCGATAACAACAGGTGACGCCAACATGTCAGGTGCACGTTATACGGGTACAGACTTGACTGGCGCTTTAAACGAAGATCCAATCAAAGATCCAGATAAAGCGTTGAAAGCGACGCAAGAAGGTTTCCAAAAACGCTTCGATTCACATTTCTTTAACTCATACGGTTTCGCAAATACCTATGCATTTATGGTCACGAAAGAAACCGCACGTAAATATCATCTTGAAACGGTTTCAGATTTGAAAAAACATAAAGATTTAAGACTCGGTGTCGATAGCTCTTGGATGGAACGCGCAGGAGATGGCTACAAAGGCTTCACTCAAGATTACGGCTTTAGCTTTAACACCGTTCGACCTATGCAGATCGGTCTCGTTTACGATGCCTTACATAATAAAAAGCTTGATGCAGCAGTAGGGTACTCTACAGACGGCCGTATCGCCGCATATGATCTAAAGATCTTGAAAGATGACCGCCGTTTCTTCCCACCATATGATGCGAGTCCATTTGCGACAAACAAACTCTTGAAAAAACATCCAGAAATCAAGAAATCGATGAAGAAATTAGAAGGCAAAATTTCAACGAAACAAATGCAACAACTGAACTACGAAGCAGACGGTAAAGGGAAAGAACCCGCAGTCGTTGCAGAAGAATTCTTGAAGAAACACAACTATTTTGATGATGAGAAAGGAGGGCAACACTAATGTCTGGCAATCTCTTACAACAACTCGGTGAGTACTACTCAACCAACTTTGGTTACTTAATGGATTTATTCTTGAAACATTTACTCATGTCGGTTTACGGCGTACTCTTTGCATCTATCATAGGTATTCCAATCGGTATCTTTATCGCGAGATTCTCTAAACTGTCATGGATCGTCATCACGATTGCCAACATCATACAAACAGTTCCAGTCATCGCGATGCTTGCCATTCTGATGTTAGTGATGGGTCTCGGCCCTAATACAGTCGTTTTTACAGTTTTTCTCTACGCACTTTTACCAATTATTAAAAACACGTACACAGGCATTCAAGGCGTGGACGACAACATTAAAGACGCCGGTAAAGGTATGGGCATGACCAGCAACCAAGTACTGCGCATGATCGAACTACCCCTATCACTATCCGTCATTCTCGGCGGCATACGTATCGCACTCGTCGTAGCCATCGGTGTCGTTGCAGTCGGCTCATTCATCGGAGCCCCAACATTAGGTGACATCGTCATCCGCGGTACCAATGCGACAGACGGCACAACATTCATCCTAGCAGGTGCCATACCTATCGCACTCATCGCAGTCATCATCGACGTTGTCCTTCGCTTACTAGAAAAACGCTTAGATCCAACACAGAACACCAAACGCAATAAACCACAAGGCATTAACTAACCAAACAACGCACCCTCAAAGTTAAACGTAACACTGACTTTGAGGGTGCATGATTATTATAAACAGAAGAAACCACCTTACAATCAACATCATAAGGTGGTAATTGGTGCATGTATGAATCAATTTTTAAATGATTCATTTTCTATATAAGCATAATTTACGATATGACTATAAATTAGCTATCGCCCAATAGTTAATTTATAGTTCTATCTTTATTATAACACTTCGTTTAAAAAATAACGAGGCGTCGTTCATTAGGTATTTAGGAGTGGCATTCCCGTAAGACGCGAGTCGTTCCTCCGTTCAATACGCAATATTACAGATTAGAAGAAAACTTATTTTTACTCGATATTCTAAAACATGATTCACACGAAACATATACTTAAGAGAAACACTCTCTTTCTCGAAATAATAATATTAAAACAAAAAACCAATAGAGAGAGTGTGTTGTGTTGGTTTGTGGTTATGTAATATTTAGGATTAAAGGAAAGTATTAAAATACCTAGATATAATTGCAAGACGAGTAAAAGGTGGGAGTAGGCGAGACTCTTG
>NZ_KV804783.1:28718-29183 GCF_001811435.1 Staphylococcus sp. HMSC071G07
AGCACTACGAAATCACAGATTTCTGTGCTTTTCCCCCTAAGAAAGCGGCCGTTTCTCCCACCCAATACTCAGTGTTGGAAGTTAGAAGAAAACTTATTTTTCCTCGATATGCTAAAACCCGATTCACACGAAACTTGTGCTTGATAGAAACACTCTCTTCCTCGAAACACTAATATTAAAACAATAAACAAATAGGAAGTGTGAGTTGTGTTGGTTTGCGGTTATGTAATATTTGGGATTAAAGAAAAGTATTAAAATACCTAGATACAAATGCAACACAAGTAAAAGGTGGGAGTAGGCGAGACTCTTGAGGGATCAAGGGCACAGCGAAAATCCAGTAATAACGCGCAACAAGCGTTATTACTTAGTTGAGGGTTCGCGGTAGATGACTGATTTAGAGAAGGCACATTGCTTTCTCTAAATCTAGTCATCCTAGCGGGGGAAGCACTACGAAATCACAGATTT
>NZ_KV804783.1:29283-111685 GCF_001811435.1 Staphylococcus sp. HMSC071G07
AATACGCAGTATTGCAAATTAGTAGTAAACATCACATTCCATCGAATGCAAATTAGTACAATACCCCATATTCCAACGACACAAAAAAGCCCCAGGATGACACACATCCCAGAGCCAAACATAATACCATACAACTAGCCGACTCAGACCAAGAACTGAGACAAGATCGGCGCCACAACAACAACTACAACACCCACAAGCACAAGCGCGATACTCGCCATAGACTCCTCAGTCTGACCAAAGTCCTGCGCAGCCGCCACACCTAAAGAGTGACCACTCGTACCCATAGCCAAACCTCTCGCAATCGGGTTCGTAATTCTGAAGAAACGAATCATCTTCGTACCCAACGCATAGATGATAACCCCATTCAAAATACATGCAAGAGAAGTCAATTCCTTAATACCATGGATGCCATCAGACACCGGTAACGCCACTGCAGTAGTAGCCGCTTGCGGTAACATAGAGTTGATGATTTGATCAGAGAACAACGCAATCTTACCAATCAAGATGATCAATACTAATGCGACCGTTGTACCCACAACCAAACTACCAAAGATTTGGAACCAATATTTTTTCAAGACGTCACGTTTTTTATACAGTGGGATTGCGAAACACATCGTTGCTGGTTCTAAGAAGAAGTTAACGATGTCCCCACCAATTTTATAGTTTTCATAACTAATACCTGTAATCTTCAAGAATGCGATACCTACAACCATGCCGACGAATAATGGAGCTAATAAGAAGAAACCATTCGTCTTTTTAAAGAAATACGCGGCAATCGTAAAAGGTACGACTGATAACAAGATACCAAAGTACGGTGTATGTACGATTAAATCAAGAATGTGTGCCATTATTTGTCATCCTCCTCACTCTTAGCTGCTTCCAACGTATCATCTGACTTTCTTGAGAACTTCATCAAGAGTTGAGAAGTGAAACCTGTACATAATAAGAGTAATAATGTTGAAATGATAATCAGTAATATGATTAAAATCGGTTTCGAACTAATTACACCGAGTGAGTTAATTACAGAGATACCGGCTGGAACGAAGAATAGTCCGATGTTATTCGTGAGTGCCGTACCTACTGTTTCAACTTGTCCTAATTTCACTATGCCAGTACATAAAGCGATGAAGAGTAATACCAAACCAACAACTGAGCCTGGCATCGGCACTGGGGAAATGCCTTCGATCACTTTAGAGATAAGCAAGATGATTCCTAGGACAGTAACTTGGTGTAAGAAAGTGTAAGTCTTACTTTCCTTATTTCGTGATGTTTGTGCTGTGTTATTATGAGATTTTGCAGTTGCCATCCATAACATCCTCCCTTTACTATTTCACTTCTATTATAAAAGACAAAGTGCGTTTTCAAGGGCTTTTCAGACTGAAATGCAATAACTATGAGCCGAGTTGCATTAAACGCCTTGTGACTGTCAGTCCAGTCCGAATTGCTGTTTGAATCGCTTCATATAGGAGCGGCTAACTTGGAATTTCAAGTCTCGCATCATCGTCAATTGGTACGTGTAATTAAACCAATGATCGATAGTTTGAATATAGTTTCGGTTAATAATCGTCGCACGATGAATACGGATAAAACGCTTGTCGTTCAGCCGTTGTTCGTAATGACTTAAAGGTTGATTCGTTTCAAAATCACCAGTCGTTGTGTTAATTGTAGTAACTCCGTTATTAACAGAAATCGCTATAATATCTTTCGTATTCAGTAAATGGATGCGATCGTCCATTTCTACGGGAAGTTTATCAAAGTCATACGGTGAAGCGTCATTAGCCTCGCTTTCAACTTCGTGATGGGTTGACGCAGCTTGGTTATGCGGCGTGTCTGATGGAGTGCTTGGCGTAATCTTCGCTAAAGCCTGTTCAATACGTGATTTCTCAAAAGGCTTGAGAATATAGTCTGTCGCGTTTAACTCAAAGGCTTTGACCGCAAAGTTATCGTGCGCTGTCGCAAAGATGATATGTGGGTGATTAGCCATCTGATTGATCTTTGATGCCATGTCTAAACCACTCTCATCCATCAAATTGATGTCGAGAAAGACGACATCATACGTATCGAACAAAAGCAGTTCAAGTGTTTCTTGAATCGTTTCAGCTTCAGATATTTGTTCGAAAGGTTGAATTTCTGTTAATAGATAGCGCAATTCATTGCGTGCTAAAGGTTCATCGTCAACGATGATGGCTTTCATGAGTGAGCGCCTCCTTGTGATGTTGGTATGGAATATCGCAATAGATGCGAGTTCCTTTCTTATTAGAGTCGAAATGGAGCTGTGCTTGATTGCCAAAGAGTCCAGTAAGTCTGCGGTTTAAATTCTCGAGCGCGCTGCCGGTACCTGACTCTGAACTCACACTACTTTTACCTAACTGTGGTAATTTCTCTTCAGGAATACCGTGGCCATTATCCGTCACACTTAAACGCATATGTTGCGCTTTCGTCGATGTTTCTACAAGCACACGATTATTCTTTTTCCGATGGGTAAAAGCATGTTTAATCGCATTCTCCACTAGAATTTGAAGCACGAAAGGTGGAACGTTCGCGTGTTTCGTCTCCGGTGCAATCTTGAATTGAATGTTGAAGCGGTCAGGATAACGCGCTTGTTCAAGTGAAATGTATGCCTCAACTTGCTGGAGCTCTTGCTCTAAAGTGATGATATTATCTCGCGCACCTTGCAAGTTAGAGCGGAAGAATTGACTAAGCTGTAGCAACAAATCTCGAGCTTTCTCACTGTTGATTCGTATCATTGCAGAAATTGTATTAATTGCGTTAAAGAAGAAGTGAGGATTCACTTGCGCTTGTAACGATTTAATTTCCGCATCTCTTAACAATGCGCTTTGCATCTCAGCTTGACCTAGTTCGATTTGGCTAGAAAAGATTTCAGCTAAACCTGATGCCATTTGTTTATCAGAAGTCGTAATCACGGTACGATCGGTAAAATACAGTTTAAGTGTGCCTACTACTTCTTCACGTAAATAGAGTGGAACGACAATCGCTGCCTCTAAAGGACAGTTCGGATTGTTACAACCGATATCTTCACGTGAATAGGCTTCCTTTAACGTACCAGTACGAATGGCCTCTTTAGACAAATTAGTAATAATCGCTTTCTGGGCAACATGGTGATCGCATCCTGCGCCGACATGTGTCAGAATATCACGTCGGTTGGTGATCGCTACTGCCGAAACTTGCATCAAATTCAGTATGATTTCAGCTGCACGTTTGGCAGAACGCTCATTTAACCCAGAGCGGAAGTAGGGTAGCGTAGCGTTTGCAAGCTGTAACACGTCATGCGTTTGAATCGCGCGTGTCTCTTCCTCTTGGCGAATTGTTGAGAGTATGATGGACAAGAAGATTGCCGTACCTATGGAGTTAATCATAATCATCGGTATAGAGATAAAGCTGAACAGATTCCATGACAATTGCGGGTGATGTGAGAAGACGAGGATACAAAGCATTTGGATGACCTCGCTGACTACACCAACCATAGCGCCCTTCAAAGCAGTCGGATACTGATGGGACTGCATCGCTTTACGTCCGAAATATCCAGATAATAACGCGATAAAGATAGATGAAATGAAATACGTATACGCATCAGCGCCTCCTATGTAGACACGGACGAGACCAGAGATAACGCCGACCATCAACGCGACGTATGGTCCACCAACTAAACCTGAGACCCCAATCGTTAACACACGCGTATTGGCCATCGAAGCGTCATGAGGCAAATGTTGGTATAACGTGCCGCTGATGATTTCATTTCCTCGAATTTGTATTCCTGTGAAGTTAGACAAGATAGAGAAACAACTGAAGATAAAGATGAGTTTCACTTTAGCATGAAGTTGTTCTCGTTGATTCATGATATTTTTACAATAATTGATGTTCATTAAGATATAAGCGAGTAGAATAATCAAGCCCATCCGCTCAAGTAAGAGCATAAATAAGTTAAACATCGTGCCACCTGCCATGTTGTGATTACCTTTTATTATACTACATATCAGAGATATATAACAAAACGCTATTAAATTATTTCACTATTGATGTAATTTTTAGATTAAAATTAGAATTTGTTCTTGTGTGAGATGTTAAAAATATTAGCCTTTTTTATATTTAAGTGTTATTTTAGAAATTAGCAAAACATCAAGATTACCAAAATAATTCCGAGCAACATATTATGAATGACGAAAAATGAAAAGATATAACGTCATCATATATTTGGTGAACATGAGCGTTTTGAGATTGTTAGAGCTACAGGTTGAACGAATAAATATATCGCTCAAAAGAGCGTGATGACCGTTAAGTTACATAGTAGCACTAGCAGTTTCGAAACATTTTTATTTATTTTGGAAACTTTATAGGAGGCGAACTTGCAATGGATTCTGGGCGAACCTTTAAGGGAGACAATCGATTGCTACTAGGAATATTTCTCGGAGTGATTACATTCTGGCTCTTTGCCAATTCACTCGTGAATATAGTTCCAACATTACAACAATCATTTAACACGAAACTAGGAACGATTAATGCAGCAGTGAGTTTAACCGCATTACTGTGTGGTTTACTTGTCGTAGGTGCAGGTGGACTTGCCGATCGTTATGGTCGTATGAAGTTAACGTATATCGGTTTGATCTTGAGCGTAATTGGTTCAGGACTGATTATTATTCCTGGATTTGCACCGCTATTAATTATTGGGCGTGCAATTCAAGGTATATCCGGCGCATGTATTATGCCTGCTACACTAGCAATTATTAATACGTATTACATAGGCAAAGCGCGTCAACGTGCACTCACATACTGGTCCATTGGCTCTTGGGGCGGTTCAGGAATTTGTTCCGTCTTCGGTGGCTTCATGGCAACATACGTAGGTTGGCGTTCTATTTTTATCATTTCTATCATCGTCGCATTACTCAGTATGTTTCTTATCAAACATGCACCTGAGACCAAAGCACCGAAATCTGAGAAAGCTGCAGAGAACAAGTTTGACTTTGTTGGCTTGGTTCTATTAGTCATTGCGATGTTAAGTATCAACATGATTATTACACAAGCGTCAGATTACGGATTGATGTCTCTGCTCATTATAAGTATGATTGTCGTCTTTATCATGTCATTCATCGCCTTTATTATTTGGGAACAGAAATATAATAATCCGTTGATCGACTTTGGTTTATTTAAACATAAAGGATATAGCGGGGCGACGATTTCCAACTTTTTACTTAACGCGGTATTTGGTACCACACTCGTGGCCAATACATATTTCCAATCCGGACTGGGCTTTAACTCATCCCAAGCAGGCTATATTACTTTGACCTATTTGATTTCAGTTCTCATTATGATTCCGATCGGTGAGAAAGTGCTGCAGTCGATGGGAGCGAAACGTCCAATGATGATTGGCGCGCTACTCAACGGTGTCGGCATCGTCTTATTGATGCTCGTCTTCTTACCACCAACATGGTACGTCGTTGTGAGTATCATCGGCTATCTCATTTACGGTACAGGTTTAGGTATGTACGCAACACCATCTACAGACACAGCCGTTTCAACAGCGCCAGATGATAAGGTTGGCGTGGCTTCTGGTGTGTACAAGATGGCTTCGTCATTAGGTAACTCATTCGGTTTAGCCATTTCAGGTACGTTGTTCTCAGTGATGGGCGATAAATTCAACATCCAACAAGGGATGACGTATGGCCTTGGTTTCAACGTCGTTTGTGCGTTGCTCGCGTTCATTTTAATCTGGGCCTTAGTACCGAAGAATCAGTTTAACCACTGATGAGGGATTGCAGTATTAGGTAAAATGTGCGGAGATTATACGTGGTTCGCTGTGTATGATATAGTGAAACACAACGTTCAAGTATACGACGTCATTGCAGAGGTGAATAAGAAATGATTGAAGGATATAAAGCATTCTGGCAAAACTATATTAATTACAAAGATAAGACGTCGCGCCAACATTTCTGGACGCCGATTATTCTACACATTATCGCGATATTTGTAGTAGCCGTGTTAGGGCTTATTAGCTTTCTGGCAGGCTCGATTCTACTCAGCGCGCTACTCTTTGGATTGATTGGGCTCTTCATGTTAGCGACAATTATTCCAACAATCACACTTACAATGCGTCGCTTTCATGATGCAGGACGCCAACCACGAATGGCATTCATCTTGTGCATCGTAACGATTATAGGAGCGATTGCTTTCGATTTAAGTAGACATGATGGATTAGCCATCTTCTTTGCGTTGATTATATTTATTTGTTTAATCCTCATTCTGATTGAGACGTTAAGACCCTCAACACAGAGCGCGTCTGATCGTTTAAAATGGTTCTAGCAATATAAGTCATTTGAAATGCATAGAGTAAGGTATAATACGGGTAGATAATATAATGAATCCTGAGAAGATAGAGGTGTTTCAAATGGCAAATATTTCGGTGAAACGTGTCGCACTCACTGGCATTGCAGGTGGCTTGTTGGCCGGTGCAGTGAAGATTGGATGGGAGAGTCTATTCCCACCACGCACGCCACAACGAGAAGAAGAACCCCCGCCTTTAACATTTTTAAAAAAGGTCAATGTAGGGGATAAAGTGTTAGATTTCCGTGTGGTTTATAATCGTAATCCTATTCCGGTGGCCGTGATGGGTGTACATTTCGGATTCTCCATGGCCAACGCGTTAGTCTACACATTAATGGCCGAACGTTGCACTACAGTAACGAAAGGTTATGGTAGTGTGTTTGGTATCGCAGTCCACGTAGCATTTCACGATGTATTATTACCATTATTAAAAATTACGCCGAAACGTAAAGACTTACCACCACAAGAACTCGTGTCTGAATTCTTTGGCCACATCGTTTGGGCGAAAACGATTGAATTAGTTAGACGTGCTATTAAAACGAAATAGAGATGTATTTTAGCCAACGCGAGGGGAGTGAAGTTCCTGTCGGGTTGGCTTTTTTGTGTAAAAAAGCTCTAAAATGAGGCGAAATCATTTTAGAGCAAGAAAGGCATTTACTCATGTTGCTCCTCTTCGCTAAGATGACCTGTGCGTTGGGCGAGTTCGCGTGCTTCTCGCCGAGCCTTTTTACCATAATACTGATGTGCAAAGTGAACTTGAATAATCAAGAATAAACCACTAAACGTCCAGTAAAGTCCGAGGGCTGACGCGGAATGTAACGCCACGAAGCTAATAAAGATTGGTGACGCAATCATCATGATGTAGTAGGGCGTGCGCTGACCTTTCGGATAATGGATGAGGTTAGCGATTGGCTGGATGAAATAAATCACTGCTGCAATAATCGTGATGAAGATTTCAGGTTCCGTTAAGTTGAACCACAAGAAATGTGGATGCGCATTGATGCCGCCTGCCGTTGGATACTTCAACACTGCGATTAAAGCGAACAGCAATGGAATTTGAACGAGTATCGGTAAGCAACCGAGCATACTCTTCCACGGACTGATACCAAACTGTTTGTAGGTTGTGACGAGCTCTTGGTGTGCGTTGTTCTTCTCTTCTTGGTCTTCGGCGTTTTTGATGCGGGATTTAATCTTGTCGATCTTCGGTTTAATGATGTTGGTTTTTTCGCGCATCATGTGTAAATTCTTGGTTTGCATGACCATGAATGGGAGTAGGATGATTCTGACGATGAGTACGATGGTGATGATCGCGAAGCCGTAGTTACCGTTGTATAGGTGGCCTAGGCTGTGTAGTAGATGGTCTAGGGGACTGACGAAGGTGTTGTAGAAGAAGCCGGTGCGGTCTTCTGGGTTTTGGTAGTTGCATCCTGTGAGTAGGATGAGGGTTGTGATGAGTAGTAACCATTTTTTGTGCATATGGCTGGGCCTCCGGGTTGGTTTGTTTGTCTTCTCACTCACTGTATCATAGGAGGTGGGTTTATTAAAATGTATCGTGGGATTTAGGTGTAATTGTAGGGTGTTGTGACTAATTTGTATTCGTAAGAATTTAAAGTTGGTTACTAATTTGCAATACTGCGTATTGGGGGTGGCGACGCTTTCCGCAGGCATGGCTTGAGCCTGTAGTCTCAAGACGCATGCTATTCCTGCAGGAGTCGCGCCATCCCCCTTTAACTTGTATTGCGTAAAAGTATAGAGAATAGCTAATCACGTACTAATTTGCAAATGTAATAACCCACTCCCAATCATACACTTTTATTTTGTATTGGTATTAATTTTAGTGTCTTCTACTAATTTGCAATACTTCGTATCGTGAGGTGGTGACGCTTTCCCAGGTGGTCACGTTCAACTAATTCATAACGCTTGTTACGCGTTATGAATGGATTTTCACTGTGCCCTTGATACCTCGGGAGTCGCACCACCTCTTTTTTACTCGTGTTGCAGGAGTTCGAAGTATAAATTGTTTGCTTCTAACTTTGGAAAGTAAAATTCACTCAATCAACACCACAATTTCTCTGTTGTTTGTTTAGGTTTAATAGAGTGTTTCGAGGGTGGTAGTGTTTCTATATAAGTTGATGTCTTATGGGATTTGAGTTTTAGAATATCGAGGAAAAATAAGTTTGCTTAATTAAGTGATAAAAATATTAAAAAATTAACTCTTCATCTACGTTAATTGGGGTAAAATGAAGTATTCGAAAGAGATGAAACTCTAATATTGTCGTTAAATAGCTACCATAGTTAAATAAAGATGTTTATGAAATCTTCTAATTATAGTTAAAGAAGAGGCTGGAACACTAAAAGAAAATGGTGTATGAAGGGAGTAAAACATTGAAAATAAATATCTTCGATTTTGTCCCAGCTTCTTCTCTTTAATTCAGTATGTGTATGCTCTTTTATTCACTAGCCACGACGATTTCGTTGTAGTTAATATTTTCGCGAACTTGGGTCGCAATGGTTTGATTCACGTGGCCTTGTGCGACGAGTTCGTCTAGGTATTGGCGTTGTAGGTATAAACCTTGCATTTTCTGTTCTGCGGTTTGAAGTGGTGCTGTTTTTGTATATTTTCTGTTACGTCTACGTAATAGGTTGAAGCGGTTGTAGTATTCGTAAAGGACGATGCTTACTTCGAAGACGTTTTCGTTCGTTTGTTCTTTGGTCAAGCGTAACGCGATGTTGTGGTGAACGATACGCATGACTTTCATCACTTCTCGCATGTTTGTTTTAAACTCGGCAAGTTGTTGTTTGGATTCTGGTTTGTTCTTTGCGCGATAACGTAAGGCGAACATCTTGATACGCATTTTGAATCTCTGCACGAAGGTTGATTCGCGATAATGCACAGTGTTTTCAATCGCTGTGTGATATTTTTGTAGGACGGCGCGATCGATTTTATCTTGTTCCACGAGTCGTTCGAGTGTTTCTGTTTCGACTTCTGATGCGAGGTCTTCTAAGCGTTTCACTTCTTTCGCATTTTTGTTCTCCGGCTCAATTTGCAGGAGGAAGAGTAGTTCATCGAAGTACGAGGAAATAATCGCACTGTAGTTTTCATCTTTGTGTTGTTTACCTTGTTCTCTGAAATAGCTAATCACGCGTTCGAGAATATAGATTTTAGTCGTTTGATAGCTCATCGTTTGTTGTTCTTTACGTGATGCTGAAGGTGTGATGAGTGGTAATATAACTTGGGCCATGACTAAGCTGATTAAGACCATTAATGATGCGATGAATAATAGGTCATTTTTAAAAGTAAAGGCATGATGGTCAGCAAGCATGGTTGGCAATGTTAGGGCCATCGAGAGTGAAATGGTACCGTGAATGCCACACATCGTCATAACTAAAGCATAAGAACCACGTCTCGGCGGCGTATCGGTCTCCTCGTCTAAGTAAGACTGAATATTTCGCGGATAGTAAAAGTCTTTGAACCAAATGTAGACCCAGACGAAACGCACGATGTAAATCGCTAAGGCAATGAGCAAGGTGGTAATAATCAAGAAGTGAATGTTCTCTGGTTCATGCTCAACGATATCGATAACTACCTTAGGAACAATGTAGCCTAACACGACAAATACGAAACCATTCAATGCGTAACTGAGTGTATCCCAAATTTGGTTGTAACTCATTTGTAGCTCGGTTTGGGCACGAATTAAACGGTCATGTTCGAAACCATGAACCAATCCAGCTACTACAACTGCAATGATACCGGAAGCGTGGAGCTCTTCAGCCAATAGATACACTGCGAAGGGTGTTAATAACTGAATAAAAATGAGTGTGTTACTGTCTTTCAATCCTTTATTTGCGGAAAGATAGACACGTAAACGTACGATGACAAAGCCGATAATAAATCCAATCAGCACACCAATAATTGTAGAAATAATAAATTGGCCGATCGCATTTAAGGCAGAGAAAGCGCCTGTAACTAGCGCAGTGACTGCAATTTTAAATGAAATGATACCGGCAGCATCATTCAACAGCGACTCGCCTTCGAGTATCGACATGGCACCTTTGGGCAGGACTTTGCCTTTCGTAATCGCTTGCACAGCAACCGCGTCAGTTGGACATAGGATGGCCGCAATCGCGAAGGCAGCTGGCATCGGTAAGTGTGGCCAAATCCAATGGATAAAGAAGCCAACACCAATGACAGTTGTGAAGACGAGTGCCATCGCCATCAATATAATCGGCTTACGATATTCAAGTAGCTTGGTACGAGAGACATGCGTCCCTTCGACGAATAGTAGTGGCGCGATGACCGCCATCATAAACACTTCTGAATCAAATTCGAAGTGGAGTGGGATAGGTAGGATAAATAGACAGACACCTAGGGCAATTTGGATAAAAGCCATAGGTACTTTCGGCAGTCGATTATGTATGATTGAACTGATGACTACCGCGAGTATAAAGATTAAAAATGCTTCTAATAAATACATAGGGTCTCCTCATCTGTGTAGTGTATTACTCAATATTTTAGCATTTAATGTGGGGAAGTACTATGTGATATGACTCCGAAATTGCGAGAAGTCATTTTAAATTGATAAACCTAGAAAGAAATTGAGAAAGTGTCTAAAGTGAGCGCATTCACGTGCAATAATAAATATATGAGTTAAGCAGTTCGATAGGTGGAGAATGCATCTAACCTTTATAATGTGACTATCATGAGAAAGGGGAAGTGTGTGATGAAGATAGGATTGATTGCAGATTTACATGTGGATCGACATAATGAACTGACGCCTAATGACTATGCGACAGTGTTGAGTCAAAGTGTAAGGCAGCACGAGGTGGATTTACTCATCATAGCTGGAGATATCGCTAATCGAGATGACATCGTGGTGGACTTTATTCATTGTCTGGAACAGTTCACAAATATAACCATTCGCTTCGTCCCAGGTAATCATGATTTATGGACCTCAGAAGATCAACCTTCTACAGCAGAGATACTTCAACGCTATCGTGAAATGGACGAATGTCTAGTAGGTTCACCTTATATCATTAACGACGCGTGGGCGATAGTAGGTAACACAGGTTGGTACGATTATAGCTATGCGAGTTCGAAATTCACACAAGAACGTCTAGCACGAGGTAAATTCTACGGCGCTACTTGGCAAGACAAAGAACGCATTGACTTGCCTTACAAAGACTTAGAGCTGGCAGAACGCGCAGTTGAACATACTAAAGAAGACCTTGCGAAAGTAGGACCTCGCCAAATTATTCTCGTCACACACGTGGTCACGCATCCGGAATTCGTCGTCCCACTTCCACATCGACTCTTTGACTTCTTTAACGCCTATCTCGGCACTTCGAAATTTGCGGACATTTATCATCATTATCCGATTCGCTATAGTGTGATGGGTCACGTACATTTTAGAAAACGACTCAACGACCAAGGTATTGAGTACATTTGTCCTTGCCTCGGTTATCCACGACAATGGCGCACGTCCGATATTTCCCGGGAAATGACTCAGACATTACAAGTGATTGAAATCTAGTTAAGTGAAGTTATTTTTAAAAGGCAAAAACACTTAACGAGTTGGCTGAATATAAATACACATACGACCAGGTGCATCATAACTTTGCTGCATACGAGCTTTAGGCATACGAATAACTTGGAAGCGGTTCGGAATGAACGCCGGGACGTAGACAGAGTGAAACCACTGACTCCACAACGGGTCAATGTAATAGTAATATTGATCGTCATAACCGATTAACACAGTGGTATGAATATTCGAAGTGAGTTGCTCCTTCGTGCCATCCATCTTAAACCAACGAAGCGCAGGCGATTGACCCAGCACGGTATGGTAAATCAGAACAGGCTGCCCCGCATCGATAATCGTTTCCAGTTCATCCAGAGTCTTGCCCGTGCCATCTTTAAAGCCATCATGAAACTGCTTAAGATGAGGTACATACGCCTGAGGAAAGATCGTTTGATGAAACCCAAACTTCACCAACAACTGATGACCCACATAACCCTTACGCGGATTATTACGATGCTTCGGCCAATCCTTCATTATTGTCGTCGCCTTAATACGACGATGATTGTATTGTAAGAGCATAGCAGCCGCCACACCTTCACACCCCATGACCATAGGGATAGGAAACAGCTGGCTTATCGGTTTAACAGGCAACATGCGCTTCATCTAATCTCCCTCTTTCCTGTCCAATTAGTATATTTATTATAGATGAAACAGATGGTAAAAGTATAGAGCTAAGTGATTCGAATAGAATACTTTATATTAATGACAAGTCATTGATAAAATAATTGAATTTAACCTCAACACTAAATAGGAGAATGGCACTTTTCAAAGATGCCATTCTCCCTAAATTTCCATATTTAGATTTAGTAAGAAACATTTATATTCAATCCTAAACACATAGATAGAGTGGAAGTGTATGAATGATGAGTATATAACAGATAAGTAAGAAACACTTCATTCCTAGAAACACTCTATTAAAACCAAACATATAAGAGAAAGTGTGTTGGTTGTGGTTAATGTGATATTTGGTATTATAGGAAAATATTAAAATGTCTAGATACAATTGCAAGACGAGTATAAAAGAGGTGGTGCGACTCCCGAGGTATCAAGGGCACAGTGAAAATCCATTCATAACGCGCAACAAGCGTTATGAATTAGTTGAACGTGACCACCTGGGAAAGCGTCACCACCTCCCAATACGCAGTATTGCAAAATAGATCGAAACACTATATTAAAAACAAACAACTAAGAGAGAGTGTGTGTTGTGTTGATGGCAGTTTATCTAGTATTTAGCATTTTAGAAAGAATGATATTAAATTACAGAATACATGCAATACAAGTTAAGGGGGATGGCGCGACTCCTGCAGGAATAGCATGCGTCTTGAGACTACAGGCTCAAGCCATGCCTGCGGAAAGCGTCGCCACCCCCAATACGAAGTATTGCAAATTAGGAACAAACACCATATTCCTACGAATACAAATTAGTACAACACACTACAATCCTACCAACACACATTTCACCTTAACCTAAACGACTACGCCGCACATTCAACATCACCTGCAACGCCACAATCAACACAGACGTCACAAGCAACAAAATCACATACGGCTGCACACTATTCTCCCCCTGAATACCAACAAGCGGACTCACAGCACCACCCAAGATAAACTGGAACAAGCCCAGCAAACTCGAAGCATTACCACTACCGCCCGAACGCGACTCCATCGCCAACGCAAAACTCAACGGGCCAATCCCCGTCACCGGACACACATTCAAGAAGAAACCAAAGATTAACAGCCACAACGGCAAATGCGCCGTCACCGAAGCAATAATCAGCGCCACACCCGCCATCTGCACAATCGTCAACGTAATCAACAACGTCAAACGGTTAAAATACTCAACCAACAACGCAGTCAGCTGACTAATAATAATTAAACCAATACCATTCATCGTGATAATCACACTAAACTTCTGTGGCGATAAATGATACATATTCGCCGTAATAAACGGTGCCGCCGAAGCAAAGCTAAACAACATAACATACGTTAAACCTTGAATAAACATTGGCAATAAGAAGCTCGGTTTCTTTAATAACGTTCCATAATCCTGAATGATTTCAGGGAAATTCAAGCGCGCTACATTCTGTTCGCGCGTTTCTTCCATTTTATAACCAGCAAGTAGTAGAATAATTAAACTAATCACCGCAAGAAGCACAAAGATCGCTTTCCAGTTTCCTAGTGTAAGCGCATAGCCTCCGAGTAGCGGCGCGATAATAGTGACAATACCATTAACGACGAGCAAAGCAGAAATAGACTTCGCCAGTTTCGTTCCTTCTTGCTTATCACCGACAGACGCTTTCGCGATAACGATAGCGCCACCACCTGTCATCCCTTGGATAAAACGCAAGATTAAGAAGAACGGAAGTGTAGATGTAAAGATTGCCACGACTGACGCAATGACATAGATCGCTATAATCGTTAAAGCGACTTTCTTACGTCCAAATGCATCAGACAATGGACCAAAGAGGAACTGTCCGATCGCTAAACCAATCATAGCGGTAGATAAAGTTAATTGGGCTTCCGAAGCAGTGATGTCGAAACTACTTTTCACATTTGTGAGTGAGACATTGTACATATCAATCGTCAGAGGTCCAAATGTCGTCATGATACCTAAGACGATGATGAGCATCAATGGGAAGCGTTGTGAAAGTGGTTGATTCATGAGATTACTCCTTTACACGTGACTAGTCAGAGCGTCACTAAATTAATTGTTACTATTGTAACTTAAATTCAGAATACGTGCTACGTTCTCTGAGGTATATTCTAAATTTAAAGGGCCATTTTTCAAAGCAGTGTCTAAACTCACATTACGCTGTAACATACTGAAAGCCGCAGCAATCCCATGTTCGTACACTGCCTGATAGCCATTACCCAACACGCCATTGATAGCGATGACAGGTACATCATGACGTTGAGCGACTTGTGCCACACCTATAGGCGTCTTGCCATAGATAGATTGGTAATCCATCTGACCTTCACCTGTAATGACGAGATCGGCATCTTTCACGCGATGCTCAAAGTTGGTTTCTTGTAAGACGACTTCAATCCCAGGCGTCAGTTGTGCGTGTAAAAAGGCGAGGAGTGCTGTACCTAAACCGCCAGCAGCACCGGCACCTGGAATATTTTTAACATCTTGAGAAAGATGAGTCGAGATTTGAGAATGATAATGAGCTAACGCTGCTTCAAGTTGAGAGAGCATAGCATCGTCAGCACCTTTCTGACGTCCATATGTATACGTCGCACCGTCCTTACCAAGCAACGGGTTGCGAACATCACAAGCGACGGTAATATCAACTTGTTTCAAACGTGAATCAAGTTGAGAAGTATCGATAGTTTGAATATCAGCTAGTGCTATACCGCCATGTTTAATCGGTTGATGTTGATCGTCTAAGAAATGAATACCGAGTGCACGCATCATGCCGACGCCGCCGTCATTTGTTGCGCTACCTCCAATACCTAGAATAATACGTGTTGCGCCACGGTCTAACGCATCTTGAATTAATTCACCTGTCCCATAGGAAGAAGTACGCGCAGGATTACGTTCTTCTGGGGTTAAGAGATCTAAGCCTGACGCGCTGGCCATCTCAATGACAGCGGTTTGACTATCTGTCGCATAAGCGTAACTACTCATGATTTCACGCATTAATGGGTCATGCACCTCTGCAGTCACACGCTCTGCTTGTAAGGCTTCAGACAATGCTTCTGTCGTTCCTTCGCCACCATCTGCCATAGGAATCAGTGTGTAATCCGTGTGAGCTACTGGATAAACTTTCGCGAAACCGCGTTTGATAGCCTCTGATGCTTCCTTTGCGGACATACTTTCTTTAAATGAATCTGGTGCGATAACAATTTTTTCTAAATTCATAACTTAACCCCCAATCCATACTGCTTGAATTACCGTTCTTGAGTTGCAAAGTAGTTATATCCAGTATAAAGTAATGGGGCACAGAATGAAATGTAGGGCGGTTACAGATTAGTTTTTAGCTATGGTAAAAGTGGGAATAGCTTACTAATATCGACCACGCCGTCTCGATAAGGTGGTATTATATCGTAGTAGAGCTCATCTCTAGAATATTGACATATCAAGCATATCGAGACTGCTATGAACACAATTTAGTCAATGAGGTTATAGTTCAATGAAACTCAATCAATTACATTTAGAAATTATCAAATTTGTTATCGTGGGTGGAATTAATACTTTCAATTATTATGTAGTGTATTTATTGTTACTGAAAGTGTTAAATGTACAGTACTTAGTCAGTCACATCACTGGGTTTATCGTCGCACTCATCATTTCGTATTATCTCAATTGTTATTTCGTGTACAAGGTTCAGCCTACCTTGCGGAAATTTCTACAATTTCCGATTACGCAGTTAGTGAATGTCGGGATGCAAACATTGTTGTTATTCATTTTCGTACGCTTCTTTCATATCAATTCCGTTATCGCGCCATTCGCAGGTTTGATTATTACGATTCCTGTGACATTTATTTTATCGAAGTATATTTTACGCGATCGTTAAGATGAGACGATGCAAAGATGGGTGTGCATAGTTACGAAGACGTTATGATATCAAGTGCAGGAGAGGATAAATCTTTTAGGAGAGGCTAATAAAATTTTTTAACGTTTTATATTAAATAATTTTCCAATAAAAATCGTTGTAAGCGATCAAAGCATGCGTCATAATAGAGTCCTAATCAACTTTAAGGTGGGTGTGAACCATGGGCGAAAGCATGAATTTGAAAGCCGCTCAACGTGGAGCTTATTTAAGTTTAGTCGTTTATATTATACTAGCTGCATTGAAGTATGGCACAGGATTTATCTATCATTCTGCAGCCGTTCGAGCAGACGGTTTAAATAATATGACCGATATCCTCGTCTCCTTAGCAGTCTTGATTGGACTTAAAATCTCAATTAAACCACCTGATCAGAATCACCCTTATGGTCATTTGAAATCTGAGAACATCTCCACGCTCTTAGTCTCATTTATCATTATGTTTGTCGGCGTCCAAGTCCTGATTGAGAATACGCCGAGACTTTGGACAGGAGAACAACACACCCCTAATTTAATGACGATTTATGTCAGTATCATCGGTGGTCTTGTCATGCTGGCTGTCTTTTACTTTAATCATCGTTTAGCACAAAAAACGCAAAGTAGCTCTCTTAAATCAGCATCGAAAGATAATTTATCCGATGCGTTAGTCAGTATTGGTACTGCGGTAGGACTCATTTTCACACAATTTGGCCTTCCTATTGTCGATACGATTATTGCGTTATTGCTTGGTTTACTCATCGTTTATACAGGTTTTGATATTTTACGCGAATCCATCTTTGCTTTAAGTGACGGTTTCAATGAACGGGATTTAGAGTTTTATAAAAGTTACGTGCTCGAGGTTCCTGATGTACTAGATGTGGAAAATATTAAAGGACGCTATTACGGAAGCAGCGTGTTCGTTGACGTGACGATAATCGTGGAAGCTAAATTATCGCTTGAAGCGGCGCATCACATCTGTGACGAAGTAGAGCAACACATGCATGAACGTGGCGTCTCTTACGTCTATGTGCATCCTGAACCTAATAATATTCAAGAGTAATTTGGTAACCTTTGTGGTGGGGAAAATGACGAATCTATCTTTTATAAAAGCAACTCAATATACACATAAAAAAACGAAAGCCGCGTTCGAGTTGGGCTTTCGTTCTTTATTTATAGTATTACCACCAACCGTGAGATTGACGGAATTCAATAGCTTGATCGATTGAACCATAACGTTCTTTAGCGTATTGCACCATGCCTTGCGTTTGTTCAGCTACAGAGCCAGTGCCCCAAGATTCCTTCGTTTGACCTAATCCTCGATAACCTAACTCATTCACTGCATTAGGATCGCCGCCAGATTCAGGCATAACTACATTATCCCAAAGGGCTTTCGTGCCTCCGTTATTGATAAATTCATTGTAAACTGAATCTGTGGATTGTTGTGTCGTTTCAGCTGCATCAGCTGTTTGGCCTTCAGATACTGCACCTACACCAGCTGCAGTGATAGATAAAGTTGCGAATGAAGCGAGTAATAACTTTTTCATAATAAATATCCTCCTATTATGATTTGCGAAATCTATAGAGTTGAATGTCTTGCTCGACTTGCTTAATGATTCAATTTCTTAAATGTGAGTTGTTCTCACCAACACGTTTTACTATAACAGCTCAAATGATGACATGGGTTACATGGAAATTAAAATGTATGCCAGAAATATAAATATCCAAATACAATTATTTCAAAGTATTAACAATGACTGTTAAAGTTATCAATATAACGGGTAAATTTAACAGTAAGGTAACTAAGATGACGTATGAGTATCATCATGTAATAAATTTAATGAAGAGTATCATTCATTTTAAATAAAGAAAGAAGGATTAATATGCCAAAACTCATATTATGTAGACATGGACAAAGTGATTGGAATGCGAAGAACCTCTTCACAGGTTGGGCAGACGTTGACCTCTCAGACCAAGGGCGCGAGGAAGCAATTGAGTCAGGACGTAAATTGAAAGAACAAGGAATCGAAATTGACTACGTGTTCACGTCACTCTTGAAACGTGCGATTAATACGACGTACCACTTACTTGCAGAATCTGATCAACTCTTCCTTCCTGTTGAGAAAAGTTGGCGTTTGAACGAGCGTCATTATGGAGGTCTTCAAGGTCTTAACAAAGATGATGCGCGTAAAGAATTCGGCGAAGATCAAGTACATGAATGGCGTCGTTCATATGATACGGCTCCACCTGAACAAAGTGAAGAACAACGCAATGATTATCTCAACGACCGTCGTTATGAACACTTAGATCGACGCGTGATGCCAGAATCCGAAAGTCTGAAAGATACACTTGAGCGAGTAATTCCTTATTGGAGCGACCAAATATCCCAACAATTGCTTGACGATAAGACGGTTCTTGTGTCAGCACATGGGAATTCACTTCGCGCTTTGATTAAGTATCTTGAAGACGTTTCAGACGAAGACATTGTCGGTTACGAAATTAAGACTGGTAAGCCACTTATTTATGAATTAGACGACGAGTTAAAAGTACAAGATAAATATTATCTATAATTAGATAAATGTAGGGCGATACTTGTGAGAACGTGACTTCTGAGGAGTAGACGCTTTCGACGCTGTCATTTAGGCAGTTGAGGAGCTCGGATACCCATTAAAGAAGGAGACGCATCATGAAGTATCGCTCTATTTTATACATTTTAGAACAAATTGAGTGTATTTGTTGTAGGAAATCTGTATAATGCGTTGATATGACTCAAATGACTTTCTACATATGAAAAAGGAGGACAGCCCATGTCTTTAAAAGCCAAACTGACCATGATTCTCATCATGTTACTCGGCGGGTTCTTTGGACTACTCAACGAGACGCTATTAACGACGGCGCTACCTAGCGTCATGCGTACATTTAACATTGAATATACGCAGGTTCAATGGCTTACCACCGCATTTTTACTCGCAAACGGAGTCGTGATTCCACTATCTGCAATGATCATTCAACGCTATACGACGCGACAAGTCTTTCTCGTAGCGATAGGCATCTTCTTTGTCGGTACGATCATCGCTGGATTTAGTTCGACGTTCACTGTTCTATTAGTTGCGCGAATCGTTCAAGCGCTTGGTTCTGGAATCATGATGCCATTGATGATGACGACGATGCTTGATATTTTCGAACCACATGAGCGTGGGAAATATATGGGGATATTTGGTCTCGTTATCATGCTCGCACCTGCGATAGGACCAACGCTTTCTGGCTATCTCGTAGAGTACTTCAATTGGCGTTCGCTCTTCCACGTGGTGGCACCAATTGCAGCGATTACGTTCTTATTAGCGCTTAAGTTTGTTAAAAATGTAGGTACGAACCGCAAAGTGCCTATCGATATTTTATCGATTGTTCTTTCCGTCTTTGGCTTTGGTGGATTACTTTACGGTACAAGTTCCATTTCACGTGACGGTTGGGATGATCCTATCGTACTCACGACAGTCATTGGTGGACTCATCTTGGTCATCCTATTTATCTATCGTCAGACGAAACTCGAGACACCGCTATTAAACTTTAGTGTGTTTGCGAATAAACAATTTGCTGTAGGGCTCACGATCATGGCCTTTACGATGATTTCCATGATTGGTTCTGAAACCATTTTACCGATGTTCGTGCAGAATATTATGGGTAAACCTGCTCTGGAATCAGGACTCATACTGTTACCAGGCGCACTCGTCATGGGCGTCATGTCCATCGTTGGCGGTATCCTATTCGAGAAATTCGGAGCGAAAGTCCTCGGACTAGTAGGGATGTTAATTGTCATTATCACAACATCTTACTTCGTCTTTATGGACGGCGATAGTTCAGTCGTCGTACTCGCTACAGTTTACGCCATCCGAATGATTGGACTTGCATTAGGCTTGATGCCACTCATGACACATACGATGAACCAACTCAAGCCTGAACTCAACGCTCATGGTTCTTCCATGACGAATACGGTTCAACAAATTTCTGCTTCAATCGGTACGGCCGTGCTCATCACGATTATGTCTCACGTCGCGCAACAATTCAAACCGACGATGAGTGATTACAAAGGTTTAGATAAGAAAGCGATGGCGGCTCAGATTCAACATGATGCCTTGCTCAGTGGTTATCATGGCGCCTTCGTGTTTGCGGTGATTATCTCAATTATTAGTTTCCTTTCTGTGTTTATGTTAAAAGGCAAGAAACAAGCAGATCGCGATGCTGCTCAGAATCGAGCTAAGACGCAGTAGGATAAAAGTGCTATCCGTCAGAATAAGAAACTTGCTATAATGAAGTTGAAATAATCATTTATGGAGGGCCACGATGGAACATAAGATGAGATTATACGACAAACCCTTTCAATTGATGCTTGCAGGAACGAAAACAGTCGAAATAAGATTAAATGATGAGAAACGCCAAGCTGTGCAAAATGGAGATACCATTCAATTCACAAATTTAGAGAATGCAGATCAATCTTTTAAAGTAGAAGTACTAGAGCGTGTACAGTTCGATTCCTTTCAAGAGTTGCTGAAGTATTATGATAATGAAGAAATAGGAGTTCCGGAAGATTATCAACTTTCCCAGAAACTAGCGGAAATTTATCAAATTTATAGCCAAGCGGAAGAACTTGAATATGGCGCTGTGTCCTTTCGAGTGAAGCGAATTTAATTAGGCTCCGTTGTTCAACATATAGAGAGATTAACTAGAAGTGCCCCCTCAATGAATGCGTGAGTTTTCATTGAGGGGGCACTTTATTTAAAACCAAATTTGAAGTTCATTATTATATTTGACGTGCTAATTGACCTAACCGGTAAACACCTGGTTTCACAACTTTAATGAAATCACCGACATATTCTTCGACTTGGGCATTAAAGCCTTTCTTGAACTGTTGCACGCCATAGTCTTCTGCATCTTCTGAGAAATCGCCTGTCACACCGTAGAAGTTGTAACGATCGATTCCGTGGGCTTTCGCAAACTTAATCATTTCCCATTGTAATGCATAAGCACCCATATAGCGGTTGTATGCAGGATTTGAACCGCTAGAGAGATAGTACATTTCGTGGTCATTATATATGTAGACCGCGGAAGCAAGGTTGAGCTCAGTACCATCCGTCTCAATACGTTGTTTCGTTTCATCAATCTTACGCTTTGTACTTTGAATTTGTTGTTCTAATTGTGTGGCTTTCGTCTTCTGTTTTTTAGAATTTGGGCTTTCTTCCAATTGCTTTTGCACATCTTTATACTGTGCTTGAAGTTGTTGCAATTTCACGTCGAGCTTTTGTACGTAATCCTCTAGATTGATATAGGCGAGTTGTAGTAGAATTTGGCCTTCGTACACACGTTGAAGATTGCGATAATACGCTTCGTCGCGGAACGTAAATCCATGCTTCTCTTCAGCCATTTTCATCAGTTCGTAAAATTTCGGCGTTTCGTCTATTGATAATGTGCGAATTTGCACACCCATTTGATCTGTCTTTTTGATATTTCGACGTGTTTGATAGTCCATTTCTTTTAAAAGTTGTTTCTCTGATTTATCTTGTAAATCTAACACTGAAAGCCAGCGAATTTGGCTGATTTTAGAATAGCCACGCGTATATCCTTGATGACGATAACCAAGTTGTTCTAAAGTGCGTATAAGCATCCGACGATCGTAACTTTTAATAATCTCACCATCCGCTGTATGTAGATTCTCTAATATATAAGGATACACACGTACATAAAGGCAGTTATGTTTCTTCAAATAATCTGTAAGTGAACGGAAATAGAAATCAACAAGTTCAATATTTGTATAGTCCATGACAGGACCACGTTGACTGTAGAAATATTTATAGAATTTCAAAGCACGGGCTTCTGAGAATAAACCAGCAGCAATGACTTGACCGTTGTCGTTCTTAACGCCAAGCAGGTGAGCATTACCGTGCTGATGAGTTAAATATCGATAGTTAGCTAAACTTTGTGTATAATGCGAAAAATGGTCTTCCATGTAAGTCGAAAATTCATCTTCTGATAACTGTACAAATTTCATTTCAATCCCCCATGTTTCTCATTCGTATTTTTCGTAAAATAGAGTAGTACAAAAGTAGTCTATCAAATCCGAGAGAACATTACACCTTATTATATAATAAAAGTGTTAATTTTATTTTTACTCTCGGTAAAGATAATTTAAATATTAAATTTAAGTAATAGTATTTTAACTAGATGTGAAAAAGCGTCAGGAAAGTAGAAAACTATTGGCGAAAAACACAGTTATCACTTATCATTACTATACAAGGTATAACAGAAATAGGAGAGATAAGTTTGAAGAGATTGGTATTCACTATAGCAGCTGCAACACTCATCTTAGCAAGTTGTAGCAGCAGTAAATATACGAGCAGCATCGATAAAGCAGTAGATAAACAACAGGCTTACCAACATAAGCTAGCGAAGAGTGAGAAAGGTGACGTAGATAAGAAGTTCGATAAGAACAAAGCGAATATTTACGTCTACGAAAAGGGGAAATACGTTGTGATCGCATACAAGCCATTGCGTGACGATGATGAAGTGCACTATTATGCTTACGAAATTAAAGGCAAGAAAGCTCATTATCAAGAGCACTTTAACGTCAAAGGTTATATGCATAATCATGAAGAAAGCTATAAAGAAGAGAACTTGGATAGTGATGACGCAGATTAACAGAAATCAGGTGAAGTAATGAAGAAAGGGATAGGTTTAATACTTCTCGTCATAAGTACATTGATACTGGTGAGTTGTAATTCACAACAAGACAAAGAGAGTCATTCTTCGCATTATCAGAAAGGGAAAGTGACGATTGTCGAATATGCAGACCTTAAATGTCCTTATTGTAAAAAGGTAGATCAAAACGTCATGCCCAAATTAAAGAAAGACTATCTGCATAATAAAAATGTTGAATACCAATTCGTAAACATGGCGTTTCTCGGTAAAGATTCAATCGTCGGTTCTCGCGCTGAACATGCGGTTAAACGCATTGCACCCGAGAAACATTTACAATTTCTCCATCAACTCTTTGAACAACAACCGAAAGATGAGAAAGCATGGTTAACGGAGAAGCGGTTAGATGCAGAAATTGATAAACTTAATCTTGATGAAGATAAGAAATCACAAATCAAGAAAGCGTATAAGACGAAAGATAGTCAAGCTTGGAAAGATGCCGAGAAAGATCAAGAACGCTATAAGAAACATAAGGTCAAACAAGCACCTACTGTTTATATTAATGGTGAGAAACTTGAAGACCCGTATAAATATGAGAATTATAAAACTAAAATCGATAAAGCCTTAAAAAATAAAGATAAATAGATGGCAAAGCACCAATTTCTATACAGGGCGTGCTGATGAGAAATTAATCATCGCACTCGAGTATGGAAGTTGGTGTTTTTAATTTTGGGGGAATAATGCAAGCGAAGTGAAATAGAATAACTGGAAGTCGAAGTTTTAAGTCATTCGTGAGTAGGGAAGAATACAGTAACAACGTGAGCATCTTCTTTGATATAAAATGAGTATTAGATATAATAAATATATCTCAAAGATATAAAACGAGGAGGAGTTCTAATGACTCAATTTAAATTTGACCCAGCCCATTCTAATGTTGAATTTTCTATCAAGCACTTAGCAATAGCCAACGTGAAAGGTCGCTTCAATGACTTCGATGCAGATATTCAAGGTGATCTTAACGATTTAAGTACGTTGAAAGGTCAGTTCACAATTCAAATTAATTCTATCGACACACGCATTAAAGACCGTGACAATCACTTATTAAGTAGTGACTTCTTCGACGCAGAGCAATATCCAGAAATGACTTTCGAGATTAAAGAAGTATCAGAAGATAAAGTAATAGGCGACGTGACATTGAAAGGTGAGACACAGGAGGAAACGTTCGATCTTCATTACGAAGGTATTAGCAAGAACCCAATGAATGACGCGCAAACAGCTGGTTTTGTTATTAATGGTACGCTTGATCGCGATAAATACGGCATTACTTTTAACCAACAACTTGAAACAGGTGGCTTACTTTTAGGTAAAAATGTACAATTTGAACTTAGTGTAGAGTTCGAAGTTCAAGAATAATTATGTAAATATTAAGAGGAACGATGGCATTGTTTAACCATCGTTCCTCTTTGTTATATCGAATTATTCTTTTCTTTTTCTAAAAGTGATCCAACCACTAATGACGGAGAATAGGAACCAGCCTATTAAAATCAAGATGAGTGAAATCATTGTATAATGTGATCCATAATTTTTACCTGTAGCAAGCATGCCAATAATAGACGGCGCACAGATAATTGCTAATGCAATGGCAGAAAGTTTGTGTTTAACACCTATGAAATATATAGTACACGCTACCCAACAAATGAGACCTAGAATAATACTCGTGCGTGTAGTAGGTTGCCATAACACAGCAAGTGGATGATGCTTAACGAGATAGTTCACACCTAAATAACAAAGAAATAAAAACATAAACCATATTGCGCTACCAATGTAAGCGCCCTTGGAATCTAAATAATGCATAAGTAAGAATTTCAACACATAAAGAGATAAGATGAAACTGAGTACGAAGAAACCAATCTTAAATAGAAATATCAAACTAAGTTGAAAATGTGCATCAAACATGCTCGGTATAATGGTTAAAGCAAGAAAAAATATCAATAGTGAAAAAGCAAATCTATAAATACCTTTAGATAAACGCATTTCTTTAGCGAAGCGGTCTGCATACGATTTCACAGGTTGTTGGATGAGATCGTCAACATTCTCACCATTCTTTTCGGCAGTGGCGAAATGGTCGCGTAATTCTTCGTCCACCGCATTAATTTCATCTTCTTCACGTTCTCGAAATATCAGTTCTAACTTAAGTTTGGTTAGAAAGTCTTCGGCACGTTTATTCAATATCATCGACTCCTTCCATTAAATTATTCATTCCTTGGTTGAGTTGTTTCCATTGATGTTTAAATTGTGCGAGCTCCTGCATTCCTGACTCCGTAATTGAATAATATTTTCTTATGGGGCCGCCATTGTCTGATTTTTTACTAACAGTTGAAACGTAACCTTTCTTATCCAATCTCAACAGAACAGGATAAATACTTCCGAAATTGATTTCAGGAAACTGATGCGCCTTTAGATTATCAAGAATTTCATAGCCGTATGTTTCACCTTGAGAAATTAAACCTAATAATGCGCCATCTAACAGCCCCTTCATCATATGTTTTGAAACTGACATAATATTTCCTTTCGACAACTATCTTTAATTATAAGATAGTAGTTATTTTTTAATTCGTCAATTATCTTATGATAAAAGATAGCAAAGTGAGTAAATATTTTATATTAAACAGAGAAGGCTGACAGATTTTCATCTTCTGTAATAAGCTTCGTGAGCAGTAAAAAATGTGAGTAAAAACGTGGCTTAAAACTTTCCTGGACCTTATGGATTGAATATAATTAAGAGGTAAGCAAGTTGGATAGATGGTGGCTAATCCAAATATAAAGGAGGTCGATGCCTATGCAAGCATCAACTTTACACTTTAGAAAGGATAAGCCTTATGATTACTGTTGAAACCATGTTGCAATTTGGAATTTTCCTTATTGCATGCATTGGCTTAGTAATCAAGATTATTGATTTAAACAATAAAAAATAACCATCCCAACTTTAGTGTTAGGATAGTTACTAACAAATTTTAACGCTACCGTCTTTCGAACGGGCTTACTTGGCACAGGTGTTACTGCACTTGTGCCTTTCTTTAATTAAAGTATACCCTGTTATGAGTTATATGTAAATCATTATGTATATTTGTATTACATTTGAAAAGAATATGATTTTAATAAGGTGAGCTAATTTAAAATACTTTAGATTAGTCATCTTATTAATTAATTTAAGCAATAAAAAATAACCATCCTAACTTTAGTGTTAGGATGGTTACTAAAATGTATCTAATGCTACCGTCTTTCGAAAGGGCTTATTTGGCACAGGTGTTCCCGCACTTGTGCCTTTTTCAACTTAGCTATTGAGCTTCATTTATTCATAAAGCAAGTTGGATAGATATTAAGTCATCTTATTATAGAGGAGAGTGAGGCTTATGAAAGCATCAACCTTATTCTTTAGAAAGGAAAAGCCAACATGATTACAATTGAAACTATGTTGCAATTTGGAATTTTCCTTATTGCATGCATTGGCTTAGTAATCAAATTGTTGATTTAAACGACAAAAAATATCTACCCAACTTTAAGCAAGTTGATGATGTTAATCAATAAAGTGTCTATTAGTCGGTATGACTAACATCTACGTTATTGATCTTGACTAAAGTATACTCTATCCACAGATGATTGTAAATTATAAACATAATTTATATTATAATTCACGTAGGATTATTGAACGAGTTACTATAATTTATTTATCTTATCCAGGCTTCTGCACTCACAATAAATTCCTCCGCAAAAAATCTCACTATTTCTTTCCACTCCTTATGTCTGATTTACCACAAAACGGGAAAACAACGAATAGACTTAAGAATTCTTAAATAAATAAGATCACATTTTACAAAATTATATATACAAGGAGGACATCGCCGTGGGTATCGAAGTAGATCGTAATAAAATTATTTTTAAAAGAAATTTCAATGCAAGCCCTGAAGATATCTTCAAAGCTTATACAAACAAGGATTTATTTGAACAATGGTTCCATCCAGAAAATGGTACGACGAAAGTGTATCGATTCGAAGTTCAAGAAGGTGGTGAAGGTTTCTTCTCAATTGAAACACCTCAAGGAAAGAGTTACACCGTGACAAAATATCAAGAATTTGATCAGCCTACTTATATTGCGTATGAAGACTATTTCGCAGATGAGAATGGCAACATCAATAAAGAAGTACCAGGAATGTACAATACGGTACAGCTCAACGATATCGGCCAAGGAGTGACGGAACTCGTTGCGACATCTGAATTGCCGAACGCTGAAATGGTTCAACAGATGGTAGATATGGATCTTGAAGCAGGCATGAATAGTACATTCGATAATCTAGAAACATTGTTACGCAACCCATCTTCATAAATTAGTCGAAATTGTTTATTAAATGATATAGGTTCTCACTTGAAAACGGTGTATAATGGGTGTGAAAAGAGGTGAAGGGCTTGACTAAACGTTACATCAAAGTCTTAGTGCTTTACGTGCTAAGTACACTCATACCAACACTTGTGACATGTAAACTTGATGGGAAACCATTCCTCAAATGGACTGTTCGTACGTTAGCAGGATATGGGCTTTTCGCATACGGTTTACGTCTTTTCTCTAAATTTAAAAAGTAATCTAAGTACACAATGATATCTTAATCATGTACTTAATTGAAGTCGACCTCTGAGATGGAATAGGTCAGGGACAGTACTATCCTAATCTATCTCGAGCGTCGACTTATTTTTATATCTACAAGAAAGGGTCTAGCGCTCTGACATTTACATTTTACATAAAATAAACATTCCCATCGTGGCTTAAATTCTATACAATAGTGTTTATATATGAAGAATTTGAGGGGGAATATTATGAAAAACAACAAGACTGTGAATGACACCTACACATCAAGGGCGATAGCTGAAAGTGCCATGCATCAATCTCAAATGAAAGATGTGATGATCACAAAGACGCCAGGACGTTACGCAGTGAAAGCGATGATGTCTGGATTCTTACTCGCGATTGTGACGGTCTTTATGTTAGCCATCAAGACGCAATTTGCGGGGACACCAGTAGGGCTGATCAATATTCTTGGGGCAATTTCGTTCAGTTTAGCGCTCGTGCTCATCGTCTTAACGAACTCGGAATTACTGACGAGTAACTTTATGTATGTGACAGTGGGGTATTATTATCGAGCGATTACGATGCGCAAGATTATATACATCGTCTTCTACTGTTTCTTATTTAACATTGTCGGCGGACTCATCTTATTTGGATTGATGCGCTTCACTCATGTGATGACACCAGAGATGATTACTGCGTTGACTAAGACGGTTTCAACAAAGACAGTGGAGTCGACTTGGTATGCGATATTAGTCAAAGGGATCTTCTGTAACTTCTTTATTAATATTGGTATCTATGTATCAATGTTATTTAAAGACGGTTTATCTAAAGCGTTCTTTATTGCCTGTGGTGTAGTGGTCTTCGTGTTTATGGGTTACGAACACGTTGTCTTCAACGCAGGTTTATACGCAGGTATGTTGTTCTATAACTTTGATGGTGCTAACTGGTTACATGTATTGAAAAATATTGTCTTTGCGTTTATCGGTAACTACATAGGTGGCGGTATCTTCGTCGGCTTAGTTTATGCTTATGTGAACGGGCGACGCGATGCTTTTGAAAAATAGAAGCATATGATGACTCAATACGGCTGTGCAACTGCATGGTCGTATTTTTAGTTAGAAAATAATTAAATCTATTTTATTTTTCAATGTTTTGCCTCTCCCTTGTTTAGGGGACCACACTCAACTAATTTCTCTCGCTATTCTAGCTCGAGAAATGGATTTGCGTTGTGGTCTAGTTCCCTCAAACGTGTCGAGTCTACATTGAAAAATACTTATTATTCGCTTTAATTACTATTTTTCTCAACCATCTAGTATTGAAATAATTAAAAAGAGACCTATTACATTAGCTTAATGCACATTCATCATAAGTGTTTGATTTATAAATATCAATTACACAGTAGTTGTCTGACTTCATAAGGTTTAACACTCTCATGAAGTCTAGCTTTCTTTGCGGGGAACAGGAGGACGAAATATCCAATTTCTGTCCAAGCGAGAAATTTTACTAAGTTGAATATAGGCTTATCATAAGTGTTCGATTTATAAGTAACACTTGCGCAGTAGAGATCTGGATTCATAAGGGCTTACACTCTTATGAATCCTAGTTCTCTTTGCGGGGGCAGGATGACGAAATTTTCAATTTCTATCCTGCTCCCCCAATCAAATGCGTTGACTCACAGCATCTGAAATCATAAAGTAGCGTTAAGTTCTATCAACAGACTCACACAAATATGACGAGGAAGAGGTGGCACAATGTCGAACTTAAACATCAGAGTCGCGACGGAAGAAGACGTGAAAGAGCTCTACCACATCATGCACGAAGCTTTCACACCCCTGCGCGAACTTGGAATTGACTGGCCGTCTGTAAACGCAGACGAAGAAATGGTACGCAATAATATGAAGACGACAACGATGTTTGTCTTAGAAGACGAGGAACAAATCATCTCCACAATCTCAGTCCGCTATCTTTGGGAAGATCGCCCGAGCGTAGCAACGTATCCTTTCGTCTGGTGGTTCGCGACCAGACCAGAGTTTGAAGGTCGTGGCTTAGGTAGCAAACTGTTGAAGTACGTTGAAGAAACATTCCTACGTGACACGCTCAAGGTACCAGCAGTCGTACTGGGCACGTCAGGTCGTTTACATCCATGGTTGCTAGATATTTACAAACGTCGAGGTTATCAAGTCTTTAAAGAACATGAGAATGATGATGGTGACCTAGGGATACTCATGTATAAAGAACTCATTCCTGAGGCCTTTGACAGTCAATATTTAAAGAGACCTTAAATCACGTGAGGAATCCTCTCTGAGTACAAGATAACGGGGTGAAAGTGAGCTTTTCTCGTCTATCTTGTATAAGGGGATTCCCTATATTTTTACTTGTATGTGAAAAATATCACAAATTCAATTAATTCTATTCTATAATGAAAATGAAGGGAGTGGTCATGGTATGACGATGAACATCATTGTCGTTCATGGCATGCGAAAAGGAACTTTGAATCAAGAGTTACATCAGTTTATCAACACGATGCTTGAAGATGAAACCTATCAATATGAAGTTGTTTTTCTAGAAAGTGAAACACGCAATCCGTATCGTGTTATTGAGCAGTTGATTCAAAGTGGAGAACGCGATTTCAGAATAATTCCATTTATGATCTTTTCAGGTGCACATTTTTTAGATGATATGCCGGCGATTGTTCAACATTTTAAACAACAATATGACGACGTCTCATTTATGATTTGTGAACCGCTCGGACATCACCCGTTAATGGTTGATATCGTGAAAGACAAAGCGATGGACGCATTAGTGCATACGGATTACGATGCAGTGATACTTTATGTGCATGGTAGTACGAAATATCGTAAACCTGAAGAAGAATTACGTGCGTTCCGTGAGCAGTTGACACTCCCAGTACCAATTCATGTACTCACGTTGTACGGCTCCATCTCCTATAAAGATTATTTAGAAGAAGTTGTTGAAGGGCAGAAGCGTGTGCTCTTTCTACCGATTTTCTTCTATGATGGCTACCTCGTGAACATGACAAAGAAGAGAATTAAACAGATGAATTTAGATTGTCAAATTGATTACACGACGAGTATTAACTTTGACCAACGTTTAAAAGAGATAATCAACGATCGAATCGACGACTAAGTCTTATACGATTTGTAGCAACAGTACAAACCATGGGTCATCAACTCTCGTGACACACTCTAAGTTCGTCCATGTGTGGGGGTTCTACAATGAAAGAGAAGTTAGTAATCATTGGTAATGGTATGGCAGGTATTCGTACAGTAGAAGAAATATTGAGTAGAGATGATACACGATATGAAATTACGGTAATAGGTAAAGAACCTTATCCAAACTACAACCGTATCATGTTGTCCAACATTCTTCAGAAGAAGATGACAGTTGAAGATACAATCATGAATCCATACGAATGGTATGGCGATCATCAAATTCGCATTTTAACTAATGATCCAGTAGTGGAATTAAATCGTCAAGAGAAGGTCATAACGACAGAGCAAGGTATCAAAGTCGACTATGACACATGTATCTTTGCTACAGGTTCGAAAGCCTTTGTCTTACCTATCCCAGGCTCAGACTTACCGAACGTCATCGGCTGGCGGACGATTGAAGATACAGAGCGCATGATTGAGATTGCGCAACATAATAAGAAAGCGGTCGTCATCGGTGGAGGACTGCTCGGTTTAGAATGTGCGAGAGGACTCATGGACCAAGGTATGGAAGTGACAGTGGTTCATCTCGCTGAATGGTTGATGGAAATGCAGCTTGACCGTAAAGGCGGCGAGTTGCTTAAAGCAGATTTAGAAGCACAAGGGATGCACTTCGAACTTCAAGCAAGTACGCAGGAAATTCTAGGTGAAGATAACGTGGAAGGCATTCGCTTAGCTGATGGTAGAGAGATTGAAACAGATCTCGTCGTCATGGCTGTCGGTATTCGTCCGTACACTGAGATTGCTAAAGCAAGCGGTTTAGATGTCAATAGAGGTATCGTAGTTGATGACTTTATGCAAACAAGTGATCCAGCTATTTATGCAGTAGGTGAATGTGCTGAACATCGTGGCACAGTATACGGGTTAGTCGCACCACTTTATGAGCAAGGTAAAGTTCTAGCGGACGTGCTCACAGGTCGTCAAACATCAGGTTATCACGGCTCTACGACTTTTACCTCTTTAAAAGTCTCAGGGTGCGATCTCTACAGTGCAGGTGTGATTAAAAAATCACCAACGATTCATGGCGTGGAAGTCTTTGATAGTATCCATAACACGTATAAAAAAATCTTCCTAGAAGAGGATCAAGTGGTCGGTGCCGTGCTCTATGGAGATACTGACGATGGTAGCCGCTTATTCAGCATGATGCGTAAGCACGACTCTATCGAGGGCTATACACTCACATCGTTACTGCAAAAACCAGGTGAGACGGCTGAAACGAGCATCGCTGACATGCCAGACGATGAAATTATTTGTGGATGTAACGGTGTTGCTAAAGGAACAATCGTCGATGCGATTAAGCAGAAGGGACTCACTCAAGTGAGCGAAGTAACGAAAGCGACCAAAGCAGGTAACTCTTGTGGTAAATGTAAAGGGCAAATCGCTCAAATTCTCGAGTATACTTTAGGAGATAAATATCAAGGTTCCGCACCAACAGGTATTTGTGCATGTACGGATTTAACGCGTAACCAAATCGTGACGCAAATTCGTGCGAAAGGCTTGAAGACATCTAAAGAAGTGCGTCATGTGCTTAACTTTAAAGACAAGCATGGTTGTCCGAAATGTCGTCCAGCATTGAACTATTACTTAAATATGGTTTATCCGCATGAACATCAAGATGAACAGGAATCACGTTTCGCTAACGAACGTTATCACGCGAACATTCAGAACGATGGTACGTTCTCAGTTATTCCGCAAATGCGAGGTGGCGTGACTGATGCAGACCAGCTGATTCGTTTAGGTGAAGTGGCGAAACAATTCGACGTGCCACTCGTGAAGGTGACGGGTTCACAACGTATCGGCTTATACGGTTTGAAGAAAGAGGAATTGCCACGCGTGTGGGAAGCACTCGGTATGCGTTCAGCTTCTGCTTATGGTAAGAAGACCCGTTCAGTTAAAAGTTGTGTCGGTAAAGAGTTCTGTCGCTTCGGTACACAATATACAACACGTCTCGGTATTCGTTTAGAGAAGACTTTCGAATATATCGATACGCCGCATAAGTTTAAAATGGGTGTGTCAGGTTGTCCAAGAAGTTGTGTAGAATCTGGTGTGAAAGACTTTGGTGTCATCGGTGTCGAAAATGGTTTCCAAATTTATATCGGTGGTAACGGTGGTACTGAAGTAGCCAAAGGTCAACATCTCACAACAGTGGAAACCGAAGACGAAGTCATCCGTCTCTGTGGTGCAGTGATGCAATATTATCGTGAAACAGGAATTTATGCAGAACGTACGGCACCGTGGTTGAATCGTTTAGGTTTAGACCATGTGAAAGAAGTCGTATTAGACCCTGAGAAACAACAAGAGCTATTCGAACGTATTATGGAAGCGAAAGAAGCGGTAGCGCAAGAACCTTGGTCAGATATTGTGGCTGACGAACGTAAACAGAAGATATTTGAAGTGGAGCGTGTTTAAGATGAGTACAAAGACCCCAATTAAAGTAGCAGAACTATCTGAATTGACACCTTTAATCGGCAAGAAAGTCATCGTTGGAGATCTAGAGATAGGATTATTTTTAACTGAATCTGGAGAAATTCATGCGATTAACAATATTTGTCCTCACAAACAAGGACCACTGTCAGAAAGTACAGTCAGCGGGGAGTATGTCTATTGTCCCTTACATGATCAGAAGATTGATTTAAACACAGGCGAAGTCCAAGAACCTGATACAGGATGTGTGTCAGTTTACGAGGTGACTGTAGATAATGGAGATGTCTATATATGTCTGTAGCACCTAAAGTGTATCTCGTGGGTGCTGGACCGGGTGACCCAAACTTATTAACACGTCGAGCGGAACACTTGTTATATAAAGCTGACGTCGTACTTTATGATCGTCTGGTTAATCCATTTATCTTGCAGTTGACGCGTCCTGATGCGCAGCTAATCAATGTAGGTAAGATTCCTTATCATCCTACGACGAAGCAAGAAGAAATCAATCAACAACTGATTGCCAGTGCTGAGAAGCATGGATGTGTAGTGAGATTGAAAGGTGGCGATCCTGCGATCTTTGGACGGCTACAAGAAGAGGTTGAAGCACTTGAACAAGAGAACATCGATTACGAGGTAGTACCAGGAGTTACGAGTGCGAGTGCTGCAGTCGCTACCTTGAGTATCGGTCTGACGTCTCGTCGTTTGTCGAACAGCGTGACGTACTGTACTGGTCAAGCAATTATCGACACGCCCGAGCGCTTCGTTTCGATGATGCAGCAAGGCACTTTAGCGATTTATATGGGTATTAAAAGGATTGGACAAATCATGTCGACCATTCAACAAGAGACTGACATAGATTATCCAGTGAATGTTATTTTTCAAGCATCGTATGAACGTGAACAGGTGATTAAAGGTCATGTCTCAACGATTGCATCACAAGTAGAGGACAGTGACGTTGATGGCCCAGGTCTCATTCTCATAGGGCCTGTGTTAGATTTAGAGAAGATGTTTAACACGAAGGTCTCAACACCTGAACTACTTCAAGGCAATCGAACAGCTAACATCGCTCGTGCATTTGAAATTTATGAAGAAGGTCGCACTGCATTTTTAGACATTGATCCTCATTGCGATTATCATCCGTCGCAACTCGCGTTGATTCAGCATATCAAAGAAACGTTATTGTAATTTATATCTATAAATTGAGTGGCACTCTAGCAATTGGAAACAATCCAATTCGCTGGGGTGTCTTTTTCAATTTTAATACCGCTACAAAGTGCATTGCTACAAGGGGTAAGGGAGTTCTATGAGGCAAATAGGCAAATCCCTAATATGAGGGTCTTGTGAAAAAATGTACAATAAATTAACAAGTTATTAAAACATATCATTACTTTTTAATAGATAAGAGTGAAAGGCGTACGGAAAGTAAAAGATTATGCAGTGGCGATTCACTCAGAGAAACAGGGCATGTTTGAGAGGATGTTATGAAATGAAGAAATTTAAAACGAACTTTTTCAAACCAACAGAGAAGTTCAACGGCAACTGGTCCGTATTAGAACATAAGAGTAGAGAATGGGAGAAGATGTATCGTGAGCGTTGGAGTCACGATAAAGTTGTACGTACGACACACGGTGTAAACTGTACAGGCTCCTGTTCATGGAAAGTATTTGTTAAGAACGGCGTGATTACGTGGGAGAACCAACAGACTGACTACCCAAGCTGTGGTCCCGATATGCCTGAGTTTGAACCACGCGGCTGTCCACGTGGTGCGTCATTCTCATGGTACGAATATAGCCCATTACGTATTCGCTATCCATACATTCGTGGCAAATTGTGGGAATTGTGGGTTGAAGCGTTAAAAGAACACGATAATAACACGGTCGCTGCATGGGCGTCTATCGTTGAAGATGATGAGAAAGCACGTACTTACAAACAAGCGAGAGGTAAAGGTGGACTCATCCGTACAAATTGGAAAGACGTATCTAAACTCATCGCAGCACAAATTATTTATACGATTAAGAAATATGGTCCAGACCGTATCGCCGGATTCACTCCAATTCCAGCCATGTCGATGTTGAGCTATGCTTCCGGTGCGCGCTTTGTCAGCTTACTTGGTGGGGAAATGTTGAGTTTCTACGACTGGTATGCCGATTTACCACCAGCTTCACCACAAATTTGGGGTGAACAAACTGATGTGCCGGAATCTAGTGACTGGTACAATGCTTCTTACATTGTGATGTGGGGATCTAACGTACCGTTAACTCGTACACCAGATGCGCACTTTATGACAGAGGTGCGTTACAGAGGAACGAAAGTTGTATCAGTCGCTCCTGACTATGCGGAAAATGTTAAGTTCGCTGACAACTGGCTGGCACCACATCCTGGTACAGACGCTGCCGTTGCGCAAGCGATGACACACGTCATTTTACAAGAATTCTACGAAGATCAACCTTCAGAACACTTCATCAACTATGCAAAACAATACACAGATATGCCATTCGTCATCATGCTCGACGAAGATGAACAAGGACTCAAAGCAGGCCGTTTCTTACGTGTCAATGATCTCGGTCAAGAGACTGCAAATAGCGAATGGAAACCAGTGGTATTCGACGCTTTAACTCAACAACTCGTTGTTCCAAACGGTACGATGGGTCAACGTTGGGAAGAAGGTAAGAAATGGAATCTGAAGTTAGAGACTGAAGATGGTACTAAGATTGATCCAGCACTGTCTATTACTGATAGTGATTACGAGTTACAAACAATCAACTTCCCATACTTCGATAACGAAGGAAACGGAGTATTCCAACGCCCAATTCCAACGCATAAAGTCACATTAGCAGACGGTTCAACACGTTATGTGACTACGATTTACGACCTTATGGCAAGTCAATATGGTATTAAACGATTTGATCATGAACTCGAAGCGAAAGGCTATGACGATGCATCATCTCATTACACACCAGCATGGCAAGAGCAAATCACAGGTGTGAAAGCAGATGTTGTAGCACAAGTAGGTCGTGAATTTGCACAGAACGCAATCGATACGAAAGGGCGTTCTATGATTATCATGGGTGCCGGTATCAACCACTGGTTCAACTCAGATACGATTTATCGAGCAGTATTAAACCTTGTCTTACTGTGCGGATGCCAAGGTGTTAACGGCGGCGGTTGGGCGCACTACGTGGGTCAAGAGAAATGTCGTCCGATTGAAGGTTGGAATACTGTAGCCTTCGCGAAAGACTGGCAAGGTCCACCACGCTTACAGAACGGTACAAGCTGGTTCTACTTTGCGACAGATCAGTGGAAATATGAAGAGTCATTCGTTGATAAATTGAAATCACCACTAGCGAAAGATGTTAAACACAAACACCCAGCTGATTACAACGTCACTGCTGCGAAACTAGGATGGTTGCCATCTTATCCTCAATTTAATAAAAATAGTCTATTATTCGGAGAAGAAGCGCGTGACGAAGGTCAATTTAATAATGAAACAATTATTAGTAAAGCGGTTGAAGCCGTTAAAAATAAAGACATTCAGTTTGCGGTTGAAGATCCAGATGCGAAAGAGAACCATCCGAAGACACTCTTCCTTTGGCGTTCTAACTTAATCTCTAGTTCAGCTAAAGGTCAAGAATACTTTATGAAACACTTGTTAGGTACACGCTCAGGATTGCTTGCAGAACCGAATGAAAGAGAGAAACCAGAAGAAATCAAATGGCGTGAAGACACAGAAGGTAAGCTCGACTTGCTCGTATCACTTGATTTCCGTATGACAGCAACACCACTTTATTCCGATATCATCTTACCTGCAGCGACTTGGTACGAAAAACATGACTTGTCTTCTACAGACATGCATCCATTCGTTCACCCATTCAACCCAGCGATTGATCCATTATGGGAATCTCGCTCAGACTGGGATATCTTCAGAACGTTAAGTAAAGCGGTCTCTGAAACAGCAGAGCAACATCTTACAGGTGTTTATAAAGACGTTGTAACATCACCGCTTGCTCACGATTCGAAACAAGAGATTTCTAACGTGAATGGTGAAGTGAAAGATTGGAGTAAAGGTGAGATTGAAGCGGTACCAGGTCAAACGATGCCAAGCTTCACAGTAGTCGATCGTGATTACACTCAAATTTACAATAAGTTCGTTACAGTAGGGCCGCTTTTAGAGAAAAACAAAGTAGGTGCACATGGCGTTAGCTTCCCTGTTAAAGAACAATACGAAGAACTCAAGAGTCTGATCGGTACTTGGTCTGATGCTAGTAATGACACTGTGAAATACGGACGACCACGTATGGATACAGCGAGACGTGCCGCAGATGTGGTATTGAACATTTCATCAGCAACAAACGGTAAGTTATCACAGAAATCATACGAAGATCTTGAAGAACAAACAGGCATGCAGCTCAAAGATATTTCAAGTGAACGTGCCGCAGAGAAAATCACGTTCTTAAACATTACATCTCAACCACGTGAGGTTATCCCTACAGCTGTGTTCCCTGGCTCTAATAAAAATGGTCAACGTTACTCACCATTTACGACGAACGTGGAAAGACTTGTACCATTCAGAACATTAACAGGTCGTCAAAGTTACTACATTGACCATGAAGTGTTCCAACAATTTGGTGAAAGCTTGCCAGTGTATAAACCAACGTTGCCACCAATGGTCTTCGGTACGAAAGACAAACATGTGGAGGCAGACAAAGACACACTCGTCTTACGTTATCTCACACCACACGGTAAATGGAATATCCACTCAACTTATCAAGACAACCAACACATGTTGACGTTGTTTAGAGGTGGACCAACAGTGTGGCTTGCACGAGAAGATGCCGAAGCACATGATATTCAAGATAACGAATGGTTAGAGATTTATAACCGAAACGGTGTCGTTACTGCGCGTGCAGTCGTATCTCACCGTATGCCAAGAGGGACAATGTTTATGTATCACGCACAAGATAAACATATTCAAACACCAGGCTCACAAATTACAGATACACGCGGCGGTTCACACAACGCGCCAACACGTATACATTTGAAACCGACCCAACTCGTCGGGGGTTACGCACAAATTAGTTATCACTTTAACTATTATGGCCCTATAGGAAACCAAAGAGACGTCTATGTTGCCGTGCGTAAGTTGAAGGAGGTTGATTGGCTTGAAGATTAAAGCTCAAGTCGCAATGGTATTAAATTTAGATAAATGTATTGGGTGTCACACATGTAGTGTCACTTGTAAGAGTACGTGGACCAATCGACCAGGTGCTGAATATATGTGGTTTAACAACGTCGAAACGAAACCCGGCGTAGGTTATCCGAAACGATGGGAAGACCAATCCGTTTACAAAGGCGGTTGGTATTTAAACAAGAAAGGTAAGCTTGAACTACGCTCAGGTAATAAATGGGCAAAGATCGCATTAGGTAAGATCTTCTACAACCCTGATATGCCGATCATTCAAGACTACTACGAACCATGGACATATAACTATGGTCACCTCACTACAGCTAAAGAAGGTCAACACCTCCCAGTAGCGACTGCGCATTCAGTGATCACAGGTAACAAACTTGATCTCGTATGGGGACCTAACTGGGAAGACGACTTAGCTGGTGGCCACATCACAGGTCCAGAAGACCCTAACATTCAACGTATTGAAGAAGATATCAAATTCAAATTCGACCAAACGTTCATGATGTATTTACCTCGTCTTTGTGAACACTGTTTAAACCCAAGCTGTGTGGCTTCTTGTCCATCAGGTGCGATGTATAAAAGGGACGAAGACGGTATCGTGCTCGTCGACCAAGACGCGTGTCGTGGATGGCGTTACTGTATGACAGGTTGTCCGTACAAAAAGGTTTATTTTAACTGGAAAACGAATAAGGCGGAAAAATGTACGTTCTGTTTCCCTCGTATTGAGAACGGTATTCCAACCGTATGTTCTGAAACATGTACAGGTCGTATGCGTTATTTAGGCGTGCTTCTATACGATGCTGACCGTGTGGAAGAAATGGCATCAGTTAAGGATGAGAAAGAACTTTATGAGAAACAACTTGAATTGTTCCTTAACCCATATGACGAAGATGTGATTGAGCAAGCACAAGCAGATGGTGTGAACATGGAGTGGATTGAAGCGGCTCAGAATTCACCAATCTATAAATTAGCGATTGAGTATAAGATTGCGTTCCCACTTCATCCAGAATATCGTACGATGCCAATGGTTTGGTACTGCCCACCATTAAGTCCGATCATGAGTTACTTCGAAGGACAACGTGCGCAAGAGGCGAAACGTAACCCAGATATGATCTTCCCAGCGATTGAAGAGATGCGTTTACCAATTCAATATTTAGCGAGCCTCTTTACAGCTGGCGATACTGAACCCGTGAAGAAAGCATTGCAGAAGATGGCGATGATGCGTAGTCATATGCGTGCGAAAGCGACAAATAAACCTGTAGATTTAGATCGTCTTGATCGCGTAGGTTTAAGCGAAATTCAAGTTGAACAAATGTATCGTCTGTTAGCAATCGCGAAATATGAAGATCGTTTCGTCATCCCAACTTCACATAAAGAAGCTTACATGGATACGTATAGAGCGCAAGGTAGTCAAGGCTACGGTGGCGAGTACTTCGGCTCAAACTGTGAAGGCTGTGGTGTACCAGTAGCTACTGATCCTACGAAGACTGGACAAGAAATCTATAACGAGAACTTCTATGGAGGGATCTTCCGTGATTAACATCCCTAACTTTGTACGCTATCAAGAGACGATAGGTTATTTAGCTAAGCAATTAGAATTTCCTGAGAAACTGACATTGCATCCGAAGACGTTTAAAGATGTAGTCGACATAGATAACTTAGCTTATCCAGACTTAGTAAAGTTTCGTGAAGAGGTACATCAGCTCACATTACTTGAATTTAAACAACTTTATTCAGATACCTTTGATTTTAATAAAAAAGCGCCATTGTACATGACGTATAACAAATTTGATACGCAAAAGGAACGCGGTCAAATGTTGGCGAAGTTAAAGGTTCTATATGAAATGTTTGGGTTGCAGATGGAAGCGAACGAACTCTCTGACTACTTACCACTCATGTTAGAGTTTCTCTATCTTGCAAACTGGAACGAAGATGAACGTGCATTAGGCAATATTGAATTTGTCATCATGGTCATTGAAGATGGTTCCTACGCAATGTTGCAGCAACTCAGATCTGAAGACAATCCATATCAATATGTAGTACAAGCTTTGAGAGAGGTCTTGAAATCTTGTCTACAACCAACGACAGAGGTGGTTTAAGATGCTCAATCAACTTATTTGGGTCATCCTCCCTTATCTATGCATGGCAATCTTCGTGATTGGCCATGCTGCTAGATTTAAATATGACCAATATTCATGGACAGCGAAATCGAGTGAATTTATCGAGAAGAAACAACTCAAATGGGGAAGTTTACTCTTCCACTTAGGTGTCATCCCAGTGGCTGGTGGTCACTTTGTCGGACTTGTTATCCCGGCATCGTGGCTATCAGGCATCGGTGTAAATAATCATATCTATCACATTGGTGCTGTCTACATCGGTAGTATTTTTGGTATAATGACATTAATTGGAATGCTCATGTTGACATTTCGTCGTGTCACACGTACAAACGTGCGCAAGTTAAGCACTGCATCAGATATTATCGTTAACTTTATGCTCTTATGTATTGTGATATTAGGGTGTTATGCTACACTCGTAACCAATGCGACAACACCAGATTTTGATTATCGTCAAACGATCGCGATTTGGTTTAGAGGACTCTTTACTTTAACACCTGATGCAAGCTTGATGACGACAGTCCCATTAGCTTTTAAAATGCATATTATTCTAGCCTTTCTCATCTTTGCTCTCTGGCCATTTACACGACTTGTACACGTGTGGAGTGTACCGATTACGTATGTGAGCCGAAGCTATATTATTTATCGTAAACATAAAGTCTGAACGGAGGAGCGCGTTTGAAATCTACATTAAATCGTCAACCATTTAATTATCAAGCAGCGTTAGAACATATCAGAACTGAATATCAATTTGATTTCGCGAGTATAGCGATGTATGAAAGTGATCAATATCATTCGCCCATCAAGTGGCAATATGTAGATGGCAATCTCAATGATCGCTATAAACTTATCGTCTTGCGTAAAGGGAACGGTCTTGCTGGCAATGTGATGAAGACGGGTAAACGTCAAGTTATCGAAGACGTGGATCAAGCTTTGTCCATGAATGAGAGATTGAAGTATCCCATTATCTTAAGTGAAGCTTTAACGGCGACACTCGCCATTCCACTTTGGTCTGGGCACAACGTGAAAGGTGTCCTACTCTTGGGCCAACGCGACCACAAGCCCATTCCTGTTCATGCGGATCAGATAGATATTAGCGGGAAACTTGGGGAATTTACTGAAGGAATATAGGTGATATGATGTTGGGGGAAGAGCAATTGACTAAGCAGAATTTGTTACAGGACTATTATCAACACACGAGTGAGAAGATTATATTTATAGATAAATATGGCAAAGTAATTGATATGAATCCAGCAGCAAAAGAGGTTATTTCACCTGATAACAACTATAGTCAAATCACACAAACGCTTTGCAATCATTGTAGTACCTATACGGAAGATTATGATTTGCATACTTGTGAACAATGTTTTCTGAAAGAAGAGGACATTGAAGATGCGACATTCCAAGTCTATCTCAGAACCACAGAAGATCAATTTGAACCCTTTACAGCAAGTTATGAAATGATTGACGAGGAGAATGAGATTAGCGCGTTCACGTTACAGAACGTCTCACAAGAAATCGTACGCAAAGAGAAAGTCTATCAACGTACGATGATGAAGAAGACGATTGCAGCTCAAGAGAATGAGCGTAAGCGTATTTCTCGTGAACTCCATGATAGTGTGGTTCAAGAGATGCTTAATGTCGATGTTGAATTGCGTTTGTTGAAATATCAGCAATCGATGGAAGAATTAACGTCGAGTGCTGAGCGGATTGAAGGATTGATGTCACAGCTCATCGATGATATCCGTCATCTTTCAGTTGAACTTCGTCCTTCTTCACTCGATGATTTAGGCTTAGATGCAGCATTTAAGACGTATTTTAAACAGGCAGAAGCCAATTACGGTGTCTATATTGACTACGAGACGAATCTGAATGCGAAACGTTATAACAATACTATCGAGACTGTCGTGTATCGCGTTGTGCAAGAAGCGGTGTTTAACGCGATTAAATATGCAGATGTTTCCAAGATTAATGTGACGTTACATGAAGTAGGTCAGAAGCTGATTGCTGAAGTGGTTGACCATGGTAAAGGATTTGATAAAAGCCATCAACCTCAAGGCACAGGACTTGGGCTTTACGGGATGAATGAACGAGCAGAGTTAATCGATGCAGAAGTAATGATTGACACACAACTTGGTAGAGGTACCATCGTGACACTTGAAGTTCCAATCTAATGCAATATAAAGGGAGTAGTTAATGTGAAGATAATAATAGCGGATGATCATGCTGTCGTACGCACAGGCTTCTCTATGATCCTCAATTATCAAGATGATATGGAAGTCGTAGCTACTGCTGCAGACGGGGTGGAAGCGTATCAGAAAGTGATGACACATAAACCAGATGTCTTGATTATGGACTTAAGCATGCCACCTGGTGAATCAGGACTTATCGCAACGAGTAAGATTAGTGAAAGCTTTCCTGACACTAAGATCTTGATATTAACGATGTATGACGACGAAGAGTATTTATTTCACGTGTTACGCAATGGCGCAAAGGGTTATATTTTGAAAAATGCGCCAGATGATCAGCTCATCTTAGCTGTGCGCACCGTTTATAACGGTGAGACATATATTGATATGAAGATGACGACGTCGTTGGTCAACGAATTTGTCAATAACTCTAAGAATGACGATGCACCGACAAACGATCCGTTTAAGATTCTTTCTAAAAGAGAACTAGAAGTGCTACCGTTAGTTGCGAAAGGTTACGGCAATAAGGAGATTGCCGAGAAACTGTTCGTATCTGTAAAAACGGTAGAAGTGCATAAGACACATATTATGCAGAAACTCAATTTAAAAACGAAACCAGAATTGGTAGAGTATGCCATTAAGAAGAAACTTGTGAGCTTTTAGGCAGCTCATTGTTAATTCCTCTCAAATGACTGAAGTTGATGTTATTTGAGGGGGATTTTTAGTGTGGAGGAAATGTGCAATAGTAATGAAAGTACGATTGTATCCATAGTGACGATTGAAGCATTCTTGATCGAAGTGATTCAGCATTTCAAAGTTCGCATCTTTGTTCTCAACAGGAAAATATTACTTTATTCAACACGAGTTGCACCTGGCATTTAACCACAGTGAGTAGTATAGGGACTTTCCTTAATGTATTAAGGGAGAGTCCCTATGTTCATTTTTTCACAAAGTTACTAAACTAGAAGTGAAATCGGTACTTTGGTTAAGAAATATAGAAATGACCTCCTATTCACGTACTCAAAGTACTGATTCGTTATTAATTATGTTAAATGCAGGTGAATAATGATGAACAAACAAAATGGGAATTTCCAGTTAGGCTTACAGACTTTAAGCTTAATCGTTGGATTTATGGTGTGGAGTATTATCTCTCCAATTATGCCATTTATTTCTAAAGATGTTGCGATTACAGGTAGTCAGCTGTCGATTGTTATCGCAATTCCAGTCATTCTCGGTTCGATCTTACGCGTACCCTTTGGCTATTTAACAAATAAAGTAGGTGCGAAATGGATCTTCTTTATTAGCTTTATTATCCTACTCTTCCCAATTTTCTTCTTGAGCCAAGCACAAAGTGTAGGAATGCTGATGACATCTGGTTTCTTCCTAGGTATAGCAGGTGCGACGTTCTCAGTAGGTGTAACATCTATTCCTAAATATTTCCCTAAGGAGCGAGTGGGACTTGCGAATGGTATTTACGGAATGGGTAATATCGGTACGGCGATTTCATCCTTCTTAGCACCACCAATTGCAGGTGTAATAGGATGGCAATCTACAGTTCGACTTTATCTCATCCTACTTGCACTCTTTGCGATTCTCATGTTCTTCTTTGGTGACTCACAAGAACGTAAAGTACATGTACCTTTAATGGAACAGACACGTAAATTGATGGGTGATTTAAGATTATATTATTTAAGTTTCTGGTATTTTATTACTTTCGGATCATTCGTTGCATTTGGTGTCTTCCTTCCAAACTATCTTGTATCACATTTCCATATCGAAAGTGTGGATGCAGGGATTCGCTCAGGTATCTTTATCGCTTTAGCCACATTACTCCGTCCGTTAGGTGGAATTCTAGGAGACAAACTCAATGCGGTACATATGTTAATCATCGACTTCGTGTGTATCACGATTGGTGGTATTATTCTTGGATTATCCAATAATATCTTGATGTTCACAGTCGGTTGTTTACTCATCAGTGTGTGTGCCGGTATTGGTAACGGTTTAGTCTTTAAACTCGTACCACATTACTTTAGTAAAGAAGCAGGTACTGCGAACGGTATCGTCTCAATGATGGGGGGTCTCGGTGGTTTCTTCCCACCACTTGTGATCTCTCTCGTAGTATCTGTGACAGGTAGTTCACACTTTGCATTTATCTTGTTAGCAATCTTCGCGATTATCGCTCTCGTGACGATGTTACATTTGAGTAAAAGGGAACGAACTTCCGTACGCGTACAATAAGGTTATTTAAAGTTTATTAAACATGAAAAAGCCACACCATTCGCTGTTTTGGTGTGGCTTCGTATTATTATTTTTATTATTTATTCGACGGACAGACGTTCATGATGAACAAGGAATCACTATCAGGAGGGGGGGAGGATTAACCTATATACGTCTGTTTCTGATTAGTCAATTTGAATGTTAGAATTAGAGTTATCTTCTTTAGAACGTTTAGGGAGTGTCACGTTCAACATACCATTGTCATAAGATGCTTTGATGGCATCTTCTTGAATATTGTTGAAGGAGAATTGACGTTTCACATCTCTAACGCTGCGTTCGCGATGAATAACACGACCATTGTCGTCTTCTTCATTATTTTCTTCTGTTTGTTTACCTTCGATTGTAAGCACGTTATTTTCAAAGTTTAAACTAATATTTTCTTTCTTCATACCTGGAAGTTCTGCTTCTACTACATAACTGTCGTCTAATTCCTTGATGTCTGTAGTAATACCACCTGCGCTAGGGAACTGATCAAAGAATTGACGTCCTACATCTTTAAATAAATCACTTGGTTCCATATTGAAAAATGGTTTCATTTCAAAGCCCATAATTATCTCTCCTTTAAATATTTAATCAGGTCAGTTTTGAGGAAATTTGTATATCTATTATTTCCAATGTTTCTAACTCATTTTTTGCTTTCTCAATTTTGCTTTCTCAATTTCGATTTCCTTCAAATTAATCTATCGTAATTTCGGTTTTAGTTTGTTGTTTTGGTAGAGTCACTTTCAATAAGCCGTTGATAAATTGTGCTTTAATTTCTTTACTATCAATATTTTTAAAGATAAATTGACGATTCATATCTGTGATATGACGTTCTTTCACGTGATAATGTGTTTCGTCATTACTGTCATCCTCTTGAGATGCAATAATTGTTAGTACGTTATCTTCGTAATCAATATCTATATCTTCTTTATTAATACCTGGTAATTCAGCTGTAACGATATAATTGTCTTCTGTTTCGTGAACATCAGATTTAATTGTTCTAGGGAATAAACCTTGAATGAAATCTGTTGGTAAATGACGTCTTCTAGTTTGTTCCATGAGTGATCATCACCTCTCCTTTAACGTTACAACTACATTGTATATCAAAGGTCAAAGAAAGTCAACATCAAAATTTAACTTTTTTTGACTAATAGACAAGAGATGCATAACGACAGGTTTCAATTGACTTTTACCATTTAGAAAAGTGTTTGACCTTTGACCTGAAAGATTGAGGTGAGTGTTAAGAATAGTGGAATACGTAATGTCTTACATCAGTATAGCCAACGCCTTTCACTGAGGTAAATTTGTGATGAAACCGTGGAATGGTCCGTAGGCATATCTATTGAATAATGTCATTTGAGGCAGTAGAGTAAGCATGTATTTTTAAAATAGGTAAGAAAGTAGGTAAGAAGATGACTCAAAACAATAACTTTGATCAAATATTGAAAGGGAGAAAGTCCATTAAAGTCTTTGACGAGAATTACAAGATTCCCCGTGAAGAAATGGATGAAATCATAGAGAAAGCAACACTTGCGCCGTCGTCAGTCAATATGCAACCGTGGCGTATGGTGGTAGTTGATACACCTGAAGGTAAAGAAAAGTTGCGCCCGTTGATGAGTATGAACACGCGTCAGAATGATACGTCTTCAGCGATGATCGTCATCTTTGGTGACCTCCATAACTATGAGCATGCAGAACATATTTACGGTAGCCAAGTTGAACGTGGATTTATGACTGAAGAGATTAAGACGCAGTTTCTTGACTGGGTCGTACCTTATTATAAAGGATTAACGACTGAACAAATGACGTCGATTGTTAACATCGATAGCAGTTTGATGGCGATGCAGTTGATGCTCGTTGCGAAGGCACATGGCTACGATACTAATCCGATAGGTGGTTTCGATAGAGCGAACATGGCTGCCTGCTTTGATATGGATCCAGAGCGTTATATTCCTGTAATGGTTCTCGCCATAGGTAAAAAGGCGCAAGAAGGACATAGTTCATATCGTATGCCAGTCGAATCTGTACGTCAGTACTTCTAAGTGTAGTGAGAAACGACTATTTTGTTACAAAGTAAAGTCTTATCTTTCATTCTAATCGTGAATCCGTCATAATGGATAGTGAATATAATGGAAAGATATGCGCTGATCAATGATGTAAGTCACGATGATTGATTGCGCTAAAGGAGTTCTAGAATGAAGACATTTATTAAAATACTTGGTCTATTAGTCTTATCGCTCGTCTTAGCGATTGTGCTCTTCTTTGGTTTACGTACGTATCAAGGTCACAAGAACCTTGAACTTGTCGATAAATATTTGACACAACATCACTTAAAGGACAAAGTGACATCGGAGAAGACACTTTATAGTGCTAAGAAAGGGCTCTATTATAAAGAAGTGAAATTTAAAGACGATCCTGGCAAGACGTATGTCATTCAACCTGTAGCCACTTACAAAGGTATTGTAGTTCAAGGTTTCGATACAGAAACGAAGAAGACAGATAAACATGCGAAACACCACAAATTTGATCCTGACTATAAACCTTGATGTAATGTAGAAGAAATAGTGCAAATGAGTTGTGCTATTGGAAGTATAATGAGAGAAGATTACTCAGCGCTCTGGTGAATTGAGAAGAGGTTTCTTGATTCATTAGGGCGTATTTTTGTGTGCATAAAATGAGTGGTTAGTAAACGACGGCGTGACGCCATTTATTTCGATGCTTCATTGAGTAGTTTCAAGTTACAAAATAATATTTCTATATTCACATTATTCTATTGTGTTGCTAAGAATTAAGGTGTTAAATTAGTATTAATACAATGAATAAGAAGGGTGGCGACTATCTTGAAACAACAACGCCTATTAGGATTTGTCTTAGTTATTACAGGTGCGATACTTTGGGGTGTCGGTGGCGTAATGTCACAATATCTCTTTCAAAAAGCTCATATTTCTGTCAATTGGCTAGTGGCAGTTCGTTTACTCATTTCAGGTGTACTATTAATAATGATTTCTGCACTAACGAACGGTAAACGGACTTTTACTTTATGGCGCTCGAAGCACACCGTTTTTCAAGTGATTGTCTACGGTATCCTCGGAATGTTAGCCGTACATTACACTTTTATGGCATCAATCAATTATGGTAATGCGACAGTCGCAACGTTGCTACAATACTTAGGACCTGTCGTTATCATCCTTTATCTCGTCTTACGTAAAGTCATACCACTTCAATTTAAAGAAATTATGGCAGTGATCCTTGCACTTGTTGGTTCTTTCCTATTATTAACGAATGGCTCAATTTCTGAATTATCCGTGCCATTACCAGCTATTTTCTGGGGTCTTGGATCAGCTTTCGCCCTTGCATTCTATACGCTTTATCCAGCTAAATTATTAGCGCAGTGGGGCTCTGTTAATATTGTAGGATGGGCGATGTTGATCGGTGGTATCGCACTCTCGATCTTCTACCCACCATGGGATGTCGATACGGCAGGATGGACGCCGTTCATTTATGTCCTATTATTCTGTGCTATTATCTTTGGTACGATGTTCGCATTCTGGTTCTTTATCGCCAGTTTACAGTATCTTTACCCACAAGAATCCAGTTTATTAGGTACGATAGAACCATTAACTGCCTTAGTAGTGTCTGTGATTTGGTTAGGCGATAGCTTCGGTCCTTGGCAATTATTAGGTGTAGGGATGATTATCTTTATGGTCGTCTTTTTATCTGTTTTTAAAAGTAAATGATGTAACTCAAATATAGAAATAAGCGATTATAGTTCAAATTAGGTTCATGAATAAAAGCTATCTCTATCATCGAAAATATGAATACGTTGACATAATTAGGGTTGTAGACGATGGAAGTATAGCGGATTCGAATATCGACAATGTCATTTAAATATTCACTTTAAGTGTAATTAATACGTATATAGTTTAAATAGTAAATAAAGAATGATAACTTTGATATGCTAAAATGAGGTTCTTTGGTATAATAAAGGAGGTTGTTAAAAAAGGGGGAAGAACCTACATGAAAATATTGAAAAAAGTCAGTTTACCAATGCAAGTCACAATAGCCCTCGTATTAGGTGTGATCGTGGGACTGTTACTCTATGGTCATACTGAACTCGTCAACTACATTAAACCATTTGGCGATATCTTCTTAAATCTAATCAAGATGATCGTGATACCTGTCGTGTTCTGTTCTTTAGCACTTTCCATCTCAAATATCGGTGAGTCAAAGAAAGTCGGACGCTACGGTGCAAAGACGATTATCTACTTTGAAATTATTACAACAGTTGCAATAGCTTTAGGTATTATCTTTGCGAACATCTTTAAACCAGGTGTGGGACTCGACAAAGATAAACTCCCTAAAGGTGACATCTCTACATACGAAACAAATGCGAAACATGCAGAGCAAGCTTCTTCCTATGGTCATCACTTTATCGATACCATCGTGAACATTGTTCCTAAGAACCTATTTGAAGCTTTAACATCTGGCGAACTGCTACCGATTATCTTTTTCGCGGTATTCTTCGGTTTAGCCTTATCCGCTATCGGTAACAAAGCTGAACCTGTTAAAAGTTTCCTTAACGGAACATTAGAAGCGGTCTTCTGGATGATTAATAAGATCTTGAAATTAGCACCAATCGGTGTATTCGCTTTTATTTGTACGACAATTATGACATTCGGAGCGTCAGCACTTTTACCACTATTGAAACTACTCTTAGTTGTAGTCGGCTCCATGATCTTCTTTGTCGTTGTCGTACTCGGCTTTGTTGCATGGTTATGCGGCGTCAATATCTTCTCTATCATGAAGATCTTGAAAAATGAACTATTGCTCGCATTCTCAACATCAAGTTCAGAATCTGTATTGCCGATCTTAATGCAAAAAATGGAACGTTTCGGTTCACCGAAAGAAATTACATCATTCGTTATTCCTATCGGTTACACATTTAATTTAGATGGCTCAGCATTATACCAATCCATTGCAGCGATCTTTGTAGCTCAAATGTATGGCATGCACATGGGTATCGGAGAACAAATCATGTTGATTCTCACACTCATGGTTGCATCTAAAGGTATGGCAGGGGTGCCAGGTGTATCCATCGTGGTACTCATCACAACGTTCTCAGCAATGCATATTCCAGCCACAGGTTTAGCACTCATCATCGGTATCGACCGTATCCTCGATATGGTACGTACATGTGTTAACGTGATGGGTAACTCACTATCAACAATCGTTATCGCTAAATCAGAAGGCGTGTTTGATAAACAAAAAATGAAAGATTATTTAAATTCTTATTCATAAACAAGAATGACTTGTTCGAAATAAGTTAGCTAGAAATCTATAGTAAACTTGCTTTCAGGTTACCGATTCTCGCTTACTTAGGGGGCTGCATTCAACTAATTTCTTTCGCTTAAAAAGCTCAAGAAATGGATTTTCATTGCAGCCTTGTTACCTCAAGTGTCTCGAATCGTTAGTGAAAGCGAGTTTATACTAATATGACATTGTGAATATAATCATTCTTTATTTATTGAATAAGAAGATATCTTCTATTCGTTTTGAAACAACACTTTCCTATTAAAGTTAGTCTTACTTTAGATTGCTCTTAAAATCGAACAGTTTCTTATAAACTTAAAATGACCACGGCGATACTTAGATCACCGTGGTCATTTAACATTTACATACCGTCCATATGCATTTTATGAATCTTCATCATTAATCCGTGTGGAACATCGTCGTGTTTTACGACTTTCATTTTAGTGAATTTACCATCGTCTTTAGATTTAGATAATTTCACGAAATCACCTTTTTTAGGTGAGAAACCAGATTCTGATGGGAGTTTTACATCTTTTGTGACTTTATGTGTTTCTTCGCTGACGATTTTTTCAGCTGTCGTGTCATCTTTCATGTAACCATAATATGTTTCTTTTTGACCTGACGCGAACATGATAATTACGAAGATAATACACACGATGATCATAATCGCACTTAGCGTTATAGCGAGTCCTTTACCTTTCACCTTAAAATCTCCTTTTTAAATCATTTTAACTTCTTTATATCGAAATTTGCAGGTGTATGCAATGATTTGTACTTTCTCTAAATACATTTTCGCTACAAACTGTAACAATATTGACGTATTCATTTATTGTTAGTAGAAAAAATATCGATGTCAATAACGCAGTAGTTGACTATATTTAAGAAAGCTAACGCTGTCTCAAATACTAGTGAATCTTGCGGGGATAAGGCCACGAAATCAAGATTAATGTCTCTTTCCCTATCGAGGAGGGAAGATACGAATATATTTAATTTCGTCCTTATAAAGCTCAACAATTTGATCTTCTTCACGGTTGAAATCACAGCTGACCAGTTCAGATTTAGGTGTGTTACTCAAACGCATATGCTTAAGAATCTCATCATCAATCAACGTGTGTTGAAGTTGCTCTGGTAGCGCATCATCGATAAAGCCATGGTCACGGTTGAGCGTCTGTGTAAAGCGGAGTGACGCGCTATGATATGGATTAATGAGTTTGAAACGCTGAACATTTGAACTCAAGCGGCGCTGATTCAAGGTATTAAACAATAAGAGGTGTATCGTTTCGCCTTGTAAGCCGATTAAATAATTGGAATGGAAGTGTACTGTTGTGTTTACGAATGGTTTCAGAAATTGATAAATATGCGTAATGGGCTTCTGGATACCATGATGGTTGAGAAGGGCGACAGCTGAACGCGACGATCCTTTCAAATCGAAACTCACGCTAATCCCTCGTGCTAAGAGCTGACTTACGTAGGTAATCATTTCAGAAAGATGCACTTCAGTCGGATTATGCGCATTAATAAATTGCAACTTCGTGATATGTTGATGGATCCATTGACCACTAGAAATATCCAATATATGCGAAAGTGTATCGAAGTAGTCAATCGGTGTTTTGCAATGATGAAACGAAGAATGGAGTTCTTGCAGTAACGTCAACGTTTCACTTTGGTCAATACTAATGAAGTAATAATCACAATTTAGCTGCTTCAAATCATCGGCTGCTTGTTTAATCCCCTCGACTTGTTTAAGCCAGTCTTCAAGTTTCAATGCAAACTGGATTTGAGGATAGCTTTCTCTCAAACTTTTAATAGAACGTTCAATGTCACACTGCGCCATTTCGCTCGCATCATAAATCAGCATCAGCTTCACATGATGATCTGCTGATAGATAACTCGGCTTGTACAAGTACAGTTGCGCAATGAGCGATTCTACACCCTGGACTTCTTCTGGTGTGTGTAAGGTGAGGGCGAAACCGATATTTTGGTTAAAATGTTTATCGATATATTTTAACAAAAGTGGGCGTTGTGCCTCGTTAAAGATAAGCGGTTGTGCTTCCTCAAGTATAATGTAAGGATTCGTTAATGAAGAAAGTTGCATATTTTCTTCATTAATAAAGATTTGACTAAATAAATCGTTCAGGTCCTTAACATGGATGAATGTCTTAAATGATTGCGTTTCCTGTGCGTTCAGTGAACTTGTTAAATTGATCGTCGTATAGTTGAGCATTAACGGTTGTTCTGTAGCAGCGCGCTTTATGTACTCGTGATATACATTTGGGCGAACCTTACTCACGTGGATTGTCATATCTTTAGCAATCGCATGGCGTGACCGAAATTGATGTGGGGGTAGGCCTATCATCTCTTTGAAATGACGTGTAAAGTTATTAACTGTATGATACCCAAGTTGCTCAGCTACGTGTGCTAATGAGTGTTTCTCAGAGAGCAGTGGTTGGAGCGAGAGTGCTACTTTCAAGCTTGAGATATAGTCTTTAAACGAAATGTGCAGTATTCTCTTAAATAGTAAAGAAATGTATGAGGACGACACGAAGAAAGCTTGAGAAATCTCTCCGATAGTCACGTTCTTCTCAGTACGGTCATTAATGTACTTTATGATTTGATTAAGTGTGCTATGATTCGTTCGCACATGAGGAAGATAAGGATAATTGTAGTTAATGAGGGTTTTGCGCTTTAAGATAGACAACATCTCTTCAAGCAGTTTCTGATTCGAAGCTTGTTGATCAGTTTGTGGGCGAAACATCTTCAGAATTAAATATTTCAAATAGTCATGATTCTGTAGCAACGAATTATCGAGATAAGCATTCAGTAACTTTGGATAGATAGACAAGAGGTAATTTAGCGGAAGGGTTAACTCCACGACTTGTTGTCCTCGTTCAATTTGATATAAATCTCCGTGGTTAATGATGAGGATCTCTCCTTCATTAATATAAGCCGAACCATTTAAATAGTATTCTAATTCGCCGTCGAGAGAGAAATAGAGTTTGATGCAGTTCAGACATCGCTGTTGAGGTCTTTCAATGGTATCATGGATGTGTAAAGTAATTTCCATATTCTGTTCTCCTATTATAGTTATTCGGTTAAACTCAAGTGAAGTTAACTTATTATATAACATTTTTGAGTATTTCTTAATACTTAATAGCGATTTTTTTACTAAAAAGACTACTTAATTGCGCAAATTTGATCAGGCGGATAAAAATGTTGGAGTGAAAGTTAAAATTATGAAAGTTTACTATAAAAATCAGCGCGTTTTAAACAACGGGAGATTAAAATATCACACTGCAATCCACAACTTGCGCACAAATCATTTGTGACAATACTGAAAAAACAATTGCTTTCACAATTGGAACCGGTTACAATCAAGATAAGAAGAATATGGAACCGGTTCTATAAAGGAGTGACAAACATGAGCTACAAACAATCAGCTAAAGAGATATTACAAGCAATCGGTGGGGAAGAGAACCTTGAAGCGATGGCCCACTGTGCGACACGTCTACGTCTCGTACTGAAAGACGAAAGTATCGTGGATGAGAAAGCGTTAGGAGAGATGGATGTCGTCAAGGGCACATTCTCCACTGGTGGACAATATCAAATCATCGTAGGATCAGGCACGGTCAATAAGGTGTTTGCAGAGTTAGAGAAACTCACAGGTAAGGAAGCATCCACAACTTCAGAAGTGAAAGATCAAGGCAATCAACGTATGAATCCGTTACAACGTTTCGTGAAGATGTTATCTGATATCTTCGTGCCGATCATACCTGCTATCGTAGCGGGCGGTCTCTTAATGGGACTCAACAATATATTGACAGCCCCAGGATTATTCTACGATGGTAAGTCATTGATTGAGGTGCATGATCAGTTCAAAGGTCTCGCAGGAATGATTAACATCTTTGCGAATGCGCCGTTCACTTTACTTCCTATATTAATAGGATTTAGTGCAACTAAGCGCTTCGGAGGTAACCCATTCCTAGGTGCAGCGCTAGGTATGATACTCGTTCACCCAGAATTGATGAATGCCTACGAATATCCGAAAGCGATGGAAGCAGGCAAGGCGATTCCGCACTGGGATTTATTTGGCTTACATATCAATCAAGTAGGCTATCAAGGTCAAGTGCTACCGATGTTGGCAGCTTCCTATATCCTGGCGAAATTAGAACGTGGATTGCGTAAAGTTATTCCAACCGTACTCGACAACTTACTGACACCACTGATTTCAATCTTCGTTACAGCCTTTGTCACTTTCATATTCGTCGGTCCAATCACTCGTACACTCGGTTATTGGTTATCAGACGGTCTGACTTGGTTATACGATTTCGGTGGGGCAATCGGCGGATTGATCTTTGGTTTCTTCTACGCTCCAATCGTTATCACAGGTATGCACCACAGTTTCATCGCGATTGAGACCCAATTGATTGCCGATAGTTCGCAAACAGGCGGCTCATTTATCTTCCCAATCGCAACCATGTCTAACGTGGCTCAAGGTGCAGCCGCATTAGCCGCTTTCTTGATTGTGAAAGAGAACAAGAAATTGAAAGGGGTCGCATCTGCAGCAGGTATTTCAGCATTGCTCGGAATTACTGAACCAGCCATGTTTGGGGTTAACCTTAAACTTCGCTATCCATTTATCGGTGCGATCATTGGCTCAGCTTTAGGTGCCGCATACATTTCACTCTTTAAGGTGAAAGCCATCGCTTTAGGTACAGCAGGCTTGCCAGGGTTTATTTCCATTAGCGCGAAACATCAAGGTTGGTTGCACTATGGTATAGGTATGATCATCGCCTTTGTTGCAGCATTTGCGATTACGTATATTCTTTCTCATCGTAAAAAGTACAAAGATGTCGCTTAACAATGACATTCATTGAGTAAGGTAAATAGATAGTAATAAAGTAAAATATTGAGATAAAAACAACGCGTTATTTCAGTTCTGCCAATCATGCAGAATAGTGAAATAACGCGTTTTTAATAATAAAGTAACTGGCTAAAACTTTCGTTTCTTCCATAAAAGAGTGCCGACGATCGTAACCAGGATAAGTGACACTCCGATAATGATAAGCCATGACACGTAGCTATGGTCGTCGATAGGTAGCGGCACGTTCATTCCAAAGAAACTAAAGACGAGTGTCGGTAGAGTGAGGAAGACAGTAAATAAAGTCAATGTCTTCATCGTATTATTCATTTCATTAGAAAGTAATGACGAGTAAGATGTCGTAATACTTTCAAGGATATTCGTATAAAGCTCTGTCGTTTCGATGGCTTGGTTGTTCTCAATAACGAGATCTTCAAGAAGTTCCTCATCCTCCTCGTAACGATGCATGGCAGGTAGACGGAACAACTTCTTAATAATATTGTCGTTCCCTTTTAACGCAGCCAAGAAGTAAACTAAACTCTTCTCGACTTCCATCAAATTGTATAGTTGCTTATTCGTCACATTATTCTTCAAACGTTTCTCGATACGTAAACGCGACTTATTGAGCAGGCGCAAATTACGGTTATAGTGATTCGCAATCGTCAGTAGGATATTAAGCGCGAACTGACTGCGATATTTCAAGTTGATTTCACTATCGAAGCGGGCAAAGTTCTCCAGAAACTCATTGTCTGTATCACAAACAGTGAACATACGTTTATTTCCGATAATAATGCCGAGGGGTTGTGTGATAAAAGACAAGACTTTCAAGTTAGAGCTATTTACTACGGGTAAGTCGATGATAATCAACGAATAGCCTGTTTCATCGTCATATTCAATACGTGCACTTTCTTCAGAATCCAGTGGGTCACGTAAGAAATCCTCAGGAACATTAAACTGTTCGATAAGTTGATCGACCTCTTCACGCTCTGGTTCAATCACGTTGATCCAATCCGGTTTCTGATTTAACGTTGTTTCAGTAATCTCAGTGGGTGTTTGTGTATATGCTGTAATCATCAGTGACAGCAATCCTTTCTTATGTTAACTACTTTATTAATATTATCTAATAATGAGTCGTGTGACAACTATTTATTTCGATAATCTGAATGCTCGCTGGCCATGAGACGCAGCGGGCCATTGTAAACAATCTTAAACAAATAATCGACGACGAGATCAGCACTCGGAGGATTGTCATCTCGAACCCAGTGTTTAATGAAAGAAATCGTCGCACCAGCCACGTAACTGTGGAAATAACTCTTCGGTACACCCGAGATCATATCTTGCTGGGTGATGTGTTTTTCCATATTCTTAAACATCGTCTCTCTAATCTTCTCCTCAATACGTGTCGTATGTCCAATGTTGAGTACGACGCGGTAGAATTCAAGATTATCGCCTATATAATAGAGAATATTGCGTAATATCTTCGTAGCAAATTCACGCGCAAATGTTTCTGCATCGATATGAGGGGTAAGAAACAAATCGTAATCGAGACGTTCGATATATTCGTCTTCGATTTGTTCGAGCAGGTCATATTTATCCAGATAATGTAAATAGAAAGTGCCTCGATTGATATCCGCGCTTTCTGTAATATCTTTAATCGTGATCTTCTCAAGCGTTTTATGCTTCAATAAATCGATTAAAGCATATTTAATGGCCTCTTTCGTCTTACGGATACGTCGATCTTCTGTCATAATAACCCTTCTTTATAAGAATTTTTTCGAGTAAATGAACAATATCCAACACGATGTTGATTAATGTACATATCGGTGTGTATTGCATATTGTAATCTCTTTTACAACTATTATAATAGACAACGTAATTGATATTCAACACAATGTTTAATAAAAGGAGGGCGACAGTGATGAATATTTTAAAAAGTAAATTCTTATGGTTAGCACCCATTGTTATATTAGTTATCCTAGGCATCTTCGCCTTAGCATTCTACCCAGCTTTTAACCCTAAACCTAAAGACTTACCTATCGCAATCGTGAATCATGATAAAGGGACTACAATTCAAGATAAAGAGATAAAGATCGGGGACAAACTTGAAGATAAACTCACTGACAGCGATTCAGATACAGTCAAATGGACGAGCGTCAACAGTGAGAAAAAAGCTAAAGATGGCTTAGAAGATCAAAAATATTACGGTATGATCGTACTTGAAAAAGATTTCTCTAAACACGCAATGAGCAAAACTCAAAAAGTCATCATGGACGCGAAAAAACAAGAAATGCAAGATAAAGTGAAATCTGGAGATATTCCAGCAGACAAAGCGAAACAAATGAAAGAAAAAATGCAACAACAAGGTGGCAATAACGACATCAAAGTTGAAAAAGCAAAAGTTTACACTACTGTGAATGACGGTGCCAACAAACAAGCATCACAAATCGCATCACAAGTGCTCAGTGGTGTAGGTGACAACATCAACAAACAAATTACACAACAAGCAACAAGTACACTTGAGAAACAAGATGTGAAAGTATCACCTCAAGACATCAATGACTTAACAACTCCAGTCAAAGTCAAAGATCACAAAATGCATGAAGTGAAAGATCATCAAGGTGGCGGTAACGCACCATTCTTAATGTTCATGCCAGTATGGATGAGCTCAATCTTAGCTTCAGTATTATTATTCTATGCATTTAGAACAACTAACAACGTTTCAATTGGTAGTCGTATCAAAGCATCATTAGTACAAATGCTCTTCGCAGTCATCACTGCATTTGTAGGTGGCTTTGGCTATGTATACTTCATGTCAGGTGTGCTAGGATTTGATTTCCCTAACACTGCACGCATGGCACTATTCATTTCACTAACAATCCTTGGTTTCATCGCGCTAGTGCTTGGAAGCATGACATTGCTTACTATGGCAGTCGTACCTATCTTCTTCCTAGCAATGTTCTTCAGCATTCAACTCGTGATGTTCCCAACAGAAATGTTACCTAAGTTCTATCAAAAATATATCGTGAGCTGGAATCCATTCACGCACTATGCAACATCTGTTAGAGATATTCTCTACATGAATCACCACATCACATTAAACAGTACAATGTGGATGCTCATTAGCTTCATGATCTACGGTGTCGTTGCGATTCTCGTTGCAACTATTCTTAAAAAACACAGTGATAAACGTACAGAAATTCCATCTTAATAAGTGGAATGGTGCGATTTCGGGACTAGGAAACGCTTCTCTCTTAGGAGGGGAGCGTTTTTTATGTTTGGATGTATTTTTTAGATAGGCGAGCGTTCTAAAAGTGGCGCGAGTTCCTTGAGGAGCTAAAGGTGGATGACATTCTGGGCACGACCCAATTTACTGAGTGCGTGCTTCATTGGAAACGATATATGACTATCCTTTTTACCTTTCCTATATAAGCGAACCCTGGTCATCTCTATAACATATATTTCAAATCCTATATATAATAGAAGAAACTCGTCACACTTTTACCTAAAACAGTAAGCAACCCCACCCTACAGATGTGGACAATCAATGACAAATTGGAATTACTATTGTGTTAGGCACACCAATTTAATATCATTGAACAATGATATATTATCACTAGGAGGATTGCGATGAGATGGATAGTTACACATATACATAAAATGACACTCGTTCTCATCATGGGTCTCATCATTACATTATTGAGTGTGTCTCAACCAGTGTCTGCCCACGCGACACTTGAACAAGTGCAGCCTGATAAAGATGCAGTAGTGAAACAGTCACCGGAGAAGATTACGATGACCTTCAACGAACCAGTGCATACGAAACACTCGGGTATTACACTTTATGATGATAAAGGTAAAGAACTTGAGCAACTCGAGCCAAACGAAACAGGATCATCGAAGAAATTAACGTTCAACGTTGAACATTTAGATAAAGGAACACATCAAGTGAAGTGGCATGCCATTTCAGCCGATGGGCACGAAGTTGGCAATAGTTACAATTTCTCAGTGAAAGAGAAGACAGCAGATAAGGTCGACACGACACCACCTTGGTATGCACAACCGAGCGTATGGTTTGGGCTCGTGCGTTATCTCGCAGAAGGCAGTGTAATTGTTTGTGTAGGACTTTATCTCGTGAACCTACTCGCACGACGTCGGGGGTTACGTAGTTATTCCATCTTACCTCAACAACCTGCCGTCGCATGGTGTGCCATGATGATGATGGGCTTAAGTGCATTGCTCTACATGATGACATTATCTTCAGACGTCGTTCAAGATTTAATATCCTTGAACAAAGCCACATTGATGCAATCACCATTTATACTGTCAGCTATCGCCATTATCGTCTTCCTATACTTATGGACGCTAAGACACATGCACCAAAGTTGGTATACACTCGTACCACTTGTCATTCTTATTGCGCTCAGTATGTCTGGCCATGCGTGGAATCAGCATATCGCATTATGGTCCATTGCCATTCGCGTATGCCATTTATTAGGCATGTCATTATGGTTAGGAGCGCTCGTGTACTTAGTCATTGATGCGTGCCAGTCTACACATCGACAATCTGTGCCACACGTGAGAGCCTTTTTATTCAAACTCAATATGAGCGCAGTTGCACTTCTCATCGCTTCAGGCGTACTCATGTTCTTTGACCAAACACATCTCTCCGTCTTATGGTCTGAAGTTCAGACGTGGAGTTTATTACTGATTGGTAAAATTATTCTCACTATCTTAATGATGGCACTTGGCTTGTACCAAACGGTTCGCGCACTAGGCGCACAAGGGCGAGCAAAGAAAGGGCCGTTATATACAGAATTGCTTATTGGCATTGTGCTCATCTTACTCGGTGTCATTATGAGTCAAATAAATATTCCAACTTAAAGGAGGATTATGATGTTACGTAAAATTATTGCGACGATGATTACAGGCGTTATCGCATTAAGCCTCGTGTCGGTGGCTCAAGCACATGTGACATTAAACCCTGATACGAGTGAACCTGGTTCTTATGAAAAATATGATGTACGTGTACCAGTTGAGAAAGACGCGAATACAAATAAAATTGAACTCGAAGTTCCAAAAGGTGTCGAAGTCGTAGGTGTAGCACCCGACGCAACGTTTGACCATCATTTTACGAAAGATAAAAAAGGTAATATCAAGAAAATTACTTGGACTGCGAAGAAAGATGGCATCGGTCCGAACGAATTTATTGATTTACCAATCCAAGTTGCCAATCCTGACAAAGAAGGCGAGTTTAGCTGGAAAGCCTATCAAACTTATGACAATGGCGATGTAGTGAAATGGACTGGTGGCGAAGATGCTGAGACACCTGCACCAGTAACGAAAGTGAAGAAAGGTGCAGCGCAGGACGATAACGGTGACGATGATGCGAAAGCAGATCACGCACCAGTAAGTCTATGGATTCTTTCCATTGTGGCAATTATCTTGTCCCTCGTTGCAATTTTTAAGAAATCACGTAAATCATGATAGAATAGAAGTGATAGAGAAAGAGTGAGAAGCGGGCATTCAATATGTAAACGCTGTGAGGTGAATCGCTGAAGGTTGGGCTGAATGACATTTAGCGGAGTTCGGTGGTCCCTCAAGCAAGAGGGGGATATTGTACACCGCTCCTTTCACTTGAAGGAGGACTGACTATGCGCAGAGTCTTATATGCGTTCTTATTCTATACGGCAATTGGTTTGTTCAGTGGATTCTACTACCGCGAACTCACCGTTGCACATCACTTTACCGGCGATACACAACTTGTGGTCGTCCATACCCACACACTCATCCTAGGTATGATGATGCACTTACTCTTACTTCCACTCGTAAAAGTATTTAAATTAAGTTCCTATTATCTATTTAATTGGTTCTTTATTATTTACAATATCGGCGTCATCGTTACTGTCGGCATGATGGCAGTTAAAGGAACATACCAAGTTATCGGTTGGCACGTGCCCGAATCATTCGCAGGCTTTGCCGGTATCGGTCATACGATTATTACTGCAGGGTTCGTACTCTTATTCTTCTTATTAAGAAAAGCCATTATTAAAGATCCAGTTAAGAAAGATTAAGTGTTCTAGCTAAAGACAGTCCCGCGAGTTGTATGATTGATTTGGGAGGCTTAGTGTTCTAATTATAGACAATCGTGCGAAACGAACGATTGAGTTGAAAGGCTGGGGCTAGGCGGTTGCGCTTAGTGGAAGTTAAGGCAGATATAATAAACATCGAAGCGACGAGGTTGCGAATAGTCAAGCAAATGCGAAAATAGAATAAGTCAGAGTTAAAGGAGTGACATGCGTCACTCCTTTTTGTGGTGGGTGAAAAAAGGTTTAATATAGTAAGCTTAATCATCCACTTCTGTAAATATTCCATAGGAAGTAGGATTCATATTTCCCCAATATGGTTGTTTGGTCTCAAGTTTATCTTCTTGAAATTCAAGATGTATTTCAGTATCTTCAGGCATATCTTTTTTTCGTGATTTAATTTCTTTGGCCATTTTTAAAACAGTGGAATGATTATTGTGTCGAGTGTAATCTTTACGTTTACTAAATAAATTAGTCCTTAAGGTATTTTTATAATCTGTACTTATTAATTTCTTAGCATTTTCGTAATTATTTTTGAAATCTCTTTGATTTAAATATAATAAGGGTTCAAAATATTGATGATATTCCTCTATAGTAACTGGATATCCAGAGATATTAAAGTACTCATTTTCATATCCATCTCCTATAGTATTTCGCAACGCTTCTTTTGTATAACCAGTATAATGATATTTATTTTTATTTTTAGCTAAATAACGAAATAAATTGTCATACTTTTCTTTTTGGGCACGATATTCGAATCCACTAATAACATCCATAACAAGATTTTCGGAATATTCATCATTTACTTTTAATGCTTTCTTTTTATTGTTCAAATCAGATTTGTCAAATTCATGAAATGAATCAAATACTATATTTTTATCATTACAATGAAAAAAACTCGAACTCCGCATCTACTTAAAGGTTTTATATTAGTGATCTTAACATTCAAATCGAAATTCTTTTTATAAAATTGTTTTACTAATTTTTCGAATTCTGTTTTGTTCTCTTTTAAGAATTTTTTATCCTTCTTTGTGACAGGAGGATTTGTCATAGCCTTGTCATCATTATTTGGATTATAACCTTGTCCTGTATACTCCTCTGCAGGCATAAAGTCAGGTACTGATTTATCTTTCTTTTTATAGTCACACCCATTAAGCACTAGGGAAGAAATTAATATTATAGATAGTATATATTTTCTCATAAGCCACCTCATATATAATGAATTTTAAAAACCGTAGTTATTAAAAAATTATTATTTATCTATATTAGTATAATTATATAGAGATTTATATTATAAAAGTAACGGTTGAAACGTTGTTATAATATATAGTGTTTATTTAAAGGATGATTTATAGTAGTATATATTTTGGCTAGCCACTAAATATAATTTATCACTGTTTTAAACAAAACTAAATAGAAAATGTTGGTTTATCTTATGAAAACAGGTGATACTTAAACGGATGTTATTAGTTAATTATTAATTTTATTTTAAAATATTTTAATATTGTATACATAATTAATCAGATGTAATGTTTGAATATTATCTTTTAAAGAGGCCAAAAAACTATTTAGCAAGAAAGACATTAAAGACTTCTCTTTAAAGCAGTGGAAAGAATTCAAAGGACTAAACTCGTTAGGCAAAGTTTCTAAAGTGATGAAATATGGTTCAAAAGCGTTAGGCCCACTTGGTGGTATTGTTTCTATTGCACATAACTTCAATAGTAAAAAATCATTACAGAAGAAGTTAGTTGATTCTGCAGTTGATTTAGGTGTATTGGGGGCAAGTAGTGCTACTGGTGCAGCCATCGGTACCGCTATTGGTGGGCCTGTAGGAACGGCAGTTGGGGGATTGGCCGGAGCTGCTGTAGGATTCGTTTCAGAGTACAAATTTAAAAATAACAAGAGTATTAAGGATTATGCTAAAGATAAAGCGAATAAAAAAGTAAATGACATACGAAATAGTTTTAACCATACAAAGAAGAAAATTAAGAGTCAATATTCTAGTGTCAGTAAAAGCGCAACAAAAGGGTTAATGAAAGGTTCAGCTAAATTTGGGAAAGCTATAAGTCATGTAATTTAGAAGAAAAAGAAAATAGTTAATTGAAAGGAAGATTTAATGAATAGTTATAGACAATTAAGGCAACCTATACCACAAGTTTTAGCTTCAGTAGCATTATTATTTATCGGATTTTCCCTGCTAAATTATAAATTTGGATTAACACTTCAGGAGACACCAACATACCTATTAATAACTACTCTAATAGAATTGATTTTGGTAAGCATTGGTTTCTTACTTTTGTTTATTAAACCAAAAACATCTCAAGTTAAGCTATGGTACATTTATTTTTTACTTTCAGTAAGTATGTGTTATGTCGTTATTATGTCATTTTTCAACATGTATTTTTTTGTAGCTATACAGAGTCTTAATTATGTTTATATATATTGGAATATTGAGTTTATATCGATGTTAGTGTTTTTCAGCATCAATATCATATCTAATATTATTATGGTTAAAGCTAAATCTATGAAAGGACAATACTATAGTTATATTTTTAGAGGTATAGGATGCTTAGTATATATAATATTTATAATATTATATTTCATTGTACCTAAAGAAATAAATAATCGTTTTTTTATTTTTAGGGTTAATTGTAATTACAGTATTTTCTCAAGTAGCTTCAGCATTTATGTTTTTAATGTATAGTCGATATAAATATGATATTGACCACGGTGAAAACCCAGATAATGATGATTATTTTATAAAAAATAATTAACACTTTATTAGATATATTTTAGTTTAATTATCTTTTTACAAAGTTTTATTAGGAAGAAGTGAACTTAAATGATAAATAATTATTACTATCAATTAAGATTCCCTATACCTCAGATTCTTAGCGTAGCAGCTTTACTTACAACACTCTATGGTTTTATAACTTTTAATTACGTAGATATACATGAATGTCCACCTAGACTTTTAGTTTGCTCAATTGGTGTAGCTGTATTATGTATAGTGAGTTTCATTCAATTAATTTTCAATCCGAGCTATAAAAAAATTTCTTGGTGGAAGTACTTTTATATTTTTACAATTTTATCTTCGTTTAGTTTTATGATAGCAGCTTATAACATGTATTTCTTTATGGCATTACAAGTAAACCTTACATTAACTTCTTATTGGTACATAGGGTTTGCAACTATTGTTATTACCACTTTATCAAATTTATTTAGTGATTTTTTATATCTCAAAAACCCAGCTAAACCCAAAGGTGTCTTATATATAATTTTAAAAGGCGTTTCATTGTTATTTTATCCAATAATGATTGTTTTATATTTAACAATTCCTGATGTCTACCATAATAAAGGTGTCTTAGTGTATGTCGGTGGGGCGCTGATAATGAATAGATTCTTAGTATTCGCTATCAATGCTGTTTTCAAAATATACTTTGAATCTGTACGAAATAGTAGAAAACCACCTATGCCAGAAAATAAAAAATAACATACAAATATAATAGTAATTTAGGAGGAGAAACATGGAATTAGATTTACTGATTATGCCTTATTGTGCAAAAACTGAAATAGTATCTAATGAAGAAGAATGGGAAGATGATTTATTGGCAATTAAGGAATTTTTTATAAGTGAGGAGATTTATACTACAGGTCCGGTTATTTTTACTAAGGAAGTAGCTGGACTTGGTGAATATAAATACGTCGTTTATATTCCTCTCAATGCACCGATAGATCCTATTCCAGAATTAAATATCAGTTATGAGCCTCTACTAGATGTCTTACCTACTATCAGTCACAAATGTTTTTATGAAGAAGAGTTTGAGGACATATATGATGAAATTAAAAACTCCGCACACGAGAATGAAATTACTCTAGAAAATAGCGATTTCTATCACGTATTGTTGCCATATCCAGGTGGACATCTATATGAAATTCACGCTGAAGTGAATGTGGATGAGGAGGAAATATAATGAATCAACACGGCTTATCCAACATGATGTATAAAAATCTCGTTTACAAAGAATACTTAGATATTCCCTTGGATGAAATGGGTGATTATTTAACTGATTTTTTAAAGCTTTGCGCTATTAGAGAACTTGAAATGAAAGATATCGTGATTGCTAAGATTACTCAAATCACTTTAGATCAACACATTAATGTCACTTTTTATATACCCATTACGAATCTACATATACCTGATGAACAAGTCAATTTTCGTAGTTATTTGATTATCGAAGAAATGTTACACGGGCGCATTAAGAATCAGAATTATGAACAAGAAGAAACACAAGTGATTGAAGATTTTAATTACTTTGCACGTGAGAACGATTTTAAAATTATCTCACCTTATTATCACATCATTAACTATCATGAGAATTTCAACCGGGTAGATATTAAGACTAAAATTATGGAAATGGAGTAGTGTATTATGTTTATATTTTTACTATTTTTAGTTATTGTCTTTGGCTTTTATTATTTATTGAATATCAACTCTCTCTTCTTAGCTGATGGCACATGGAAAGTACCTACTATTCTATATCTTATTGTTTTTGGGATTATGTTCTGGATTTATTACAAGACACCAACTTTGGAATATGACTCAATAGAAAATATCGTTAGTATAAGTTGTACAGGATTTGTCGTTTACGTTTGGCTAGCATCGCGCGCTTTTTGGCTAAAACCAAAAAGATATAAATTACATCAATTGATACATAAAGAATCGCAAACTGAAGAAGATGAAGAGGAAATAGAAAATATCATTCTGAGCCATGGAATAGGTAAAGTCAAAGGTTTAACTTGTCTACTCATGGCTGCAATATGTTTATTTATAGGTGTTAAAAGAACGCTACCAGATGTTACTGATCAACTCATAGGTTTAATAGTGGTAGCAATTTTTCTTTGCTTCTTTGCCGTTATTATTTATTTAATTATCGATCTAGTTCTCTTTGCTAAAAGAAAGGTCTTTGTTTTTTACACACTGCGCCCTTTAGTAGTGTTTATTAGTTTAATTGTTCTACTATTCATTCTGTAATCACGTTTGTTTATGATTAACCAAATTATAATGAAGAAAATTATTTAAAACGAAGGATTGAGGCCAAAATGAAAACGAAAGGAAAAGTAATTAAAAAAAGAAAAGGTATAACAGTAGCGAGTTTAATTGTACTCTTATTAGTCATTTTCTCAGTAAAAGAATGTGGAATAAAATCATTTGGTCATGACATACAAATTAAAAATAATATACATAACTCAATGAGTATTTATCCAACGAAGAATTTAGAAAAATTCTATGATATTGAGGGTGCTAGAGATAGGGACTTTAAGAAAAAAGATAAAGGGATGTGGATATTTGATTCCTCTATGCAAACTGAAAAAAATAATGTATTAAAGAGTGAAGGAGCAGTTCTATATTTAGATAGAAATAAAAGGAAAGCAGAGGGATATTATTATATTAGACACTATAAAGATAACGGTAAAGATAAAAAAAGGAAATATCCTTTCGAACTAAAAAATAATAAATTAGTACCAAGTGAGAAAGTTACTAATTCTGACATCAAGAAGAAGATAAAAAGATTTAAATTTTTCATTCAATATGCTGACATAAATAAAGATATTAGGCAGAAGAAAGGTAGCTTTAGTTATAATTTTAATCTACCTGAATTTTTTGGCACATATAAGCTTACAGATAAAGACAATATTATAAAAGAGCTAAAACAAAAATATCAAATTCCATATAAGAGCGCTAAAATGGAAATTACAGGAGGAAATCCTAAAGATCTAGAAATAGGTGAAAAAGAAATAGAGATAACATTTAAGAACAATAAAAGTTATTTCAGAGATGGAGTGACTTATAAACCAACTAAGAAAAGCGAGAATAATTATTAGGATGTCGTTTTGCTCGTCGGTAATGAAATATCATTAAGTTGAATTTAAGAATTATGAAGAGTGAAAATAATGAATTTCATGTGTCAAAATAAGCTAGACAGCTTTTCATCTTCAATTAAACTTATCAACAAAGGGGAATGTTATTAAGAAGTTATTAAAGATAGCCCTAGCTTGTATATGCTTATTCCCGATTATTTATATTACTGGATGTAATAAGTTGGCCACTTTGGGTCATGATAAACAGATAAAAGAAAATATTCATAATTCATTAAGTATATATCCTACGAAAAAATTAGAAAAAATTTATGATATTAAAGGTGCGAAAAATATCCACTTTAAGGAAAATGATAAAGGTACGTGGATATTTGATTCTTCTATGCAAACTATGAAGAACGGAACATTTATGTGGATCTAAATAAAGAAATAAAATATAAAAAAGCATCTATTGATTATAATTCTAATGTTCCAAATTATAGAGCTATCTATAAATTAAACAGTAAGGATAAAATATTCCAAAAACTTAAAAGTAGGTATCCTATTCCATTTAGAACTGCAATAATGACAATAAAAGGTGAAGGAAAAGGTAATAATGAAGAGATTGGTGATAAAGAAATAAATATAAGATTTAAAAATGATAAATGTAATTACTATGATACATTTTTATTTATGCCTACTAAGGAAAACAAAGGAAAATAGTTATACTTACAATTAACATGTAAAACTTATTTTATATTTTTGAAGTGAATTAATAAGTAGATCGAAAGGATGTTAGAAAGTGAAGAAACTATTAAAAACAGTCATCATTCTTATAAGTTTGCTTTTTCTAATCTGTATGAGTGCATGTAATAGATCTACATCTTATGAGCATGATATTCAAATAAAGAAGAATATTCATGATTCATTAAGTATATATCCTACTAAAAACTTAGAGGATTTATACGATATTAAAGGTAGTAGGGATAGTGACTTTGCAAAAGAGGATAAAGGTACCTGGGTTGTTGATACATCAATTAATAAAAATACAAAGTACTCGTTACATAGTGAAGGAGCTATGCTTTTTATAAATAGAAATAAAAAAGAATCAAAAGGTTACTATTATATATCAGATTATAAAGAAAAAGATCAAGATACTGAAAAAAGATATCCAGTAATATTTAAGAATAACAAAATACATCCAATTAATAGCAATATCAGTAAACAAGTTAAAAATAAAATAGAGCAATTTCAGTTTTTAATTCAATACACTGATATAAATGAAAACATTGAGAAAAAAAGAGGGAAGTACTTTTATAATCCTAACGTAAGTAATTTTAAGGGAAGATACAATTTAAATGAGCAAGACGAAATTTTAAAAGCTGTTAAAACACAATATAATCTAGATTATGACCAAGCTGATTTATTAATTAAAGGCTCTCAAGAACCTAGCACAAAAGGAATTAGTAATAAAAGCATTCAAATATCATTTAATAATAATTACTATATAACTGACGATTTAATATATAAACCTAATAAAAAGGATGAAAGTGAATAGTGAAAAAGGAAATAATTAGATATGACAGAATAGGTAAGAGTTAAGAAAAAACAAGTGCTGTGGCTTCGGTAAGCTATGATTTTAAGAGCACTAAAATCAAAACATAAAAAAGATATAAAAACGAGCAATAAACGAAAAATATCAATGAAAATACATATAGTTAGATTAAGCCTATTGATATCTATAACAAGCATGTAAGTGAATCTATTGAAAAAATTATAAGTGAGAAAGAATCAGAAGGAGGAAAAATTTTGCTTCAGTTAAATAAGACGATTGTTATAGGTTTATGTATCATCTCACTACTTTTTATAGGTAGCTGTGGTAGAAATGATTCTAGTAAACTCGATAGTGAGATAGATAAAAATATGCATAGATCATTAAGTATTTATCCTACAAAGAATTTAGAAGAATTCTATGATATTGACGGCGTTAGAAATAGGGACTTTAAAAAAGGGGACAAAGGAAAGTGGATTTTAGACTCCTCAATTAATACTAAAAAAGATAATGAATTAAAAAGTGAGGGAGCAGTACTTTATATAGATAGAAATAAAAGAACAGCTAGAGGATATTATTATATAAATAAGTTTAAAGATAATGGTAAAAAGAATGAAAAACATTACCCGATTGAAATGAAAGAAAACAACCTAATACCAAGCGGTAAGAACGTAAATGTAAACACACGTGAAAAAATAAAAAAATTCAACTTTTTTGTGCAATATACAGATGTTAACAGTAGTATAGAAAACAAAAAGGGTAAGAATGCGTATAATTATAATTTACCTAAATTCGTAAGTGAATACAAAATGTCTGATAAGGATGCTCTAATTAAATCTTTAAAAAGTAAATATAAAATACCATATGAAAAAGCAACAATGCAGATAATTGGAAGAAGTAAACCCAAGTCTTCGAGTTTAGGAAATAAGGAAATTAAAGTTAATTTTAAGAAAAACAAATATTACTTTCAAGATTCTATTGATTTTCAACCGACAAAACAAAGTGAAAAGTAATTTAAATAGAATAACACACATGGAAATGAAGGTTTAATTAGATGATTAAAAGGAGTAAAGTAGATGAAAAAATTCTTAAATTTAACCATTATTCTTATTAGTTTATCGTTACTTGTTCTTACAAATGGATGTGATAAATCTACATCTTATGAACATGATATTCAAATAAAAACGAACATACATGACTCATTAAAAATTTATCCAATAAAGAATTTAGAGGATTTGTATGATATTGAAGGTGCTAAGAGTGAAGATTTTAAAAAGGGAGATAAAGGAAAGTGGGTGATTCATTCATCTTTTGCTAGAAATAAAGGAAAGGCTTATGTAGATGAAGGTATGTTCTCACATATAGATAGGAATACTAGAGAAGCCTCTGGGTATTATCATATACGTAAATATTTTAATGATGGAAATGCTGATAGAAAAAAGTATAAAGTTAAAATGATAAATGGGAAAGTTATACCTGATAAAAATATAAGAGATAAAAACATAAGAAATAAAATTAAAAATTTTCGCTTTTTTGGTCAATATATAAATTTGAATAAAGAATTGAAAGACAAGAAAGCAAAATATTATTCCAATTCTAATGTACCTGATTTTCAAGCAATATATAAATTAAACGAAGATGATAAAATTATGAACAAATTAAAAAAAGATATCCTATTCCTTACAACTCTGCAGAAATGATTATACAAGGTGATGGTAGAAGTGAAGATAAAGTTATAGGAGACAAGAGAATTAAAATAAAATTTAAACAAACTGAATTTAATTATTATGATACATTGACATTTCAGCCTGCTGATGAAAGTGAATAATATATATAATTGATTATTGTAAATCACGAATTAAATAAATACGATATGCCAAGTTTTTAATAAAATCATAGTTATAATTCTTGTTGTTAAATAACGTTTAGTTCTTTCTTACTTTTAGAGTATTTTAACGTTAGTTGGTTGGTCTATTTTTTAAACATACATATAAGTTAAATAAATAAGCGGGTGGCGAGTGAAAGTGAGAAAACTGCTAAAAATAGTTCTTATATTTGGATGCATATTTTCTCTTATCTGTATCAGTGGCTGTAATAAATTGACTTCTTTCGGTCATGATAAACAGATAAAAGAAAATATCGATAATTCATTAAAAGTATACCCCACTAAAGATTTAGAAGACTTCTATGATATTGAAGGTGATAGAAATAATGATTTTGATAAGAATGATAAAGGGATGTGGATATTCCATTCAGCTATGAAAAAGAAAAAGAAAGGGATATTAAAAAGTGAAGGTGCTATTTTATACTTAGATCGAAACAAACGACAAGCAGAAGGCTATTATTATATCGAAGATATTAAAGGTCATGGCGAAACTGACGAGAAACACTATCCTATAAAATTAAAAAAATAAATTAATCTCAATTAAAGAAGATACAAATGATAATGTTAATAAAAAAATAAACAAGTTTAATTTCTTCATTCAATATGCAAATATAAATAAAAATATAAAGAACAAAAAAGGGGATTATTTTTATAACAGCAATTTACCAGAATTCCAAGCAGCATATAAATTGACAAATAAAGATGATATTGTAAGGAGTTTAAAGCAAAAATACAACGTATCATATAACAAAGCTGAAATGAATATTTCAGGTAGTGGCGAACCTAAAGAAAATAAAATTGGTAATAGAGAAATTGAAATAACATTTAAGAAAAATAAGAGTTACTTCAGAGATGCAGTGACCTACAAACCAACTAAGAAAAGCGAGGATAATTAATAGCGTAGTATTTTAAGTGTCGGTAATGATATATCAATAAGATGAATTAAAAAATTTATGAGGAGAGAAAGCAATGAATAAAAAATTGAAATTAACGATTGTCTTTATTAGCTTATTTCTACTGCTATGCACAAGTGGTTGTAATAAATCAACATCATACGGACACGATAAACAAATAAAAAAGAATATATATGATTCGTTAGGCATCTATCCCCAAAAAAATTTGGAAGATTTCTATGATATTCAAGGAACAAAAAATAGAGACTTTGAAAAAGGAGATAAAGGAAAATGGATATTAAACTCTTCCATAAAGAAAAAAAAGAATAATATATTGAAAAGTGAGGGTGCAGTTCTCTATATAGATAGAAATAAGAGAAAAGCTACAGGTTATTACTATATAAAAAAATTCAGTGATAGTGGAAAAAATGACATAAATAAATATCCAGTGAAATTAAGAAAAAATAATCTAGTACCCACAAAAAAAGATATTAATGAAAATATTTGTAATAAAATCAAAAAATTTAAATTTATGGTGCAATATTCCGATATAAAGAGTGATATACATAATAAAAAAGGAAAGTATTATTATAACTATAATTCACCTAAATTCATAGGTTCGTATAAGGTAACTAATAATGATGATATAATCAAAAAAATAAAAAAATATATAATGCACCTTATAATAAAGCGACTATAAATATAACCGGTAGAAATAAACCTAGTTTTTCAACTAAAGGAGATAAAGAAATCGAAATAATATTTAAGAAAAACGAATATTTTTTCAGAGATTCAGTAGATTTTCAACCTACAAAGGAGAGTTATTAATGGCCAAAAGTAGCGAATTCATTAAAGGAAAGAATTTAAAGCCAGATTCAGAAACTACAAGTAGTGTAGCTTCACTAAGCTATGAAATAGAAGACTTTTGGAATTCTGAGGGTAAAGTATCAAGCGTAAGTGATAGAATTGACTATCTAAAAGAACAAGATAAATTTCCTAGTAATCTCGAATATAAAGATTCTTTTGAAGATAAGGAACACGGTGTTGGAGCTGTGGTCTTTAAAGATAAAAATACGGGAAAATCTATTATTGGTATCCTCCGGTACTAATTTAAATGCTAAAACAGATGGGCAAAAGACAGTGTCAAAGATGAGTATGAGGATGGTAATATAGTATCTAAAAGTGAATTGTCAAATGGAGATTATTATGAGAAAGTGAATAAATTTATAAAAAAAGCTACAAATACTTTCCAATCCAATTCGATAAAAAGCATTTTGATCCTCTCCTCATTTACTCCTTGCTTCCTCTCATCCCCTTCCTCCACACCACGCCGATTCATTGATAAGATTTTTCTTCCCCTCCACACACAACACCAATTTATTGATAACCTTTCTCATTTCTAGCATAATATAACTGAATCTAAGAATAGGTCTATGTTATTGGGAGGCTATGTTATGAAAGATGTAACGATTATTGGTGGAGGCCCTGCTGGTTTATTTGCGAGCTTTTATGCAGGTCTACGTGGTATGGATGTGCGCATTGTGGATGTTCAAAGTGAGTTAGGGGGCAAGATGCAAATTTATCCTGAGAAGATTATCTGGGATATTGGCGGCGTAGCTCCGAAACCGTGCTATGAGATTATTCAAGATACAGTGAAGCAAGGGTTGTATTTCAACCCAGAAGTGCAGCTTAACCAGCGTGTGGTGGATATTCAGAAATTGGATGAACGTCATTTCGAAGTGATCACTGAAGATGGTACGCATTATTCGTCTAAAGCGGTAATTGTCGCAATCGGAAATGGTATTATTAACCCGAAGCCGCTCGAAATTAAAGATGCTGAGCGTTATCATCTGACTAATTTGCACTACGTGGTGCAATCGTTACGCAAGTTCAAGGATAAAGATATCCTCATCTCAGGTGCAGGAAATTCCGCACTTGATTGGGCGAATGATTTAAGTGGCTACGCGAAGTCTGTCACTTTGATTTATCGTAAGTCTGAGATTAAGGGTTACGAAGCGGTACGTGATAAATTGGACGATTTAAACGTGCGTAAAGTGCCGAATACGCATATTACAGAATTGATAGGCGATCAATCGCAAACGCGTATCGATCAAGTCGTGTTAGAGAATTTAGAGACTGGTGAGAAACGTACGGAACATTTCGATGAAGTGATTATCAATCACGGCTTTGATAGGGAGAATAGCTTGTTGCAATCATCTCAAGCACAGTTAGACATGTATGACGAATATCGTGTGAAAGGCTTTGGCAATACGTCTACGAGTGTGCCAGGGATCTATGCGTGTGGTGATATCGTTGCCCACGATGCGAAAGTACATCTTATCGCGAGTGCTTTTAGTGATGCAGGCAATGCGGCTAATTTAGCGAAACAATATATCGAGCCTGATGCGAATAGAGAAGGTTACGTCTCTAGTCATAACGATGTGTTTAAAGAATCTAACCAAGTGATTATGCAGAAGTATCTATAATTTAATCCAAATTGAGGAGGGAGTGCGATGATTCATCTTAAACATGAACCACCAGAGCCTCAAGCGTATTGTGATTTGCGTAAAGTGGCGGGTATGAGTACGAAATCACTGGCTGCTGCACGTAAAGGGTTGCCTAACGCGCTGTTTACCGTAGCGCTTTATAGTGAGCAGCAACTCATTGGTCTAGGTCGTGTGATAGGCGACGGTTGTACGGCCTTGCAGGTTGTAGATATCGTTGTTAACCCTACGTATCAGGGACGAGGATATGGCAAGCTGATTATGCGTGAGGTGATGCACTATATTGATACTATCGCTGAAGCGGGCACGTATGTAAGTCTGATGGCCGACTATCCTGCTGATGAGCTCTATCGTCAGTTTGGTTTTGATTATACTGAACCTCATTCAGCCGGTATGTTTAAAAGGTATTAGTGTGTGGATAAAATGGCAGGAGAAATTTGAGTGAAGTGTTTATGTAAAAACGTTCCCCTTACTTTCAGTGAAATGTTCAACTATGTAGGTAACAATCACATGTTAGAGTATGAATCGCTCAATTAAATAAATTAAATATAGTCCATGCGACTCATCCTATCATTCACAACACCACGCTTAACAGAATAAGTGAGTCCAGCGCTTAAAATATCAACGGTTTAAAGAATAATTAGGCGCCACAAAATTTATATAATATTCGAACGTACTTCCAGCATTCGAACCTACAACTTCCCACACAAAACAAGGCATTTGAGAACGCCGCGATCGACGTCTCAAATGCCTTTTCGTATCTTATATTATTTATCTTCTTCCATTTTAACATTTGTGGCAGAAGTTCTTGAACGTAAGTCGGCTTCGATTTCTTCTAAGCTACGACCACGCGTTTCTGGTAGGTATTTTACAACAAAGATAATCGCTAAAATACCAATGACCGCAAAGATTAAGAAGACTTCTTGTACGGGTAGTACGTCCGTTAATTTAGGAAAGAATTGTGCAACGAGCAAACTACCGATTGATAGAATTAACGCTGCGACACCTGTAGCTGCACCACGGGCGCGCATAGGGAAGAGCTCTGGTAGCATAACCCATAGTACAGGTCCCCAAGTGAAGCCAAAGAATAAGATAAAGATTGTTAAGCAAAGGATAATAATCCATGCTGCTGAGTGTAGTCCCATCGTCCAGATCAGTACTGCCATAACTACGAGAGACGCGACCATACCGATGTTTCCTGTAACGAGGAGTTTCTTACGGTCAATCTTATCAATGATAAATATCGCAACGATTGTGATGAGTACGTTTACAGTACCGATACCCACTGTACCTAGGATAGATGCAGATTCGTCTAGACCCGCTTTACTAATGATACGTGGGGCATAGTAAATAATCGCATTGATACCGATGATTTGTTGGAATAACGCAAAGATACAGCCGATGATGATAGTCGGACGCAACCAAGGTGAGCTTAACACCTTCATCGTACTTTCAGAGACACGACTGATTTCACGCATGTCCGCGATTTCTTTGTCAATTTCGTGTTCTGGGAATGTTAAGCGCATCACGTCACGAGCTGCTTGTTCACTGCGGTGTTCGAGTAACCAACGTGGACTTTCAGGCATAAATGCCACTCCGATGAGTAGAATGAGTGATGGTACGACCGCTAAACCTAACATCCATCTCCAACCTTCAATTGGTGTGAAAGCGTAGTTAACGAGGTAAGATGCTAAGATACCAATCGTGATCATCAATTGGTTTAACGAACTGAGTGAACCACGATGTTCTGTTGGCGCCATTTCGGAAAGATAAACTGGAACAATAGCAGTAGAACCACCTACCGCAAGACCGATGATAAAGCGCCCAATAATTAATACTGAGACAGTAGGGGCTAAGGCAAGGATTAACGCACCTACGATATAAATAATCGCAATGATTGAAACAACACGGCGACGACCTAATCTATCAGAAACTGGGCCACTGACACCAGAACCGAAGATCGCCCCGATTAACATAGCTGAAACGATAAACCCTTCCGTCCAGCTTGAGTATGGAATATCATTTTTGATGAAAAGTAAGGCACCAGAGATGACACCCATATCATAACCGTAAAGCAAACCTCCTAGGGCACCTAGGAAGAAGATGAGCTTTTTATTTATTTTAACTCCCATATTATGTACCTCCTGTCAATTTAGACAAGTAAAGTATACGCTTTCATAAAAAAACTGTAAATAATTATATGTGTTTTAGAGGCAATTTGTCGGTAATTTATCATAATTTGGGCAAACGTTTTAGTAGTCCTAACTTGCTTATCGAGAAACCGCCGCATAAATTTAAAATTCTGTGTTCTCGAATTCGAAATACTATTATATGTATCGTTCGATTCGTTAAGCTTACTCTCTAACTCCCAACGCACTCTATCTCCGGTCACAAAAAAACTGCAACCCCGGCCTTCACACAGCCAAGATTGCAGAGAGTCACATTAATCTCGTTTGAACGTCAATTAGAATTGTAGTGAGTCACACCAATTCCCACCAATTCCAACTCAACGCCAGCCTAAACAACATCTATCGTGACTGAGCGACGAACGGGATTAATGTGAAATTATCTATATTAGTCATCAAATTTGATAATGATTCGACCGGAGTTGTCATGTTGCAGTACTTTATCTACGTAGTCTTCAAGGTCATCAAATGAAATCGTCGTCTTAATATCGTGTAATTGGTCAGGTTTCAAATCTTTTGCGAGTCGACGCCAAATCTTCGTACGCATCTTCATTGATGCAGTGACAGAATCGATACCGATAATATTCGCGCCTCTTAAGATGAATGGGAAGACACTACTTTCGAAGTAATTGCCACCTGTCATTCCAATCAAAGCGAGACTACCATTGTGGTGGAGTTGCTTGAGTACTTGAGCCAGACTTGAACCACCGACTGGATCCACTGCCGCTTGCCATTGACGCTTCGCTAGTGGTTTCTTGTCATAGTCTTCGATACGTGGGATGACTTCTTTGGCACCTAATGATTTTAGGTTGTCTTCTACGTCATCTTTACCTGTACTTGCGATGACATCATAGCCAATGGCGTCTAACATCATCATCGCTAACGTGCCCACGCCGCCTGTTGCGCCACGAACGAGCACGCTTTCACGTTCGACAGAGAGACCGTTGTGTTCTAATTCCTCAATTGCTAAACCAGCTGTAAAGCCAGCAGTTCCATAAATCATCGCTTCTTCGAGTGTGAGATCCTTCGGTTTCTTCACAATCCAATCCTCGTCAACTCGTGCATATTCACTGAAACCGCCATAGTGACTCACGCCGAGATCGTATCCTGTCACAATGACCTCGTCGCCAGCTTCAAACGCAGGAGTGTCGGAATGTTCGACGACACCAGCCAAATCGATACCTGGCACCATAGGATAACTTTGTACAATCTTATTGTCTTTAGTCGTTGCTAGGGCATCTTTGTAGTTGATACCTGAATATTTCACTTTGATCAAGACATCGCCGTCAGGTAGGTCGTCTGTAGTGAAGTCTTGAAAGCCTTTAGAGAATTCGCCATCTTGTTGATTCACGACATAAGCTTTAAATGTTTCGGACATTTCTGGCACCCCTTTACCTATAGTAATGTATAACGCCAATGTACCACTTCGACTCAATGGACTCAATTAGTTTGCGTATTGTTTTAGGGACGAGTTTTGACCATTTTACAGTTAAAATAAGTCAATTTTACGAAAAGTATAAATACGATATTGACGGGGATGAGAAAGCATTTTATAATTAATTGAAAATGATTATCAAATGATAAAATGTTAGCAATTAGCAACTAAAATTTATGTTATGAGGTGGCAACATGAAAAAACTTTCAGCAGTATTACTCTCTTCAGCGTTACTACTTGGTGCGTGTGGGTCGAATGATAGTCACAAAGACAACAAAGATAGCTCGAAAGAGAGTGATGTAAAGTCTGAGTTGAAACAGGCAACGAAAGATTACAAGTCATACACGAGTAAAGAATTAGACAAATTCTTGAAAGGGACAGAAGATTTCGTTAAAGCTGTGAAAGCAGATGATATGGACAAAGCGAAGGAACTGTATCCGAAAGTGCGTATGTACTATGAACGATCTGAACCTGTTGCTGAAGGGTTTGGCGATTTAGATCCTAAGATTGATGCGCGTTTAGCGGATATGGAAGAAGAGAAGAAAGCGGACGAATGGACAGGTTACCATAAGATTGAACGTGATCTCTACGAACGCAAAGCAATTACAGACACAACGAAGAAAGATGCCGATCAATTATTGAAAGATGCGAAAGAACTTCACGCGAAAGCAGATACGTTAGACATTACGCCGAAGTTAATGCTTCAAGGTTCTGTCGATCTCTTGAACGAGGTTTCGACTTCTAAAGTATCAGGTGAAGAAGAAATTTATTCTCACACAGACTTGTACGACTTCAAAGCCAATATTGAAGGTGCGCAAAAGATTTATGAACTGTTTAAACCTGCATTAAAGAAGAAAGATAAAAAGTTAAGCGACAAATTAGAGAAGAAATTTGCGAAAGTGAATGGTTTACTCGATAAATTCAAGACTGACGATGGCTACAAGTCTTATGAAGAAGTTTCGAAAGCGCAACGCAAAGAATTCGCGGATGCGGTTAACGAACTTGGTGAACCATTGAGTCAAATGGCTAAGGTTAATCAATAATGACACATAATAACGACACAAGACCGACATACTCACGTCGGTCTTTTCTCAAAATGTTAGGTATTGGCAGTGCAGGTGTGGCGATTGGCGCAAGTGGTGTAGGCGGGGTATGGTCGTTTAAGTCGGCGTTTGATACGCCTGAAGATGACCCTCACCAATCCTATCAGTTTCATGGCAAAATTCAGCCAGGTATCACGACACCACATCAGAAGAATTTAAATTTGGCTGTACTTGATTTAAAGACGAAAGATTTGAGTGCAGTAAAGAAGATGTTTAAGCAGTGGACGACGTATTCTGAAGCGATGATGCAGGGGGATGTGGTCGGTAAGAATTCCGACAATACCTTGTTGCCTCCGATTGATACAGGAGAAGCGGTCGGTATTGATGCGAGTCGCTTAACTTTGACCTTTGGCGTGAGTAGTAGTTTTATGTCGAAGTTAAAGCTGGACCACAAGAAACCGAAGAATTGGAAAGACTTACCCCATTTTTCTCGTGATCAGTTACAGAAGGCCTATACAGGCGGAGATATTATGATTCAAGCTTGTGCAGATGACCCGCAAGTTGCTTTCCATGCGATTCACAACTTGATTCGACCATTTTTAGATACGGTAAAAGTACGGTGGTCTGAAACGGGTTTCGTGTCCGGAAAGCCGAAAGAGACGCCACGTAATATTATGGCTTTTAAAGATGGGACAGAGAATCCGCGTTCGACGAAAGACTATAAAGATTACGTGTTTATTGATGAAGGTTGGGCGAAACATGCGACGTATTGTGTGTTGCGTAAGATTCAAATTCATATCGAAACGTGGGATCGTACGGCACTTGAGGAGCAGGAAGCTACCTTTGGTCGACATCGTCACTCAGGCGCCCCACTTGGCAAGAAAGATGAATTCGATGAACTTGATTTAGATGCGAAAGACAGTACAGGAAAACCTACGATTCCAGCTGATGCACATGCGCGTTTAGCGAAAGAGGCGCGCACGCATATTCTGCGTCGTGCATACAACTACATGCGTGGTACGAGTGATGATACTGGGAACTATGATACAGGCTTACTGTTTATTAGCTTTCAGAAAGATCCTCAACAATTTATTGACATTCAGAACAAACTTGGCAATGTAGATAAGTTAAATGAATACATTACACATCGTGGTTCAGGGCTATTCTTGATGTTACCAGGCGTGCGTAAGGGAGGTTATCTTGGTGAGACGTTGTTTAATTAAAGTACTCCTAATCTCACTACTCGTTATGTCCTTTTGCGTAGGACAAGCGCGAATGGCTGAGGAGACTTCCTTTAGTGACGTTTATGCGGCGATTACAGATGCGAAACAACATTTGGATGAAAGTCACACATCGAAGAAGACGAAGCAAGAGGATTTGAAGCATGTTAAAAAGCAAATCGATGCTTTAAAAGTGAATGATTCTAAAAAGGGCCAAGAAGTGCAGAAAGCGTTAGACGGTGTTGACGTCACAGCTTCATCTAAAAAGACGACAACGCAATACAGTGATTTGACGAAAGCGTTAATTGACTACGAACAACAAGTAAATAAAAAAGATGATAGCGGCGAAATTAAACAGCTCAAAGATGCCATTAAAGGAAAAGATAAGGATTTTACTACTGCAATCAAGAATAAAGATCAAGAGAAATTGAAATCGCTGAACAGTGAAGTGAATTCTGTGTGGAAGAATCATGAATCTGTCATTCGTAATAAAGATGTTGGTAAGTATGGCGAGATTGAAGTCGGCCTCATGCAGATGCGAGTAGCGATTGAGAAAGAACCACTAGATACTTCAAAGGTTGAGCGTGCTTGGAATACGTTCCAATCATCTATCAATAGCGCAGACCAAACGACTTCCTCGAAAGATAAAGGGAAATATCAACCGAGTCAGTTAAATGAACAACTTGATGAAGCGATACGTGCAATCGATAATGATCAACTCGACAAAGCAGATGCGGCCCTTACGCAGTTTGTGAAGATTTGGCCTTATGTTGAAGGTGAGATTCAAACTAAAAATATAGGTTTGTATACGCAAATCGAGAATCAAATTCCATATTATCAAGGTATTCTGAGTGAGAAGACGAAAGATGATGTGAAGCAAGGGCTTATCGAGTTGAATAAAGGCATCGCAGATACGATTCAAGTTCAACATTATACGTCCCTTGATGTCATGCTAATCTTTTTACGTGAAGGTTTGGAAGTCTTACTCATCATTATGACACTTACAACGATGACGCGAGAGATGAAAGATCGTCGCGGTACAACAAGTATCATCAGTGGTGCGATTTTAGGTGGCTTATTGAGTTTAGGTATTGCACTTCTGTTCATCCACCTCTTAGGCGAGACAGGTGTGTTGAGAGAAAGTATGGAAGCGGGACTGGGTATTATTGCTGTAATCCTGATGTTTATCGTCGGTTTGTGGATGCATCGCCGATCGAGTGCGGCACGTTGGAATGCGATGGTTGAACAGATTTATCAGAATGCGATGCAACGCAATAATCTCATCTTGCTCGGTGTGATTGGCTTGATTACTGTGCTGCGTGAAGGTGTCGAAGTGATTGTGTTCTACCTCGGTATGATTGGAAACATTACCGCGTGGCAATTCGTGTCAGGTATTGCGTATGCGATCGTCATACTCGTGATTTTCGGCCTGCTGTATCGCTATATCGTGAAATTGATTCCGTTACACTATATTTTTAAAGTCCTCACGATTATTTTGTTTATAATGACTTTTAAAATGCTAGGAATGAGTGTACAGAAATTACAATTACTCCACATGATTCCGAGACACGACTTACCAGGGGTGCCAACGCTCAGCTGGATTGGCTGGTACCCGACGATCGAGTCAATAGGAGCCCAAGTTGTCTTGCTCCTCGCTATTGGTATCTATCTCATGTTAGCTAATAAGAAAGAACAGTAAAAAAATATAACCAGTTATAGAAAGGAAAGTTCCTCATCTATAACTGGTTATTTGTGTGAAGTGCGCGTACGATGCGTCCAACGTACAATTAACATACTCAGTTCAAATAAAACGACGATAGGCAAGGTCAAAATGATGTTAAGCGTGAGATCTGGTGGCGCAATAATACTTGCTAAGACGAAGCTGATAAAGTAAATATATTTCCGATAATGGCGATATTCAGTGATATCAAAGATTTGAAAGTAAGCGAGCCCGTGTAAGATGATAGGTATTTGGAACAGCACGCCAAATGTCAGTAACCATCTGATGAGTTCGGCTAAATATTGTCGCATACCTATCACGGGTTGAATGTGCATCATGACAGCTAAACGGTAGGACCACTGAATAATGTAGGGAAAGACGAGAAAGTAACTCAGTAAGATACCACATACGAATAGAATGAGTGACCCTAAACTATAGCGCCAGACGAAGTTGCGTTCGTGTTGTCGAAGTCCGGGCACGATAAAGCGCCATATTTGATAGAACACAAAGGGTGAACTGATACATAAGCTCACAAAGAAGATGACTTTGATGTAGAGTTGAATCAATTCAGTATAGCTAAAGGTATGCAGGAAGACTTTACCCGGTGTAATGATGCGGATAAAGGATGGTAACCATCAATGTGAGGTGAAGTAACTTCCTACAAACACGATGCTAATGAAGATGAGTATAGCGAGACA
>NZ_KV804783.1:111785-114699 GCF_001811435.1 Staphylococcus sp. HMSC071G07
ATGAGTATAGCGAGACAACGTCGTCTCAGCTCATCGAAATGTTCGAGTAACGTATAATTATTTGGATGATTTACGTTGTTGTGTGGAAGGTCTACTGGGTGTTTCTAATGAATCTGAGTCTTCTTCGTCATCGATGTGCTTCGTTGCGGATTTAAATTCACGTAACGTATCTCCAATTGCTTTGCCAAATTGAGGGAGTTTCTTAGGTCCAAAGATGATGAGCGCGATAATGCTAATAATGACGAGGCTTGTAGGTCCTGTCATGCCAAGGATGAAGAGATGTTCCATAGCAGTTTCCTCTTTTCAGTTTTGTATTTTTTCTTTAACTATATTCTAGTTGAGAAATATTATCAATATTTATTTGGGAAATGTCATTAATTTTACGCAAAGTGGGTAATAAATTAACGTTATTCATATTGTACGACCCATCAATTTGAGTATAATAAGGATATTATGAAAGTAAGGGGATTGAGAATGGGCGAATTTGTTGTAGTAAAGAAGTCAGATGTAGCGCAGTTAAGTGAACTGGCGCAATACACGTTTAAAGAGACATTTAAAGATGCATACTATACAGAAGAAGACTTTCAGCGTTATTTCGAAGAGAGCTTGAGTGAAGAGGTCTTGCTTGAAGAATTAGAGCATCCTGAGTCATGGTTCTACTATTATATGGAGGATGGCGACATCGTGGGTTACTTTAAATTTAATATAGGTACAGCGCAGACAGAACCAATGGGCAAGGATTACCTTGAAGTTCAACGTATTTATTTGTTACCACATGCGCAAAAGGGTGGCCGTGGTAAGGAAATTATTCGCTTTGCGGAAGAGAAGGCACGTGAATTGCAGAAACCGAAGATTTGGTTAGGTGTATGGGAAGAAAATGATTATGCTGTACAATTCTATCAAAGCCAAGGCTTTCGACAAACAGGTACACACGAATTTCGAACAGGTGATGTCGTTGACCATGATTTAGTGATGGAGAAAGTGTTGGAGGATTAGGTTATAAGTGATAATAGAAGCGGAACTGAAATTGTTGGAATTTCAGCTCCGCTTTTACCTTTATATCGTGTGCTTATCTAACGTTTCATTATAGATTGAATCAACATTCCAATTTGTTCATAAGATGGATTGGTCTCACGCACATATGGATTGGATTTCAACTCAGTCATTTGATGACTAATCAAATCATTGTGCAATGCTTTCGCATCACTATAACGAACCGTTGAAAGTGATTGCATGACATCATCGTATACACCGCTATGCTTATCTATTTCATCTTGATTTGGTGTGTACTGACAGACCGTTTTACCAGTAGCTAAAGCGTCAAAGATAAGTGAAGCATAGTCCGTTAGCACCACTTCAGCAACGAGTATTAAATCTTGCGTTTCGAGATTGTTTGGCGCAGAAATGGCATGTTCGAGTTCATCAGGGCCTTCACTCTCAGGGTGTGGACGATAAATGACGTTATATTTATTGACTAAGCCGTCGCTGATTGGAAGCAAGGCGTCATCTGCTTTACCAGTGTGGCGACTTGGGACATAAAGTAATGTGGGTTTGTCGGAATCGAGTTTGAGTTCTTGGCGAATAAAGGATAAATAAGGCTTGTCAGTCACTTTGTCAAATAAATATCGTACACGTGGATAGCCACAAGTCACGAAATCGAGGTGTTGTGATGGAAATGCAGTTTCAAAGTAAGGTTCACTCGCCTCCGTATCACATACGAGATAGTCTTGTTGACGCCATTTGTTGAATTGAATTGCACGGTCATGAGCCTCCATAGATAACGCGTCATAGCGATCTAAGAAGCGTCTTTGAATAGGTGTACCATGCCATAGTTGAATGATCTTCCCATTAGGTTGCAAATCACTCGGTATTAAATCTTCGAGAATAACCACTTTCGCACTTTCAATCATCTTCACCGTTTCTTTCGTCTCTGGTGTTAAGAAATTAGGGCCCTTAACGTCATTCGTGATGAAATAGACGGGCGTCTTCGAATTATGCTTTGCGAGATAGTTGAATAAATAACGTGTATTGCCACGGAATTGGTAATTAGGGCCTAGAACAACGATATGGTCTTGCACTTTCGAAGTGTCTTTCTCGTAAATATACGCTTCATTTTTAAAATGTTTCAATGCGCGTTGTTGTTTGATGTTGTATAAAAAGTGGGGCGCCTTGAATCCGAAACGTCGTAACCATTGATGCTCTGGACGAACATCTTCAGGCACCTCAGTTTGCTTACTACGGTAAGGTATGGAATGACGGTGTTCGTAAGCCAATACGTTGAGTAACATTTGCGTCGTTGGTTCGTAATCGTGTTCTTGAATAATGTCCCATAAGCCAGCGCTCGTCGTAAAGGTATCAGTAAAGTTAAAGACGACATGACTGTCTACCGCTGCCTCACTATCGAGCAAGTTCAGTAAAGCTAAGTCGAATAAGTGATCGACATGATAATCTTTGAGGATGCCTAAGGCTGTCTCAATATAGAAGATCACGTTAGGATAATGATTATTATTATTCATCCAAGCGTTAAAGTGTCCTTGTGCTGTACTGAAACATTGTGACTCGTTGAGATACACGCCGTCGACTGCATAATCCACGATCATCGTTTGAGGTTGAAGTTGCACAGCTTCGAGCATATCCTCGTCAATCTCGATACGTGAATCTTCGATGATAAAGTGTGTGTACGATTTCTGTTGCAATGTTTCAAGTTGTGATTCTAAAGTTGACCAATCATCTAACTGGATACGTTTTATCATAATTTATCCCTCTACTCACAAGTTATTTATTACATCATACCACGCTTCTCGGAAGACATTAAAGCTTGACCTACTGTTGAAGAGGTGTATGATATCTATAAATTAGAATCTATAATTCAATAAAAATATATTTAATTTTCAATGTTAAAACTCTCGCTTCT
>NZ_KV804784.1:0-104136 GCF_001811435.1 Staphylococcus sp. HMSC071G07
TTCCTTACTACCTATCTTAATATGTTTGCTTAGGGGCCACGCTCAACTAATTAATGACACCTCAACGCTATCATTAATGGATTTTCACTGTGGCCGTAATCCCTCAAACGTCTCGAGTACACATTGAAAATTGAATCACAATTAATTAAATCTATAATTCTCATTTTGCGTCGTACATTCATTTCTTTTAATACCTCAGATTCAGTAATCACCCACTCCCAGTCACATATTTTGCACCTACAAAAACCCTCCCATACTGGCTTCTATGGAAGGGTCTGAGAAATTAACATATAATCATTTTTCTAAAGAGGGAATCAACAGAATTTCAAATTCTGCTCTGCTTTCACTAAATCAACTGCATGATAAATACCAAGATAATCACAAGTGGAAGCACAAGCTTCACAAGGTAGTACCATGGGCTAAAGAGTTTGAAACGATCACGCCCGAAACTCTCTTTTAAAGCATTTTTATCCAACAACTGACCTACCACAAGCGTCGTACCTAGTGCACCTAATGGCATCAGTATGTTCGACACGAGGAAGTCCATCGCATCAAAGATCGTTAATCCGAAGATGCGAATATCGTTTAAGCTACCGAATGATAAAGTCGCTGGCACACTAATGATGAAGACGAGCACACTTGCGATGAACGCAACACGAGCACGATGCTCATTGTTATTCTTCGTAAAGTTTGAAACGTTCAATTCCAATAGTGAAATTGAAGACGTCAACGCCGCAAACAAGAATAGGATGAGGAAGATAAAGTAGAATAAACTTCCTGCAGCCATTTGATCAAACACTTGCGGCAACACTTTAAATAACAACCCTGGCCCATCTGCTGGTTTGAAACCGAAAGCTTCTGTCGCTGGAAAGATTGCTAATCCAGCAAGTAAAGACACCACAATGTTCATGATTACGATACTTAATGTAGACGTCTTAATCGTCATCTCTTTAGAGGCGTAGCTCGCGTACGTAATCATACCTGTCGTACCGAGTGACAACGTAAAGAATGACTGACCTAACGCAAACAACGTTCCTTTCACAGATAAGTCTTCTATACGTGGTTGTAAAATGTAACGGAGGCCAGACTGCGCGCCTTCTAAAGATAAAGATCTTACCACAATAACAATCAAAAAGATAAATAATAGTGGCATCATGATCTTAGAAGCTTTCTCTAAGCCCTTCTCCACACCCATCATTACAATCAACATGGTGATGAGAATAAAGATACCTTGTCCCATAATGGTTAACCACGGATTCGTAATGATGGACTCAAATTGAATACTGCTCAGATTGCCTGAACTCAAACCAATGAGTTGGCCGAGTACTTTCAGAATGTAAATGATAATCCATCCACCGATGACACTGTAGAAACCAAAGAGAATGAAGACAGCTAAGTTACCATTCCAACCGATAATATTTAACCATTTCTTCTGCGTTAACTTTTCATAAATCTTCGTCGTATAAGTTTGTCCCATCTTTCCGACCGCAAATTCCATAATTAATAACGGTAATCCTACGATAATCGTAAATAAGAGGAACATGAGTAAGAAAGCTCCGCCTCCATAAATGCCTGCCATATATGGGAATTTCCACATTGCACCTAAGCCGATTGCGGAACCTGCACTTGCGAGTATAAAGCCTGTCGATGATTTCCATTGTGATTGTTTCTTCATATATAACATCCTCGTGATTTTTACTTAATTGCTTTGACGCGTTAAAGCGTTTAATTATTATAGTATTTACTATAACATGTTTAGTGCATAAACACAATAAAGTAATTTTTCATAGAAGTGAGACAGATATCTACTTAATTTCGTAAGCCCCGACTAAATTTCGAAATACGGAGACGGTGCATTTCGTAGTCATTCAGCTACTGCAAGAAGCTATAGTTAATCTCTTTATCAGCTTGAAAACACCTTATACACGGGACATCGTCATGACTATATTTATTTCTATAGCCCTTTACGATTTATATCCTAGACTCGCTGGCCAAATAAAAAAAGAAAGGCTCGCTTGCCTTTCTTTTTTAAAATTCCGCTTCAATTCGCGACAAGAAATCGATGATATCTTGCTCAACCGCTTGATGGTCTTTACCTTGCGTCATCAAGTGACCTGCGTTGCTATAACTTTGTATTTCTTTCTGAGAATGCGTGATGTGTTCATAAATATAATTCGCGCTCTGCTCGTAAGCCGCTTCATCTTGCTCACCATATTTAATCGCAATCGGTGCTTGAATCCGATCTAAGTGCGCCATAATATCATTCACCATGACTTGGAAAAGTTCCAAACTCTCATCGTAGTCTTCGATTTGAGCTAAGTGCGCTTGAATTGTTTCTTCATCTAAACCAATTAAATCACCCATACGTTGACCGTAATGTTTCAAACGACCTTGTAAACCTGCATCTCCTTTCTTGTGAGGCGTAGACATAACTACTAGTGATGTGACATCAAAGTGTTCTGCAAGTTTCAATGAGTATAATCCACCAAGTGAGACGCCCATCACGTGGATGTGTTGATAACCTTTATCTCGTAATTGTTGATAGGCTGCTTGAACGTCTTCCCACCAGTCATCTGTGTCATATGACATGAGCTCAGGTAGTAATAAACCATGTCCGCGGTAAGGTGGCACAAGACACGTATAACCTGCTTTATGTAATTTATTCGCTAAGAGCTTTACATCTCTCACCGTTCCTGTAAACGAATGGAGGAGTAATACTGCAGAAGTTGCTTCTTCGTTCTCTAAAAATATAGGATTTGGTGATTTCACATTAATCATCTTGGTCACTCCAATAATTATATTTCTCTTCATATTGTAACGGATTTCAGACATATTGCGAGTGCTCCAACTCAAAAAGAGTGGCACCCAGGTCATCACCGATATATTGTCACATCGGATCATTCACTGAGTGTCCACTCTCTTTATTACTATTTTAGATTTTTAAGTGTGCGCGCATACTTATTTTCTAAACTTTAGTCGTCTCTTTCATCACTAAGAACTTTACCTGTCTTCGCATCTACAGTAATTTCGTGTTTCTCTTTACCTTTTTTCAAGTCCATATCGTACACGAATTTACCTTTATCGTCAGAACGATGAAGTGACCATTCGCCAATTTCGCCATCAAATTTCTTCTGACCTGCTTTAATCGCATCTTTATAGCTCTTCATGTCGTTGTAATCAAATTCTTTCTTCGTGCTATTAGACTCATCTGTTTCTTTTTCTTTAGAAGCGACTTTTTGATCTTTGTCATTAATTACGACTTCAGATTCTTCACGCTTTTGAGCATTTTGTTGTTCAACTTTGTAAGCCCAATCTCCGTGTTCTTTTTCAAATGAAATCTTCTTCAATTTTTCATCTTTATAGATGTTTTGCGCTTTTTTAATCGCATCTTTAGGGTCTGTGCTGACATCTTTTAATGCAATAGATGATTTGTGTGCGTTATCTGTATTGTTACTTTTACTATTATCGTCACTGCTATCTGCTGAACCGTTACCACCGCATGCACCTAATAATACTGCTGAAGACAGTAGTAGTGCGGACATTTTAAATTTCATATAGCCACTCTCCTCGATAGTATATAAACTATCTGGTATTTAAGTTAACCAAGCAAATATTTGTATCACAACTTACCTGTATTAACTTAGTAATAGTGTTAACACATAATAATTGTAAAGTAAAATAATTTCACCCTTTTCTCACATTTTATCCAAAAAAAGACATGCCGCAGTCTGACCTCTGTTACTAAAAGTCACAAACAACGACATGTCTCGCAATGCTTAAGTATCTTCAACAACATCGTTTGACGCAGCTTTAATACCGGCAAGCAACACCCCGATAGCCATCAAGACGAACGCAATGATGGCAGCTAGCCAAGTATGCGTCACATCGTGCAATAGACCTATGAGGAACGGTCCAACCGCAGCGATAATGTAGCCGACAGATTGACCGAATCCCGATAAAGTCACACTGCCTTCGTGAGTGCGCGCACGGAAGGAGAAGAGCGCCATACACATGCTAAAGCATGCACCGGTAGCTGCTCCGACGAGAATAATACCGATAATCAGTAATGTATAGACGTGAGAGAAGAACAACACGAAACCAACTAAATAGAATAAACTAATCACATAAATCAAGATACGTTGGTTGTTAATCTTTCCAGCTAATATAGGAAAGATGAGCGTTAACGGCACCTGACAGAACTGATTGAGCATCAATAGGTAACCTGATGTTGACGGAGAAATACCTCTCGCAATCAGAATCGTTGGCAACCAAGTTACAATCGTATAGAAAATCATGGATTGGAGCCCCATCAGAAGTGCCACTGCCCAAGCTAACTTCGATTTCATAATATTAAATGAAGGTGCAGGACGATCTGTGGCTTGTTCCTGTTGTGTACTCGTTTCATCCGCTTGAGTTTCACGACGCGTCGGTTTGATGTTCGTCACCCATAAGATCACAGCAATCATCGCAAAGATGACCCAGAATAATAGCGCAAAGCGATAACCGAAGTGGGTCATTTGTGATAGTGGATAACTGAACCCTGCGCCAAGGCCAGCTGTAAGGTTCATCGTCGCTGTATATAAACCTGTCACTAAACCGATTTGGAGCGGAAACATCCATTTTACGAAACTCGGCATCAACACGTTACCGAAAGCGATCGCCACCCCCATCAATATCGTTCCTATAATGAAGAGTGACGTCCCACCTAGCACGCGGATGAAGAGTGCCACAATGAGTAAGATCATCGCCCAAAGTACCGTACGTGGCACTGTGAGACGTTTCGCAATACGCGACACGAAAGGTGAAACCACCGCAAAGATTAATAGCGGAATCGTCGTTAACGAGCCGGCTAAACTGTTATTGAGCGTTAAAGCAGATTTAATCTGTTCAATCACCGGTCCTACAGAGGTTAACGGCGACCGTAATGTTGAGGCCACAAAGATGATGGCGAAGAGGATGCCCCACCGCCCTGTGAGTTTACGACTATACAAATCTTCTTGCATCTTTCCAAACACTCCCTTCTCTACTATTTCAGAGGTTTAAATCTATAAACGTTACGATTTCTTTCTATTTATGTATGCAGTCTATTCTATCACAAATGATGCGAGTAGACAGGAGACAAATTTTCAATTATAGACTGACAAACCTTGCTCTCTGACCCATTCTTTATGAGTGGATAATAAACACTTTTATAAAATTAAAATCATAAACCGAATGATTTGCTTTGCTAACTATCTCTCACTAAAATTTGTTATTGGGATGTTAGAAAAGAGAGGTAATCGTATGAAGGATATATCACTAAGAAAGAGAAATGCTATTATCATAGTGATGTTGAGTAGTGCCTTTGTCGCGTTACTCAATCAAACGTTATTAAACACAGCCTTACCTGCGATTATCACAGGTTTAGAAATAACAGAAACGACTGCACAGTGGCTCATCACCGGATTTATGCTCGTCAACGGGATTATGATTCCACTCACTGCATTCTTAATGGATCGTTATCACACACGACCCTTATACATCTTCTCGATGAGTGCGTTCTTAATTGGTTCCATCATCGCAGCACTTTCACCGTCGTTCACCATACTGATGGTTGCACGCGTGATTCAAGCGATTGGTGCCGGTATACTTATGCCACTCATGCAATTCACTGTATTCACACTCTTCCCATCAGAAAAACGTGGCTTTGCGATGGGGCTTACAGGAATTGTAGCTCAAGCAGCTCCAGCCATAGGTCCTACACTCACAGGACTCTTGATTGATACGTTTGGCTGGCGTGCGCCGTTCCTCGTAGTGGCAATCATCGCGATTATCGCCTTTATCGTCGGCATTATCTTTGTCGATAGTCACAATGCGACGAAACCGAACAAGCTCGATAAGACTTCAGTCGTCTATTCTACATTAGGTTTCGGCTTGATGCTTTACGGCTTCAGTAGTGCCGGTAACCTTGGCTTCGGTTCACCGATCGTCATAGGTTCTCTTATCATCGGTATCATTATTGTGGCGATCTTCGTGACACGTCAAATCAAACTCGATACGCCGTTATTGAACATGCGTGTCTTCGCTAACCGCACATTTGCCTTATCCGCATTTGGCTCTATGTTACTTTTCATCGGAATCGTAGGCCCTGCATTGCTCATTCCGATGTATATCCAAACCGGATTGGGTCTGTCAGCGATACTCTCAGGTCTCGTCATCTTACCAGGGGCTGTAGTCAACGCGATTATGTCTGTTTATACAGGTAAAATTTATGACAAATATGGGTTAAAAGTATTGGCAATTCCAGGATTTATCTTACTCATCATCATGACGATACTGCACTGCTTCTTAACTGCCGATACACCATACTGGTATGTCGTAATCATTTACGCAGTTCGTATGTTTGCGGTAGCGCTCATCATCATGCCACTCAATACGATTGGTATTAATGCTTTAGAGCCTAAAAATATCTCTCATGGTACAGCGATTATCAACTCTTTACGTATTATCGCTGGTGCGATGGGTACAGCGATTATGATTACGATTATGGCGATTGTGCGTACATCTTATCACGGAGCGCATGGCGAATCTCAAGCTGCTACATTGAAACATGCGACGATCGTAGGTGTTGATGCGGCGTTTGCTTTCACAACCATTCTAATTGTGATTGGCTTTATCCTTACTTTATTAATTAGAACGAAGCAGACGCATGAACACGAGAACGCACGCGAGATTTAATTGGATAGATTGATGAATGGCGCACCCTCAGGCTTGGGGGTGCGTTTTTTTGTGTGTTTGAGGATGAAAGTCGGTGAGCGTTTCATGTTTTTCGAGTAGCTTTTCATAGATTAATCAGATGAAGTGGGGTCTATGAGCATTTTATAAAAATACGAAGAAGAGAAAGTGAGTCATTTTACCTAAATGCGTTAAGTATTTCACGACAAGATTGTCCACTAAACAAGATTGAAATGCCGTAGCGTTTCGTATAAGCTTAAAGAGATTCGAAGTAAGAGGAATAACCTAGATCCGCTAACAACTAGAGAAAGGACGACTATTTCATGCATCAAAGTTATATCCGTTTTTGGCGTCACGCGTTTGATTATAAAGGGCGAGCAAGTCGACAAGACTTCTGGGTTCCGACCTTGATACACTTTGCCCTATACATACTTCTTTCCGCAATCTTGAGTCTGCTTCTAGGCGATTTGTCTAGAACTGGCGTGATTGTGCTGTCCGTGTTTAAGTGGATACTCTTTATCCCTCAACTCACTCTGATGGCGCGTCGCTATCACGATGTCGATAAGAGTTTAGCTTTCCCACTTATTCTATTTATCTTTTTCTTATTTTTAGATATCAATGACTTTATCGATAATCTGTTCTATCGCAACGATCCGATTGTTGATTACACAGATATTCTCGCTTATATTTTGACTGCAATTTATTATTTATTGCTCATCTATTCGTTGATTGTTTGTCTGCGGAGAGGCAATGTTTCTGCCAATCGTTATGGAGAACCACCTGTCACTCAAAGTGGTAAAATTAAAGAATGATGTTAAAGCGGTAGCTAAAATGTGGAAAATTGCGGGATTTCAGTGCATTCGCTAATGAAACTTAGGTGTCGGTCTACGATGCGATCTTATAGGCATAAGTAAAGGCTTGAGTCGAGAGACCCAAGCCTTTTAATATATCTTATTTACTGAATTTGTCTTTTACTTTATCGATAGCATCTGTAGCTTTATCTTTTGCTTTTTCTACAGTTTCTTTAGCTTTACCTTCGCCTTTGTCAGCGTCACCTTTGTCTTTTAAGTTTTGGTCGTCTGCTACTTCTCCTGCTTTTTTCTTAACGTCGCCTTTAACTTGATCAAATTTACCTTCAGCCATGTTAAATACCTCCATTTGAGTATTGTCTGAGACACGAATTAAATTAGCTCATGGAATTGTGTCACAGTTCATCTTATTTTAAAAAGACACATCGTCTTCTTAATTTATTTATATCCGTCCGTTGATGGATTAAACATTTAAACTCATATTTTATTCATTTCAGCGTTACATTTGTTGCGTTAACGCATAGAATTATGTTCTTGATAAGCATGAATGCCTAGGGAATGGTGAGTTATTTTAAAAAATAGCAAGAAAAAAAGATTTAATCCATATAATTTGGATTATCCTTATTTAACACGTAATTTCCTGTCGTTAAATAGCTCGCATACGCGGACCAAATCACATACGGTAGCATGAGGAAACCAGCGAGTGGACGTTTCTTCAGGTAAATCACCGTCGTCACAATTACTGCACCTAGCAATAGAAAGCTATCAACAAGTGCAAGTCGACGCGCTTTCTCTTTGAAATACAGTAATGACCATGCGAAATTGAGTCCTAGTTGTACGTAATGAGCAATTGTTTCCACCATATGTTTGCCTCTTCTCACTTTCACAAGCACATACGCTACACCCATCATTAAATAAAGAATCGGCCAAACAATAGGAAAGGCTTTTTTGGGCGGTGAAAATGGTGGTTTTTTAAACTTCTTGAAGTCTTTCGGCGCTTCTTTAGCAGTCATCTTACCGATTAAACTACCCCCTGCTAGTGGAGTAAATAGCTCTACAATTCGTCGTATGATATTCATTTCTACACTTCCTTACTTTTTTAGTAGTCGGGCACACTTAAATTTGTGTTTTATGAACATTGCATCGTGGAGGAATGCGATCTGTCGACCACTTTTCATACAATAATCTCTGATACTGTATGTAAGCCGCTTCGCCATAGTCTTTCTCATCACCATAAACGAAAATGGGTGGTAAAGACTCGGCAGAAAATCGAGATTGATGTTGCGTTATGATGCGTTCTAAATGATTTAAATCTTCTCGGAAATCTGATGACCGTTTCCCACCACGTTGTTGATGCTCCTCGTCCATCGCTCGCAACAATGCATACGCATCTAGTAGATATGGCTTACCATCATGATAGACATGCTTCACAATCGGGTGAGACAAATATCGCGTGTTGCCCTCAATAATGTTCATTTCAGCAAGACACACTCTAATAATTTGATAAAGCTCGAGAACCTGCTTCGATAACCGTCGATTATCAAGAAATTGCGCACTTTGATGGTGGTCCGAACTTATCCTAAAGATTTGCATACACATTCCTCACTTTGCATTACTACTGTGTGTATACCACTTTATCGACTTCTTCAAGCAAAGTAATGTTTTATCTTACAACTAAAAAACCCCCACCTATACAGATGGGAGTCTTACATTTAATTCAAGGTCATATTTTCTTTTTCTAATATCATTTCTTCGATTTCGTTATTTTCGTTCAACACGGCTACTTTAGGAGCGTGACCTTGAAGCTCTGACTCTTCTAATTGCACATAAGTCATGATAATTACAACATCGCCTACTTGAACAAGACGTGCCGCTGCACCGTTTAAGCAAATTTTACCACTGCCTCGCTCACCAGCAATGACGTAAGTCGCAAAGCGTTCGCCATTATTGTTATTTACAATCTCAACTTTCTCATTGGGTAAGATGTCCACTGCATCCAGAATATCAGAATCTATCGTAATACTACCTACATAATTCAAATCTGACTCTGTAACACGTGCACGATGAATCTTTGAATGCATCATTGTTCTATACATGTTTAACCGATCTCCTATTTCTATATTTCTTCGAGATAACATAGTTATTAAATCACAATTTGAGGCTTCGAACAATGTGCAGGTGTTTCGCGATAATTACTATTAAATGATACGTGTAACGAACTAGTGCTGTGCTAAGCTAATAGTTTTTTAACGACGTCATTACTGCTTGCGCATGACTCTCTAAATATCCTGCATTAGTCAATGGCATCTCCTCATTACCTTCACCAACAAAGTATGATTTCTCCGCGTGTGTGAGTAACTCATAATCATTCGCATCGTTTCCGTAAGCTACGTATGGCTTTTCTCCAATTACCTTTCTTAATGTCGTATATTTATTGACATTTTGCGCTGTGATATCGATATCATTCTCACGACGATGATAATGAATTGAGAGAGTTGACTCAAATTTTTTCAATTCTTGTTGAACTAACTCAAACAACTGCTCGTCGAGGTCGATAAGTATCACTTTAATTGGCTTTTCAATATTTTCTATAGAAAGACGATTGGCTAAATGTGATGGATCGAGTTGTTTAAATATCGCGTTGTCAGGACTAACATTAGCCGCATAGTCAAATGAATCATCAACAATATATTGTAAATTGTACTTATGGATCAGTGCTTTAATATGGTTAAAAGGGTCCTCAGAAATACTTTTCACAACTGAAATTTGATTATCTTGAGAAATAATCGAACCATTTCCTCCAATTAATGTATGATTTTCAAAACCTTGTACAACTGGAAGTAAATCACGAATAGGTCTCACAGAAGCAAAGATTACTTGATGTTTTATAGCTATATTTTTAATTTCTTTCCGTAAGGGTTCCTCTATATACATACCGTTGAAACAAATTGTTCCATCCACATCCATCACAAATATCATAAGTTTTCTCCTCTTTCTTTCATAAGCCGCTTCTAAGGTAAGTCTGCCCGACGTCTTACATATAATATTTTTAACAGCTGTTCATCGAATTTATCATTTACTTAAGTTGAAGATGACAAATAGGATAATCCCTGCCCTGACCATCTTGTGGAGATTCACTATATTTTTCAAAGCCATTTTTTAGATAAAACTGCATCGCTGGAACATTATCTTTATTAACGTCAACATAGCGAATGTTTTCTTCATTTACGAGATACTGTAGTATTTCTGTTCCACACCCTTTATTAAAATACTGCGGATCGAGAAATAACATTTCTAAGTTTTCATCGTTTATACCTGAGAAACCAACTAATTCATTCTCTTTATACCATAGATACGCATTGACATATTTCAAATAAGTTGGAATTTCTGTTTCTAATTCTTTTCTATCTTTTTCAACTAAAAAATCATGCGTTGCAAGCACAGATCTTCCCCATATATCTAATACTTTATGATAGTCTTTAGCTTCTAGTTTTTCTTTAGTTAGTCGCATATTTACCTCCTAGTAATAAATGGTTAAGCCCACCCTCATATATGTCACTTTCTTGGATTTTTTACGAATTATTTATTAGTTGTGAGAATTTTGCTATATTAAATATATACACTATTTTTTTATTAAAATCTTCGTTGCATTATATATTCTAGCATTAAGCAGGTGATGAATATGAGAGAACTATTAGATAAATACTATTTTACCATTACATTTGCGACCATTTTAATTCTATTCGCTTTTCCAAAGACTGATATCTTTACCACTAATTTATTATTCTACTTAATTCTCTTTTTAGAAGTTTTGTTTAGCACATTCATAGTGGAGACAATTTTAAATAATAGAAACACCTTGCAACAGAAAGCTAAAAAGTTCTGTGTATCTCTACTACCAATTAATATTATCATTATAACAATATTTTTTGTGTTTATTATGTAAGTTAAGTAGTACAATAAGTTATTATATAGATAGAAAAAATCTTTCTATTATTTATATCAGTAAATGGAATTAATCATTTCCTATAAATAATTTTGCGACCAATATCAATGTCGGTCGCAAAGTGACAAATCTAAGTGAATTAATGTTTCTCACATTATTAATTAAATTTGGTAATGCTATTAGCAAATAGTAAAGTATATGCGCTGAGAAATGATTGATATTAATATGGATAAAATCGCTAGAAAACCGGTAAACATCGAAAAAAGGTATGATTCAATGAGTTTTGTTATGTATCCTTTATTATTTGGTTTAACTTTTGCTTTGATTAAAGCATTAGATATTTGGTACACAAAGAAAATAACTAAGACATATTCAAATGATTGGAGATTTAATCCCCATTTAATATGGATTATGTTTATAATAGGTGTAATAATGGGAATTATATTCATTTTATTTTTGAAATAGTATTTTATGATAAGGGGGTAATCACAGTCGGATTATCCCTATTTAATAAGCTTTCAATAAAGGCGTGCATTCACAATAGTTTATGAAGTTTTATATAACTCTTTTTCAAAAATTATTCAAATTCGTCATCGCTCAAGTACAAATAAGCAATGACCCCAATAGGTATGCCAAGTAAAGGTGTAGTAAGTATACTAGCTATTATCACGTATAGTGTTAGCCTCAAGAGTTCATTAGAATCCCACTTCTTGTTTAATAAATAATTCCAGATCTCCTTTATACTCATATATTTAACCTCCTCCGCATTTTATACTAATCAGTATTTTAATATTTTTCTTTTAAAGATCTTACTATAAACAGCATAAAGATCAATAGAATTGTTAGAGATGCGAACAACCACACTTCACTTGCCCCCAATATCAATGTAGCCTTGGACGAAGAATGATTGATAAATAGTGAAGTGATGGCTGTATATAACGCAATGCCTATATTTTGAACCATTCTCTGCGAAGACCCGACTGTTCCTTGCATACTTCGAGATACAGAGTTCATTATTACCGAAGTATTAGACGGGAGAAACAAACCTCCTCCTACCCCATAAATGAATAAAAATATAAAGAAAAATAATGGTGTTAAACTACTTTGAAACAGCCCTAAACTACCATACGCTATAGCCATAAAGCCTAATCCAACATACATTAATACGAGGTTATTAATCCAATTCATTAATTTACCTGCCGTTTTCGAAATAAGAACTAATCCTAAAGGAGAAGCTAAATTAACTATCCCTATTTGCCATGACGAGAGATGACTTATTTTTCCTAAAATATAGGGAGGTACAATAAACCCTAAAGATGTAGCACCACCAAATACAAGTATAGCCAACATCGAAACTGAAAATGAGAAGTCTTTAAATAACCGTAAGTTCAGAATAGGATGCTGAACTTTTAGCTCCCATTTAATAAATACACAAAAAGCTATAATACAAGTGAGTATAAATCCATACACCGAAAAATTCGTTATAGATTGATGAGCCCACGAAGTCAAACCTTGTAACAAACAACAAACCGATACAAATAATAATGTGTTGCCGCGTAAATCTAAATTGAGAGAAGTATTCTGTTCTTGTTTTATACGCTTTTTCAGTAACCATCAACCTACTAATCCTGCGCACACAAATGGGATATTGATCCAAAATATCCACCGCCAACTCGCAATCGATAGTAATAATCCTCGTAGACTTGGCCCTAGTACAGGTCCTACACCCAATATGATACTTAAAGTTCCAAGTGCAGACCCTTGTCGCTCTTCTGAAACATTAGTAGTAATTATAGCAGTGGCCGTCCCTTGTAACATTGCTGCTCCTATACCTTGTAGACCACGAAACATGATTAATTGTAAAATATGATTAGAAATTCCGCATAAAACGGAAACTAGCAAAAATACGAGTAGTCCAATGCTATAGATATTAAGCTGATTATATCGATCACTTAGTCTTCCAAACACAATAATTGTGCCTGTTAATAGCAAAGTATACAACGTAACAGTCCAAGTTATAGTCGTTGTATCCACGTGAAACCTTTTAACTAAAGTAGGTAATACAACATTAATGATGCCGGTATCTAAAGTTGATAAAAACATACCCATTCCAGCGGTAAAAACAACGATTCGTTCAAAATACTTAGAAACAACGTTCATCTATCAACCCTCCCTATTCACTACTTTAAGCATATCGTTATAACATTTCGGTTAGCGTCGAAATAATAATCAGTTATGATAAAGAGTGAAAGCAGAGAGGATGAGTCGATGTATTCAGATTTTGCAGAGAACATTTTACTAATAGGTCATAAGACACGACTTACTATGTTGATAGAGCTTTCAAGCGGGAAAGCACTTCCTGCTGGAGAATTAGCGAGATTAGCACACGTGAAACCGCAGACAGCAAGCGAACATCTCTCAAAATTAGTGAAAGCAAATTTAATTTCAGTAGAATCATGGGGTCGCCACAGATATTACAAAATTACTAACGATAAGATTATAAACGCGATAAATGCTTTAGCAGTGATTTCTCCTTCAATAAATAATAACTCCTTAAGAGAAACGACAAAAAAAGAAAAGTTATCCTATATGCGTTCATGCTATGGACATCTTGCGGGAAAGATGGGCGTATGGTTCACTGAATCTTTACTAGAAAATGGCTATCTTAAAGAATTCGAAGAATATTATATATTAACTCAAGAAGGCAAAGATTGGTTTAAGTTAATAGGACTCGAAATTGAAAAAAGTATGTATACAAAACCTATTCCAAAGCACATTGATTGGACCGAACGAAAATATCATATCGCTGGTCCTGTAGCTTTAAGGATTACTAGGCAATTATTTAAACTATCTTGGATTTATGAAACGGATACAAATCGCTGTCTTGAGATAACTCGAAAAGGAAAGGAAGCCTTTGAGAAGTATTTAGGTATGGACGTGTGTGAGTGAAAAGAAAGTAGAATATTAGGAAAATATAGTTTTTTGGTGGTTAACTTAATTATCAAATCTATCATAATTCACTTGCTTTATATGAAATAAAGAGGGATAATAAAATACAAACAGCGGTACATATCTGCGGCGTGTATTTGAGGTTAACTGTTGCGACGGTTGCCTCTTTTTTCTAATGAATTGTTAATTTACGCTCAACACTTCTGTGTTTAAAATTTCATAAGCCACTCATTATGACTCTTTCTAGTCTATGATTAATTGAACTGAAAACATAGTTTACTTCTTTCTAAGTTACTTTTGCTAAGTCGCCCCCTCAGTCATATTACGCTTAAATATATGAGAAATCGTGGAGACCGAACGTTTTAAATGCTTATCGATTACTCTCATAGAATAGTCTTCTTTTCTTAGTATCTCTATACTTGAACATTCATATATAGTAAGAGGTAAGTAGCCCATATTGGCACACCTTTGTAAGTGGTTTTGTTGGTTACTTAACATATTACAACAAAGTGCCAATTATGGGTATTTTTTATGAAATTTTTGGATGTTGCTCTTTATATTACAATCCGTCACTCGAAAAAATAAGCATACAGATCGATTTTCACACAAAATTAAAAAAGTATTAAAAGATAAATATAATGAAAATTTTGTGATAATACATTTAGCTAGAACCTATGTGAGAAAGATCCCTTAATAAAAGGTAGTAAAGAGAGGTTTCAAATGGAAAAAATAGAAGCAAATGGTTTACAAATATCCTTATTTAAAGGAAAAAATGATGATTATATCAGTTTGACTGATATAGCAAGATATAAAAGTGATACACCAGCAGACGTGATTAAAACTTGGTTACGTTCTAAAGATACAATACAATATTTAGGAGTATAGGAATCATTAAACAATCCAAATTTTAAAGTGGGCGAATTCGACCACTTTAAAAATGCTGCTGGTACAAATGCTTTTACTTTATCAGCTTCAAAATGGATTGAGGCAACTAATGCTATTGGTATAATTTCTAAAGCTGGACGGTATGGGGGGGGGACATATGCACACATCGATATTGCTTTTGAATTTGCATCATGGGTATCTCCCGAATTTAAATTATATATTATTCAAGACTACCAACGATTAAAAGAACAAGAAAATGATACCGAAAATATAGAATGGCAATTACAAAGATTAATAAGCAAAACAAATTATACTATCCATACTGATGCTATAAAAGAAAACCTAATAAACTCAAACTTATCAAAACAGAAGGTCGGGTACACATATGCCAACGAAGCTGATATTTTAAATGTTGCTATATTTGGTTTTACTGCAAAAGAATGGAAGAGCCTAAATCCTTATAAAAAAGGAAATCAAAGAGATAATGCATCGATAGAAGAATTAATAGTTATAAGTAACCTTGAGTCTAGAAATGCAGAATTAATAAAAGAAGGGTTTTCTCCGAAAGAAAGACTAGTAAAACTAAATGAATTAGCAAGATCACAGATGAAATCACTACTAAATTCTAAATCATTACCAAAATCTGAAAATGATCATTTACTTGAATAAAATTTTATTGGATTTAAATTTGGATCCTTTTATATATCGCGCATTGTAAAATTAGACTAGACACTTAAACACTAAAAAAGGTCGTCTGTGTTAAACTCAATTTATAATCGCCACAAAACAAAAGAAGTTTAACCAGTATGACCTATTCCTATCTTACCATGGACGAAATTTCAATGCTTGAGACTTATTTTAAACAGGGATTAAAAGTATCCGATATGTGCTAGCGCCTCAAGCGCGCGAAACAAACCGTATACAACGTTATTAATGCGTTTAAAGAAGGTCTCACAGCGATTGACTTTTATCAACGTTATAAGTGAAATAAGTCACGTTGTGGTCATAAGAAGATTAGCATTCCTAAAGATCAAGCTTCCTACATCCAACATAAGATTAATAAAGGCTGGTCTCCCGATGCTATTCTTGGGCGTGAAGAAAAGCGCGTTAACTTTCAGTAAAAACGCTATATCGCATGTTTCATCGAGGCACATTCCCTATAAAGAAACTTGCTATGAAAGGCAAACGTAAACCTAACCACCATAAGGAACGTAGAGGACGCCATCGTTTTCTACGTAACATTTCAACACGTGAAGATGAGTTTGAACACTTCGATAAAGAATTTGGTCACTTTGAAGGTGATAAGATTGTTGGACGTCATCATCAAAGTGCCATTATTACTCTCGTCGAACGTCAAACGAAGTTTGCAATCACGCTGAAACCCCAGGGTAGAACAGCACGTGATATTCAACAATCACTTGATGAAATGTTAGAAGCTTCTCCTAGAAATCTCATCAAATCGATTACTTTTGACTGGGGGAAAGAATTTTCTAACTGGAAAGCCTTTAGTAACAAGCATGATGTATCTATTTTCTTTGCTGATCCTGGAACCCCGTCTCAGCGTGGCCTTAACGAACATACGAATGTTCTTCTAAGACGTCATGGTCTACATAATGAGATGGACTTCAATCAAATCAATGACGGAGAAATGATTAAAATAACCCATAAGTTAAATCACATTCCTCGTAAATCACTTAATTATCTTACACCTGAAGAAAGATTTTTGAGTTTAATTAAAGATTAAAAACTGTCTAGCTTTTTTGACGAATGATATTAGATAATTTATGAAGCTGTTTACCCCTAGTGTACTTAATCGTTAAGAAAGTGTTAATAATAAAATTTCATATGTTTCTTTTCTTCCTTATAATATTTTAATCTATCCTCCAAAGTACCTGTATGCAATTCTAATTTATGGCCGTCTGGATCAGTAAAATATATTGATTTTTTATCTCTAACATCCCTTTGGCGTCCGTCAAGTATATTTACATTATTTTCTTTCAACCATTTATACCAACCATCAAACTCTCTTTCGTCTATTGAAAAGGCTATATGAGTATAAGAATACTGAATTTCATTTCGAGGTATATCACTTTCTTCATTAAGGGCTAACCATACGCCGCCAACAGTAAAATAAGCCGTATTTTTACCTTCTAATAAAATTTTAGCTTTTAATATATTTTTATAGAAATCCACAGAATTTTTTAAATCGGAAACAGAATAAGTTACATGATTTATTGATTTTATCATTTAAATCCTCCTAATTATTACGGAGTATTTACACATAATATTAATTAGTTTTTATTATAATATCAAGTTTATTTTCACTACTAGTTTGAATTCCTATTTTGCATTTCAAATTATTTTTCAGTACTTTTCTTTATACTTATATTAAATCTTAGTGATAAATTTCTAAGTAGTAGTGTAAAGAACTTCAATTACGAGTTTATATTTTATCTTCTACACGCCGCACACTTCCCACACCAACCCGCACACTCTCTACATCCCAAACCTCCTCCCCCACACAAACAACCCCTCAGGCATAGTAGCCCAAGGGGTCGCAACATTCATATCAATTCTATTATTCCCACTCAATTGTACTTGGTGGCTTAGATGTTACATCGTAAACAACGCGGTTCACGTGATCGACTTCGTTAACGATTCGACTGGAAATCTTCTGTAGTACTTCCCAATCAATACGTGCGAAGTCACTTGTCATACCGTCGATAGATGTCACGGCACGGATACCTACTGTGTGATCGTACGTACGATAGTCGCCCATTACACCTACAGACTGGATACCTGGAAGCACTGTGAAGTATTGCCAGATATCACGTTCTAGACCTTCTTCGCGGATAACTTCACGAAGGATGGCATCTGATTCACGTACGATTTCTAGTTTGTCTTCTGTGATTTCACCGAGTACGCGGATTCCTAGTCCTGGACCAGGGAATGGTTGTCTCCAAACGAGATGTTCAGGGATGCCCAATTCGATACCGAGTTCACGTACTTCGTCTTTAAATAGTGTGTTGATCGGTTCAATGAGTTCGAATTCCATATCTTCAGGTAAACCGCCCACATTATGGTGAGACTTGATTGTTTGTGCAGTCTTCGTACCAGATTCGATGACGTCTGTGTAAAGTGTACCTTGTGCGAGGAAGTCGACATCTTTCAATTTCGCCGCTTCATCATCAAACACGTACACGAATTCGTTACCGATAATCTTACGTTTCTTCTCTGGATCTGAAACGCCTTCTAATTTGCTCATGAAACGTTCTTGCGCATTGACGCGAATGATGTTCATGTTGAATCCTTCACCGAACTGTTCCATTACCATGTCGCCTTCTCCTTTTCGTAAAAGGCCATGGTCCACAAAGATACATGTCAATTGGTCGCCAATCGCTTTGTGTAGTAGAACAGCCACAACTGAAGAGTCTACCCCTCCGCTCATCGCACATAAGACTTTGCGGTCACCAACTTGTTCGCGAATCTTCTCGATTTCAAGCTCGATGAAGTTCTCCATCGTCCACTCGCCTGTACATTCACAGACACGACGGACGAAGTTGCGAAGTAAATCGTTACCGAATTCAGTGTGACGGACTTCAGGGTGGAATTGAACGCCGTAAATACGACGTTCTTTGTCTTCAATCGCTGCGTAATTCGTACTTGGACTATCTGCAATCACTTCAAAGCCTTCTGGTATTTCGATGACTTTGTCAGAGTGACTCATCCAAACTGTTTGTTCTTCAGGTAAACCGAAGAAGAGTTCGTCGGATTTCGCGTTAATCGTCGCTTTACCGTATTCACGTTGATTTGCACGTTCCACCTTGCCGCCGAGTAATTTCGTCGTCAATTGCATACCATAGCAAATACCGAGGATAGGTACGCCCAAGTCATAAATTGCTGGGTCAATAGTGAACGAATCTTCTGCGTATACAGAGTTTGGTCCACCAGATAGAATGATACCCTTTGGATTCATCGCTTTAATCTCTTCAATAGAAAGTTCGTGATCGTGAAGCTCACTGTAGACACCCATCTCACGGATACGACGTGTGATGAGTTGGTTGTATTGACTACCAAAGTCAAGGACAAGTATGAGCTCTTGCTCGTTCGCCATTTCCATAACTCTTAAATCTCCTTTTAGTGTCTAACTTAGAATGAATAGTTTGGTGATTCTTTCGTAATTTGCACGTCGTGTGGGTGACTTTCTGCAAGACCTGCAGGACCCATGCGTGTGAATCGAGATTCTTCTCTCAATTCTTCTAGATTTTTTGAGCCAGTGTAACCCATACCAGATCTTACACCGCCCATGAGTTGATAAACTGTGTCTTGTAAAGGTCCTTTGTATGCGATACGACCTTCGATACCTTCTGGAACGAATTTCTTAGGCGCTTTGTCTTCTTGGAAGTAACGGTCGTTTGAACCTCTTTCCATAGCGCCGAGTGAGCCCATGCCGCGATATACTTTGTATTGTCTACCTTGGAAGACTTCAGTTGCGCCAGGACTTTCTTCAGTACCTGCTAAGAGGCTACCTAACATGACTGCGTGGCCACCTGCTGCCAATGCTTTGATGATATCGCCTGAGAATTTGATACCACCGTCAGCGATGATGGCTTTACCATGTTTGCGCGCTTCTGTTGCACAGTCGTATACTGCTGTAATTTGAGGTACGCCGACACCTGCAACGACACGAGTTGTACAGATTGAACCAGGTCCGATACCTACTTTAACTACGTCCGCACCTGCTTCGTAAAGTGCTTTCGTTGCTTCTGCTGTCGCTACGTTACCTGCGATGAGTGTAACTTGTGGGAATTTCTCTTTAATATGTGATACTTGTTCGAGCACACCTTTAGAGTGACCATGTGCTGTGTCGATAACGAGTGCGTCTACACCTGCTTCAACGAGTTTTTCAGCACGGATGTCTGTATCTTTCGCGATACCGATGGCTGCAGCTACGAGCAAGCGACCACTTTCATCTTTAGCTGAATGAGGGAATTCTAATACTTTCTCAATGTCTTTGATTGTGATTAAGCCTTCTAGACGGCCATCTTCAACCAATGGTAATTTCTCAATCTTGTGTTTTTGTAAAAGTTCTTCCGCTTCAGAAAGCGTAGTACCTACAGGTGCAGTTACTAAATCTTCTTTCGTCATCACATCAGAAATTTTAATAGAGAAGTCTTCGATAAAGCGTAAGTCACGGTTCGTGATAATACCTGCGAATTTGCGTGTTTCTGCATCTTCAACGATAGGTACACCAGAAATTCTGTATTTACTCATTAACGCTTCAGCTTCAAATACTTTCTCGTCTGGAGTTAAGAAGAATGGATTTGTGATAACCCCATTCTCTGAACGTTTAACTTTTTGTACTTCGTCTGCTTGATCTTCGATGTTCATGTTCTTGTGGATGACACCTAGTCCACCTTGACGCGCCATAGCGATCGCCATCTTAGATTCAGTTACTGTATCCATTCCTGCAGAGATGAGTGGAATGTTTAATTTAATGCGTTCTGAAAGTTGAACGCTTAAATCTACTTGATGCGGTAAGACATCAGATTCTGCTGGCATGAGTAGCACGTCGTCGAACGTCAAAGATTCTTTTTCAAATTTATTTTCCCACATAATTACAGCCTCCTATTGTTAATTGTTAGTTACATTATTTCATATCTTCTTGCTTTTGTTGATACTTTATACCATTAAAAAAGAAATTCAAGAGAATTGCTGAGATTGTGCCGATTACAATTCCGTTTTGAGTAAGCCAAGAGAAGTGGTCTCCAAGCGACTTAAACGCATCTGGCACAGCACTAATACCTGCACCAAGTCCGACTGAAATGGCTATGACGAGTAAGTTGTTTTGATTTTTAAAATCACTTGTCCCTAAAATACTCACACCATAAGCCATCACCATACCGAACATGGCAATCATCGCACCACCGAGGACAGGTAACGGAATCATGTTTGCTAAAGCACCCAGTTTCGGAATACAGCCACAAATGATGAGTAAGATGACCATACCGTAGATCACTTTATTCTTCTTCGCGCCGGAAAGTGAGACTAAGCCGACGTTCTGAGAATATGCCGTGTAAGGAAAGGCGTTAAAGATCGCCCCGAGGATAATCGCTAGACCTTCCGCAGTGTAACCTTTACGGAAATCCTTTCGCTCTAGCTGCTTGCCAGTAATCTCACTCAACGCATGGTATACACCTGTCGATTCAATCAAGCTGACCAAGGCCACGATAAAGAAGACGAGCGTTGCGCCAAAGTCGAAACTAAAGTGTGCAAATCTAAATGGATGCGGTAAAGAGAACCAATGCGCGGTTCCTACTTGCTTCACGTCTACGATGCCAAACCAAGCCGCGATAACTGTTCCGAGTACGAGCCCAATGAGAATTGCGATAGATTTCAAGAAACCTGTCGTAAAACGCTGAATGACTAAGATGATGACTAAAGTGATTAAACCGAGAAGAATATTTTTACCATCACCATAATCTTTCGCGCCTTCACCTCCTGCGAGATAATTCATCGCAACAGGCATGAGGTTAATTCCAATAATCGTGACAACACTTCCTGTAACGACTGGTGGAAAGAGTTTCACTAAGTATGAGAAGAACGGCGCGATGAGCACGACGAGAATCCCTGATAGGAAGAGTGAACCGTACAGGTCTGAAATGCCTTTCGTCTGTCCGATCAAGATCATCGGCGCCACTGCGGTAAAGGTACAACCGAGCACGATAGGCAAGCCTGTTCCTGTGCCTTTCCAAACTTGTAGGAATGTCGCCACCCCACACATAAAGATGTCGACTGTGACTAAGAAAGCAATCTCTTCTGCAGAGAATTTCAAGCTTGTGCCCACGATGATTGGAACGAGAATTGCTCCAGCATACATCGCTAAGAGGTGTTGAACGCTAAGGATAAATGTTCTCATCAGTTATTCTTCCCCTACTAAAGTGACCTTGTTGCCAGCGAGTGACGCCACTTCACATAATGATGAAACTTTGAGTCCTGCTTCGTTCAATTTCTGACGTCCAGGTTGGAATGATTTCTCAACCAAGATACCGATGCCGACAGTCTGTGCTTTCGCCTGCTCTACGAGATTGTTCAAGCCTAGAGAAGCATCTCCATTCGCTAAGAAATCATCGATGATTAAGATACGGTCATTCTCATCTAAGAATTCTTTAGAAATCATGACATGAGATGTTTTGTTCTTAGTAAATGAGTGTATATCTGTCGTATAAGCATCTTGGTTCAACGTGTTCGGTTTCGCTTTCTTTGCGAAGAGACAAGGTATGCCGAATCGTTTCGCCACCATAATTGCCGGAGCAATCCCTGACGCTTCAATCGTCAGAATCTTAGTGATGCTTTCGTCCTTGAATTGATCGTAGAATGTTTCTCCTACTTCCCACATCAATTCGGCATCGATTTGGTGGTTCAAGAACCCATCGACTTTGAGTATGCGCTCGTCGATAACGACACCATCTTCTTTAACTTTTTGCTTTAACAAATCCACTTCTAGCCCTCCTATTTTTGATACAAAAAAATTCCTAAACTTTCGCAAGTTAGGAACTATGAGTAAACATGCAATACAATTAAGCATCCGTCTTAGCACGGTACACCTCTCTACTCATGCGACGACGGTAAGTCCTGTACACACGTTGGGATAGGTATGATGCGGTAAGTGTGCGCGTCGTCTAAGTAGGCTTGTTTAAAGCGAATTGCTTTGTTTATGTATTGAATTGCTACTCATAGTCATGTTGTTTATGGCAACATGGTAGAAACTTCTAAAGCCCTATTCTTTAGATTATATGAGTTAAATAAAATTATTTACTGATGATAGCAAATTTAGACGGATTTTTCAATATGTTCAGCGTGCTAAATATAGATTCTCTCCTACAATTTAAGGAGTTTGGGATGTAAATGGGAATTGACTTCTGAGATAAATAAAAAGCAATCTTAAAATAAATTCTTGAGTAAATTTTCAATGTGTACTCGAGACGCTTGATGGAACTAGACCACAACGAAAATCCATTCTTCGAACTCTTTGAGTGAGAAGAATTAGTTGAGTGTGGTCCTACGCAGTAGTTGACTGAATTCGAGATGGCTAACGCTTTCTCGAACTCTAGTCAGCTTTGCGGGGGAACTACTACGAAATCATAGATTTCTGTACTTCTCCCAAGCAAGCGAGAGTTGTAACATTGAAAATTAATAAGTTTAATTTTTGTCCTGACCTCGAGCACTCTATAAAGACGATGACTGAGCGTGTTTGTCAGAAATTTGGAAAAGTAATATAATTAAATTGAATCGTTTCTAAACTCTTTACATAGGGTATAGGAATAATAATATACGTGGCTCAAATAGATGGAGGGAAAACACAATGACACAATTTACAATCGTTAATAACACAGATGAATTATTTAATGAAATCGACAAAAAACGTTCTGAAGGCTACGAGAATTACGAATTGACAGTGTTAAGCCGTACAAAGTTAAAAGATGAGCGCATTCACGATTCTGAAATCAGCTTAATCGTCACAAGTGGTACGTTCAGTGACGCTATGGCTAAAATGTTAACTGGTGAAGACTCTGAAGGTGCAGTGCTTGCGAATTACGACTTAAGTGAAGAAGAGCAAGAACGCTATAAAAAAGAAATCCTTAATGACAAATTAATCTTAGTTGCTTCTAAAGATGAATCTAATCACAAAGAAGTAGAAGATAACAATGCAGCTTACACTGACGAAGAAGTGAATGATCAAAACAGAGATGAACATTACGCTGAAGAATCAGATGGCCCCAAGTCTTAATTGAACTCAACACACATCCATATTGATACATGCGTAGCAAGATAATCAATATGAGATATGAGTCTACTTTAAAGTTTGTCCCAACACCTCTTACATACGATGATGAGTGTGTTGGGACTTTTTTTTACAAAAAATCTGGTTGGCGAGCGAGTTAAAATAGATTATCATTTATTTTAAGTATCACTATTGAATTTACGGATTATTGAATGCCGCACTGTTAATACTAGGGGGAATATTATGGAATTTACGGTTGTGAAATCGAGCCAGGAGCCATTATATCGAGAAGCTTTATCTTTATATGATGAGAAGTTGGATATCTCACTTTATGAAGATGAACACATCTTTAGACAATCGTTGGAGAATCAATATACGAAAGATGACTATATCTTTCTCGTTGGACTAGAGGAAGGCGAAGTTGTCAGCTTAGCAACTGCGCATTATGAAGCGACGACGAACTCTTCATTTCTCATCTACTTGATCGCTCGTAACACGGACAATCATGATACGTTGATGGATCTCACTTTAGAAGAAGTGAAGTCAGAAATTAATAAATTAGCCAATCGCGTACATGAACGTGATGTGAACTTTATTATGTTCGAAGTGCCGAAAGAGCCAGAAGAACTAGATGATGCAACGGATCAGATTATTCGCGATCGTCAAACTTTCTTAAACCGTCATGGTTTTGAAAAGCAACATGAAATCCCTTATCTTCGACCTGACTTCGATGGCACGTCACCAGGAATCCCTAAAGACTTATATATCAAACCGAATCTTGAACTCACGAAAGATATTTATGGGACAAGCGTGAAGTCTAACTATATTCTTAAATATGTCTTTGCGAACAAGTTATCACGCTCATATATTTATTCATTGTTAGAAGCAATGAACTTGCGCAAAGCACCCCACTCCTCTTAAGTTGCCTAACACACTTGAAATACGGCGCTAAACGGTTTAAACTAACATAGAGGTTAGACTGACGTATCACTGACCGCAGACAGACGCCAGTCTTAATAATTCATCATCTTATCTAATGAAAGGAATTGTATCTATGTTAACGAAAGAATTCGCTCAACGCGTCGATCTCAGTGAAAAACAAGTCCGTAAAATTGTACAACATTTAGAAGAACGTGGTTACCATCTTAATAAGACGGAATATCGTGGTAGAGAAGCTACTGATTTTACCGAAGAAGATATTGAATTATTCAATGAAATTGCTGAGAAAGTAAAGCAAACGAATAGCTATGAGCTCGCATTTGATGAATTAGAACAGGAGAAAGACTTCCTCCAAGTCCTCGTTAAAGATGAAGACGAACAGTTACCGGCTGACCCTAACGTTTCTAATTTAATGAGCGAACTCCGTACTGAAATCCAACAAATGCGTGAGGAACGTCACATGCTTGGACAAATGATTAATCAAGTCCATCAACAACAAAATGAATTGAAAGAGCTTCAAGATCAAATGACGTCTAAATTGGATGAAAATACGAAATCATTAAAAGAATTACAAACATCTGCATCGGACATTCAATCTACACAATCTGACATGCAGAAACTTCAAAAAGAACAAGGCGAATTAGCTAAAAATACGTCTAAATTGCTTGAAGAACAACCTAAACAAGAGAATAAAGGATTCTTCGCACGCTTATTCGGTTTATAATCCTTATTTCGAAGTAGTAACGAGTCTCGGACATTGATTGACGTCCGTGGCTCGTTTTATTTTTACCTTTTACTCAAACTTTCTTCCCTGACCACACCGCCCCCATCACCTTAAGTGCGCTTTTACCCTTACTCATTTGTATAAAAATAGCATTAACTCTTAACTGTTAAGGTCATTCCCCCACTATAATTATGGTTTTCCCTAATATTGATAATCATTCTCATGTAATATACTTAAGTTATAGAAAGAACCCATAATCTAGTGAGGAGGACATAACATGATACAACAAACACAGCACGTTGCAGATGTCGTTACAGAAGTTCCTAAGAGCGCTGACATCTTTCGTCGTTATGGTATCGATTTCTGTTGTGGTGGCGACATTCGTATCGAAGACGCTGCACGCAATAACAAGAGAGTCGATTTAGACACGTTGCTACAAGAGTTAAACAGTATTGATCAAACTGAAGAGCCGGGTACGATTAATGTGAAATATTTAGACGGCCCATCTCTCATTCAATATATTCAAGCCCGCTTCCACCAACCGCTTAGAGAGGAATTTAAGAATTTAACCCCTTACGTTACGAAATTAGCGAAAGTACATGGGCCAAATCACCCATATCTCGTGGAGTTAAAATCACTCTATACACAACTCAAAGAAGCGCTTTTGGGCCATATTGAGGAGGAAGATCAAGAATCATTCCCTCAACTACGCGCTTTATCCGCCGGTGAAGAGGTAGCTGATCCTTCAAAAATTATCAACGAATTAGTAGATGAGCATCAAGAAGTAGGTCAATTATTACAAGATATTCGTTCAATCACTAACGATTATCAACCCCCTGCTGAAGCGTGTGGTACATGGCGACTCGTCTATCACCGCTTAGAGCATTTAGAACACGAAACGCACGAACATGTTCACTTAGAAAACCACGTCTTGTTTAAGAAATATCAACCATTAGCGAATGAATAACGAGGAATGATGCGCAATGAAGAAAGAAGCTGGCCATACATTTTTAGCCAAATTAGGTAAAAAACGTCTTAGACCTGGTGGTCGCAAAGCTACCGATTGGCTCATTAAGAAGGGGCATTTTACAAAAGATAAACGTGTCTTAGAAGTGGGATGCAACATGTGTACAACGGCAATCCAACTAGCTAAGACATTTGGTTGTAACATCGAAGGCGTCGACCTCAATGCGAAAGCGTTACAACAAGGTCAGAAAAACGTAGAGGCAGCGAACTTATCGCATCTGATACACGTACAGAAAGCGAATGCGATGAATCTACCTTTCGAAGACGAGCAGTTCGACATTATTCTTAATGAAGCTATGTTGACGATGTTACCTCTAAAGGCGAAAGTTCAAGCACTGCGAGAATACTATCGTGTGTTGAAACCAGGTGGTATTCTCTTAACACATGATATCGCTATTATAAATCTCGCTCAGAAAGAAGAAATTGTCGAGAATTTGAGTTCTGCGATCAATGTGAAAGTTACACCGCTCCCTACCGCAGAGTGGTATCAACTCTTTAAAGATAGCCGCTTCAGTCAAATTGAATCCCACATTGGTGAACTTACACTCATGACACCTGCTGGGATGTTGTATGACGAGGGTCTCTTTGGCACGATGAAGATTGTTAAAAATGCACTGAAGAAAGAGAATCGCAATATGTTCTTTACGATGTTTAGAACGATGAAACGATATAAGAAAGATATGAACTATATCGTGCATGCGGTGAAGAAGTAAATTAGTTCCAATATGTTGAGGAGATACATTTATTAACTGACTAAGCCTTAATTTCAATTTCTGTTTCACAATGAAATGTATCCTCTCAAATTTACAATAAGCCATTCTGCATTGTTTTGCGCTCCATCCGATATTCTTACGCGAAACATTCCACAGAATGGCTTTTGTATCGTGTTTCAATATATGTACAAATGTATGTTCATTTAGTAAGCGGCATGAATTGTAGTTTATACAAGACAAAAATTGACCAAGAGAAATGTGGTATTTGGATAGATTAAAAAAGAACGCACCCTTTCCTGTATTTAAGGCAACCTCACGAAAGCCATGAATATGAAATCACAGGCTTAGGCTCTCTTACAAAATTTCTTCTTGATTTACGATATGCAAAGTATTATCCTTAGTATGTATATCGGAATTACCCCTTTAACCATAATATAAATAGAAAGCGTGGGTTGATTAATAATGAATACGTTATTAATTATTATTAACATTATTATACTCGTGGCTTTCCTTATCGGTTTAAATGTAATGGCAAGAAAGCACGTTTCATTCCCTAAACGTGTTTTTTCTGCGTTAGCAATTGGTATCATCTTTGGTATCATTCTACATTTAATTTACGGTGCGGATTCTCACGTTACTAAACAAACTTCAGATTGGTTTAGCATCATTGGTGACGGCTATGTAGCGTTACTTCAAATGATCGTTATGCCACTCATCTTTGTTTCTATCGTCTCTGCCTTTACGAAGATCAAGATTGGCGAAAAATTCGCGAAGATCGGTACATTTATCTTTATCTTCTTAATTGGTACCGTAGCCATCGCTGCAATTATTGGAATCTTATCAGCACTCATCTTCCATCTCGATGCATCTACTATCGATCTCGGTAGTGCTGAAAATTCTCGTGGTAGCGAAATCGCTAAACAAGCGAAAGATATGACGGCAAATACGTTACCTCAACAAATATTAGAGTTACTGCCATCTAATCCATTCTTAGACTTCACAGGTCAACGTACTACGTCTACGATTGCGGTTGTAATCTTTGCGGCATTTATCGGCTTTGCGTTCTTACGTGTGATGCGTAAACAACCTGAGCACGGTAACTTACTCAAACGTGGTATCGACGCAGTTTATTCTATCGTGATGTCTATCGTAACTTTCGTATTGCGCCTTACACCATATGGTATCTTGGCAATTATTGCGAATACGATTATGACGAGTGACTTTGGTGCGATTTGGACATTAGGTAAATTCGTCATCGCATCTTATGCAGCGTTGATAGTGATGTACCTCATTCACTTACTCATCGTGTCACTTCTTGGATTAAACCCTGCCACATTTGTTAAAAAGACTGCAGAAGTGCTCTTGTTCGCGTTTACTTCTCGTTCAAGTGCCGGCGCTTTACCACTTAACATCCAAACTCAGAAAGCACGTTTAGGTGTGCCTGATGGTATTGCCAACTTCTCTGCATCATTCGGCTTATCTATCGGTCAAAATGGTTGTGCAGGTATTTATCCAGCAATGCTCGCAGTTATGGTAGCACCAGCAGCAAACGTCGATATCACACCTCAATTTATCTTGAGTGTCATCGGTATCGTTATCATTAGTTCATTTGGTGTTGCAGGTGTCGGCGGTGGTGCGACATTCGCATCTATCATCGTCCTATCTGCTTTAAACTTACCAGTCGCGCTCGCTGGGGTACTCATCTCAGTTGAACCACTCATCGACATGGGTCGTACTGCATTAAACGTTAACGACTCTATGCTTGCAGGTGCAGGTACAGCGAAATTAACAAATCACTTAGACAAAGAGACATACAATAGTCGTCACTACGACGAATTGTCTTCTCAGAACTCATAATCTTATAGATTAAATTAAAGCACTCTAACTTAGGTGATCGTCACATGACAATGCCCCTTTGTTAGAGTGCTTGTTATTTATAATGAGATTGGAATGGTCCCCACGTCATTTCCTTCTGACTATCTAAGGTTAAACGTCTAGATTCTTCCTCTACATCGTCAAACCATTGTAGAAACGCAGGTGTGCGATCAAGCTGACTTTCGACACACTTTGACGTAACATCACGTGAGTAAATTGTTCCTGACTCAAATTCATATTGGATTTGGGTATAAGTGAGCGGTGTCGCATGAGAACGTCGATAGGCTTTCTGAACTAACCCTACTAACTTTGGCGCTTGCGAAATCACTTGATCATACAAACGTTGTTTATATGTAGGATCATCTAGGTCATTCCACATCATCAGTCGCCCATTCATTTGAAAAAAGATATCCATATTCGGTTGGTGCTTTTTAAAGGAAATGAGGATAAAGATACGCTCAACCGTGTTATCCACGCAAGTACTGACACTAATCGCGACCTTACGTGTATACTTCTTCCACCCTTCTTCTAAATCTTCCGTGCTAATCTTAGGTTCTGTATAATCCGCAAACGGATTGCGTGTCACAGAGCCATTCAGGGCGTCGTGTAGCTTTCGATAGAGTTGTTGTAATAGCGACATAAGGCTCAACTCCTTGCGTTGAATATAGCTTAAGTAGTGATGACGATTGAATAGTATTTACTGTAGAGGCACAGTTTCAATCATTCTGAGGCTTATATGTTTAAAAAGGACTCAGCGTATCCGTTTCTATTTCACTTTATCAAACGTCTACACAGAGCCCTCTATCTCCTTACTTCTTCACAAATCAGGATTTGTTTAACTCATCTAACATATCAAGACGTTGTTTCGTACTCATAAAGTTAATCACTTGGTTAGACCAAGTTTCCGTTCTTTCTCCATTCGTACGTTGACGGTAATAATCACTCACCGTTTGATCGTAACGTCTCAATAACTGACGATGTTGTGTTTTATCATGAATATATTTGTTTTTATGAAAGACAGCTTCGAAAGGAAGTCTCGGTTTAGGTGAACCATTCTCGTTATCTGCTGGCACACCTACTGCCATACCAAATAGTGGGAAGGTATAGTCAGGGAGGTCTAAGATTTCTTTCACACGCGCAACATCATTACGCAATGAGCCAAGATAGACGATGCCATAGCCCATATCTTCAGCAGTTACTGCCATATTCTGAGCCAGTAGCGCGACATCGATAGACCCTACGAGTAGGTTCTCAGTAGAGCCAAACGCTTCTTCCAAGTCTTCTTGACGTTCATCGTCCATAACTGAATGTCTATAATAGTCCATGACGAAGACGAATAAATAGCCATTCTCTTCTACGTACGGCTGTCCAGAAACTTCTTTCAAGCTCTCTTTGACTTGAAGGTCGTCAATACCGATGACAGAGTACGTTTGTAAGTAGCTAGACGTTGAAGCTGCTTGGCCTGCTTCCACGATGTGTTGAACATCAGATTCAGGGAGCGGTTGGTCTTTAAACCGTCTGACTGAGTGATGTTGTGTTAATAAGTTGTAAATATAGTCTCCCATGCTTTCACTCCTTTATGCATCCAATTTCTATCGGGTGATGATTGATATTATTTTACCCTATTTAGCCGCTAAACAAACTGCGAAAGCGAATTCTTATCTTAGTAAAATGTGAGCTCAATTCAATATTGCACGGTTGATTTCGGCTCTTCCGTTGCATAATTGTGTATTTATCGTTAAGATATTAGTAACAATTTTCAGAATTCTAAATCGGGAGAGATGTTATATGACACAAGGCAATCAAACAGTTGCACAACAATTATTCAAAGCTTTTCAGGATCACGAACCGATCCCTTTTATCAGTAAAAGTGTAGAACTGTCTGAACCTGAAGCTTACGCAACACAAGACTTACTCATCGAGCAACTTAAAGATGCACAGAACGTAGAGGTGGCCGACTACAAAGTTAGCATGACAAGTGCCGCTACACAAAGTATCGCCAACACACATGAACCTGCATATGGCACAATACTATCAAATAAGGTCTTTAAGCATGAGAGTGAAATTGCAGTTTCTGATTTATTTGACCCACTCATTGAACCAGAAATCATGTTTATACTGACGGCAGACTTACCTCAAGACCCAAGTGCCGAAGAAGTATTAGATAGCGTACGCATCGCGCCTGGCATCGAAGTACCAGACGCACGCTATCAAGACTGGTTCCCTAACTTCACACTCGGAGACTTACTTGCGGATAACACGGCTACGGGGTTAATTGTCGTTGGAGAAGAAGTCGCGCCACTCTCTTACGACAAATTCGCTGATATTCAGTTATCTCTATCATTCAACGGCGAAGAAATCGAAACTGGAGACTCAACTGAAGTCCTTGGTAATCCAGTGAAATCTGTACAGTGGTTAGCAAAGAAACTTGCGGATCATGGTAAACAATTGAAAGCCGGACAAGTGATTTCTTCTGGTACCTTTATCTCTCCAATTCCGGTTAAAAAAGGCACGTACGAAGCATCTTATTCAGATGTCGGTAGTGTAAAAGTAACGTTTAAATAAGTTTGATAAATGAGGACAAGACATACTTCCCAGTTATCCCAGCTCATATAGAGGATAGCTGGGATTTTCTTCTGCATTAACGAACCTCTTCTATTTCTCGCAAACAACACTTTTAAATACGCAATGAATAACACGCCATTTCAATTCACTGTCGCTTTGAATAACGTTTTGTTTTTAATAATCGTGGAATAAAAACAGTAAGAAAGTGGGGGAATAGTATGTCTAATAAAAAGCAAGAACAATTGCAACAATTTCGTAAAAATAATGATCAACAAGCCATGACGACGAACAATGGCGTGAAAATCAGTGAAGATGAAAACACATTAACAGTCGGCGATCGTGGTCCAAGTCTACTTGAAGACTTCCATTTCAGAGAAAAAATCATGCATTTCGACCACGAACGTATTCCTGAACGTATCGTGCACGCGCGTGGTTTCGGTGCACACGGTGAGTTCCAAGTATATGAAGACTTATCTGAATACACATCAGCTGATTTCTTAACTCATCCTGAAAAAACAACACCTGTCTTTGTAAGATTCTCAACTGTTCAAGGTTCTAAAGGTTCACCTGATACAGTGCGTGACGTACGCGGTTTCGCGACGAAATTCTACACAGACGAAGGTATCTTTGACCTCGTAGGTAACAACATACCAGTCTTCTTTATCCAAGATGCAATTAAATTCCCTGATTTAATTCATGCGGTTAAACCTGAACCTCATAACGAAGTACCTCAAGGTGGTTCAGCACACGATACATTCTGGGATTTCTTCGCTCAGAACCCTGAGTCTACTCATACTGCAGTGTGGGCAATGAGTGACCGTGGTATTCCGAAGAACTTTAGACAAATGGAAGGTTTCGGTATTCACACATTCCGCTTAGTGAATAAAGAAGGCCAATCTTACTTCGTGAAATTCCATTGGAAACCGAAACAAGGTCTTGAATCTCTAGTTTGGGACGAAGCGCAAATCCTTCACGGTAAAGATGTCGACTTCCACCGTAAAGATTTATACGAATCTATCGAGAAAGGCGACTACCCTGAATGGGAATTAGGCTTACAAATCATCCGTCCAGAACAAGAATTTGATTTCGACTTTGATATCTTAGACCCAACTAAGATTTGGCCAGAAGATCAAGTTCCTGTGAAGATTGTAGGTAAAATGACGTTAAATCAAAACGTTACAAACGTTTTTGATGAAACAGAACAAGCTGCATTCCACCCTGGTCATATCGTTCCTGGTATCGACTTCTCAAATGACCCATTATTACAAGGTCGTTTATTCTCATATACAGATACTCAAATTTCAAGACTTGGCGGACCTAATTTTAACCAAATTCCTATCAACCGCCCAGTAAACGAAGTGCATAACAACCAACGTGACGGTATGCATCAAATGAACAAACATGAAGGTCAAACGGCTTATCATAAAAACTATCTTAACAACAACGATCCTCATACAACGCCACGTGAAGAAGGCGGTTATGAGCACTATCAAGAAAAAGTGGAAGGTCGCAAGATTCGCAAACGTAGTGAAAGCTTTAAAGATTACTACACTCAAGCGAAACTGTATCTCAACAGTTTAACGCAACCTGAATTCGACCACACTGTCGATGGTTTCTCATTCGAAATCGGTAAATGTAAAGACATTGGCGTTAAGCAAAATGCGGTAAATCAATTGAATAAAGTTGATCGTGAACTCGCAGAACGCGTTGCAGAGAATGTCGGCGTTGAGCTTCCTGAAGAAAATGAAGAAGTTCAAACAGATGCGAAAGACAGTCAACTTACAATGACGAAATATAACATCCCACTCGAAGGTCACTCTGTAGCAGTAGCGACAAACGGTGATATCAGTGAAGAAACATTGAAATCTTATGCACAAGTCTTCGCAGACAAACATCTTAACTATGCCTTTGTCGGTGCACACCCTAAAGCAATTTCTGAAGACTTCGGTATCACTGAAACATACGATACTGCACATCCAACACTCTTCGATAGCTTAATCGTCATCTCAGATGGCTCAGATATGCATCCTGCAGCTGAAGAGTTTGCGGAACTCGCTTACAAACACAACAAACCTATCGTTGTAAATGAGAAAGCGAAAGAACAAATGGCAAACAGTAAAGTGAACTTTGACGCGCCAGGTGTCATCACTTCAGATGATCCAACAGCTATCGTTCAAGCATTTGAACGCGTACGTTATTGGGATCGAGAAAGATAAGTGAGATGATAATGAAACGCGGCAGCCCATAGATGAGGGTTGTCGTGTTTTTTATGTTAAAATTAAAAGTAATTTCACATGGTACAATGATTAATATTATTGGAGAGAATTGAAATGACTGAACAGACACTCTATATTAACCCAAATAAAAAATTCAATATACCACCAAATCTCACAACAATTGTTACTGAGCGTCAATATCAAGAGGATTTATTAAATTATAATCAAGATAATTCTTCGATTTCATTTATAGATTTTGAACACCCCCTACCTGAACGACTTAGCGTTAGAGAGATTATTAAATTCTGGATAAAATGGTTTAATTCCTCCTACTCAGTTGAAGAAATTTTAAAACTATTTCATTTAAATGAACAAAGTCGACACTGGGTTAAAAATATTAATCATGATGTATATAAACGTTTAGTTCTCACCCAAGTTCTAATACATCCACATCCTACGTTTATCATTAAAGAGCCTCTTCAAAATTTGAGTATAAATGGAACTCAATTAGTAATCAGCTTATTGAAAAAGTACGGTGAGTCATCCTCTATATTGGTCTTAACAAACAATGCAAAAGAAGCTTTACTCATTACAGATTGTTGTTATAGATTGAATAGAGATATAATAAAACCAATATCTACCTTTGAAGATAATCATTCAAGAGTACAAGAAGATGATTACGCTGTAAAAAATCTAAAATTGAGAAGACTAGTGGTTAAAACACGAGAAAAAACTTTATTCATTGATCCAATAGATATAGATTTTATAGAGAGCCAGAATGGAAAGGTTATTATTTATATTAATAATGAAGAATACATTTATGATGATACACTTCAATCTATATCTGACAAAGTAGAGCCATATGGATTTTATAGATGTCATCGTTCATATATTGTTAACTTGCAAAAAGTAAGTGAAGTTATTTCTTGGTCTAAAAATAATTACTCTATACGTCTCAATCATGATAAAGATACTCTTGTTCCTTTATCACGTCAGAAATCTAAGGATATAGAACGATTCTTCGATATCCCATAGTTACAATTTATAATTATAGCAGTACATTTCGCCTCCCTTTTATAGACTTCTTAGAGTTCATAAACTACTTTGAAGTTAGAAAAAGGAGGCGACTTTTATGGACAATATTATACATATGTCAGATATAAGTAAGAAATTCGGTAGTAAGGTTGCTATAGAGCATATTGATTTTACAGTTAAACGTGGAGAGATTTTTGGATTTCTAGGTCCAAGTGGAGCTGGAAAAACTACTACAATTAACATGCTTACAGGAAACACCGTTCCGTCTAAGGGCAGTCTAAATGTGATGGGATTTACGGGAAGTAGAATTGGAAATAAAGCTTTTTTATCTAAAATCGGTATACTTTCTGATGAAAGCACAGCCTACCAACGACTAAGCGTGTGGGACAATTTAAAAATGTTTGCTAAATTGTATAATCAATCAATAAAAAAAGCTGAAGAAATTCTCGACTTTATTAATTTAAACAAAGAAAAGAAAACACTCTTCAAAAACCTTTCTAAAGGAATGAAACAACGTGTACTTTTAGGAAGATCTTTACTACACAATCCAGAACTTCTCTTTTTAGATGAGCCCACAGCTTCTCTAGACCCTACAACAATTGAATATATTCATAAAGGATTAGTTCAATTAAATAAACAAGGTACGACTATCTTTCTAACTACTCACAATATGAATGAAGCAACTAAACTTTGTCACCGTGTAGCTCTACTTAATGAGGGTAGAATACAGCTATTAGATACACCCGAAAATTTAAGATATCGCTTTAGTAACCAACAAATTAAAATCATCAAATGTAATAATGAGATTAAATATTTACCCCTCACAGAAGAAACCGGAGAATATATTAAAACTTTAATACACGATAATAATCTAAAATATATATCTACAGATTTACCACATCTTGATGAAATCTTTATTAAAGTTACTGGAAAGGAGTTAGTTTAGTATGAGTGCTCGGAGAATGTCTGCTTTACTTGAAAAAGATTTCAAAGAGGCAATCAGAAACCCTTCTATTATATTAATGCCTATAGTCATAATTGGACTATCTTATATGTGGCGTGTTGCCTTCGGTAAAGATATACCCGAAAATATAGTTCAAATGTTTCAACTGATGCTTATCAATCTTACTCTTGTAATGATTAGTTTATCGACATTAATGAATTTATTCGCTGAAGAGAATGATAAAGGAACGCTTAAAGGATTAATTAAAACACCGGCTTCTTTAATTGAAATTATTATCTCAAAAATATTTATTATATTAATCATTACATTATTATCAATAATAATTAGTCTTTTTATATTTAACCATCCTCTTCACTTGAGATGGTCCACATATATAGGAATTGTATTAATTTATTTTATTTATTCTTGCATTGGAGTAGGATTTGGATTCCTAGCCCAAACTATAGGAAAGGCTACTTTTTTCAATTTAATATCTTTATTTTTATTTGGAATGATGTCATTATTTACGGCGATGCCAGAAATGAAATCTTTAAGTTCTTTAAAACAATTTAGTAAGTACCTACCTGGAAATCTTACATTAGAAATTGAACTTCAACATTATTTTAATTTTATATATTTAATAATATGGTTGCTTGTTAGCTTGATTTTTATGTTAGGTTGTCATCGGTATAGATTTCGTAAGAATTAAATCTAAAATTTCTTTAATTAACCTGAGACTAAGATATTAGATGCCTTATTATATATAATGTGAAAGGATTCGTAATTTAGACGAGTTAAAAAACGTAGTAGCTATCTGACTTCTTAATGGCTTACACTCTTATGAATCTTAGCTCTTCTTACGGGGGAAGTATTACGAAATCACAGATTTCTGTCCTGCTCCCAAGTAAACGAGGGTTTTAACATTAAAAATTAGATATTTACAATTTGTCTCAGATACATCCTCAGTTGAGAATAACTATCTCTAATTGAAATTCCGTCTCAATCATCACGATTTCTCTTAGAATTTATGATAATTTTGTTAAACGAGGTTAAATTCTGTTAAGATGCATTTAAAATTCCTATCATTTCAGCACTTTTACTCAAAAGCGCTTATATTGACGAATTGATAATGCCATGTGATAATTAGACTTAAGAGATTAGAATTATTATAAACAAGCGTTAATAACAAAGCTTGATAATTCTAATTCAAAAAACAGATTACGAAACAGGAGGATGTTTATCTATGTCTTTAATCAATAAAGAAATCTTACCATTCACTGCAAACGCTTATGATCCTAAGAAAGACGAATTCTTCGAAGTATCAGATGAAGATTTAAAAGGTTCTTGGAGTATCCTTTGCTTCTACCCAGCTGACTTCTCATTCGTATGTCCTACAGAATTAGAAGACTTACAAAATCAATACGACAAATTACAAGAACTTGGCGTAAATGTTTACTCTGTATCAACAGATACTCATTTCGTACACAAAGCTTGGCACGATCATTCAGAAGCAATTAACAAAGTACAATACCCAATGATTGGTGACCCTTCTCAAACTATCACTCGTAACTTCGACGTGTTAGACGAAGAAGGCGGCGTTGCTAACCGTGGTACATTCATCATCGACCCAGACGGCGTTGTACAAGCTGCTGAAATCAATGCTGAAGGTATCGGCCGTGACGCAAGCACATTAGTACGTAAGATCAAAGCTGCTCAATACGTACGTAAGAACCCAGGCGAAGTTTGCCCAGCTAAATGGGAAGAAGGTTCTGAAACATTACAACCAGGCCTTGATTTAGTTGGTAAAATCTAAGGAGGCATTGATTTAAATGCTTAATGATGAGTTAAAGTCACAATTACAACAATTACTTCAACTCATGGAAGGTGACGTTGTCTTACGCGCAAGTTTAGGTTCTGATGATAAGTCTGAAGAACTTAAAGCGCTCTTAGACGAAGTATCAGCGATGTCATCTCAAATCCAAGTTGAAGAGGCATCCCTTAAACGTACACCAAGTTTCACTGTCAATCGCCCTGACGAGGATACTGGCATCACTTTCGCCGGTATCCCAATGGGTCATGAATTTAACTCTTTCGTGCTCGCACTACTTCAAGTAAGTGGTCGTCCACCTAAAGAAGAGCAAAGTGTGCTCAACCAAATCAAATCTTTAGAAGGCCCACTTCACTTTGAGACATTCGTCAGTTTAACTTGTCAGAAATGTCCAGATGTCGTTCAAGCACTCAACTTGATGAGTGTTGTGAACCCTAACATCACACACACTATGATTGACGGTGCAGTCTTCAAAGACGAATCCGAAGATATCATGGCTGTACCTGCTGTCTTTTTAAACGGTGAAGAATTCGGCAACGGACGTATGTCTGTTCAAGATATTCTTAACCAACTCGGCAGTAAAGCTGACCCTTCTGAATTCAATGACAAAGACCCTTACGACGTACTTATCGTAGGCGGTGGCCCTGCAAGCGGTACTGCAGCGATTTACACAGCACGTAAAGGTTTACGTACAGGTATCGTTGCTGACCGTATCGGTGGTCAAGTTAATGATACAGCTACGATCGAGAACTTTGTCACTGTGAAAGAAACAGAAGGACCTCAGTTCTCATCTGCACTTGAAGATCACATCAACCAATATGACGTCGATGTGATGAAAGGCATTCAAGCTAAAGGTATCGAGAAGACAGACGATGGCATCGAAGTGACATTAGACAACGATGCGAAGTTAATGAGTAAGACAGTGATTATCGCAACAGGTGCACGTTGGCGTAAATTACAAATTCCTGGCGAAGATCGTTTGCTTAACAAAGGTGTTGCATTCTGTCCACACTGTGACGGTCCTTTATTCGAAGGTAAAGATGTCGCAGTTGTCGGCGGAGGTAACTCAGGTGTTGAAGCCGCAATCGATTTAGCAGGTATTGTTAAAAATGTAACCTTACTCGAACGTAATCCTGAATTGAAAGCGGATAACGTATTACAAGAACGTTTAAGAGAATTACCAAACGTAACAATTGTTAAAAATGCCCAAACTACTGAAGTATTAGGTGAAGATAGCGTGAGAGGCATTCAATATCAAGACAAAGAAACAGGTGAAGAACACGAGATTCAACTCGACGGAATCTTTGTTCAAATCGGTTTACTCCCTAATACAGAATGGCTCGACAACTATGTTGAGTTAAACCAAGGTAACGAAGTAATGATCGATCGTAAGAATGCCACAAGCGTACCAGGTATCTTTGCAGCTGGTGACGTGACAGACGATCGCAACAAACAAATCATTATTTCTATGGGCGCAGGCGCAAACGCTGCACTCAATGCATTCGATTATATTATTCGTAATTAATGCATATTCCACCTATCATTTATTAAAACGAATTTGCGCGATTGATAAAGAGAGTCTCACAGCGAATGAGGCTCTCTTTTTATTTTTTCGAATTTAATTTATAATAATATTAAATATAGTAATAAGAATTCTGTGAACGAGATGCCTATCGAAAAATGAAACGCCCAATACTAAGTAAATTTCACGTTATATTAGGGATAAAGAAATAAAATGATGAGATGTGCTATGCTTGATTTTACAAAAATGACGGAAAAAGAAGCACTTGATTTATACGATTACTTTGATATTCAAGAGAGAGACAAATTTCCAATGGAATTAGCTAAATATATGCATGAGGAAGGCTTTAAAACACTCTATAACGAGTTGAATGAAGCTGGACAGAAAAAAATTGAAGATTTAGTTAAAGAAGGAAATCAACTTACGATTATACCTATACAGGAAGGTAATAACATACGCCTTCTTATAGGTTTTAATATCTTACAACATTACAGTGTAGATGAATATTATATCTCTCCTTCTGATTTAAATTTATTTAATGAACAGGTATTTGATAACAAGTATCCTGAAATTAATGATCTTTCATATGAACAAGATATCCAAGTAAGAAAGCATCAAATGATCTATGAAACACGTGTTGAGCTCGAACAAATGTTATTCTATGAACATTTAGTAGAACATTTTACAGTGGATGACTTGAAAGACATTTGTAGAACTTACGCTATTAAGGGCTTTTCTCAAAAAAATAAAAAACAACTAGCGGAAATGATTCATAAACGTATCATGACAGATAATGAGTTTCTATATAATATCTTGGTGGAGCTCGATTCTAAGAATGACAACTATAAGGATACGATGATTGGCCAAATGAGAAATAGTCTTCAAGATGTTGTAAACCCTTATCCACTTGAGGAAATCATCTTCTATCATCATCCTTTCATGAATATTCTAGTTATTCCGTTTGATTTATACGAACGTATCATTCAGTTTGAAGATGAATGGTTTGAGACTATGGCTGATGAGTTCTTTGATGAAATGGATGAAGATGATGAAGACGAAATGACAGACGAGGATTATTTTATAGAAAATCAAGCCCTCATAAAATCGCTTAAAGCTGATCCTGAAATGGCTAATTCTAAAAAAGGGCAAGAATTACTTCAGATGTTCGACGCACTCAATAATGGTGATGAGGAAGCACTCAAACAACTTCTAGAATCAGATGATTCGTTATTTGAAGATGAACCATCTATGGAAGATGATATAGCTCACTACTTCTGCCACTTAGCAGTTTGGTTCTACGGTATAGTGAGTACGCAACATCTAGCGAAACTCTGGAAGAAATACTTCAACGATAAGATGAGTGCGAAAGAAATCGAACTTGAGTGTCGTAGAGTACTTGATAACAGATATATCATTAAGAATCACTACGTTATTCATCCTCTATATCGCAATAATGTGGGAGAAGAAATGCTGGAGATTTCAAATCTGGTCAAAGACTACTATGTACCTGAATCTCTAGATGCGATGTATGACGAGATAGTGTACGAAAGCGACGCAGAAGAAAATCCCCATGTTAAGAACTTAAAGAACACATTAAAACGTTACTATAAGGGTAGTGCTGTTTTAGATACTGATGATTTATTACAAGAAATGGTGGCCATGCTTAAACTTATACCAGATGAAAAATCCATTGACTACATGGTTAAAGATATTACCGAGAATCCAGAATTAAAGTTCAAAAACGGTGCATCTCAAGCATTTATTAAAGCACTTCAACAAGTTAGCCCACACGTTCATGTTTGGTTATTCAAGGGTCATACACGTCGAGAGCTTGAAGAAGCCGCTAAACATAAAAGTAACGTAATTCAATTTGATAAATTTAGAAAATAAGACGTCCGGCAGTCTTATTTTGAAATAAATGTGCAAAGACGTATAGGAGAATGTGAAATTCTTCTATGCGTCTTAATTTTATGAAGACCGAGAATCCTCATCGTTCGTTCAAGAAGATGTCATGAATCTATGGTTAAAATTAATGTTCTTCCCCTCTAAATCATGGTACCCTTAAAGATGCGAACCTTATGTAATTACGGACACTAAAGGAGATTCTTGTACAATGAAGAAAAGTCTGATTCTCGGATTAATAATGATACTTACACTCACTCTCGCAGCTTGTAACAACAAAGATGAAGATCACCAAGACCATAGTTCTAAAAATGCGCCTAAGAACGTAAAAGAACTATCAGAAAAGGACATCTTCCAAGACCAGACGAAAGGTAAAAAGTTATCAGAGAAAGAAGCTAATCAAGCAATTCAAAAATATGTGGATGTAAACTCCGATATTCTTGATAATAAATACTTGATGCAATATAAATTAGATAGACAATATGGTTCTGATAAGAAGATTACAGATAAACAAGCAGACCGTCTTACTAACCTATCTCATCTTTCTATCAAAAACGATGTACGTTTCGAGAAATATATGAAAAACAACACCCTTCCAGCTGGATATAAAGATAACGTAGACCGTATCATTAAATATTTCACTGCTCTTAACAGCACAATTAAGGATGCAGATAAAGATATTGAAGAACTTGATTACCAGCCTCAAAACGAGCTCAATGTTGTCGATGTTTCTACGAAATATGCAGGCGATGTAAATGGTAAACAACAGAAGAAAATCAAGAAATTCTTAAAATCTAAAGATATTAAAACAGATGCAGTAGATAAATAAGTTTAATGCTGCAAAATTTCGCTCACAAAAATTCAACCAGTTACCATCAAATATTACAAATATGACAGACTATAATATCGTATGAAACCTTGTGATGAAAGAATTATCATTTTTAGGTCTGTCACCATTGTTAAATATGTGTAAAAAACCTTACATGATTGTAAGGTTTTTTGCGTCAAATTCGCTTTATTCCTATAGATCTGCTTTGATACAATAACTAACAACAAGGGCTTACGTTAGTACTGAGGAGGCAGATTTATGGTCTTAACGATTCTCATTGGAGCAATTACTGCTGTCTTCATCGCTTTTGTACTATTCGACAAACAAGAGAAGAATGAAATGCGACCACTACATGTGTTCCTAAGCGTAACTACAGTGATTCTAGCAGTACTATTAGGAAGTTTCTTAGATAATCTCAATTATCTCTTTCATCTTTCCTAAGATGCTCTAATGCATTCACTTGTTGATTTAAATATTGCACTTATAGGGATTAACGATAGTAATGAGGAGCAGGATAGAAATCAGTTGGATTTCTGTCCTGCTTTTTTGGGGAAGAAATTCAGAAATCTGTTTGACTTCGTTGTTTTTCCATCACAGACATAGTCGGATTTCGTAATAGTGACATCACTTATATACTACCCTACCAAATACAAACCTATAATGTGACTAGCGCTCTATTTAACAAACAAATTTCAGCTTTATATATTTATTAATTTCAACTCTATTTTGACAAAATAATCTAATTTCGTAAGAATAAGGTTAGGATTTTATTTTAATGTCTTAGGAGGTTCTTTAATGATTTCTCGCATATCTTGGGCACTATTAGCTCTCGTACTTATTGTAGTTACACAAATTGTTACAGCCGCTTCTAACCCACCTGGTGCGAATGCCGTAAACTTAGATCAACCCAAAGAGCTCGTCGCAAATGTGGTTACGTTTATTATCTTTTTCTTACCTGCTGTGGTTTTAGCTTATTTTAAAAATTTACCTTGCCGTATTATTTCGGCGATTTGGCATTTTCTATGTGCAATATTGCTCGTCTTGCTACCAATCATAATGATCTTCACTGGAAACTATATTCCTGCACTTGTCGCAGCTTTAACCACTATCGTCATGATTATCAGTGGGGTTGTTCAATTAATTAATAATAAATAACTATAAAACGCTCCGTTTCAAGTATTGTATCTCGAAACGGAGCATTTTTAATAAATAATATGTATCAATGAATTCATCTTACAAAAGCGACTAAAACGGCGAGCTTTGAGATTCTAAAAAGCATCTAGCGCTTTCTAGAATCCTTGCTTAAAGTTGCCTTATCCTCGATTTCTTGAGTCTACTTCAACGACTTTTACAACAAGCAAAATACTTATTAGCCAATCAATAACTTGATAGATAAGCCGATTAAGATAAAGCCGACTGCATAGTCAAAGATCGCTTTAAATACGCGGTTGGCGAAGAAGCGTTTGATGTACTGAAATACATAAACACAGAAGATAAACCATACCCAAATCGAAATAATTAAACTACCTAATAATATTAGAATATGCAGACTCAAGCCCTCACCTGTGTTAATAAATTGAGGTAAGATACTGAGATAATAAAGTAACGCTTTCGGATTCAAGGTCGTACTAAGAAAGCCTTGACGGAAAGAAGTGAAATACTTCGTCTCATGTTGTTCAATGCCGCGTGTTGAGAAGTTCATGCTTTGACGCGCACTAATAATACTGCGTACGCCTAAATAAACTAAATAAGCCACACCAAATAATTTGACGGTCACAAAGAGCCAGTGAAATTTACTTACAATCACGATGAGACCACACACTGCGAGTAGTGAATATGCGAGATGTCCTGTCGCAATTCCTGTTGCTGCTGTTAAGCCATTACGCTTCCCTGCTGAAATTGAGTTTTTCATGACGATAAAAAAGTCAGGACCAGGAACAATAATAATTAATAAACTGATAATAATAAATGAACCTAATTCTTCCATATTATTTCACCTCCACACGAATAACATTCTATCAATAATAAACTCTATAACCAATATAATAAGTCTAAAATTACACTTATACCTTTAAGTTCTAATTTTGGTAATATTACAATTTGAATTTTATTAAATACAAGAAGTTATAGAATCAAACGTGGTGTCGATATCAATTTTATGCTAGAATGAAGGTGTAGTTAGTTTAACTACTAGTCTTTTATATTCATGAACATATTACTCTTAGGGTGGCTCTCTTAGCCACCTTTTTTTATTATCTCCTATTGTCCCTATTATCTCTCTAAAGTTCGACTTCACCCTTCTCTATAACGGCGAAAACGTTTTAACTGATAACCACTCTCACTAGATTAGAATTATTTTAAATTAATCCCTAAAATTCATGCATAACCCTTTAAATTCGTGGTATAGTACAGTACAATAGCTTATAGATTATAATAATTCTAATCTGAAAGTACATATTATATTTCAACAGGAGGGTTATGTATGAAATTGTTAGACTATAACATGGAAGGCCAAGAGCTCGTTGCTACAGTCATGTCTACACAAGGCCATTTGTTCCAATACACATTCGACATTACGACGCCAGAATACGAAATCTTAGACGTACTTGAAGACATCAATATGCATGTGGACCAAGGTCAACATCCACTAGGCTGTACGTTACTTAAGAAATACGACTTTGAGGATGTGGTCCAATATTCTATGTAATCATTCCGTCCTCAATCCAAATTAAAAGCGCGTGGATACTTGATTTCACTCATTACCAAGTAAACACGCGCTTTTTACTATACTTATGAAATACTTCCGAGACCTTGAACATCTCGATTGCTCTCTTGTGTCAGCTCTCGACAGGATACCAATTTCCCATCTTCATTAAACTTAAAGATCGCATACACTTCGACGACACCTTCTGAGCCGTCCTTTTTTAACACTTCTACATCATATCTCAGAAATACACTGCGCTGGCTTTCATCAACCAACTCATCTTTAAATAACTCAACCGTTAACTTCTCCACAACTTCTTTCAACTTACTCAAATGCGCTTTAAATCCAGCTAAATCTACTTTATCGTGATCCGTTACTTGCGTGTAATCCGTCGCAAAGTAGTCATCGATACATTCCACTTTCAAGTCGATGAGTATATCTTGATATATCGCTCTGATACGTTGTTGAATTTCATCTTTTGACATCCCATTTTCCCCTTTCATTTTATAAAAATACGCGCTTTAAGCAGTGAGTTCATCACACTCAAACTTACTTAAAACGCGCACTATACAACGCTTCGCTTATAAATCCCACTTAATCAACGTTGAAGAATAAGCGAGACCGCCACCAAAGCCTACGAGTAACGTCAAGTCACCTTTCTTCATTTGGCCACGTTGCATCGCTAAATCAATCGCGAGTGGAATCGTAGCTGAAGACGTGTTACCGAAGTACTCTAAACTCATCAATAACTTCTCTTTATCGAGACCTGCACGTTCACAAATAGATTCGTCCATACGTGCGTTGGCACTATGAGGTACGAACCACGCTAAATCGTCTGTTGTATAATCTGTCTTCGCCAATGTTTCTTCAATAATCTTAGGCACTTTACCTACTGCCCATTTGTAAACGCCTCGGCCGTTCTGAACAATCTTACCTGGGTTCTCTAGATCTTCACCGAACATCGTCTGATTGTGTTCAGTGCAATATAAATTTGGCGCTTTCGCACCGTCTGAACCGAATGTGCTTGCGATGAAGCTTGGGTCATCTTCAGTGTATTCTACGAGGAATGCGCCCGCACCATCACCGAAGAGAATACACGTTGTTCGGTCAGTATAATCTGTAATCTTAGACAACACTTCTGAAGAAATTACGAGAATCTTCTTGTTCTGACCTGAGGAAATCAAACCGTTCGCTAAGTTCAAAGCGTAAGTAAAGCCGGCACATGCCGCATTGACATCGAAAGCCCCTGCATGCTCTAAACCAAGCCTTGCCTGAACGTAAGAGGCCACACTCGGTGTCTTGTAGTCCGGTGTGAGCGTCGCATTAATGACCATATCCACGTCAGATAGATCGACGTCATATTTCTTCTGTAAGTCTAATACAGCTTGATAGCTCATATCGCTAGAGTATTCGTCCTCCGCAGCAATACGTCGTTCTTTCATCCCTGTACGTTGCTGAATCCACTCATCGGAGGTCTCTACGATTTCTTCAAAATCTTCGTTCGTCATCACTTTTTCAGGTACGTAAGCCCCTTGTGCAGTGATTTTCGCATAAGATTTCATTCTTTCACCTTCTTTATCTTTCTCACTCTCAATATAACATTAATTTCATGTTACGTGCTTAGGTTTAACATAGCACAACTCGAGGTTCGTCGTGAATAGCAAGCGTGATATTCCTTATTCTGTATGTATTAGTGAGACTTTTTCTAGTAATGGTAAAATGGTTTCACACTTCGCGGAGAGCTCATTCTGCACACGAGTATGAATGCAGCGCTCGTCTATGCCATGCTTCGACTCCACTAACTCACCTACTCCACACGCTAACTTATTTCAGCGTGTTCCCTCATTGCACTACTTAGCTCGCACTCAAACTTAAGCCACCTTATTGCACGATAATAAGCGAAGAACCCCGCAAGCACATGCCTACGAGGTTCATCTATCTCAGTATTAGTTTTCTTCTTTAACGTAAGGTAATAACGCCATTTGACGTGCACGTTTAATTGCTGTAGTCAACATACGTTGATATTTAGCAGAAGTGCCTGTCACACGACGTGGTAAGATCTTACCACGTTCTGAAATGAAGCGTTTTAATAATTCAGTGTCTTTGTAGTCGATGTGAGTAATGCCATTCGCTGTGAAGTAGCATACTTTTTTACGACGACGTCCGCCTCTTCTTGGACCTGCCATGGTTAACTGCCTCCCTTATTTTATATTTGTTATTTATATCCGTTCGTTTACTTTAGAATGGTAAATCATCATCACTAATATCAATCGGACCATTCGCATTCGCAAATGGATTGTCAGATTGATTATTGTTTGATGAGTTATTGTTGTACGACGTATTTTGACCTGACTGTTGGCCACCAAATCCTTGTCCTTGACCGAAGTCTTGGAAATTGTTGTTAGATTGTTGATGACGTTGGTTCTGACCTTTAGGTTCAAGGAATTGAACGCTGTCACAAACCACTTCAGTCACAAAGATACGTCGACCTTCTTGGTTTTCATAGCTACTTGATTGAATACGACCGTCAACGCCAGCTAAACTACCTTTAAAGAGATAGTTGCTTACATTCTCTGCTTGTTTACGGAAGACAACGCAGTTAATGAAATCAGCTTCGCGTTCACCTTGCGCATTGGTAAAAGTACGATTGACGGCAAGAGTGAATGTCGCTACACTCACGCCTGAGGGTGTTGTTCTATAATCTGGATCTTTCGTTAAGCGACCTACTAAAACAACTCTATTGATCATTTAAGCGCCCCCATATTATTTTCTTGTCTTGTCATCGTCTTCGTTGATAACAATGTAACGGATGATGTCATCGCTGATTTTAGCTAAACGTTGGAATTCGTCAGTAGCTTCGTTGTTATCAGTCTTGATACGTACGATGTTGTAGTATCCTTCTTTAAAGTCATTGATTTCGTAAGCTAAACGACGTTTGCCCCAATCTTTAGTTTCTAAAACCTCTGATCCGTGTGAAGCTAAGATGCCGTTGAAACGTTCTACAACTGATTTCTTCGCATCTTCTTCAATGTTAGGACGAACGATGTACATTACTTCGTATGTTGCTGCCATGTGTATTGCACCTCCTTATGGTCTATGCGGGGAATCTCGTGACTCAATTCAGACACCGAAGTGCCTTACTTCAGTCATTTCATCCCAAGGAATAATTTTCATTAGTTCCAATCTAGAATTATATCAGACACTTTCACTTTTTACAATCCTATTCACCTTGATTTGAGACGATTTTTCTACTTCAACTATTTACAATGTGATTACAGGTATTACGAGTTGTTATAAAATTGGGGCGGACGGTTGTCAAACGTTATTTAATCTTTTACGATTACTATTATATTTGGAATTTAAATATGTTCTCACTTATATATAAGACTAGCTTTACTTTAATTTTATCCAAAAATAAGTATAAAGGAGTATCATACATGGTTTCATCACTCAAAAAAGGACTTGTTACAGCAGGAATCCTCGGCGTATCGACACTCGCAATCACTTCAACTTCACACGCAGCAGAACAACACAAAGGGACAATGGGGTCTGGTTATCAAGAATACTTACAAAAACACCCTGAAAAAGCTCAAAAACCTGACTCAAACGATCAAAACGGTTCACCATTCCGCTCAGCTGAAAGTGGTCAAACCGCTTCAGGTGAACGCGTATTAGACATCTCTGAATGGCAAGGACAGCTCACTCAAGCTCAAGTCAATCAATTGAAGAAAAACTATGACTTCATCATCATCCGTGGCCAATATGGCTCTGAATATGTCGATAAGACGTTAGAACACAACTCTGCACTCCTCGACCAAGCAGGAATGAAATTCGGCGTGTACTCATACAGCATGTACGAGAATGCGCAAGATGCACGCTACGAAGCGCAAACACTTTACAACCGCGCACCTAAAGCAAGCTTCTACGTGAATGACTTCGAACAGAATTCAGTGACTTCAGGTACGACAGACGAAGCGACTTCTGCTTGGTACGACGAAATGAAGAGCCTGGCTGGTAACAAGAAAGTCCTCTTCTACTCTTATGAGAACTTCATGTTACAGAACGCAGCGAACTCAGTAGGTGACTATGACGGCTACTGGATGGCGTCTTATACGAACCAAGAACCGTCACGCGAGAAAGTGTTATGGCAATACACAGATAGCTACTATTCACCTGAATTACAACAGAATGTAGATGCCAACTATCTCGATTCTAACGTGAATGCACAATGGTTCACTTCATAAGTGTGTGTGCTAAAGATGCAGGAGTCTGGGACATAATTAAAAAATTAAAATAAGAACAAGCAACAAATAACAAGTAATCTCACTTAAAGAGAACTTAATAATTGATGAAGATACTAACTAGTGCTTGTCGCAGTAGCTGTCTGTATTTGAGATAACTAACGTTGTCTCAAATACTAGTCAGCCTTGCGGGGGTGAGACTACGAAATCAGAGATTTCTGTCTCACTCCCTATTTTTATTATCTTTGGTTATCTTGTCTGATTTGAACTTTTGATATAACTTTTTTACTCCAATAATAATTTCTGGCAACATCATTCCAATAATTAATATGTACATCAACCAATCGCTCATCATGTTACCCTCTCCTTATTTTCTGATTATTTCGTCATTTAATAAACTTATTATATCCTAAAGTGCGTCTACACACTGCTCATAAACCTTTCAAATACTCGTGAAATTCTCAAATTTTTAGACGCCCGACCGTCTTCTTTTCCATAAAATCTACTAGCACACACAAAAAAAGCCCACTTTCCCTATACGGAAAGTGAGCTTCTGGAGCAAGCGACTTACACCACTCAGCAAGACTTACACGTTAAATCTGAAGTGGACAACGTCGCCATCTTGCATAATATAGTCTTTACCTTCTAAACGTTGCTTACCTGCTTCTTTCGCACCATTCTCGCCATTGTATTCTACGTAATCTTCATAGCTTGTCACTTCAGCACGGATAAAGCCACGTTCGAAATCTGTATGGATGACACCGGCACATTGTGGTGCGGTCATACCTTTTCTAAATGTCCAAGCGCGTACCTCTTGCACACCTGCAGTAAAGTACGTCGCTAAACCGAGCAAGTCATATGTTGTGCGGATTAAGCGGTTGAGTCCTGGCTCTTCTAAACCTAAGTCCTCTAAGAACATGTCGCGGTCTTCATCGTCTAATGTTGCGATTTCTTCTTCGACTTTCGCGCTGATTACGATGACTGTAGAGCCTTCGTTTTCGGCATATTCACGAATCGCTTTGACTTTCTCGTTATCGTCGTCGCCAATTTCGTCTTCGCCAACGTTTGCGATGTAAAGCATTTGTTTAGACGTGAGTAATTGTGCTTGGTTCACAAATTTTTGATCTTCTGCATCAAATTCTAAGCTACGTACGGGTTGGCCCGCTTCAAGTGTCTCTTTAATGCGTGTTAAAATGCGCACTTCATTTTCAGCATTTTTATCTTTTTGACGTGCCATCTTCTCAAGTTTAGGTAAACGTTTTTCAACAGACTCTAAATCTGCGAGCACGAGCTCCATATTGATTACTTCGATGTCATCAATTGGATCGACTTTACCTGAAACGTGCGTCACATTATCATCATCAAACGCACGCACGACTTGGCAAATTGCATCTACTTCACGGATATGAGATAAGAATTTGTTTCCGAGACCTTCACCTTTAGAAGCCCCTTTCACAATACCTGCAATATCAGTGAATTCGAAAGTAGTTGGAACAGTCTTCTTAGGTTCTACCATGTCCGTTAAGACGCCTAAGCGACTGTCAGGCACTTCAACGATACCCACGTTTGGGTCGATCGTTGCGAAAGGATAGTTCGCTGCTAGCGCCCCTGCTTTAGTTATTGCATTGAAAAGGGTAGACTTCCCGACGTTAGGTAAGCCTACGATACCTGCTGTTAAAGCCATGTTTCATTCTCCTTATTCTTCAGTATCTTGATGAGATTCAAGTACTTTTTTGATTTTTTTATTAAAAGTCTGACGTGGAAGCATAATACTTCTATGACAATGTTCACATTTGATTCGGATATCTGCGCCCATTCTAATAATCTTAAAACGGTTTGTTCCACATGCATGTTGCTTCTTCATTTCTATAATATCATTTAAACCGTAGTTATTCATTAAGCTGTCACTCCTCCGAATTCGCGAGCGGAATTATTCTTTATCCGGGTCATATTGTACCATAAGCGGTTTAGGCATTTTAATCCCTTTTACTTTAAAGAAATTATAAATCTCTTTACGAAGAATGCGACCACCTGCTGCGCCTTCTCCTGGAATCGTTTCAGCTGTAATACCGAGCACGATTTCATCACGATTGAGTGAGTTGATACCGATGACAGTTGGATCAGAAACGAATAAATAGTATTTTGAACGAATCGTAACTAAATATTCGCTGAGTTGTTTTTCCACTTTATCGATATTCTCTTCTGGAGAAACCGGAATATCTATAATAGATGTGCCGTTCGTCACTGAATAGTTGGTAATTTCACCCATACTACCGTTTGGCAAGACCGTGAGTTCACCACTAATTGTATTGATACGTGTAGAGCGTAAGCCGATAGACTTCACAGTACCTTCTGCGACAGTCGTACCGCCACTATTAATCTTCACGTAATCACCGACATCGAATTGATTTTCAAAGATAATGAAGAAACCTGTGATGATGTCTTTCACGACTGTCTGAGCACCGAAACCAACGGCCAGACCTACAACACCTGCGCTGGCGATGATACCTTCAACACTAATACCAAATTTCTTCAGGATTGTCGTAATGACGATAAACCATACGACGTAACTGACGATGTTCTGCACGAGCGAAATAAGCGTCTTCGAACGTTTCTTATTTCCTTTATTACCTCTGTTCTGCAATTTAAAGAACTGCTGAATAATCTTATTTAAGATTCTGATGACAATCCATGCGACGATAAGATAGACGATAACCATAATCGCTTTAGAGGCGAAGTGTTGGTACGTCTCAGGTTTCGTTAACGGTTCAGCGATGGACTTTAAGATGCTTAATACCTGATTCAAAGAAAGACCTCCTCTAATATCTACTCATCAGTATAAACCTTCACTCAAACTTTGCCCTACACCTTGAGGTCGAAATGAGCGGAGATCTTGCTAACTCAATGAGTCTGACGTACGTTAGAATGTTCAAATTGGGCTTAACCCTTACTCTTAGCGTAACTTATCAAGAATTCAATATAAAATAACTCACCTGTATAGTCAATAAGTGAGTCCTATCGTACATTTTACTACCCACCATATGTAAAATAAGTTATCTTAAGCCACCACTTATCCCATCTTTCCTACCAGTTGTCTGAAAAGCCGCTATCAGCACTAAAAATGTGTTTTACTATACTTAACTCTTTCATAAAGGAGAGGTGAATGTGAAACTTAGACTTAATATCGGAAGTGCCCATCCCGAAGAACAGATCTCAATTGAAGGCCCTGAGATGACAGAAGAGATTCAACAACTTGTCTCGTATGTGGATAACTTAGAGAAGTTACAAGAAATTAAAGGAAGCATTGGTGACGAGATTTACTTTCTCGACATCAAGGACATTCGCTCATTTATGTCACTGAATAAAAAAGTTTATGCTTGCACACGTGATACAGAGTATAGGATTACTTATCGATTATACGAACTTGAATCTGCGCTTCCTACACAGTTCGTACGTATTTCAAAATCTGAAATTGTGAACATCGATGCGATTTATAAGTTACAGCTTCAAGCCAACGGGTTAATTCGCATTTATTTCAATAATGTAGATTATACGCATTCATCGCGTCGTTATCTTAAATTAATTAAGGAGAGGTTGTCACTATGAGAGGAATCTTTAGAAGTAGTATGTTAGGTATCATAATCGGTCTTGCCTTGTCGCTTGCCTTTAGCTTTATCTTTGGGCACGGACACTATTATCCTCAATCATCTGTCTCAACGATGGGGCAGCTTTACTATGCACACCTTAATGAACCTACAATTATGTTGGTTTCCATCATTATCTGGGCGCTTATCGGTATCCTATTCTTTGTAGGTGGACTGTTGTATGAACGAGCAGAGTGGTCATTATGGAAGATCACAATCGCCCATTTCATATTGATGCTTGGTGGATTCTTCCCTCTAGCTATTTTAGCAGGATGGTTCCCGCTCAAAGTCGCTCCCATTGTTAGCTTTGTCATCGTTTACGTTATTATTTATAGCGTTATTTGGATCATTCAATATCATCGAAATAAAAAATATGTTGCAGAAATCAATCGTGCTTTAAATCAAAGAAGATAACATCAAAATCGCTTGTCTATGAAGTTAAGAGCAGTCTCAGAAGACTCACTCCACTCTCACTTAGACAAGCGATTCTTCTTGTGCGCACAGCTGCAACAAGAATGCCTCATCATTCTCGATTGAGTTGACGAATAAGACGCTTAAATTCCTCCTCTGAGGTGAATTCGAAAGTAATCTGCCCTTTCTGTTTTCGTGTCGAAATCGTCACATCCGTGCCGTAATGTTCTTTGAGTTGGCGTTCTTGTTTTTGAATAAAGCGCGGTTTCGTTTGCTTAGTGGCTTTCTGAGAGGTTTGCTTTTTAGGTTCATTGTCAGCTAAATAACTTTCTAAATACCGGACGCTCCAATGTTCTTTAGACACCCGGTTGGCTAACCGCTTCATCGCTTGTACGTCCTTAACCGCAAGTAATGTACGACCATGACCACCAGAAATCTCACCTTTTCTCACCATATCTGCCACTGATTTAGGCAAGTTCAACAAACGCAACATATTCGCGACATATGGCCGAGACTTACTCAAACGTTTCGCGACATCTTGTTGCGTAATATGTAAATCATCCATTAGCTTCTGATAACTTTCCGCTTCTTCCATCGCATTCAAATCTTCACGCTGCAAATTCTCAATAATCGCCAGTTCCATCATATCTGTCTCAGTCAGAGCTTTCACAATCGCTGGCATTTCAGTCAAACCAGCAAGTTGCGAAGCACGATAACGTCGCTCACCCACGACGATATAATAGCCCTGAACGCTTTCGCTTAGCACGATAGGTTGCAAGATGCCATGTTGACGAATCGAATCAGCGAGATCATTTAACTTCGCTTCATCGAACGTTTTGCGTGGTTGATAAGGGTTCGGTTTAATTTGCTGAATAGGTATAGATTGAACTTTCTCGTCTGCTTGTTGCGCGATACGTTGGTCGTTGGATAACGCCATGCTTTGCACTCCCTCATGTGTGATTCATTACTCTTTATTGTAAAAAATTTCTCTCTTACTAAACAAGTATTTATCCTAGATACAGCAAGACTTCTCCATCATTTTCGAATTACACCAAATCACAATTTTCAGAAAAAGTAGTTGACAAATAAAACCCCGCTCTATAAACTTAATGATAACAAGTTCACAACGCATTGAAACACAGCAATAAGGAAAGTAGAACTTACACTGCTGGCACAGAGAGTCTTCGTTTGCTGAAAGAAGATCCAGAAAGAAAGTTTGAAAATGGCCTTTGAGTGTTGATGCCAATATGAGGTGTCAACGGGTTCGCCCGTTATAGCGAGACAGTATTAACATTTGTTAAATGGCGTACTGGATTTCCACGTCCTCAACCGTGTTGATACTCATTTTGTATAGACGAAATGGGTTTTTATTTTGCACTCGGTGAGAGGTTACTTCGTTCAACCATTCGCGACTTTAACTGATGGCGTACTGGTTGAGGTTGCTTTAGCGATGAAGCAACAAATATAGGTGGTACCACGAAACCGAAGCTTTCGTCCTTTACATCCGATTCGAATCGGGTTTAAAGGACGGAAGCTTTTTTTATTTTACTCACAAGGAGGTTGTTCACGCATGAAAGATACTGAATTCGCTCAAATCGCGCTTACTCAAGATGCGACCGGTGCAATTGCAAACCCTATTCACCTATCTACCGCCTATCAACATCCACATCTAGGTGAATCAACAGGCTACGATTATACGCGAACTAAGAATCCGACACGTTCAGCGTTTGAAGAAGCGTTTGCCCGCCTTGAACAGGGTACAGCTTCTTTCGCGACATCAAGTGGCATGGCTGCGATCCAACTCATTTGTCACCTCTTTCAACCTGGTGACGAAGTGCTCGTATCCTTTGATTTATATGGCGGGACCTTTCGACTTTTCGCACATTACGAAACGCACTACGACATTCATTTTACCTATGTAGATTTCACGAACTATGACGAAGTGCAACGAGCAATCGGACCACAAACACGTGCATTGTTTATCGAACCGATTTCCAATCCACAGATGATTGCGATTGACGCTCAACCGTATTACAAACTCGCACAACAACATAACTTGCTCACGATTATCGACAACACATTCTTAACGCCGTATCTCTCTACACCTTTAGCAGACGGAGCAGATATCGTGCTTCACTCGGCGACGAAGTATATTGGTGGTCATAACGATGTCCTCGCAGGAGTAGTTACGGTGAAAGATGACAGCTTAGCAGAAACACTGGGGAGTTATCACAACATGATAGGCCCGACGCTTTCGCCCTTTGATAGTTACCTCTTACAACGTGGCTTGAAGACCCTTCACCTACGCATGGAACGTGCAGCGTCGAACGCGCGTCGTTTAGCAGAGCGTTGCGAGGAGTTGGAAGCGATTAGCGAGGTGCTCTATAGCGGACAGACAGGCATGCTGAGTTTGCGACTGAATCCTCAATACGACGTTGGGCTATTGTTAAAAAATCTCAAAACCTGTATCTTCGCAGAAAGTTTGGGAGGCACGGAAACCTTTATTACCTTCCCTTATACACAAACGCACGTCGATATGCCTGATGAGGAAAAGGCCAAGCGAGGTATTGACGCATATTTAATTCGACTCTCGGTCGGCATTGAACATTACGACGACATTGAACGCGACATTATTCAAGCATTAAATCAATCACAGAAAGGAGTGGTCACATGACATTATCGCCAGAAACAGAAGTCCTCTTCGATCAACAGAGAGGTCACACCTACAATTCAGCTAACCCACCGCTCTATGATTCTTCGACGTTTCACCAATCGCAATTAGGTGGGCACACAGCATTTGATTATGCGCGCAGTGGCAACCCTAACCGCCAACTGTTGGAAGAGAAACTCGCGCGACTTGAAGATGGCACACACGCCTTTGCTTTCGCTTCCGGTATCGCCGCAATTACAGCCGTCTTCTTATCGCTGAAGTCTGGAGACCACGTGATCTTGCCTGACGATGTCTATGGCGGCACCTTTCGACTGACACGTCAAATTCTGAATCGTTTTAATCTTCATTTTACAACCGTTGATACGACAGATATTAAAAATATTCAACGTGCGATTCGACCAGAGACACGCCTAATCTATTTGGAAACACCGTCCAATCCGAAATTTAAAATTACGGACATTCGTCGTGCGACAGAACTCGCACATCAGCATCACATCGATGTCGCTGTAGATAACACGTTTATGACACCTTTAGGTCAATCCCCGCTTCAGTTAGGCGCGGATATCGTTATTCACAGCGCGACGAAATTTCTCAGCGGACACAGTGATTTAATCGCAGGTGCCGTCATCGTTAAGCGCAACGATTTAGCGGAGCAGCTTTATCTTTTACAAAATGGGACAGGAACGGCATTATCTGCTCAAGATAGCTGGACTTTGGCTAAACATTTAAAAACGTTGCCCGTCCGCTACAACCAATCTGTGGCTAACGCGCATAAGGTCGTCCAATTTCTCGAACAACATCCTGCAGTGAGTGAAGTGTACTATCCAGGGTATAGCGACCTACATCTTTCACAAGCACGCCATGGTGGTGCAGTACTCGGATTTCGACTTCAAGACGAAACACGTGCACAAGCCTTCGTCAATGCGCTCACACTTCCACTCGTCTCGGTCAGTTTGGGTGGCGTAGAAACGATCTTGTCTCACCCAGCTACGATGTCACATGCCGCGATTCCACAGGACATTCGAGAGGCTAGGCAAATTACATGGGGACTCTTTCGACTTAGCGTTGGTCTTGAAGATCCAACTGAGTTGATTGCCGACCTCAATCATGCATTAAAGGAGGGATGTGATGGATAAACTTTTACACAAACTACAGACACAAGTCCTCGTCGGTGATGGCGCAATGGGCACGATTCTCTTCACAGAAGGATTGGATACTTGCCCAGAAGCATACAACCTCACTCATCCTGAGAAGATCGAGGCGATTCACCGCTCGTATATTGAAGCTGGGGCGGACGTCATCCAAACCAACACGTACGGCGCAAACTTTGAGAAGTTGAAAGCATTTGGCTTAGAGCACAAAGTGAAACACATCCATCAAGCTGCAGTAGCGATTGCTCAACGCGCAGCTCAACCTGAGACGATTATTCTCGGCACTGTCGGAGGCTTTCGCAGCGTAACACAGGAAGATTTGAGTTTGTCGACGATTCTCTATCATACCGAGCTACAAATCGAGACTTTAATCCAATCTGGTGTCGACGCGCTACTCTTTGAAACGTACTACGACTTAGAGGAACTCACCGCCGTCGTCAAGCTCGCCCGAGAGATGACCGACCGTCCGATTATCGCGCAACTCACCGCTTCCAACACGCACTATCTGAAAGACAGCACAGAGATTAACCGAGCGATTCAACACGTCGTCAAATGTGGTGCCAATATCGTGGGGCTCAACTGTCACCACGGCCCGCATCACATGCAGCAGTCTTTCTCACATATCGACCTGCCGCAAGACGCTTATCTCTCGTGTTATCCGAACGCGAGTCTGCTCGACATTGAGAACCAAGAAATACGTTATAGCGATAATGCTGCTTATTTCGGTAAAATGGCTCAAAAACTCATTAACGAAGGCGTCCGTCTTATTGGAGGATGTTGTGGCACGACACCTGAACATGTGCGCTATATCAAGCAAGCCGTCAAAGATTTGTCGCCGGTGACACGTAAAAATGTCATCCCGATTAAGAAACGTGAAACCAATCAGGCGATACCTACACATAAGAAAAACCTAACGTCCATCGTCAAACAACGCCCGTCAATCATCGTCGAATTAGACACACCGAAGCACTTGGATACGTCCACTTTCTTCGACAACGTCCAACAACTCGATCAACTCGGCATCGACGCCATTACTTTAGCCGACAATTCGCTCGCCACTGTGCGTATCAGCAACATCGCAGCGGCAAGCATTATCAAACAACAATACAACATAGAGCCTTTAGTGCACATCGCCTGTCGAGACCGTAATTTAATTGGCTTACAGTCTCATCTTCTCGGCCTATCTTTACTCGATATCACCGAAATATTAACGATTACCGGCGATCCTGCACGCATAGGAAATCTTCCCGGTGCTACCAACGTGTATGATGTCAATTCGAGAGGACTCACTGAGATGGCACTGCGTTTTAACCAAGGCATCAATACAGACGGTGCAGAGTTGAAACAACGTACGCATTTTAACATCGCTGGCGCCTTTGACCCTAACGTCCGTCGCTTAGACCACGCAGTTAAAAGGGCAGAACAGAAGATCAAGCACGGAACACATTACTTTATTACGCAACCCGTCTACAGCAGTGACAAGATTCAAGAAATCTATGAAGCTACGAAGCATTTAGAAACACCGTTCTATATCGGTATCATGCCGATAACGAGCTACAACAATGCGTTATTTTTACACAATGAAGTCCCAGGCATTACACTCTCCGACGACATTTTGGAGCAGTTTGAAGCGGTAAAAGACGACGCAGCACAGACGAAAGCATTAAGTCTCAAACTCTCGAAAGCATTGATTGAGACTGTCCATCGCTACTTCAATGGCCTATATCTCATCACACCATTTCAACGCGTGGACTTGACCATTGAACTCGCACAGTATTCACAAACCATCACTTCAACGAAACAGGAGGCATTATTATGACAATTACAACATCAAATTTAGGATTCCCAAGACTAGGTAGAAAGAGAGAATGGAAGAAAGCCATTGAAAGTTACTGGGCAGAACGCATTACACTCGAGGAACTGCATGAACAGTTGAATGCGTTACACAAGGAGAACCTCTTACTGCAGAAACACTATCATCTCGACAGCATTCCTGTAGGAGACTTCTCACTCTATGATCACGTGTTAGATACATCTCTGCTCTTCAACATTATTCCTGAACGTTTCCAAAGTCGCCCAGTCGATACGGATTTACTCTTCGACATCGCACGTGGTAATAAAGAACACGTCGCAAGCGCTTTGATCAAGTGGTTTAACACGAACTACCACTACATCGTTCCAGAGTGGGACAACGTCGAGCCGCAAGTGACGCACAATACATTGCTCGAGCGGTATGAATTTGCGCAATCTCTTAACGTCGAGGCGCATCCTGTGATTCTCGGTCCTATTACGTTTGTCGCATTATCAAAAGGTGGTGCGCAGTCATTTGAAGAGAAAGTGGACACGTTACTTCCGTTGTACCGACAAGTATTAACAGAACTCGTTGAAGCAGGTGCGCCTTACATTCAAATCGATGAACCTATTCTCGTGACAGACGATAGTGCCAAATACGAGACGATAACTAAACGTGCATATGATGAATTTGCTGAAGCAGGGTTAGGCGACAAACTCGTCATTCAAACGTACTTTGAACGCGCAAACATCGAATTTCTGAACACCTTACCAGTGAAAGGTTATGGCTTAGACTTTGTACACGACCATGGCTACAACTTAGCGCAAATCCAGTCTGGTTATCTCGATAAAGAGAAAGCGATTTATGCCGGAATTATTGACGGTCGCAACGTGTGGGCTGCAGATTTAGAGGATAAAAAGCACTTGATTGAGACATTGCTAGACTATACAGACGAACTCGTGATTCAGCCGTCGTCTTCCCTTTTACACGTGCCTGTATCACTCGATGATGAACAGCTCGAAGAAGATATCGCAGAAGGCTTAAGCTTCGCGACGGAAAAACTCGATGAACTAGACGCATTAAAACGCCTCTTCAACGATAACGACGCGGACAAGTTCAACACATTACAAGCGCGTTATGAACGCTTTAACCAACAAGATTTCAAAAATGCGGAGTACGATTTCGATGCTGTACGCACGACGCGCCAATCTCCATTTGAGACACGTCGTCTCGCACAACAAGAACACTTACAATTGCCGGATCTACCTACGACTACGATTGGCTCATTCCCTCAATCCACTGAGGTGCGTAAACAACGGGCGAATTGGAAGAATCAGCGCATTTCCGACGCAGAATATCGTACGTTCTTAGAACAAGAAATCGCGCGCTGGATTCGCATTCAAGAAGATATCGGACTCGACGTCTTCGTCCACGGTGAGTTCGAACGTAACGACATGGTGGAATACTTCGGTGAGCGTCTTCAAGGCTTCCTCGTAACGAAATACGGTTGGGTGCAATCTTACGGATCTCGTGCTGTGAAACCACCTATCATCTATGGTGACGTGAAATGGACTGAGCCGATTACGGTGGCTGAAACGAAGTATGCGCAAAGTCTCACTACTCACCCGGTCAAAGGTATGTTAACAGGGCCGGTGACTATCTTGAACTGGTCATTTGAACGCGTAGACATTCCTCGTTCACGTGTACAAGATCAAATTGCGTTCGCGATAAATGAGGAAGTGCTCGCATTAGAAGAAGCGGGTATACGTATTATACAAGTCGATGAACCTGCTTTGCGTGAAGGTTTACCGCTCCGTTCTGAATATCATGAAGATTACTTACAGAAAGCTGTCCATTCCTTCCGTTTAGCGACATCATCAGTGGCAGATGCGACACAAATTCATACGCATATGTGCTATTCTCAATTTGGACAAATTATTCACGCCATTCGCGAGCTAGATGCAGATGTAATTTCTATTGAAACGTCACGTAGTCATGGAGATTTAATCAAAGACTTTGAAGATATTACGTATGATTTAGGAATTGGACTGGGCGTGTATGACATTCATAGTCCACGTATTCCTAAAGAAAGTGAAATTACGACGGCGATTACGCGTGCTTTACAGAATATTGACCGTTCATTGTTCTGGGTGAACCCGGACTGTGGCTTGAAGACACGTAAGGAAGAAGAAGTGAAAGCAGCCTTGAGTGTGCTAGTAGAGGCAGTACGTCATTTACGTGAAGATAATTTAGAGAAGACGTCTTGATTGAGATGGAGTGAATCCGCGCTTCAAGTTTGATGAGGATTTGTGATCGTTAAAATGTTTCATGAATCCTCACCATCTCTACATTCAACGATTAGATAAGAAACGCCCTATCAGTAATTATTTACACATTTTAATACAAGAAAGGTGATACACATGAGCTATCCACTTTGGAAACAACTTGAACAACTGAAATCTGCCACGTGGGTCGATTTAACCCACACATTTGACGAGGAGATTCCACGCTTTAGCGACTTTGAAAAGGCAGAAGTGTCAACGCTATTCACAGTGCCAGAACATGGCTTCTTCGTGCAACGTTGGAATATCGTTACTCAGTACGGTACACATATTGATGCGCCTATTCATTTCGTCGAAAATAAACGCTATTTAAACGACCTTGATTTAAAGGAACTCGTCTTGCCGCTCATCGTCTTAGATTACGCTAAAGAAGCGCAAGAGGATGCTGATTTCGTGCTCACGCGTGACCATTTACTCGAATGGGAGTCTAAACACGGTGCGATTGAAAGTGGCACGTTCGTAGCTTTGCGCACAGATTGGTCTAAACGTTGGCCGGATACTGAAGCGTTTGAGAATAAAGATGAGGATGGTAATCAACACTTGCCTGGTTGGGGACTCGATGCGTTGAAGTTCCTCCTTGAAGAACGCGGGGTCAAAGCAATCGGCCATGAAACGTTTGATACTGACGCTTCTGTCGATACTGCTCGCAATGGCGATATCGTTGGTGAGCGTTATGTACTCGGTCAAGATACATTCCAAGTCGAACTGTTAACGAACTTAGATCAACTCCCTACACGTGGAGCTATTATTTACACGATCAGTCCGAAGCCGAAAGATGCGCCAGGCTTCCCAGTCCGCGCCTTTGCGATTAAAGAATAGTATACGAGATGAGGCTTAGGCTTAAACGTGCGTATAGCAGTCGCGTCTAAGCCTTTCTCTATGATGTGGGTTAGATCGAGCGGGTTTGCATTTTATAAAAATCATTAAGTGAGGCGAATAAAATATCTCAACGACACTTCAACTCCTTTTAACCTAACCAACTCAATCACTAAATCATGTATACTGATAGTACATATAACGAATTACAATCGAACGCGAACGAATTAGTTTAACCCACTCAATCATAGGATTACAATAGCAATGAGAGGTGATATGGATTGCAACTCAATTCAACGAATAGTCCCTTTAGCGAAGAACAACTTACGCTTTTAAATAAAATATTACCTACACTCACGCCTGAACAGGAGAATTGGTTAAGTGGCTATCTCTTGAGCCAGTCCGAAAAAGACCAAGTGGAAGAGGACCATGCAACGCAACAACAAGCCCAAACTGAGACGGCCAACGAAGCGAGTGAGACCTCAAACGAGGATGCGAAAGAAGAGGTAGCAGAAGCGAGCGAAGGCGCAAGTGAGCGTCACAGCTCACTTTCAGAGCGTCCTGAGAAGATTACCATCCTCTTCGGTACAGAAACAGGGAACGCGGAATGTGTAGCGGAGGACTTTGAAGAGAAATTACAAGCCCATGACTTTAATACTGAACTCTATGAGATGGACGAGTTCACTACGGAAGACCTCCCGCAGACTTCCCCCTTATTCGTCATCTGTTCTACGCAAGGTGTAGGTGAACCACCAATCAATGCGTTGGACACATACGAATACTTGCACGGCGATGATGCACCAAGCATGGAAGCTGTGGACTTTGCAGTGCTCGCACTAGGTGACCAAGACTTCGATAATTTCTGTCAGGCAGGTAAAGATTTCGACCACATTCTTGGAGAGTTAGGCGGTAACCGCATCGCTCCTCGTGTAGATTGCGATTTCGACTTTGAAGAAACGGCAGAACAGTGGATGGATAAAATGCTTGAAGTACTCAACGCGATTGATCCCGTAGATAGCGATAAGACGGCTAATGATGCGGATTCTGCTGATAAAACTGATGAGAATGTTGCGGACGAGTCCACTGACAATGAAAGTGTGGGTAAATCAAAGGAGACGGCTACGACTGATGCGACAGCTAATGATAAAAATGAAGCGGCTTCAACCAACACAGCAAATGAGGCTGTACATGACCCCAACGGTTCAGCTTGTGTCATCACTCAAGCTCCAGAAGATTCAGTGACACGTGGCGATGTTGCCACACCGTCTGAACAATATACGAAAGCTAATCCATTCCAGTCCACAGTGCTCAAGAACGAAGTATTAACACAACCTGAATCTAACAAGGAAGTACACCATTTAGAGTTGCAAATTGACGGGAATCAAACCCAATACGAACCTGGCGATATCTTAACTATCATTCCTGCCAATAATCCTGAACTCGTGGACGAACTGATTGCGCAACTCGGTTGGGAACAAGATGTAGAAGTACCAGTGAATCACGAAGGTGAGACAGCTACACTTAGAGAAGCCTTGATTTATCATTTCGAAATTACGAAATTAACACCTACTCTGCTCACGACTGCCGGAGATATGTTTGATAACGCAGATTTATCTGAGCACTTACTAGATGACGGTTGGGCGAAATCTTACGCATATGGCAGAGATTTAATCGACTTACTCACGGATTATCCGCCTCAACAATTGCAGCCTGAAATGTTGCAACAATTGTTACGTAAACTTCCGCCACGTGAGTATTCTATTTCAAGTAGTAATCAGAAGACGCCAAATGAGGTTCATATTACAGTGAGTGCAGTTCGTTATGAAGCCCATGGTCGCTCTAGAGAAGGTGTTTGTTCAGTACAAATTGCCGATCGTTTACAACCCGGCGATCACATTCCAATTTATTTCCGTAAAAACCCGAACTTCAAATTCCCATTTGAAGATGACACGCCGATTATTATGATTGGCGCGGGTACAGGAATTGCACCTTATCGTGCTTATTTACAAGAAGCAGAAGAACGAGAGTTGAAGAAAGATAGCTGGCTGATCTTTGGCAATCAATACAAAGCAACAGATTATCTTTATGAGGAAGAATTAGAAAGTTGGCGTGAACAAGGTTATTTAAGTAAGTTAGATTTAGCCTTTTCACGTGATACAGACGAGAAAGTTTATGTTCAACATCGTTTATTAGAGAATAGCGAAACGATTTATAATTGGATTATTAACGGCGCAGCACTCTTCGTTTGTGGCGATAAAGATCAAATGGCTACAGGTGTGCATGATGCATTGATTGAGGTATTACAGAAAGAAGGTCATTTCTCTGAGAAAGATGCCGAGAAATATGTCACGCAAATGCGTAAAGAGCAGCGTTATCAACGTGATGTGTATTGATTTAATGGTGAAAATTGGGACAGGGAAATAAGATAGATCAGAATAGGAATCACTCTACAAGTTCGGTCGCTTGTAGGGTGATTTTTTTGACGTAAAGTTGGAAATTAGGAAGTCGAAGTCAGTAAAATTATATGGTTATAGTTAGTGTTTGAGATCGTTAAGATTTTAATGACAATTGCAAGTATTCTTGTCCAACACCATTTATCTTATTTTAACCATTCAAATTTTAACTCATTTATCAAAATCTATTAAATTATTTAAGTAGTATACAATTGAAGTATAAAAATAGTATAAAATTGACTATATCCGAAATTACAAAAATGTTATATGATAAGAGTGTCCAAAGGAAGAGGCCTTAAATAAAAGTCAGAATTTTTGTGTGAGTACAAACTTTACCTTTTCTAAATTAAATGAAATAGGGTTAAGTTTATGGGATTCGAATGCTTATCGTTATTAGCTATTATAAAAATTTGAAACTTACGCTTTAGTGATTAGAAATACTTTGCACATTTAATTATATAAATCTGTTTTGACATTACATTATAAATTCTATTTTTAAGTGAAAGTTTAAATTTAAGACCAATGGCTAAACACACTTCTAAGATGCAGGAATCAATCTCTAACAATCAAAAATCTCTGAACAGTGAGCTCAACTTGCTCTTTTGGACTCACAAAATAGCATAAATCTTTTGTCTAGCGACTACACTTCTCTCTCTTTCTTATAAGTGTAGTCGCTTCTTTCTTGTTATTCTCTTTCTGTGCCGCTATTAGGAATTTGAATAGTAAATCGTGCACCCTCACCTAGTTCAGATTCTACCTCTACAGAATGATTCAAGTGCTTGGAAACTCGCTTCACAATAAACAATCCAATTCCACTTGATTTTTCATGTAAACGGCCATTGTATCCTGAATAACCTTGGTCAAAGATTTTTGGCAAATCTGCACGACTAATTCCAATACCATTGTCTCTTATTTCAAGTTTCTGTTCATTCTCATTATAATTAATCCAAATATCTTGTCCTCGCGCGTACTTTAAAGCATTATTCAAGAGTTGTTCAATCATAATAGAACACCAACGTGCATCAGTAATTACTTTAGCAGTTGATTTCTCATAGTGGATCTTCGTTTGATTCTCTATAAATTGAATTGAATATTTCTTAATAAGCGGACGAATCAACTCATCAATCGTGACAGGTGCGAGCACCATATCCGTATTATGATTCAATAATTTCAAATAACTTAAAGCCAAGTTGGAATAGTTGTCAATTTGAAGTATTTCTTGTCTCAGTTGATTCACCATGCCCTCTTCATTTCTAGCGAGCAGAAGTTTAGATGCAGTAATAGGCGTCTTCATCTGATGCACCCATGTCAGAAAGTAAGCTTCTACTTCCTTCTTATATTCAATTTGTTCATTTCGTACATTATGCAGACTTTGCTCTAACTCTTCTACTTGTTCCTCAAGACGCTGATGCTTTTGATAGCTGATATAACGGTAAAATGCATAAATAGCGAAGACAAAGACGATAATCGCTAAAGCTAACAGAAATGGCGTCAGAGGTAATGAAAAGACAAAGAATATGAATAAGAATAGCACTAATATCAGTAAAATAATCAGTGCTTCATTACTGATAGTTTTTAAGAAATTCATCCTCTTTCACCTCTTAATTTACCCGATAGCCTACATTTTTCTTCGTTTCAATAAAATGAGGTAAGCCGATATTTTGTAGTTTCTTGCGAATGCGAGTCATATTGACTGCTAGCGTATTATCATCGATAAAATGTTCAGATTCCCAACATTTTTCAATTAAATCTGTCTTACTCACATACTTTCCTTCATTTTGAAATAATGACTGCATAATTTGTAGCTCAGTAAAGGATAATTTCTCAGATTGCCCTTGATAGCTCAACTTCGCTTCATCTATCAGTAGTTGACAGTTCTGCACTTCAAGACGATTGTGGTCTACTGTGAAGTTGTACGTGCGTCGCATCAGAGCTTGAATCTTAGCTATCGTTAATGACATATCAAACGGTTTCTCAATAAAATCATCGCCGCCCATTTGAATTGCCATAATTTGATCCATATTATCCGTACGCGAGCTAATAAAGATAATTGGCACGTTAGAGTGACGTCGTATCTCTTGGCACCAATGAAAACCGTTGAATGATGGTAATTTAATATCTAATAAGATAAGATGTGGATTACTTTGTTCAAATTCTTCCATAATCGCACTGAAATCTCGCGCAATATCAACCTCGTAGTGCCATTTATTGAGTTCAGCTTGTAAACTTTCTGCGATAACCAAATCATCTTCAATGATTAATATCTTCATGAGATAGACTCCTTTGACCTCGACTTTTCATCATAATTCTTAATTCATATGATACACGTTCAATTCTCTTTTCGCTATGATGAGCCATGGTAGTGGCGTTTGGTAGTAAAACTATTCATCACTGAATGTATTATCTTTTCACCAACACATAATCTTAGGATTACTAGAAAGTTCAATTTAATACTTAAGTATTATTATTAATGGCTTTAAATCTAAATAGCATCTTCAAAGCACACGCATTATCTCTAAATATTAAAAAGTCGCTCCAACATGAGGTTGCTAGAGCGACTTTTCTGCACTTCAATTATTCAATCTTTTTCGTTTCCTATTGCTCAATTAATTACTTTTATACTGCGGGTAGACTTCCCTCACTTGCCATTAATTAGCATATTTACGACGTGTACGTTTTCCATCGTCATTCTCATCTTTTAACTTAAATGACATTAAGAAAGCAATACCTGCTAATGCGACTGACGCAAGGAAAGACATGTTAACACCGTGGATAACGCCGTCCATACCACGTGATGGATCAGCACCGACTGACATAATCGTAATAAAGACAGCTGTACCGATCGCACCGGCCATTTGTCTAAAGGTGTTGTTCATCGCAGTACCGTGTGGGATGAGTTCATTTGGTAATTGGTTGATAGATAGTGTAGTCATCGGCATCATAACCATTGCGATAGAAACCATTCGAACCGCGTTCATCGTCGCTAGGTAAGCAAAACTTGTATGACTATCTAAGTTAATAAACGCCATACTTGAAGCGAATAAGATAAATAGTCCAACTCTTGCTAGCCATTTTCCACCAAACTTATCAAACATATAACCTGTGAGCGGGTTCATCGCACCCATAATCACAGCGCCTGGTAAGAGAGCGAGACCCGATTCAAGCGCACTGAACTGTAACATGTTCTGCATATAAAGTGGCAGAATGACGTTCGTTGAAATCATGACACCAAACACAATCATACTCATGATGGTACCGAGTGTGAAGATACTATGTTGAAAGACGCGGAATTCCAACATCGGTTGTTTGAGCTTAAGCTGACGTGTGATGAAGATGTAAAGCGCAACCACACCGACAATAAGTGGTAGGATAAATTGGACGCTGAGCCAACCTGCACCACTAACACTACTGAAGCTATATAACAAGCCACCGAAACCGAGTGTAGATAACACAACTGAGAGTTTATCGAGTTTCGGATGTTTCAACTCAGTCACGTTACGTAATAAGAAATATGCTGTGATAATGTTGATCACTGCGATTGGTAAGATAATGTAGAAGATACTTCTCCATGTAAGATGTTCGACAAGAATACCTGATAACGTCGGACCAATCGCTGGCGCAAAGGCGATGATTAAACCAAATAAGCCCATCGCTGTTCCGCGTTTATCTTTAGGGAACAACATAAAGAGTAACGTTTGCATGAGTGGCATCATGATACCTGCACCAGCCGCTTGTAAGATACGACCGATAAGTATCGTTGTAAATTCAGGTGCCACTGCACAGAAGACCGTACCTACCGCAAAGATGGCCATTGCTGATAGGAAGAGTTGTCGTGATGTGAAACGCTCAATTAAGAACGCTGTAACTGGAATCATTATACCGTTGACGAGCATGAAGATAGATTGTAGCCATTGGGCTGTGTTTTCATCTACCTTTAAATCTTTCATGATTGGCGGGAGTGCTGTACCGAGAAGCGTTTGGTTTAAGATTGTGATAAACGCCCCTGAGAGTAAGACGATAAACAATGGGATGTTCTGTTTCATACTTGAAGTTGAATTGTCCGCCACATATAACCCTTCTTTCTTCTTGACTTTTTCTCAAAACGCGACTAAGACTATCAATCATTTTTGTTAGACCTGTTCATTTAGGTAAGGTTGTATACGTAGACGTCTTAGCACTTAATATATCTGTTTTTCTCTCTTGTCTAGTAAAAACCAACTTTTTCATTCTACGCGTTTACCGTAAACTTATGCAATTTTTATGTTTATGGTTTGTTTTACACTTTTAGTTCACGCCGACTTCTTGATATACAGATGCTATATTATACCCTAAGAAGTTGATATATAAATATATGATGACGAACACGAATCGATTCCACAAGATATATGCTTTATAAAACGTTTTCACTCTCAATAAGGCATTTTTCCGATATCAACCGCTTCATTATTCATAAAAAAAGAGAAGAATGAGTAACCCTAACGATTGCTCATTCTCCTCGTATATCTCATGCTCGAGATTCTTATTTAATTTCAGCACCTTCGATGATAGTGCCAAGTGTGCTCAATGAACTTGAGCGTTTAAAATATGCGATTAAACTTCAACACTTAAACGTGGAACGAATACTTCGTAGTGTACTTTAGACATGTCGTATTCAAGTTCTTTAAGAGCTTCCATAATTGAGTTTAAGAATGAAGTACCACCACAAATGTAGATTTCTGGGCTTTCAGATAGATATTGAGTTAATTCATCTTTTTCTAAATAGCCTTCAGAATCTTTAAGATGTAGGTGTAAGTTTGCGTTATCACGTTGTGTGATTTCTTCAATCATTTCTTTGAATGGAACTTGATCTTCAGAAGGTGCAACTTGAATCATTTGAGATTGGCTACCTTCTTTAGATGCAGCATCAAACATAGAAACGAGTGGTGTGATACCGACACCAGAACCGATGAAGAGTTGTGGTTGTTCTAAGTTATTGAGTAAGAATCCACCTACAGGCGCTGATAAGTTGATTGTGTCGCCTTCGGATAATTCATCGTGTAAGATTGTAGAAACTTCACCTTCGTGACCATCAACAACATCACGGCGTACACCGAATGTAAGGTGATGTTCGTCACCGCTTACGATTGAATAGTGACGTTTAGCGCGGTAAGGAAGTTTGTCGCTTGTTACGTCAACAGTGATATATTGACCAGGTTTATATTGGCTTAAATCATAGTCATTTGTTTCAACAGTAAATGATTTAATATCTGGTGTTTCTTGAGTAATTTTAGTAATCTTGAATGGTTTGAAGCCCATCCACATCATTTCGTCATAAACTTCTTTTTCAAGTTTGATGAATACATCTGCAATTTCGCCGTAAGCTTTCGCCCAAGTTTGAATGACTGGGTCGTCTTCAGAAAGTCCTGTCACATCTTGGATGGCAGCGAGTAAGTTCTCCCCAACAATTGGATAATGTTCAGGATATACTTGAAGTGCACAGTGTTTGTATGCAACAGGCATGATCGCTGGAGCAATGGCACCTAGGTTCTCGATGTTCATCGCTGCAGCTAATACTGCTTGAGCAAGTGCAGTTGATTGCATACCTTTTTTCTGGTTAGTTTGGTTAAACATATTGAGAAGTTCTGGATGGTTGTTGAACATTTTAGGGTAAAATATTGAAGTGATTTCAGTCCCTTTATCTTGTAATAATGGTACCGTATCTTTAATTGTTTGAATTTCTGATTCAGTTAACATATTAAGTTCCCTCCACTTATTAACTTTGTACTTTCATTATCTGCCTAACTTCGTTCAATTACAATTATAAGATATTATTTATTGCAATAAATTTATATCTTCTTGAATATTATGTGAACGCTTTAAATATAGGACAATCCCTATTGTTTGATATAGTAATTTTTCTTACTTTTATAGGGATTTCCCTAATTTTCAACTGGAGAAAAATATCTTATATGTTCTACTTATCCGTGATTGTTTAATTGAATGTTAACGAAAGATATCAAAATTTCAATACTCTCGAAGTGTCAGTGATGAATTTTTCACTTTCAGTTTCAACTAACTTAGATTTTCATTCACTTCATATGTTATTTTCCCTTTTATGTCTTACACTCAATCTTAAAATATTCGCGCTATCAATCTCACAAACGCCCTACTTTTACCTACTACTACTTAATGAAACTGATAACTGTTGTGACCTTTAGCAAAACCGCGAGCTGTAAAGAGCCATGAAGCACCGTCATTATCCATATCATTTGAACAAATAATCAATTGATCTGTGCCTGGGATGAAAGCAGGATGTGTAGAACGGAGCATATGTCCTTTCTCTCTACCAGGAAGTAAGATTTGGCCGATTGGATGACCATATTTGTTAAAGACGAGTACACGACCTTGACCATACATCGCAACATAAAGGTTGTCGTCGCTATCGATACAGCAAGAGTCCGGACCTTCATGACCCGTGAAGTAATACGGAATCTTCGCACCAAATGGCGCAATCGTCTTACCATCTTCTAAGAGTTCAATACGATGTAAACGGTTCGCGTTCGTTTCAGTCACCCATAAGATGCTTTCGTCGGTACTCAATGCGACGCCGTTTGCTACGGCTGTATTCTGAATGATCGGCGTCACTGTCTGATAATCTGGATCCACGTAGTAAACACCGCCAAGTGGGTTCGTTGAATAGCCGCGGAAGTCTGTGAAGTAGAAGCCACCTTTGCTATCAAATACTAAATCATCTACGCAATATTCTGTGTTAATTTCAGAAATGATTTCTTCTAACGCTGAGCCATCTGTTTGTGTCACTACGATGCTTCCGGAATCTATAAAGTCCCCTAAACATGATAAGAATAAACGTCCATCTTTGTGAATTTTAACTGAAGCTGGATTTTCTTTTTCAGAAGTAAAGACGTGCTCAACTTCTTTTTCCGGTAGCGTCACTTTGAAGATTTTACCCCCAAAGACCTCGCATAAGAACAAGTTATGTTCTCTATCAAAGCATAGTCCCTCTAGTTGTAAGCCCTCATCTGAAATCTTGACCCACGGCTCTGCTGTAACGGTTTGAAGCCCTTTCTCATGTGCGAGTAGCGGAACCGCATGTGTCGCATCACCTTCGTATTTTAATGTCGGTAAATCACGTTGTGCCATCTCAATTCCTCCCCTAATCATTAATGTAATTGCTTTAAATCTATCACATTCTGTTGTTGAGATGCATGCCAAAGGGTAGTTGTTGCGTAAAATGCAGGAGGGTTAAGCCTCGCATTTTCGAGCTCCTGCTTATCTGTTTGACGTGAAACATCAATTTGCGATTAACGACAATTTCACTCATCTCTTACCATGCCACTTTCAATCCAATAAAATAAGCACCCCCACAAGTCGAATTTAACTTGCAAGGGCGCCACTACACGCGCAATTATCGTTTATATAACTTAATCTTGATTTCATAATAATCGTCCGTCTCTCTATTCTGACGTTCCACATGCACACCACTATCTTCAATGTGAGCGATACTTTCTCCGACCTTCTCTTTAGCCTGTGTTAAATCTTTCGTGAAACCGAACGTTTGCGCTTTCACTTTTTCAGGAGCAGTAAAGTTCTTCACACGCGCTTCTGTTTGTTTCACATTTAACTTCTGAGCAATAATCAATTCAAGAAGAGATTCTTGTTCATCATGCGATAAGCTCAATAATGCACGAGCATGACGCTCAGTAATCTTACCTTCACGCAATTTCGTAAGCACTTTGGGAGCAAGTTTGAGTAAGCGCAACTTATTCGCGATAAAGCTTTGACTTTTACCTACACTCTTCGCGAGTTCACCTTGCGTCGTATCGCCAATATCTAATAACTTCTTGTACGCTTCGGCTTCTTCAACCACCGACAGATTCTCCCGTTGAATATTCTCGATGAGCGCCACCACAGCTGTTTCCTCATCATTGAGTTGACGAATAATCACATCGGCATATTTATAATGGAGAGAAGACAACGCACGAAAGCGACGTTCTCCTGCAATGATTTCGTACATGCCTTCTTCAATCGGTCTGACAACTATAGGTTGTAACAAGCCATGTTCTTCAATCGATTCGGCGAGTTCACTAATCTTTGCAGGCTCGAAGACTTGTCTCGGCTGGTAGCGATTGGGAACGATACGTTCGATTGGCACCGCTTCGACCTGACTATTCTTATCTTCCTCTATATCATTCATGATTTCATCTTTATTTTTTAAACCAAATAACTTAGAAAAAGGTTTCTTCATTACTCTGCGCTCCCTCTAAATGATTTGTTCCGTGCTTATTATTCAACTAAAGGAGATTTATTCGGCTTACCTGGTTTACGTGGATATTTCTTCGGCGTCTTGCTTCTCTTTTCAATCATTACCATTTCTCTTTTACCCGCTTCTTCAGGTAACTCAAATGTTTCGAGCGAGATGAACTTACCGCCTAGGATACCTATGGCGAAACGCGCGTCTTCAAGTTCTTCTTCCGCTTTCGATGCTTTCATCGCGATAAATTTACCACCCTTTTTAACTAAAGGTAAGCACAATTCACTCAATACGGATAATCGCGCAACAGCACGTGCTGTCACGATATCGTAAGACTCCCGGTAGTCTCCCTTACCGTAAAATTCTGCTCTATCATGCACAAAGCTAACGCCTGTGAGGCCTAGCTGATCCGCAAGTTGGTTGAGAAATTGAATGCGTTTATTCAATGAATCTACAATCGTGACTTTCAACTCTGGGAACACAATTTTCAACGGGATACTCGGAAATCCTGCGCCTGCTCCGACATCGCAAATCGTTAATGGTTGATTGAAGTCTTCAAAGAAACTCGGCGAAATCGAGTCATAGAAGTGCTTTAAATACACTTCTGACTCTTCTGTAATACTCGTCAAATTCATCTTCTCATTCCATTCAACGAGCATCTCATAATACTGCTTAAATTGGTCTTGTTGCTGTTCAGTTAACTCAATATCATGTTCTTTCAAAGCTCGTGTTAGCCATTCTACACTCATGTTATTGATTCACCCTCTGAATATGTCCTTGTTCAAGATAAACGAGCAGGATAGAGATGTCAGCTGGGTTGACACCTGCGATACGAGAAGCTTGAGCGATGTTAAGCGGCTTCACTTCTGCCAACTTCTCACGCGCTTCTGAAGCAAGACTATCCACTTTACTGTAGTCAAGATCTTCAGGGATCTTCTTCGCTTCCATTCGTTTAACTTTTTCTACTTGTTGTAGTGATTTATTGATATAACCTTCATATTTCGTTTGAATTTCCACTTGTTCTTCTACTTCTGCCGGTAGTCGATGTTCTTCCTCTAACATCTCTAAGATAATATCGTAAGACATTTCTGGACGACGAAGTAAATCAATCGCAAGCACGCCGTCTTTCAACTTAGAACCACCGTGCGCTTCAATAATCTCTTGAACACGTTCTTTCGGCTTGATACGGATTTGGCCTAAACGTTCTTGTTCTGCTTTAATCATTTCACGTTTTTCATTAAAACGTTGGTAACGTTCATCTGAGATCAGACCTAATTCGTGACCGAGATCTGTTAAACGTAAATCGGCGTTATCATGACGTAACAATAGACGGTATTCCGCTCTAGATGTTAATAAACGATACGGTTCGTTCGTACCTTTCGTCACGAGGTCATCAATAAGTACACCAATGTAAGCATCAGAACGGCTTAAGATCTTCTCATCTTGACCCAAGACGCGTCCTGCAGCATTGATACCTGCCATGATACCTTGTCCGGCCGCTTCTTCATAACCAGATGTACCGTTGATTTGGCCAGCTGTGTAGAGGTTCTTAATCTTCTTCGTCTCTAACGTAGGCCACAGTTGCGTAGGCACAAGCGCATCATACTCGATCGCATAACCTGCACGCATCATGTCTGAATGCTCAAGCCCTGGAATCGTTGTAAGCATTTGACGTTGCACATCTTCTGGCAAGCTTGTAGATAAACCTTGCACGTATACTTCATTCGTAGAACGTCCCTCAGGCTCTAAGAACAATTGATGACGTGGTTTATCGTTAAAACGCACAAACTTATCTTCAATAGATGGGCAATAACGCGGACCTGTACCTTTGATCATACCTGAATACATCGGTGATAAATGTAAATTATCGTCAATGACTTTATGCGTATCACCATTTGTGTAAGTGAGCCAACATGGAAGTTGGTCTAAAATGTATTCCGTCGTTTCGTAACTGAAAGCACGACCGACATCGTCACCTGGTTGAATTTCTGTCTTATCGTAATCGATCGTTTTGGAATTGACACGTGGTGGTGTACCCGTCTTGAATCTTACTGTTTCGAAACCAAGATCTCTCAAGTTATCTGCAAGTGAAACAGATGGTAATTGATGGTTTGGACCACTAGAATATTTCACTTCACCTAAGATAATTTCACCGCGTAAGAATGTACCTGTCGTAATGACTACAGCTTGTGCTAAATATTCTGTACCGATATTCGTACGTACACCTTTAATTTCGTCATCTTCTACGATGAGGTCATCTACCATACCTTGCATGACTGTGAGATTATCTTGATCTTCAAGGACACGCTTCATCTCTTGTTGATAAAGTACTTTGTCTGCTTGTGCACGTAATGCTCGCACAGCTGGACCTTTCCCTGTATTGAGCATACGCATTTGAATATGTGTACGGTCGATGGTCTTAGCCATTTGACCACCTAAGGCGTCGAGTTCACGTACGACAATCCCTTTCGCTGGTCCCCCTACGGACGGGTTACAAGGCATAAAACCAATGTTGTCTAAGTTAATTGTTAACATAAGTGTCTTTGCGCCGCGTCTTGCTGAAGCTAGACCTGCTTCAATACCTGCGTGGCCTGCTCCAATGACCACGACATCATAATGTTGAGCCATCTTGATACCTCCTTCTTATTTACCGAGACAGAATTGACTAAAGAGTTGATCGATGAGTTCGTCACTTGCAGATTCACCGATGACTTCACCTAAGATTTCCCAAGTACGCGTTAGATCGATTTGCACCATGTCCATCGGCACACCTGCTTCTGCTGCATCAATCGCATCTTGAATTGCGTTACTGGCTTGTTTAATGAGTGAGATGTGTCGTGAATTAGAGAGATACGTCATATCTTGATTTTGAACCTCTCCACCGAAGAATAAATCACGAATTTGCATCTCTAATTCATCTATACCTTCTTGTTTCAACATAGATGTTTCAATGAGAGGTAATTCGCCTACCATTTCTCTCACTTCATCTAAATCTAAGTGCTGTTCTAAGTCCATTTTATTCACAATCACAATAGCGTCTTCGTTCTTAATCACTTCGTAAAGTTGACGATCCTCTTCAGAAAGTGGCTCATTGTAGTTGAGCACGAAGAGAATCAAATCCGCTTCACTCAAAGCTTTACGTGAACGCTCAACGCCGATACGTTCAACAATATCTTCCGTATCACGTATGCCGGCTGTATCAACGAGTCGTAGAGGCACCCCTCTGACGTTGACATATTCCTCTAGCGTATCACGTGTCGTACCTGCCACTTCAGTAACAATCGCTTTATTGTCCTGAATCAAGTTGTTTAACATAGAAGACTTACCGACATTCGGTTTACCTACGATGACTGTAGAGAGACCTTCTCGCATAATCTTACCTTGCGTACTCGTTTGAAGTAGCTGATCGAGTTGCGTCTGAATCTCTTTCGACTTCTCTAATAGATATTCAGTCGTGGCGTCTCCTGCATCATCATATTCTGGGTAGTCGATATTGACCTCGACTTGAGCAAGGATTTCGAGAATAGACTGGCGCTGGCGCTTAATCATATCACTGAGGCGACCTTCAAGTTGATTCATCGCTACTTTAGAGGCGCGATTAGTCTTAGAACGGATAAAGTCCATAACCGCTTCTGCTTGTGACAAATCAATACGACCGTTCAAGAACGCACGTTTCGTGTATTCTCCTGGTTCAGCCATACGCGCACCATGTGTCATTGTGAGTTCTAACACACGGTTAATCGTTAATATTCCACCGTGGCAGTTAATTTCGACGATATCTTCTCGTGTAAAAGTCTTCGGTGCTCTCAAGACTGAAACCATGACTTCTTCTACTACTTCTTGTGTTTCTGGATCTATGATATGTCCATAGTTAATCGTATGAGAATCCACATCCTCAAGTCGATGCTTTCCTTTATATAATTGATCTACTATCGGAATCGCGTCATTCCCTGATAGACGAACGATACCTATCGCGCCCTCTCCCATTGGAGTAGAAATACTCGTTATCGTATCCAGGTCCATCATCTTTCTCGCCTCCTTGTCAGACAAAATTTCATTATAGTATTGTAGTGACTTTACTTACAAAATGCGAATAACTTGTTTAATTACATCAAAGGTAAGACTTCCGTTTGTCTGAAGTTAGTATGCGGGGAGTCTAAATATCCCCCTACCCTCTTACTTTATCTTCTTATTAAACACTTTAGCTATTTTAAGCACGTGTTCAAGACTACTTTGTATTTCTAATGTCGTCATACGTTTCGAAGGTTGCCTAGCAATGACGATGAGATCTATCGGGATGATATCATCTTTATGTACTTTAAAGTTCTCACGAATCGCACGTTTAATACGATTACGTTGAACGGCATTACCTAATTTCTTTGAAACGCTGATGCCAAGTCGAAAGTGTTCAAGCGAAGCATCTTTGCGTGTGTAAACGACAAATTGACGGTTGGCAACTGAATTACCACGTCGATAGATGTTCTGAAAGTCTTTATTCCTTTTTATCCGATATGCTTTTTCCATCAAGCTTCACCGTTTCTCTCTTCTGACTAAGTATTTTCCCACTCTAATTATTCACGTGAGAATCTGATTACCTAATTATACTATAGGATGAGATGTCATTGATAATTAATTCTAGGAAGTGACATTGAAATCTATATGATTTCGTAGGTTCACTCATACAACTGTTATTAGGTTGATTCTGAGATGATGTTGTTTTTTCAATCACTTTTGACATTCCAACCTCGTTAAGCTTTCTTTCCTTTTATAAAAGCGCTAGAAAGAGCTACTTTAATCAAAAAAAAGACCACTGATAAGTCAGTGATCCATCAGTCTTATGCTGATAATACTTTGCGGCCTTTACGACGACGGCGCGCTAAAACTTTACGTCCGTTTTTAGTGCTCATGCGTTTTCTGAAACCATGAACTTTACTATGTTTACGTTTATTTGGTTGATAAGTACGTTTGACCATTCAAATACACCTCCGTATGTGATTCCAATATCTACTTTGCTATAGATATTTGTAATAAGCTCTTAAGCGTTTATGTCTTGATTTAATCTTAATGAATTCCATCTATAATTCAAGCAACTACTACAATATAACAAATTGCATTTTATAAAGCAAGTAGATTTTTAGTCGTTCTATTGAATCAACTGGTACGCATTGACCTTCTCTTAATGGCTCTGTTTCCAACTTTTTCCTTTCTATTTTATCGATTTATCATTTTTTACAGGCCGTCTGTATTTTCTATTTGTGTAACGTCATCCTCTGAAAAACTACAAACTGTAGCATTTTGTACTATAACAGTTTTATACATAATTGATGAATTGCTTGCAAATTATTTCCCAAACTCAATTTCACGAGCCCCGAAGTTATCCACTTTATACACAACAAGCATCTAACAATTTGTGGATAATACTTGTGTTATACACAGATTTTTCCAGTATTTACGGAACTATTCACAGGCATTTGACAGTTGTGATTGTGAAAAAGTATAATTATGTGGATAAGTCATCTAAAGTGTTGATACACCTAGAATCATTTACTAGAATTATACTCAAATTCCTTGTGAGTAACTTAGAAACTGAGAAAAGTTATCCACTGATTGTGATTAAGTTGTGGATAATTGTTCACAGGTGTGATTTTCTCAAATTATATCTTGTGAGTTTTGTGTATAACTTAAAAATAACAAGAAAATGGAGTTAGTGATTATGTCAGAACAAGAAATTTGGGAGAAAGTCCTTTCCATGATTGAGGAAGATGTGGCTGCTACATCTTTTAATACCTTTTTTAAAGATACCCAACTCGAAAAGCTGACCCCAGATGAAGCCATTATAGTAACAGACGATGAATTCGTCGCAAACTGGTTAGGTCAGAAATATACAGAAGTTGTACAAAACGTGCTATATCAAGCGTTAGAAGTAGATGTAAAGCCTACATTCTACTCAGAAGATCAGTACGAAAAATTAAAAGCCAACGAAGGTCCTGCTAGCCCAACTCCACAGAAAGAAACGGCACATAGCGTAGACGAGGCCTCAATTGGCAAAGAACAATTCAATGATCATAACACATTTGAAACCTTTGTCATTGGGCCAGGTAACCGCTTCCCACATGCTGCAAGCCTTGCCGTAGCTGAAGCACCAGCAGAAGCTTACAATCCGCTCTTTATCTACGGAGGCGTTGGTTTAGGCAAGACCCATTTGATGCAAGCGATTGGTCATAATGTATTGGAAACAAATCCTGAAATGAAAGTGCTTTACACTTCAAGCGAGAAGTTTACCAACGAGTTTATCCAATCGATTCGACAGAACGAATCTGATAAGTTTCGTGAAAAATACCGTAATATCGATATTTTGTTAATTGATGACATCCAATTTATTCAAAATAAAGAACAAACCCAAGAGGAGTTCTTCCATACTTTTAATGAACTCCATCAAGCTAATAAACAAATTGTCATTTCTAGTGACCGACCACCGAAAGAAATTTCGAAACTCGAAGACCGCTTGCGCTCACGTTTCGAGTGGGGTCTCATCGTTGATATTACGCCACCTGATTATGAAACACGAATGGCCATTTTGCAGAAAAAGACGGAAGAAGAGAACTTAGATATTCCAACTGAAGCACTCACTTATATCGCAAATCAAATTCAAACCAACATTAGAGAACTTGAAGGTGCGCTTAACAGAGTGAATGCTTTTTCTAAATTGCAGAACGAACCTATCACGACTGAACTTACTGCCACAGCGTTGAAAGATCTCATCTCTACACCTAAGACGAAGAAGATTACAATTCAAGATATTCAAAAAGTGGTTGGAGATTACTACAGTGTGCGTATCGAAGACTTTAGCGCGAAGAAACGGACGAAATCCATCGCTTATCCTAGACAAATCGCGATGTATCTATCACGTGAGTTAACTGATTTCTCTTTACCTAAAATTGGTGAAGAATTCGGTGGACGTGATCATACGACAGTGATTCATGCACACGATAAGATTGCGAAAGATATGCAAGACGATCCGACTTTTAAACAAGAAGTAGAAAATCTAGAAAAAGAAGTACGTAATTTATAATAATTTGGCAATAATAAGAGGATAATTTGAAGTGGTAAGAAGCGCATCGTGAAATACGAAATGTGGATATTGTGGACAATTTGTACACACTACACACATGTTACCCACATGTGAATAACGTTGTCACGCAAGACTTGCCATAAGTTATCCACTAATTCACAGTGCCTACTACTATGACTACGAATTTAAAACCTATATAATTATTATAAACGACTGGAAGGAGTTAAGAATAATTATGGAATTCTCTATCAGACGCGATTACTTTATTAATCAACTCAATGACACACTTAAAGCAATTTCGCCTAGAACTACATTACCTATACTGACAGGTATCAAGATTGATGCTAAAGATGACGAAGTGATTCTTACAGGCTCTGACTCTGAAATCTCAATTGAAATTACGATCCCTAAACAAGTAGATGGAGAGGAAATTGTGAATATTTCAGAAGCCGGATCTGTCGTACTTCCTGGTCGTTTCTTCGTAGATATCGTTAAGAAATTACCAGGTAAAGATGTGAAATTATCAACTAACGAACAGTTCCAAACTTTAATAACTTCTGGTCATTCGGAATTTAATTTAAGTGGATTAGATCCAGATCAATATCCATTACTACCACAAGTTTCTCGTGATGACGCAATTCAAATTCCTGTTAAAGTCTTGAAGAACGTGATTGCACAAACAAATTTCGCAGTGTCCACCTCAGAAACACGACCAGTACTCACTGGTGTGAACTGGCTTATACAAGATAATGAATTAATATGCACTGCTACCGATTCACACCGCTTAGCTGTGCGCAAGTTAGCATTAGAAGATGAATCTGAAGATAAGAATGTCATCATTCCTGGTAAAGCTTTAGCTGAATTAAACAAGATTGTTTCTGACAGTGATGACACAATCGACATCTTCTTCGCATCGAACCAAGTTCTCTTCCGCGTGGGTCATATCAACTTTATTTCACGCTTATTGGAAGGTCACTATCCAGATACATCTCGCTTGTTCCCTGAGAACTACGAAATTAAATTAGGTTTAAACAATGGTGAGTTCTATCATGCGATTGATCGTGCTTCACTTCTCGCTCGCGAAGGTGGTAACAACGTCATCAAATTGAGCACAGGTAATCAGATCGTTGAGCTCTCTTCAACTTCACCTGAAATTGGTACTGTAAAAGAGGAAGTAGAAGCGAACGATGTTGAAGGCGGCAACTTAAAGATCTCTTTCAACTCTAAATACATGATGGATGCGCTTAAAGCGATTGATAATGACGAAGTAGAAGTCGAATTCTTCGGTACGATGAAACCATTTATCTTGAAACCGAAAGATGATGATTCAGTAACACAACTTATCTTGCCAATCAGAACTTACTAGGCATGTCACCATTTCAAATGAGCTTATCGAGGTTAGGACGAGGTAGTATACCCGTTCTTGCCTCTTTTTGTTTAGGCTAAAAGTAAAATTCCGAGATCTGACGTGTATATAAGTGAGCAGGTAAAAATAGCAGGGCGTTAAGAAAAGAAATAGATAAGTGAAGTACAGTTCGAAAATCAAGTGAGAGCTTATTCAGCCTTTTAATTTAAGCTAAGATATTCTTCTAGGATAAATCTATCTCGAAAGATAATTTGGCTCTAAATACCCCTTTAAAATTCAATATAGGTTATTTTTGTATTTAAAATCCACATGAGTTGGCTAAAAAATGGCTACTGAAATCGAAAAAATGAACGCAGTGTAGCAAATTTCTCTGATTTTCGTGAAACTTCGTTGATTTTACGCCGTCTAGGGCATGAAATTTTTAGTGAAAAAAGGTATAATATATAAGTGACTACAAGGAATGGAGTGATTGATTTGGTAGAGACAGTAGTCGTTGATAACGAGATTACTTTAGGTCAATTTTTAAAGAATGAAGCCATCATCGAATCAGGTGGCCAAGCAAAGTGGTTCTTACAAGATTTCGAAGTCTTGCTCAATGGCGAACGGGAAACACGTCGTGGTAAGAAATTGGCGCACCAAGATCGCATTGATATACCTGAAATTCCAGAAATTGACTCATTCATCATTGCTTATCAAGGTGAAGAATGAAATTAAATACACTCCAGCTTGAAAACTACCGTAATTACGAGTCGATCTATCTTGATTGTCATCCTGAGGTGAATATTCTCATCGGTGAGAACGCGCAAGGAAAGACAAACTTGTTGGAATCTATCTACGTCTTAGCACTTGCGAAGAGTCATCGTACGTCTAACGATAAAGAGCTCATTCGCTTCAAGAGTGACTATGCTAAGATAGAGGGAGGATTAAGCTATCGTCATGGTGAGATGCCGTTGACGATGCTGATTACGAAGAAGGGCAAGCAAGTTAAAGTCAATCACTTAGAACAAAGTAAACTTACGCAATATGTTGGTCATTTAAATGTCGTCCTTTTTGCACCTGAAGATTTGAGCATCGTGAAAGGAGCGCCTCAAATTCGCAGACGCTTCATCGACATGGAGCTCGGACAAATTTCAGCAGTGTATCTCAACGATTTAGCGCAATACCAACGTATTCTTAAACAAAAAAATAATTATCTTAAACAGCTTCAATACGGAGATAAGACGGATAGCACTATGCTGGAAGTCTTAAATCAACAGTTTGCTGAATATGCGCTTAAAGTGACCTTGCGGAGAGCGCATTTTATTAACGAACTCGAAGCGTTGGCTCAACCGATTCACTCAGGTATTACGGATGAGCGAGAACGTCTGAATTTGAAGTATCTCCCCAGTTTGAAGTTGAACGACTTGTCGAAAGATCAATCCGTCTTGCTCGAAGAAGTGTTAGAGACGCTCGATAAAAATATGGAGCGTGAGAAAGAACGCGGCGTTTGCTTGTTTGGCCCGCATCGAGATGATTTAGGTTTCAACGTCAATGATATGGACGCGCAAACGTATGGCTCTCAAGGGCAGCAACGTACGACCGCTTTATCTATTAAGTTGGCAGAAATTGAACTGATGAAACAAGAGGTGGGCGAATATCCTATTCTCTTGCTCGACGACGTGTTAAGTGAACTCGACGATTCACGTCAATCGCATTTATTAAGCACAATTCAACACAAGGTTCAAACCTTTGTGACAACGACATCAGTGGACGGTATTGATCATGAAATTATGAGTAATGCTAAATTATATCGTATCAATCAAGGCGAAATTACTAAGTAACAGAAAGTGAAGGTGGAAGCATTGTCAGATGTGAACAACACGGAAAATTATGGTGCTGGTCAGATTCAAGTATTAGAAGGACTTGAAGCGGTTCGTAAACGACCAGGTATGTATATCGGATCTACTTCAGAAAAGGGTTTGCATCACCTTGTTTGGGAAATTGTCGATAACAGTATCGACGAAGCTTTAGCAGGCTATGCAGATACAATTGAGGTCATTATTGAGAAAGATAACTGGATACGTATCACTGATAATGGACGTGGTATCCCTGTAGATACACAAGAGAAGATGGGTAGACCTGCAGTCGAAGTTATCCTCACAGTGCTTCACGCCGGCGGTAAATTTGGTGGCGGCGGCTACAAAGTATCTGGTGGTTTACATGGTGTAGGATCTTCTGTCGTAAACGCTTTATCTGAAAGATTAGAAGTTTACGTACATAGAGACAATAAGATTTATCACCAAGCATACGAACGTGGCGTCCCTCAATTCGATCTAGAAGTTGTGGGTGAAACGGATGATGACAATACAGGTACTGAAATCCGTTTTAAAGCAGATCCAGAAATCTTCACTGAAACGACAGTTTATGATTATGAAACGCTTCAACAGCGTATCAAGGAATTAGCATTCTTAAATAAAGGCATCTCTATTACACTTCGCGATGAAAGAGATGAAGACGAAGTGAGAGAGGACAATTATCACTATGAAGGTGGTATCAAGTCCTATGTTGAAATGTTGAATGAGAATAAAGAACCTCTACATGATGAGCCTATCTACATTCATCAAACGAAAGACGATATCGAAGTAGAAATTGCATTGCAATACAACAGCGGTTTTGCGACGAATCTTCTTACTTATGCCAACAATATCCACACATACGAAGGCGGTACGCATGAAGAAGGCTTTAAACGTGCGCTATCACGTATCTTAAATAGCTATGGCCTTCAAAGTAAGATTATTAAAGATGATAAAGACAAACTTTCTGGTGAAGATACACGAGAAGGTCTAACAGCTGTCGTTTCCATTAAACATGGTGATCCTCAATTCGAAGGACAAACGAAGACGAAGTTAGGTAACTCTGAAGTACGTCAAATTGTGGATAAATTATTCTCTGCACAATTTGAGCGTTTCCTTTATGAGCATCCTCAAGTTGGTCGTGTCATTGTAGATAAGGGGATTATGGCTTCAAGAGCACGTGTAGCAGCGAAGAAAGCACGTGAAGTTACACGTCGTAAATCTGCTCTAGAAGTTTCAAGCTTACCTGGTAAATTAGCGGATTGTTCTAGTAAGAATCCGGATGAAAGTGAAATCTTCATCGTCGAAGGTGACTCTGCCGGGGGGTCTACGAAAGAAGGTCGTGACTCAGCGACACAAGCGATCCTGCCGCTAAGAGGTAAGATTCTTAACGTTGAGAAATCTCGACTTGATCGCATATTGAATAACAACGAAATTCGTTCAATGATCACAGCATTTGGTACAGGTATCGGTGGCGAATTTGAATTGAGCAAGGCACGTTATCATAAGATTATTATTATGACTGATGCCGATGTAGACGGTGCGCACATCCGTACCCTCTTACTCACGTTCTTCTATCGCTACATGAGACCGTTGATTGAAGCGGGCTATGTTTACATCGCCCAACCACCTTTATACAAACTCACACAAGGTAAAGAGAAGTATTATGTCTTCAATGACCGCGAGCTCGATAATCTCAAAGCAGAATTGAATCCAACACCTAAGTGGTCTATCTCACGCTACAAAGGTTTAGGTGAAATGAACGCAGATCAGTTATGGGAGACAACGATGAATCCTGACAATCGCTCAATGCTTCAAGTTACACTCGATGATGCGATTGATGCAGACCAAACTTTCGAGATGTTAATGGGCGACGTGGTAGAGAACCGCAGACAGTTCATCGAAGACAATGCTGTATACGCTAACTTAGATTTCTAGAACCATGAATTGAAATGTTGAAGGAGGGCACCTTGATGTCTGAAATACCGGAATCAAGAATTAATGAACGTAATATTACCAGTGAAATGCGGGAATCGTTCTTAGACTACGCGATGAGTGTCATCGTATCACGTGCATTGCCGGATGTACGTGATGGTCTGAAACCAGTACATCGACGTATCTTATACGGGTTAAATGAACAAGGTATGACACCTGATAAGCCATACAAGAAGTCCGCACGTATCGTTGGGGACGTAATGGGTAAATACCACCCACACGGTGACTCATCCATCTATGAAGCGATGGTGAGAATGGCGCAGAACTTCAGTTATCGCTACCCGTTAGTAGACGGTCAAGGTAACTTCGGTTCAATGGATGGCGATGGCGCAGCTGCCATGCGTTATACCGAAGCGAAGATGACTAAGATTACGCTTGAAATGTTACGTGATATCAACAAAGACACGATTGATTTTATCGATAACTACGACGGTACTGAAAGAGAGCCGGTAGTCTTACCGTCTCGTTTCCCTAACTTGCTCGTCAATGGCGCAAGTGGTATCGCTGTAGGGATGGCGACAAACATCCCACCTCACAACCTTACAGAAGTGATTAACGGTGTCTTAAGTTTAAGCCACAATCCCGACATCACTGTAGCTGAACTGATGGAAGACATTCAAGGTCCAGACTTCCCTACTGCAGGTTTAATCATGGGTAAAAGTGGTATCCGACGCGCATACGAAACAGGCCGTGGTTCTATTCAAATGCGTGCACGCGCTGAAATTGAAGAACGTGGTGGAGGCCGTCAACGTATCGTCGTTACAGAAGTGCCTTATCAAGTCAACAAGGCACGTATGATTGAGAAGATCGCTGAATTAGCGCGTGATAAAAAAGTTGATGGCATTACAGATTTACGTGACGAAACAAGTTTACGTACAGGTGTGCGTGTCGTTATCGATATCCGTAAAGATGCCAATGCAAATGTTATCTTAAATAATCTATACAAATTAACGCCACTTCAAACATCATTTGGTGTGAATACCATTGCTTTAGTGAACGGACGACCTAAGCTCATCAACTTGAAAGAAGCTTTAGTCGAATATCTAGAACATCAAAAAGTTGTCGTTCGACGTCGTACTGAATACAACTTACGTAAAGCTCAAGATCGTGCACATATCCTCGAAGGCTTGAGAATTGCGCTCGATCACATCGACGAAATCATCAGCATAATCCGTGAGTCAGAAACAGATAAGATTGCGATGGCGAGCTTACAAGAGCGCTTCAAACTTTCAGATAGACAAGCGCAAGCCATCCTCGATATGCGTCTGCGCCGTCTCACAGGTTTAGAACGCGACAAAGTTGAATCTGAATACAACGAGTTAGTTCAATACATCAAAGAGTTGAAAGAAATACTTGCTGACGATGAACTGTTATTACAAATTGTGCGTGACGAACTCATCGAAATTCGTGACCGTTATGGCGATGAACGTAGAACAGAAATCCAATTAGGTAACATCGACAGTATCGAAGATGAGGACCTTATTCCTGAAGAACAAATTGTCATTACGTTAAGTCATAATAACTACATTAAACGTCTACCTGTGTCTACATACCGCGCGCAACATCGCGGTGGACGTGGTGTACAAGGTATGAACACATTAGAAGAAGATTTCGTCAGCCAACTCGTGACGTTAAGTACACATGACCACGTGCTCTTCTTCACTAATAAAGGACGCGTCTACAAACTGAAAGGTTATGAAGTGCCGGAACTCTCCCGTCAGTCTAAAGGTATTCCAGTCATCAACGCAATTGAGCTGGACAATGATGAGAGTATCAGTACGATGATTGCAGTGAAGGACTTAACGACGGAAGATCACTTCTTAGTCTTTGCGACGAAGAGAGGTATCGTGAAACGTTCAGCTTTAAGCAACTTCTCTCACATCAATAAGAACGGTAAGATCGCGATCAGTTTCAAAGAAGATGACGAATTGATTGCGGTACGTTTAACAGACGGTACAGAAGATATTCTCATCGGTACAGCACATGCATCACTAATCCGCTTCCAAGAAAGTGGTTTACGTCCACTCGGTCGTAATGCTGCAGGTGTGAAAGGGATCTCCTTGCGTGAGAATGACGAGGTCGTAGGTCTAGACGTTGCTCATGAGAATAGTGAGGATGAAGTGCTAGTCGTTACTGAAAAAGGTTTCGGTAAACGTACACCAGTTAGCGATTACCGTCTCTCTAACCGCGGTGGTATGGGTATCAAGACAGCAACTATCACAGAACGTAATGGTAACATCGTATGTATTACGACGGTGACAGGTGACGAAGATATTATGGTTGTTACTAACCACGGTGTTATTATCCGTATGGAAGCCCAAGATATTTCTCAAAATGGCCGTGCAGCTCAAGGTGTGAAACTCATCCGTCTTGGTGAGAACCAACATGTTGCTACGGTAGCTAAAGTAAATGAGGAAGAAGCGGAAGATACTGATAGTGAAGAAACAGCTTCCAATGACGAAAGTTCTGAGCAACAAGAACAAGTCATTGAAGGTGATGCACCTGGCAAAGCAATCCATACAGAAGTTGATGACTCAGCTGAGGCAGACGCTATCAACTCAAGTGATGAACCTGAAGAATTGCGTCAAGACTTCATGGATCGTGTGAATGAAGATATTCAAAATGACGATGATTCGACAGAAGAATAATTAAATCATAACGTGGTATTTAGACTCCTTGCACATGCAGGGGGTCTTATTTTTTACAAAAAATGCTATTATTTTACATAAATATTACTAAAATAAAACAAAATTATTTCAAAAAGATTACGAAATGTATTTTAATTCTTTTCAGATTATGATAACTTTATTTTTGAAGAAGCTTCTTCCATAAAAAATTGAGGAGGACTAACATTTATGAAATTAGTTTCAAAAGTATTAGGCTCTACAATTTTAACTGGAGCCGTATTATTTACAGGCATGCAAGCAGGTCAGGCTAATGCAGAGGAAGAACATTATTCACAGGTGACGGATTTAAATGCGCCGTTTATAGCACAGAAAGTATTACACGATAAAGAGATAACTTATCTGAGCGAGGATTATCACGATGGTTATCATGTGTTAAGTAACTATAATAACCTAAATCAAAAAGTACGTGTTTATCAAGATGGTACGGTTAAAGTAGCAGATAGTAATGGAAACTATAAGCAGAAAGGTCAATATAAGTTAACACCGAAGTTCTCAAAGATAACTAAAGGCAATGCACCAGAGATTATTAAATACTACACAGGAGAAATTAAACATATCGGTACATCTGACAAAGGGGATTACATTGAAGCTTCAGCGATTAATAGTCAAACTACTGCTACACATTATCGCTTGTATAAAGATGGAACATTGAGAGTTTCAAATAATGGAGCAGGAGCACCTCCATTTAAAAAAATTGGAAAGTTCCCTTTAAAGAATAATCAATAGCATATAAATAGAGCGTAAAGGCCGGAGCTACGAGTAGCTTAGATAGCCTCACCTTTACGCCCTGTTTCATATTCTAACCAAAGAGAATATGCCAAATGTTTTTTAAGATAATCAGGCTGACGACGAAGACGATAACACTGGAGAGTTTGTTCAACATAACGATGTATTTACCGGTCTTATCTACTGTGCCGAGCAGCTTACCTAAGACAGCCAGCAAGACGAACCAGAACCATGAAACAAAGATGGTCGCAAGTGCGAAACCGAGCTTCTCTCCACCATCGTAAACGGAAGCACTCGTTCCTATTACACCCACTGTATCCATAATTGCGTGTGGATTTAGGAGTGAGACGGATAAGGCAAATCCAATTTGTTTCTTCGGCTTCATCGGTTCAATGTGTTCCAATTGAGGCGGTTGTTCTTTCCATAATGACCACGCCATGTAAATCAGAAAGACGAAACCGATCAGATAGATGACGAGCTGCAATATAGGCAGAGAAATCAGTACCAGTGAGACACCAAGTATCGCGATAACGATGAGAAAGGTATCGCACAGGCCGGCGGTAATAATCACTGGTAGGGCTCTACGCAACTTAGGTTGATTTGCCCCTTGGTTAAAGACAAACACATTCTGTGCGCCTAATGGGAGGATCAGACCCAAAGCGAGTAATATACCGTGTGTAATTGCTTGTATCATAAAGTTGTGTCCTTTCTGAGTTTTTCATTCAAGTTATATAGTGGTATATTATATTATATTATTTCTGAAAATTCGGCAAATACTAAATTGAATTCAACACTACATTTATTATGGCTTAATAAATAGAAATCGCCCAACTTAAGTCGAAGTAAAGATGTTCTTTCACTTCTTCAACTTAATTGGACTATCCCGCTCATATACTTATCTTTTTGACAAACTTCCTTACTACAAGCGCTTCACTTATTTCTCTTCTAATTCCTTCATCGTATATGGAATTTGATTGATAATCTGTGTAGGAGGCACAACATACATAGATTTCGATAAGTTCTCACCGATATAGCTGTGTAGATACGTAGCACTTTTAACCGCTTCTTCTAAATCATCAAACTGACCGACGAAGCTTGTGATAATACCAGCAAGCGTATCTCCCATACCGCCTGTCGCCATGGCTGGAGTACCAATATCTAATTTATACGTATCGTTCTTGAAATAAAGTTCAGTTCCATGTTGTTTCAACACAATCGTCGCACCTAAGTTCTGAGCGGCTTCCAAATTACGTTCAGGTGTTTGATCAGCAATTTCGATACCACTTAAACGTTCCCACTCTTTCTGATGAGGTGTGAAGACGATGCGGCAATTAGGAAGCTGCGGTTTCAACTTACTGAAGATAGTAATCGCATCTCCATCGATCACGAGCGTTTGATGCTCTTGGATATTCTGAAGCAAGAACGTAATTGCGTTGTTACCTTTAAAGTCGCAGCCAAGGCCAGGACCAATAAGGATACAATCTACGCTTTCAATGTGCTGCGTAAGTGCTTTCGTGTCGTTAATATCAATAACCATTGCTTCTGGACAGCGTGAGTGTAATGCTGCGTGGTTATTTGGATGTGTGGCTACAGTGATCAGCCCGCTTCCACTATACACACAGGCTGTCGCTGCCATCATAATTGCGCCACCCATATTAGAGTTCCCACCGATGAGTAGAATTCTGCCATAGTCCCCTTTATGTGTCTCTGGGTTACGACGTGGAATAGTAGGTGTTGTTAAAGTTTGCATATTGGCAACCTCCCTTTGACTTCAAGTCACGAAATCTATCTTTACTCTGTGACATTACTGTCGATTAATTCGTTAATCTTCTAAATACAATAGAACATACTATACCTCGTATTCTTGTTCGTCAATAGAAATGAGTAAAAATAATGGTGGCTATAACCCTGATTCTAATCAACCCTCCTTTATTCTGTTAATATGTTAATTCAATACCATATTACGGACTTCGTGATAAGCATTGTCGCAATCGGTATGTAAGCGTATACTTTTAAAGAAATAGAGAATATAAAGGGAGATGGGATAATGACTTTACAATTAAATGGTGAGCAACTGACGATTCGAGATATTCAACGCTTTCTAGCTAACAACGATACAGTTGAAATCACAGAGCAAGCATTGTCGCGTGTGAAAGACAGTCGTGCCACAGTGGAACGTATCATTCGAGATAAAGAAACGATTTACGGCATTACTACTGGGTTCGGCTTATTTAGTGATGTGCGTATCGATGATAAGCAGTACAATCAATTACAAGTCAATCTGATTCGTTCTCATGCATGTGGTGTGGGTGAACTATTCGCAAATAATGTCGCGTTAGTCATGATGGTCTTACGCTTAAACACGTTGCTGAAGGGGCATTCAGGCGTGACTGTTGAGCTGATTGATCAACTCATCTACTTTATCAATCACCGCATCGTGCCAATTATTCCACAACAAGGCTCTCTCGGTGCTTCAGGAGATTTAGCACCACTTTCACATCTGGCATTAGCATTGATTGGTGAAGGCAAAGTCGTTTATCAAGGGAAAGAACGTGACAGTCAAGATGTGTTACAAGAGCTAGGCCGTGCACCACACACACTCCAAGCGAAAGAAGGTTTAGCGCTGATTAACGGTACACAAGCGATGACGGCACAAGGGGTAATTTCGTATATCGAAGCGGAAGATTTAGGCTATCAAGCTGAGTGGATTGCTGCGCTAACACATCAATCACTCAATGGCATTACAGACGCTTACAATGAGCAAGTTCATAAAGCACGTAATTACCAAGAACAAATTGATGTCGCTGAACGTATGAGAGATTGGTTAGCAGGCTCTCAATTGACGACACGCCAAGCTGAGTTACGTGTACAAGACGCGTATACATTACGTTGTATTCCACAAATTCACGGTGCGAGCTTCCAAGTGTTTAATTATGTGAAAGAGAAACTCGAATTTGAGATGAATGCGGCAAACGACAATCCATTGATCTTCGATGAGGATGATGAAACACTCGTCATTTCTGGAGGAAACTTCCACGGTCAACCCGTCGCTTTCGCTCTTGATTTCTTAAAAATTGGGGTATCAGAGCTTGCGAATGTGGCAGAACGTCGTTTGGAACGTCTCGTAAATCCACAGCTTAACAATGGTATGCCCGCATTCTTAAGTCCGGAACCAGGTCTTCAAAGCGGTGCGATGATTATGCAGTATGCTGCTGCGAGTCTCGTGTCTGAGAATAAAACGTTGGCGCATCCAGCAAGCGTAGACTCTATTCCTTCTTCTGCTAACCAAGAAGATCACGTGTCGATGGGAACAATCGCATCTCGCCATGGCTATCAAATTGTGGAAAATGCGCGTCGAGTGCTTGCGATAGAATGTATTATTGCGTTACAAGCGGTAGAACATCAAGGTGTCGAAAAACTCTCACCACGTACTTTAGCGAAATATGAAGCGTTACGTAGCATCGTACCTTCAATTACTGAAGATCGTCAATTCCATAAAGATATTGAAGCGGTCGCACAGTATCTACGTAATGACGCTTATAGTAGTGATGAAAAATAAGTTTAGAAATTTGTCATTTTAAATAAATAGCTTATACTGTCTTGAAAATTTTTAAACAATTTGCTATATTTAAGATAATTCAAATATCACTATTGTTCGTAGGCTAAGTAGTATTAATGTGATGATTTCAGAGAGCTTGTGGTTGGTGTGAACAGGCAATGATCCTTAATATGAATCTACCTACTGATGTGAACAATCGGCAATTACCGTTATTTAAGTGAGAGCGCAGTCTTAATTTATCAAATTAAGCTGTTAAATAGGGTGGCAACGCGTAGAGACCACGTCCCTTGTCGGGGATGTGGTCTTTTTTATGCGCTTCAACCTAAATATATATCAAAGGAGATAGACAGATGTTAGATATTCGATTATTCCGTACAGAACCAGACATGGTCAAAGACAAGATTGCTAAGCGTGGTATGGATTCATCAGTTGTGGACAAAGTCTTAGAACTAGATGAAAAACGCCGTGAATACATCAGCAAGACTGAGGAAATGAAAGCAGAGCGTAACCGTGTGAGTGGTGAAATTGCTGAGAAGAAACGCAACAAAGAAGATGCGGATGACGTTATTAAAGAAATGCGCGAATTAGGTGACAAGATTAAAGAAATCGATGCGTCACTTAACGACGTAGACCAAGAATTACATGATACATTAGCTGGCATTCCAAACTTAATACACGATGACGTGCCAGAAGGTGAATCTGACGAAGACAACGTTGAACTTAAACGTTGGGGTACGCCAAGAGAATTTGACTTCGAGGCGAAACCACACTGGGATTTAGTTGAAGAATTGAAGATGGCTGATTTCGACCGTGCAGCGAAAGTTTCAGGTGCGCGTTTCGTCTTCTTAACTGGTGACGGTGCATTATTAGAACGTGCATTGATGAACTACATGATTACGAAACATACAACACAACAAGGCTATACTGAAATGATGGCACCACAACTTGTTAATGCTGATTCAATGTACGGTACAGGTCAACTTCCTAAATTTGAAGAGGATTTATTTAAAGTTGAAAAAGAAGGACTTTACACAATCCCAACTGCAGAAGTACCATTCACAAACTTCTACCGCAATGAAATTCTTGATAAAGATCAACTTCCTGCTTTATTCACAGGACAAACAGCTTGTTTCAGAAGTGAAGCTGGATCTGCAGGCCGTGACACTCGTGGTTTAATCCGTCTTCACCAGTTCGATAAGGTAGAGATGGTACGTTACGAAAAGCCAGAAGATTCTTGGGATGCACTTGAAGAGTTAACTCAAAATGCGGAATCAATCCTTGAAGAACTTGAATTACCATATCGCCGTGTGAACTTATGTACAGGCGACATTGGTTTCGGCGCAAGCAAGACATATGACCTTGAAGTTTGGTTACCAAGCTACAATGAGTACAAGGAAATCAGCTCTTGCTCTAACGTGACAGATTTCCAAGCGCGTCGTGCAAACATCCGCTTCAAACGTGATAAAGATGCGAAACCAGAATTTGTGCATACGTTAAATGGTAGTGGTCTTGCAGTAGGTCGTACATTTGCAGCAATTGTTGAGAACTACCAAAACGAAGATGGTTCAATTACTATTCCTGAAGCACTTGTTCCATATATGGGCGGTAAGACTAAGATTACGTTAGATAAATAATCAACGACTTAATGTGTTACAAGTTAAGATAAAATATATTGAAAAGGCAATTCTCATTCATTGTGGGAATTGCCTTTTTTAGATAAAAGGAAAGCTATTTCAGTAAAATATTAAATACTGTGAATGCTGAACAGATAATCGAAGTAGAAATTTAGTCTTAACACCGGAAAGGCTTGTATGACTACAGTAGCAAGGGATGAGAGGATAATATTAACACTTCCGTCAGTCTGACTTCAGACAAACGTCAGACTTACCTCTTAAAACTAAGCGTCCTACTCCAAGAAGCAGTGAGCTAGATAACACAATAAGGATTCATAACGACATATTAACTGTTGAAATTATCGGAATATTCGATTAGAATTAACTTTAATCTAGTCAATGAAACTTAAATCAAATATTGAACTTATTGAGAGAAGTGGAGGGATTTGGCTCTGTGAAACTTCAGCAACCGGCTTTATCAGTACGGTGCTACAACCAACGATGCAACTCGAGTAATAAGGTAATGTGAGTCTCTTACTTTTGGTCGAGTAGGAGACTTTTTCTATATAAAGCAGAGTAGGGGAGGGGTAGCGATAAGTTCACTAACAAGGAGGTAAGTAGTAGATGAAATATATTGTAGACACACTCGAATTAGGCAACTTTTATACAGAATCTGGAGAGGCAATTGAGAATTTGAAACTACGTTACGAGCATGTAGGGTATCAAGGACAACCACTCGTACTCGTCTGTCATGCGTTAACGGGAAACCATCTGACATATGGAACGGACGAAGAACCAGGGTGGTGGCGTGAAATTATCGATGGGGGTTATTTGCCTATTCATGATTATCAGTTTCTCACGTTTAACGTCATCGGTAGTCCATTTGGTTCGAGCTCGCCGCGCAACGATCCTAACTTTCCTCAACAGCTGACGTTACGCGATATTGTCCGAGCGATTGAACGTGGCGTGAAAGCATTAGGCTTTAAGCGTATCGCTATCCTCATCGGTGGTTCTTTAGGTGGTATGCAAGTTCAGGAACTGCTCTATAATCATCAATTTCAAGTTGAGAAAGCCGTCATTCTCGCTGCGACGGATAAGACTTCATCTTATAGTCGTGCATTTAATGATATTGCACGACAAGCGATTCACTTAGGTGGAAAGGAAGGATTGAGTATTGCACGCCAACTCGGTTTCTTAACTTATCGGTCTTCAAAGAGTTACGAAGCGCGTTTTACTCCTGAACAAGTAGTGTCTTACCAGCATCATCAAGGTGATAAATTTAAAGAAAGTTTCGATGTGGCTTGTTATAAGACGTTACTAGATGTGCTCGATAGCCACAACCTCGACCGTGGACGTACCGATGTGGCGGAAGTCTTAGCTCAGTTAGACACTAAAGTACTGACCCTCGGCTTTACCGATGATCTGCTCTATCCAGATGACCAAGTTCGAGCGATGGGGGCACGCTTCCAATATCATCGTCACTTCTTCGTGCCCGATAACGTAGGTCATGATGGTTTTTTACTCAATTTCAACGATTGGGCACCGAATTTATATCATTTTTTGAAAAAGTCTAAAGTTCGACGCTAAGACATGTAACTTAAACGAAGAATGGGTATGCATGAAATAGGAGAGACACGTTCATGCCTTAATTGACAATAATTGTATAAACCTTTCAAAGAGGTTAAAATAGGCATTATAGTCAAATTGAGTATAGGAGTGGCAAATTTGTTTTCTAAAGTTAATCCTAAAGCGACGATACTCGGTGTTATCACCTTTATAATTGTGGCTTTAGTTACATATTTTGTGCCCTTGATAGGATATGTGTTGTGTTTCTTCGCGACCATTCCTGGTATCGTCTTGTGGCACAAATCGAAAGAAAGTTTCGGAATAGCTGCCTTAATTACAGTTATTCTCACGACGCTCTTTACCAACTTAGCCACGTTAAGCGCTATTGTTGTGGTCTTGCTCACAAGTTTCGTCATTGGGCAGTTATTAAAAGAGCGTGCAACGAAAGAACGCATCTTCTATGTTACGACGACATACTTAAGTTTATTTAGTTTAATTGCACTACTCATCTTACAAGCGACCCATCGTTTGCCGACTGGAAGTACTTTAGTGCAACCGATGAAATCAGTCTTAAATTATCTACAACCGTCTGATTTACAACAATATGGTAGCAATGTCATAGAAAGTTACAATCAATTGGTAGATAATTTAACAAATAAAGCGTTGATGGAATTTCCAAGTTATATCATCGTCACTATCTTTGTTATCGTCTTATTTAATTTATTAATCACTTTCCCAATCTTACGTAAGTTTAAAGTGGCGACGCCTATCTTTAGACCGTTATATGCTTGGCAAATGCCACGGTTTATCTTAATTGTTTATATCATTACGATTGTCTGTCTCCTGTTCACTTCAAATAGTGAACCATCTATGTTCCAAAGTATCGTATTGAACTTTCAAGTTGTGTTATCATTATGTATGTATATTCAGGGATTAAGTGTAATTCATTTCTTTGGTAAAGCGAAAAGTATGCCTTTAGCCGTGACAATACTACTCATGGTTATCGGAACGCTCATATCTGCAATGGCGCCAATTGTAGTCTTGATAGGTATGGCAGATATGATGTTGAACTTAAAAGCGCGCATTAAAAAATGATTTGAGGTGGAACAATGAACCGGCAATCCACTAAGCAAGCGTTAATCTTGCCGTTTGTCTTAATGTTGCTGACGGGTATTGCTATCGTCATCGCGTGGTTTGTGATCAATCAAATCTTCGCGACTGTAGCGGCTATCATACTCGTCGTTATGGCAATCGTCTCGATTATTCTAATACGTAAAGCTTTAAATAAGATGGATCATTATGTCGATGACTTAAGTGGACATATTTCAGCTGGCAGTAACACTGCAATTAAAGAGCTGCCCATCGGCATGATTATCCTAGATGACAATGAGAATATTGAATGGATGAACAAGTTCATGTCTGAACGTGCTGAACGCAACGTGATTTCAGATCCTGTTAATGAGGTTTATCCAAACATTTTAAAACAGCTGGAAAAGACGCAAGAAATAGAAATTGAAGACAATGGCTATCACTACCGCGTACGTTATGCAGAAGCGGAAGGTGTGTTGTACTTCTTCGATATTACAGAAGAAGTGAAGACGAATGAACTCTACGAGGAGTCAAAGCCGATTATTGCGACGCTCTTCCTCGACAACTACGACGAAATCACACAAAATATGAACGATACACAACGTTCAGAAATCAACTCGATGGTGACACGCGTCATCAGTCGTTGGGCTTCGGAATATAATATCTATTTCAAACGTTATAGCTCAGACCAGTTTGTGGCTTACTTGAATCAACGTATCTTAAATGAAGTTGAAGATAGTAACTTTGATATCTTAAGTCAATTACGTGAGAAGAGTGTAGGTTACCGTGCTCAGCTTACACTGAGTATCGGCGTAGGGGAAGGATCAGAGAACCTCATCGATCTTGGTGAGCTCTCACAATCTGGACTAGACTTAGCACTCGGTCGTGGCGGTGACCAAGTTGCCATCAAACACATCAACGGTAATGTCCGCTTCTACGGCGGTAAGACTGACCCGATGGAGAAACGTACACGCGTGCGAGCTCGTGTCATTTCTCACGCTTTGAAAGATATCTTGATGGAAGGCGACAAAGTCATCGTGATGGGACACAAGCGTCCAGATTTAGATGCCATCGGTGCAGCTATCGGTGTGACACGCTTTGCGATGATGAACAATTTGGATGCCTACGTAGTGCTTAACGATTCAGATATCGATCCTACATTGCGACGTGTCATGAACGCGGTTGATGAGAAACCTGAATTGAAAGAGCGTTTCATTACGTCCGACGAAGCATGGGACATCATGACTTCTAAGACGACGCTCGTAGTGGTTGATACGCATAAACCTGAGATGGTCTTAGATGAAAATATCTTAAATAAATCTAATCGCAAAGTCGTGATTGACCACCATCGTCGTGGCGAAAGCTTTATTTCCAGTCCGTTGTTGGTCTACATGGAACCGTACGCCAGCTCTACTGCAGAACTCGTGACAGAGTTGCTAGAATATCAACCGACGGAACAACGCTTAACACGACTTGAGTCCACAGTGATGTTTGCAGGTATCATCGTTGATACGCGTAACTTCACATTGCGGACAGGCTCACGAACTTTCGACGCAGCAAGTTATCTCCGTGCACATGGTGCGGATACGATCTTAACGCAACACTTCTTGAAGGATGATATTGATACGTACATCAACCGAACTGAATTAATTCGCACGGTTGAACTTCAAGATCATGGCGTGGCGATTGCTCATGGTCCAGACGACAAGATCTATCATCCCGTTACTGTTGCACAAGCAGCAGATGAGTTGTTAAGTTTAGATGGTGTAGAAGCCTCATATGTTGTAGCACGACGTGAAGATAACCTTATCGGAATGTCAGCGCGATCTCTTGGTGCAATCAACGTTCAGCTAACGATGGAAGCACTCGGTGGTGGCGGACATTTAACGAATGCTGCTACACAGTTGAAAGACTTAACTGTCGAAGAAGCAATTGAACAATTACAACAGGCAATAACAGAACAAATGAGTAGGAGTGAAGACGCATGAAAGTAATATTCACACAAGATGTTAAAGGTAAAGGTAAGAAAGGCGAAGTTAAAGATGTACCTGTAGGTTACGCTAACAACTTCCTTTTTAAAAAGAACTTAGCAGTCGAAGCAAATAGTGGTAACTTGAAACAACTTCAACAACAAAATAAACGTGCAGAACAAGAAAGACAGAAAGAAATTGACGATGCGAAAGAACTCAAAGCACGTCTTGAAGACATCGAAGTTGAAGTCAGTGCGAAGACAGGTGAAGGCGGTAAGTTATTCGGTTCAATCAGTACGAAACAAATCGCTCAAGCCCTTAAAGATCAACACGATATTAAAATTGATAAGCGTAAAATGGATTTACCACACGGCATTCACGCTTTAGGTTATACGAACGTGCCAGTGAAACTTGATAAAGAAGTTGAAGGTACAATTCGCGTACACACAGTAGAACAGAACTAATTCAAAGTAATGAGATATGAGGTGGAGAACAAATGGACGGAATGTACGAACGCAATCAAATGCCGCATAGTAATGAAGCGGAACAATCTGTATTAGGTGCCATTTTCCTCGATCCAGAACTCATGAACTCAACTCAGGAAGTCTTACTTCCTGAGTCATTTTATAGAAGTGCCCATCAACATATCTTCAGAGCGATGATGCATATCCATGAGGAGAGCAAGAATATTGATAGTGTGACGCTCATGGATCAGCTCTCTCAAGATGGACGGCTCAACGAAGCGGGTGGACCTCAGTATCTCGCGGAACTTGCGAACAATGTTCCGACGACGCGAAATATTCAATACTATACTGACATCGTCTTAAAGCTAGCGACGAAACGGAAACTCATCCAAGTTGCAGAAAGTATCGCCAATGACGGTTATAATAGTGAAATCGAATTAGACGAGGTTCTCAATGATGCTGAGCGCCGGATACTTGAAATTTCTTCTTCACGAGAAAGTGAAGGCTTTAAAGATATCGTCACGGTGCTTGGTGAAGTCTATGAGAATGCTGAATTACTCGATCAGAATAGCGGTCAGACACCCGGCATTCCTACAGGTTATCGTGATTTAGATAATATGACAGCAGGCTTTAACCGCAATGATCTCATCATTATTGCCGCTCGACCTTCCGTGGGTAAGACTGCCTTCGCTCTTAATATCGCGCAAAAGGTGGCTACGCACGAAGATGGCTTTACCGTAGGCATCTTCTCTCTAGAGATGGGTGCGGATCAACTCGTCACGCGTATGATTTGTAGTACAGGAAATGTCGATTCTAACCGTTTACGTACTGGTATGATGGAAGAAGAGGATTGGAATCGTTTCACTACGTCCGTCGGGAAGCTCTCTCATACGAAACTGTTTATCGATGATACGCCAGGTATTCGTGTGTCAGATGTCCGTTCTAAGTGCCGCCGTTTGAAACAAGAACATGGCTTAGATATGGTCGTGATTGACTATCTGCAATTGCTACAAGGTAGTGGCTCACGTTTCTCTGATAACCGGCAACAAGAGGTTTCTGAGATTTCAAGAACGCTTAAAGCGATTGCCAGAGAACTTGAATGTCCTGTTATCGCCTTGAGTCAGCTTTCTCGTGGTGTAGAACAACGTCAGGACAAACGTCCGATGATGAGTGATATCCGTGAGTCAGGTTCCATCGAACAAGACGCCGACATCGTTGCGTTCCTTTATCGTGATGACTATTATGAGCGTGCCGGTGAAGATGACGAGGACGATGGTGATATGGGCATGGAACCGCAAGTGAACGATGATAATGGTGAGATTGAAATTATTATCGCGAAGCAACGTAACGGCCCAACAGGTACCGTGAAACTGCATTTCATGAAACAATACAACAAATTTACTGATATTGATTATGCACATGCAGATATGTGATAACAATAAATAATCGAAGTTTTTAAACCGTATGATTTTAACTCATATGTTAATTTTGTACGGTTTTTAGTTGTTTAAAAGTAATTTGAATTCATAGAAGTACGGTTAATGTTTTACTGAAGAAAGATTGCCAAACGTTGATATCATCGCTTTTCTAAACTATAGATTAATGAAATAACACGTCTTTAACGTCTGCTAACAACTTTGAAATAATGTTCGATTTTTATTTGCAATCTCCAGGTGATATTGGTAAAATACTCTATGGTAAATTGAGAAAAACTTGGAGGTGCTCATATGTCATCAATTGTAGTAGTTGGGACACAATGGGGAGACGAAGGTAAAGGAAAGATTACAGATTTCTTAGCAGAACAAGCGGATGTGATCACACGTTTTTCAGGTGGTAATAACGCAGGTCACACAATCAAATTTAGCGGTGAAACTTATAAATTACACCTCGTACCATCAGGTATTTTCTACAAAGATAAACTCGCAGTGATAGGTAATGGTGTCGTAGTAGACCCAGTAGCACTTTTAAAAGAGTTAGACGCGTTAAACGAACGTGGCGTATCTACTGATAACTTACGCATCTCAAACCGTGCGCAAGTCATCTTGCCATATCATTTGAAACAAGACGAGTACGAAGAAGAACGTCGTGGCGACAACAAGATTGGTACGACGAAGAAAGGTATCGGCCCTGCATACGTGGATAAAGCACAACGTATCGGTATTCGCATGGCTGACCTATTAAATAAAGACACCTTTAAACAACGTCTACAAGATAATATTGAATATAAAGATGCGTATTTCAAAGGTATGTTCAATAAACCATGCCCAACATTTGATGAGATATTTGAGACATATTACGAAGCGGGACAACGCTTAGCACCTTACGTTACAGACACTGCGAAAGTATTAGACGATGCATTCGTAGCAGACGAGAAAGTATTATTCGAAGGTGCTCAAGGTGTCATGCTCGATATCGATCACGGTACATATCCATTCGTGACATCAAGTAACCCAGTTGCAGGTAACGTGACAGTTGGTGGCGGTGTAGGCCCTACATTTGTATCCAAAGTCATCGGTGTATGTAAGTCTTACACATCACGTGTAGGCGATGGCCCATTCCCAACAGAACTCTTTGATGATGACGGTCATCACATTCGCGAAGTCGGCCGTGAATACGGTACAACGACAGGTCGCCCAAGACGTGTGGGTTGGTTCGACTCTGTAGTCGTACGTCATGCACGTCGTGTGAGCGGTATTACAGACCTCTCAATCAACTCTATCGATGTTCTCACAGGTTTAGATACTGTGAAGATTTGTACGGCATATGAGTTGGATGGCGAAACAATCACTGAATATCCAGCGAACTTAGACGAAGTGAAACGTTGTAAGCCTGTTTACGAAGAACTTCCAGGTTGGGACGAAGATATTACAGGTTGCCGTTCTCTAGACGAACTTCCTGACAACGCACGTCGTTACTTAGAACGTATTTCTGAAATTTGCGGTGTGGACATCTCAATCTTCTCTGTAGGTCCAGATCGTAGTCAAACAAACTTATTAGCTAACTTATGGTAAGACGAGTTAGGTTGAGGCTTCCGGTGTTATGCATCGGAGGTCTTTTTTTGATGCTATAGTTGCGAGGATTATGAGACGACTTTAGGTAAAGGTAAAAGGGTTATTACATAAGTAAAAGCAACCCCTTTGAGAAGAGAGTACATGCGTGTAAGGTGACTGTGACGTCTATTTGTTGTGCATGTCCTTTTCTTCTAAGGAGTTGCTTAATGATCGAATACGGTGATCATAGTGATGTATAGGATGAGATTTTATTCGTCTGAACTAATTTGTTCCTTTTTTATCAAAGAATTGGTTTAAATCTGTCTTATCTGTATCGTGAGCGAGTGCTTCTTCAATAGAATTCTGCGCAATCAGTAATTTATTTTTCTCGAAAAATGGTACAGAAATGGCATAATCATTACCCGCGCGTTGAATGATTAATGTTGTTAATATGCCACTTCCAAAGATAAGTGCACCGATAATGAAGAAGATGAGTGCACCAAAGAATGATGTACCTAAGCGTGATAATGCAATGAGCATAATCAATATTCCGATAATCATTGGAAAGATTTTATATTTACTTGAAAGTTTAGTAGAGCTAATATTCTTCAGCGGCATTGTTTCTGCATCACGTCCTGCTGGAAAGATGCCGAGAATCGCATTAGCCGTGTTTACTTTCACGAATCTAGAGTCTACGGCTACGCTACCTTTCACCCAGAAGAACAGGATTGAAAGGGCGAATTCAACCTTTTTATTCATGAATAATCCTCCTCTTTATGCATTTAGTCTTATGATAGCGAAACAGGTATGACAATATATGTCACTTGAGGTGTAAACTAAAATTTCTTTATACAATGCAGAGAAGGATTATTGACGTACGAAACGTCTCATAGCAAGTACGCTAACACCTAATACTGCTGCAAGTACGCCTAAAGCGAGACTATTAGAAGATTGACCAGTGTTAGGTAATATTTGAGCTTGTTGTGCCTCACTTTGATCTGATTGTTTTACGTTTTGAGCTTGAGCTTGTTGCTCATTATTTTGGTTGAATTGCATTGCATTTTGTTGTTGTGAAGCGTTGCTAGGATTAGCTTGATTTTGTTGAGTGACATTCTGCTTTTGTTGCATGTTTGTAGAGTATTGTTGTTGATTTGAGTTATTTTTATCGTTATTTTGAGCCTTTGAATTCGCGTCTGAGAAGTGATAGTTACCTACTTTACGGTAAGGGTTAGACTCCACGCCACCATCTCTATATTCAACTAATCCATCCTTATGCACGCGATAAGCACCTGCACCTACGTTAGATTTATTACCAATTTCAACTTGATAATAATCGCCGCTACTTTTTGGCTCGAAGAAATTTTGTTTTGAAGGGTCCATACCGTTATCCTTAGCTACTTCTTTCGCGATGTTCTCTGCATTACTTGCATCCACAGAACTATAACTTTCTGCATACGCTTGAGATGTACCAATTCCTCCAAATAATACCGCTCCACTAAGTACAATTCCTGAAGTTATTCCTAATTTTTTCATAATAAATTCCTCCCATAAGTGAATTTATCTCTATATTAGCGAATGGGATATGACATAATATGTCATTTAAACCTTAAATTATACTTTTGTTGATAAAATATTTTGATTTATTAATTAGATACAAATAAATAGGAGGGATTTTTAAAAATGTAGTTAGAGTACTTTTATAAAAGGAGAGTGAATATAAGGTGGTGAGGAGTTGATGTAAGAAGTCTATATAATGTAGCTTTAGGAGATCGCTATCTAAAGTTAAAAACGAGCAAAAAAATATGCCCACCCTATTGGGTGAGCATCTACGGTCCCGACGGGAATCGAACCCGCGATCTCCTGCGTGACAGGCAGGCGTGTTAACCGCTACACTACGGGACCAACTCAATGGTGACTCCTACGGGACTCGAACCCGTGTTACTGCCGTGAAAGGGCAGTGTCTTAACCGCTTGACCAAGGAGCCGTTCTTAAGCACAAGATAAATTATAGCAACTCTCTAACGAGATGACAAGCACTTTTTTAAAATTCTTTCACAAAAATTTAATACAGAAAAAATAAAGAGCTATCGTATGCCAATACACTAGTTAGATAATTTATAGTATACCATCTTCATGAGTTTCTAAACATAGTGTAATCAAATAGGGAGACAAATTTTAAACTTTTAACCATAGTTATGGAAAGTAAAGATATATATTTCTCTTATAAAGAGCATGAGAAATAACCGTTGAGACTGATTAGCAGGAATATAATTGTTTTCAAAAACAACTATATCTTCATTAGATTAAGGTAATCTTGGAAATCCATAGATCTTGTACAGTAAAAACTGAGTATATGATTGAATAAAACTACAATTTCATTAAATATATATTTTCAATGTCGACTCGAGACGCATGATGGAGCTAGACCACAACGAAAATCCATTAATCGAGCTTATTAAGCGAGATTAATTAGTTGAGTGTGGTCCTACGCAGTTGCTGACTGAATTCGAGATGGCTAACGCTTTCT
>NZ_KV804784.1:104236-152582 GCF_001811435.1 Staphylococcus sp. HMSC071G07
ACGAAATCATAGATTTCTGTACTTCTCCCATGCAAGCGAGAGTCAAAACATTGAAAATAAAAGCTATTATGTCACAGAGTATTGAAATAATCATTATAGTTGCTAAAAAGGAGAAGAAATAAACACTATAGATTTTTATATTTTAGGTTCCTATCCATCAATCATAACTTTTCTGAAAAGACACCAGAGATGATATCATGAGAGAATCTACTATTATATGTTTCTTACGTTGAATCATAGAATTAGTATAGCTTTAATGGTAAATTATAAAGTAGAGACATATGAAATAATAAATCTATGCGTACTACAATTGAGAAATGAGGTTTAAATTATGGCTAGAAAAGTTGTAGTAGTTGATGACGAAAAACCAATTGCAGATATTTTAGAATTTAATTTGAAGAAAGAAGGTTATGAAGTGCACTGTGCTTACGACGGTAATGACGCAGTGGACTTAATCTATGATGAAGAACCGGACATCGTCTTACTCGACATTATGCTTCCTGGACGTGATGGTATGGAAGTATGTCGTGAAGTCCGCAAGAAATATGAAATGCCGATTATCATGTTAACAGCGAAAGACTCTGAGATTGATAAAGTATTGGGCTTAGAGTTAGGCGCAGATGACTACGTAACGAAACCATTCAGTACACGTGAGCTTATCGCGCGTGTGAAAGCGAACTTACGTCGTCATTATTCTAAACCAGCTCAAGAAGAAGACGATAATGCGACAAATGAAATTTCAATCAAAGACATCGTGGTTTATCCTGATGCATACTCCATTCGCAAGCGTGGTAAAAATATCGAATTAACACATCGTGAATTCGAATTATTCCATTATCTATCTAAACACATGGGTCAAGTGATGACACGTGAACACTTGCTACAAACGGTATGGGGCTATGATTACTTTGGTGACGTGCGTACTGTAGACGTAACGATTCGTCGCTTACGTGAAAAAATTGAAGATGATCCTTCTCATCCAGAATATATTGTGACGCGTCGTGGTGTTGGATATTTCCTTCAACAACATGACTAGAGGTCGTCTGAGATGAAATGGTTTAAACAGTTTCAATCACTTCATACTAAGCTGGTAATCGTCTATGTCCTACTCATTATTATTGGTATGCAGATCATTGGATTGTATTTTACCAATAGTTTGGAGAAAGAACAGACGCAAACGTTTAAAAGTAATATTTCCCAATATGCGAAACAGATTGAACTTGGCATAGAGAAAGTCTATCAAGATGACAAATCGGTCAACAGTCAAAAGGAAGTTCAGAACTTATTAAATGAGTATGCGAACCGTCAAGAAATCGAAGAAATTCGCTTCATCGATAAAGATCAAATCATTGTGGCGACGTCGAAGCAGTCTACCCGCAGTCTAATAAATCAAAAAGTGAACGATAATTCGATTCAAAAAGCATTATCTCTAGGTGAATCGAATAGTCATACTGTGCTTAAAGATTACGGTAACGGTAAGCAACGTGTCTGGGTTTACAATCTACCTGTAAAGACAAGCAAAGGTACGATTGGCAACATTTATATCGAATCAGACATCAATAACGTGTATGACCAACTGAATAATATCAACCAAATCTTTATCGTAGGTACGGCGATTTCACTCATCATCACGATTGTGCTCGGTTTCTTTATCGCGCGTACGATTACGAAGCCGATTACGGATATGCGTAACCAAACGATTGAGATGTCTAAAGGTAACTATACGCAGCGTGTGAAGATTTATGGTAACGACGAAATAGGTGAGCTCGCCCTCGCGTTCAACAACTTATCGAAACGTGTTCAAGAGGCACAAGCGAATACAGAAAGTGAGAAACGTCGACTGGATTCTGTCATCACGCACATGAGTGATGGTATTATTGCGACCGATCGTCGAGGTCGTGTGCGTATCGTCAATGATATGGCATTGAAGATGATGGGCATGATGAAAGATGAAATTATCGGTCAGCATATGCTTAACATTTTAAAGCTAGAAGAAGATTTCTCACTCGACGAGATACAAGAGAATAACGATAGTTTCTTGCTCGATATCAACGAAGCGGAAGGTATCATTGCCCGAATTAACTTTAGCCGTATCGTACAAGAGACAGGCTTTGTGACAGGTTATATCGCCGTGCTTCATGATGTTACTGAACAACAACAAGTTGAACGTGAACGTCGTGAGTTCGTAGCAAACGTGTCACACGAATTGCGTACGCCATTAACCTCAATGAATAGTTATATTGAAGCACTCGAAGAAGGTGCTTGGAGAGATGAAGAGATTGCGCCTAGTTTCTTAAACGTGACGCGTGAGGAGACAGAGCGAATGATTCGTCTCGTTAACGATTTACTACAACTCTCACGTATGGATAACGAATCCGATCAAATCACGAAAGAGATTGTCGACTTTAACATGTTTATCAACAAGATTATTAATCGTCATGAGATGTCGGCGAAAGATACGACGTTCGTGCGTGAAATTCCGAATGAGACTATTTTTACCGAAATCGATCCAGACAAGATGACGCAAGTGTTCGACAACGTCATTACCAATGCGATGAAATATTCTCGTGGCGAGAAGCGGGTTGAGTTTCACGTGAAACAGAATGCCGTTTACCACCGTATGACAATTCGCATCAAGGACAACGGTATCGGTATTCCAATCAACAAAGTAGATAAGATCTTCGACCGCTTCTACCGTGTGGACAAAGCTCGTACGCGTAAAATGGGTGGTACGGGTCTCGGTCTCGCGATTTCCAAAGAAATTGTTGAGGCACACAATGGTCGTATCTGGGCTAACAGTGTCGAAGGCCAAGGTACGTCAGTCTTTATCACGCTTCCATGTGAAGTCATAGAAGATGGTGATTGGGATGCGGAGTAAAGAACATATCAAGACGGTCATCCTAGCCCTACTTGTACTGATGAGCCTCGTTCTGACCTATATGACATGGAAGTTCACGCCAGACTTACAAACGGTTGATAAAGAGACGAATAAAGATCACGCTTCACAGTCGATAGGTAAGACGAATAACGTGGATATGAGCGAGGTGATCACACCTTATCAAATCATCTATTCGAAGGCGGATCATCCAGAAGGTATGGTCGCATCACGTCAGAACGTGTCGACCGTTCTGAAACCGCTTAAGAATCAGCACGTGACGCATTCAGATCAGATGCACAGCGATCACAACCTCATCATCCCTGATCTGACCGATGAGTTTCTCGTGCTCGATTTCACCTATGACATGCCGCTAGCGACATATCTCGGGGACGTGTTGAACATCAGTGCGAAAGTGCCGAGCAACTTTAAGTTTAATCGCTTATTGATTGATCAGTCGCATGACAATAAGATTCAGCTTTATGCGATTAGTAAAAACCGACATGACGTCGTTCGTATGACGTTATCTTCAAAAGCAAGTTCGGTTAATAAGACAGTTGCAGCCTTGAAGAAAGACATGGAACCTTATTCAGAGATGATTACGAATAAAGATACGATCGATAGTGCGACACATATCTTTGCGCCGAAATCACCGAAGCATCTGAAGTCTTATCGTACGATTTACAACCACATTAGTGTGGATAAAATGAATTCCGTACTCTTTAACGATTCCGTTGTCGTGCGCAGTGCGAAGAATGGAGCGACTATGTACAACAACAATACGGGCGTTGCTAACTATGACAATAAGACTGAGAAATATAAATACAATAACTTGTCTGAAGATAAAGCAACGTCGAAGAATATGCATGAAACGATTCCAGGTACGTTTGATTACATCAATGAACATGGCGGTTTCACAGATGACTTTAGACTGTTCCACACAGATAACAAGTCCGGTCAACTCACGTATCAGATGTTCCTCAACGGACGTCCGACGTTTAATTCAGGCGACTTAAATACAGTGAAAGTCTCCTGGAGCGAAGATGGTATCTATAGCTACGCACGTGCATTGTTGAAATCCAATGTCACGATTGATAGTGGCGAGAAAGATGAGAAACTGCAGGGTGCCGAAAAAGTACGCTCAGCCTTGGCCAATAACCCAAATATTGATTTTGAAAAGGTCAATAACATCACAATTGGTTACAAACGCGTCGATCAACCTGACAAAGACGATATCGAAGTGCAACGCAACAGTGAGTTCAAACCACATTGGTACATCGAATATGATGGCAAATGGTACGCCTATGACAATGATGGGGGGCTAGAATAAATGAATTGGAAATATGCAAAGACGTTATTTATCTTAGTATTTATTCTAGTGAACATCAGCCTCGTCGTCATTTACGTAGACAAAGTGAAGAAATCTCATATTCATGAGAGTAAAGAAGAGAACGAAGTGAATTTTAAACAAGAGCAGATTAAACTTCCGAATGATATCCCAAGTGTCGACGGTGTAAAGATGCAGCTACTGACGGCACGGTCCAATGATTTCACTCAAGCGGCGAAAGGGAATTCTGACAAGCATGTAGAGGATGACGGCGCGCATGTGAAGGTAGATATCGACAAGCAGGTGCCCGTGAGTGCGGACAACGTTTCGGATCTCAAGGATTACGTGAATAAGAACGTTTATGATGGCAAGCATTATCAGCTTAGTGATATGGATAGTAAAAGTGCCACGTTTGAACAAACATACGGTGGCTATCCGATTATGAATAACAAGAAAGCGCGACTAACGTTCAATATTGATAATGATAAAGCGAAAAGTTATCAACAGTCCGCGATGAAGACGATCGGGCCTTCTAAAGGTGAGAATAATGATGCGAAGCAAGTCATCAGTGCAAAGAAAGCGTTAGAGGCGATGTACTTTAATCGTTACTTGAAGCGGAATGATGAAGTCACTCAAATTCGTCTAGGCTATTACACAGTTGTGCGTGAACCAAATGTACAGGTGTTGCAAGCGAATTGGGAAGTGACCGTGAAGCATAAAGATGAAACGAAGACGTATTATGTCGAGGCGATTTCTGATAATCCTAAGATTATTAAAGAGTAGCTGAAGGATGATACGTGAAAATGAAAAAAGCGTACACACTGTGAGGCGGTGTGTACGCTTTTTTATTGGAAGGAGTGTAAAACTACTGTTTTCAAAATTTTAAGGATTTTCGTTGCGACCGTAATCCCTCAAGCGTCTCAAGCCGTCCTTAAAACAAAATAATGTTAACTCTTTTCCTCTTACCATCTACTTTTTATTTATTTAAAAAGTACAGAGATATATTATCACTCTCATGGAAGTATAGAGTTCGTGGTAATGTAGTTATTTTGAATTCATCTGCTGTGAATCGTAACGCATTTTACTCACAACGAATTAAACCATGCCTTGAATGCGTAGGACGATTTCTGCAACGACAGCTGAGCCTACATAAGTGCTAATCAAGACGACCATGCCGACGATAATCGTTCTCCAACCGAGCTTGAGGAAAGCTAACCAAGAGTTACCGATTGAGATACCGGCATAAGCTACTACAGGTGTCGCAAGTGCCATCAAATCAACTTGTTTCGTCCAATGTGCGATGTGAGCAGCACCTGGCACACCAGGAATTGTCAGGATTAAGCCTAGGACGCCGATGTAAGCGATACTTGGAATACTCAATGGAATGAGACGTCCCAAGAGCATTCCGATGAAAGCGATCGCCATCAGTGCCACAATTCCTGGCAGAGCTTTAAATGGGCCATGATGGTAACCGAACCAGTTGTTAATGAGTGAAATTAATCCTACGACAACGAGCGTCATGCTCCAATTTTTAATTTGAGAAGTCATTGTCCCACCCCTTTACTTGAGAGAATTTCCCTTTCACTTTCGTTAAAAGTGCATAGTATTTTTCAGTCAACGGTAAAGCAAAGACGATCGCCATGTATAGTCCAGTGACAGATGTCAGTAAGTTACTTGTACCTGAGAATGCAGCAAGGGTACTCGCTTGGTCTGGAAAGGCTTCTACCAATGGCCCTAGAGCTGCAGTCGTCATTACGCCACTTCCTACGCCAGTAGCCATAGCAAATGACAGTGGATGAAGCGGCAAGATTGAGATGAGCACGCCAGAGAAGACACTAAAGAAGATTGCCCCAAATATCGTGCCGAAGATATACATAGACATTACACCTTGCCACTCAGGTGAGTTCGTCTTGTATCTTTCAGTGATGAGTGCGAGATTGACTTCGCGACCGATAGAATGAGTCATTCCGATTGTTTCACGTTTCAAGCCAAGCAGGATTGCGATAGGCAGTGAGATGAGTATTGTCGCTAGGTTACCAAGTTCTTGTAAAATGAGTGCCGGTCCAGCAGCGATAATCTTAGGTAGTGCGGGCCCAGCTTCCACACCAAACTTTGCGATGAGTAGCGCGACGGCGATAAATACCATTGGTTCAGCGTTCTTAGCCTGTTTCTTTTTGACGAGCGGAGTAAAATACGCGATGAGACCTAGAATAACCGCGTAGACGACGGGCATTAATAAGAGGGACGTGGGTCCTAAATTAAATTTGTGCGTTCCGATACCTTCTGAAATGAGCACAATTATGAATGTTAACGTGTGTAGTCGCCAATCTTTCCAAAGTTGTATTTGCTTATTCATAAAAACGTCCCCCTTTATTACTATTTATCTAAAAAGTAAGAATTTTTAAAAATATAATGACTCTAGTCTAACGATAATTCATGAAAAAGAAAAGGGGGCTGTGAGGAAAATGAGAGAAAAATAGAGATTTAAAAATATATACTGATGTTTTTAGATGATTTTCGCTTGTCTAATGGACTACATTAATCTCGTTTTTTGTCGCTTAAATAGCTCGAAAAAATGGATTTTCATTGTAGCTTAGTTCACTCAAAAGCGTCTCGATACATCTTTAAAGCGCTTGTTTATTACAGTTTTAAGAATTGTTCTCTTATGTTTTCAAGAAACAGGTTGATTGCTCAAGCAGTTTTTAAACTGATATAGTATAATGTGATTGTTATTTAAAATCGGACGTAAATGAAGGAATAGTAGGCTTAAAGATACGACAGCAAAGCTTACTATTAATAAAGTCTTAAACGCTGAATACACAAGGGTTTAGGGCATAATTAAGATAGACAGGTCAGACTGCCGTATCACTGCAGGTAGTATGCCCGAAGTATAAATTTCAAAAAATAATATAGGTAGAGTTAGGAATATGAGAAAGGGTGAATCGCTTGATACGAATGAGTGTCTTAGCGAGTGGTAGTACTGGAAATGCCACTTATGTCGAAAGTGATAAAGGAAGCTTGTTGGTCGATGCAGGATTAACAGGCAAGAAGATGGAAGGGCTTTTTAGCCAAATAGATAAAGAGATTAAGAACGTCAATGGAATTCTCGTTACACATGAACACGCAGATCATATTAAAGGTTTAGGTGTGTTGGCTCGTAAATACGGACTACCGATTTATGCGAACGAGAAGACGTGGTCAGCAATTGAGAAGAAAGACAGTCGCATCCCGATGGATCAGAAATTCATTTTTAATCCTTATGAGACGAAATCTCTTGCAGGATTTGATGTGGAATCTTTTAATGTTTCACATGATGCGATCGATCCACAATTTTACGTGTTCCACAATAACGGCAAGAAATTTACGATTCTCACTGACACAGGTTACGTTTCAGATCGTATGAAAGGCATTATTAAAGGCAGTGACGCCTTTATGTTCGAGAGTAATCATGATGTGGATATGTTGCGCATGTGTCGCTACCCTTGGAAGACGAAACAACGTATCTTGAGTGATATGGGTCACGTATCGAACGAAGACGCGGGTCTTGCGATGACAGATGTGATAACTGATAACACGAAACGTATTTATCTTTCTCACTTATCTCAAGACAATAATATGAAAGATTTAGCACGTATGAGTGTTGGTCAAGTGTTGAAAGAGCATGATATTGATTCAGATAACGAAGTGAAGCTTTGCGATACAGATAAAGCGGAAGCAACGCCGATTTATACATTATAATAAGTGGAGCGCACGTCCCTGGTTTAAGGGGACGTGTTTTTTATGCAGTTAGAGGATAAAAATGGTTCAGTTTATTAAGAATCATACGGACTTAATTCAAATTTTTAACTTTAAGACGGTAGGTAGTATGACCCCTTTGCATACGTGAAAGTGTTATTGTATAAAGATAATAAGACACAGAAAGGTGATCGGATAAGGTTTCAACCTTAATATTGTAAAAATAACGTTAAGGTTGTGAATAAAAATGTAAGACCGACGGCAAGTTATCCACTAAATTGTGCAGAGTTATCCAGAGTTGTGAACAATTCACAGTCACATACCCACATTATTCACAGACTTATCCACATATACACAGAAAATCACTTTCTTTTTGTGTATAACTCGTAAATTTTGTAAAATTTATGATGTATAATAGAGATAACTAAGAGGGAATACTGTGAACAAGTGAATAACTTGTGGATAATTAGGATAACTCAAGTATTATCAACATGTGTAGGAGGTCAAATTGTGAAAATCACTATACTCGCAGTGGGAAAGCTCAAAGAAAAATACTGGAAACAAGCAATTGCAGAATATGAAAAACGTTTAGGTAGCTATACGAAGATTGATATTGTGGAAGTCCCTGACGAAAAAGCACCAGAGAACCTAAGTGACAAAGAAGTTGAACAAGTGAAAGCGAAAGAAGGAGAGCGCCTCCTTAATAAGATTAAACCCCAATCCACAGTCATTACTTTAGAAATTGAAGGAAAGATGCTGACATCAGAAGGGCTTGCGAAAGAACTGGATCGACGCATGACACAAGGTCAAAGCGACTTCACATTCATCATCGGAGGTTCAAATGGCTTACACCAGGACATCTTAAATCGCAGTGATTACGCACTTTCATTTAGCAAGATGACCTTTCCACATCAAATGATGCGGGTCGTCTTAATCGAGCAAGTCTATCGTGCGTTTAAGATTATGCGTGGAGAAAGTTATCATAAGTAGGTAGGGGAAAGGAGAGGTTAAATATGAAAGAAAGATTGTTTAATTGTCCTGTTGAAGCAATTATCAGTTTAATAGGAGGCAAATATAAACCGATTATTCTATGGTATTTATTGGATGATAAATTAAGATTTAATGAATTACAAAAGCGATTACCTCAAGCTACACCTAAGATGTTAAGCCAACAATTGAAAGAGTTACAACAAGATGGATTTATTGAAAAAGTGATTTATCCAGAAGTGCCTCCTAAGACAGAATATTACATCACAGAGTATGGTAAGACTTTAGAAACTATTTTAAATGAAATGTGTAACTGGGGAGAAGAATATATGGGAGATTCTATTATTCAACATAGCAATTATTAAACTGGTATAGTTACTTTTTGGGTACTAACTTACAAAAAAGTGCAGTCTTCTCAAGGAAATTAAACGGTGCTATATTTATCTCTACTTTAATAAATAGGAGAGATAATATGTTAAATGAAATTAATTGGCCACAAAAATGATTACCAGGTACTACTGATAATTTTGCTTCTAATGAAATAATAGTAAAAGATTTAAGTTTTGAAACTGTTATAGAAAATCTTATCGATACTTCAAAATGGGAACAATATTATAAAAATAGTAGTGATATTCATATGTATCATCAAACATCGTCTAAATTACAACAAGATACACGTTTCAAATTTAAAACATTTGGATTTGATATTGAAGCGAAAGTTGAAGAACTCATCATCAAAGAAGGTGTTGCTCGTATCGCTTGGCATGGTTGGAACAATTCTACAGGAGATGACTTCTTAGACGTCTATCACGCATGGCTGATCGAAAAATTACCACTAAATAGATTAAGAATTTTAACGCAAGAATCACAAATAGGCATACCAGCACAACAAATGGCACAAGACAAGAATCACCCTATGATTAATGGACATCAAGACTGGTTAGACTGCCTCGCAAAATTTTCACAATAACAAATTCGCCCGATTCTGTAGTTCACTACGGCTCGGGCGATTATTTTATAGAATTATAAATGAATCTTTTCTGTTGAGTACAAATATAACTCTTTTTTGGGGTGTACAAATATCGAAATGATAATGAGTACGCCTATTTTACCAACTATCATTAGTAAGATGAGTATAATTTTAGACATTGAATTTAAATCAGCGGTTATGCCAGTTGAAAGCCCAACCGTCGCAAAAGCTGAAATCGTTTCAAATAACACCTTTGTTATATCAAGTTTTGAATTTTGAATTAAAACACTCAATGTTGAGATAAAAATTAAAGAACTTGATAAAAAACATATAGTTATTGCTTTATTTATTTGTTCCGGCATAATACTCTTCTTAAATATATGTGGATGTGTCTGACCTTTTAATAAAGAATATAAATATACGATAATGATAGCAAAGGTCGTAACTTTTATACCACCACCGGTACTCATAGGTGCGGCACCAATAAACATTAATAAACAAATATAAATAGAATAGAGTCGTGTAATTGACCTATGTCAACGGTATTGAATCCAGCAGTTCTAGTTGATATCGATTGGAAAACAGATTTAAAAATTTGAACAATCCAATTATCGTTTTTTAATACATTATTTGCTTCTAATAACCAAAATGAAAGTGGTCCAATCACGATTAATATGGCTGTAGTAGTTAATACGATTTTTGAATAAGGATAGATTATGAATATTTTTAGCAAAATTACTAATATGGCGAAAGTTATCATAAGTGACGTTAGAAATTACTAACCTTACAAGAAGTATTAGATTAATTACATTGATTGGATATTAATAACTTTAAAAAGACTATGGTATAACATTATCATCAGGAGACTATAATATGATTACCATTGATTCAAAAGTTAACAAACAAATCGCTAAAAATCTTTCGCTTGAAGGTATGGAATTAACTAAGGAACAACAGAAATAAATTCTTGATGCTATTAATAATAAGAAAGAAATTACGAATGAAGTAATTCGTAAAAATTGCATATAAATAGTGAAGCAACAGGAGAAACTCTATAATTTGAAAAACTAGGATTAGTTTCAAAATAATATAAATAAACACTTCCGCATTTTCATCTTTAATGAATAGAACGGAAGTGTTTTTTAATATCCCTTGAAAAGGGAGTACTATGGAAAAATTGATTAACCTAGATGAGATTATTTGTTAAAATCAATAACAATTTTTCCGAAAGCACCTTTAGCTTGATGTTCATATGCCTCTTTAGCTTGATCAAACGAATATACTGTATCAATCACAGGGTCGATACTTATTTGATTTAACGCCTTAGTGAAATCTTCAAATGCTCTATGATGGCCTACATTAATGCCTTGTATTTTAGCTTGTTTAGAAAGAAGTGAGAATAAATTAACGTTCGCTTCCATATCTTCAAGGAAACCAATGACATATATATGACCTTGAAAAGCTAAGGCTTCTATAGATTTAGCAATACTTGAGCCACCAACGACTTCGATAATATGCTCTACGCCTTTACCATTCGTTAATTTTTGAACTTCTTTTTCCCAATCAGGATGTTTTTTATAGTTAATGAAGTGAGAAGCTCCAAGTTCTTTAGCTTTTTCTAACTTTTCGTCACTGCTGCTTGTGACAATAACTTCAGCGCCTAATGCAGAAGCAATTTGAATCGCAAATATAGACACGCCTCCTGTGCCTTGAACTAGCACTTTATCGCCTGCTTTAATATTTCCATATTCAACTAATGAGAACCAATTTACAAATGCTGCTACTGGCAAGGTAGATGATTGGTTGTCTGTAAGTGTTTCAGGAGAGAACACAGCTGCATCTGCATTTAATACCATATATTCTGAAAGACCACCGTTAACTGTAGCACCTAATGCATGTGATGGTTCATCTCCTGTGGGTTGGCCTTCAAGCCATGTCGTAAACATGTGAGAAATGACACGATCTCCTTTTTTAAATTGAGTAACGTTAGAACCGATTTCTACCACTTCTCCTGAAGCATCTGAAACTGGTATAAAAGGAAAGTTCAATAATTCAGGAGTATATATACCTTCAACGATAGCAATATCTCTATAATTGAGTGATGCAGAATTAACTTTTATTAAAATTTGATCCTCATTAATTTCTGGTTTTTCTAATTCAACTTGTTTTAGGTTATCTAAACCAAAGTCCTCTAATTGCCAAGCTTTCATTCTAAAGACTCCTTTTATTTAAATTATGGAAAAACATTTCGTCATATCGTTAAAAAACGATATGTTTGAGTAAAAATAAAAAGAACTACAACCTCAATAATTATAGTTCTTTCTTAATCACTTCACCTACATTTTTAATGCCTTCTTCATTTCTTTTATAATACGTCCACTTTCCCAAACGTTTATAATTGATAAGACCTGCTTTATGCAATATAGATAGGTGTTGTGAAGCTGTGGATTGCGTCATGTTTAGTTTATCTTTAATTTGGCTAACACAAACTCCAATTTCAACTAAATCAATACCGTTTTGGTCAGCAAAGTTACTTTTGGGATCCTTTAACCAATCTAGTATTTGAATTCTTGTCGGACTTGATAATGCTTTAAAGACTTCTAGTTTTTCCATGTTTGCATCATAAATCGTTATTTAACGATTTGTCAATGAGTTTAGCTCAAATAAATACGTAAATTTCAAGTTTAACTTAGCCACCTATTTTGGATTAGATCATGTTATTTCGAAGTCGTTATTTTTATTCATGTCGTACCTTTTATTTGGAGAAGGCAAAGCGTTAACTTTATTTATCCACAGCTATACAAATGGAAATTAACTTACTTTTCTAGAGCAATTTGTAGAAATGTAAATCATGGTTTTTCCTAAGATAACTTCAATCAAAAAAACAGAGTCAGCTCATAAGAAATTTGTGAGCTGACCCATTATACAACTATTAATTCTGACCATATTGATATGGCACGTTTAAGTGGTCACGAAGTGTATGACCTTCGTATTCAGTATGATAAAGGCCACGTTTTTGTAGTTCTGGAATCACTTTATCCACAAAGTCAGGCAGTCCATCGAAGTAACGGTCAGGAGAAATAGTAAAGCCGTCACAACCACCGTGTTCGAAGAGTTCTTGCATCTCATTAGCAATATCAATTGGGCTTCCTATGATTGTTCTGTGAAAGTCTGTAACGCCATGTGCAAGAACATCAAATACAGTATAGCCCTGTTTAAATAGATTTACTGCACGTTGTGAATGGAGTTGATAAGGATGAGCTTCTAGCATAGCTAACCATTCTTCTGGAAGTGATTCATGTAACATGCTGTAAGGAATGTTAAGGCCAACGAGTTGTGATAAATGCATCACTTTATCTTCGAGCCCTCCAACTGTTTCATTTAGCATAGCTCTTCTTTTATTTAAAGCATCTTCAAATGTATCTCCAACTGTAACGATAAGTCCCATAAATATATTTATATGCTCTGTATTTTTACCTAGTCGTTCTCCCATTAACTTTAACTCTGCTTGATGCATGCGACTACTTTCGATGTCTGAAGCGATGGAATAAATGCCTGAAGCATAATTTACAGCTAGTTCTAAACCTTCTGCTCCTCCACCTGCTTGGAAGATTACAGGTTGACCCTGTGGAGAGGCAGGGATAGGAAGGGGGCCTCTTGAAGAGACATATTGACCTTGGGCGAAGATAGGTTCTATCTCTGAAGTATCTGCAAATATGCCTCTTTCTTTGTCCATTTTCATAGCATTTTGACCAAAGCTCCCCCAAAGTGCTTGTACAGTTTGGATAAATTCGTGTGCACGTGCATATCTTTCTTGACGTGGAGCAATCGTTTCTCCGTAATTTGCACCAATTCGAGGATCATTTGTCGTAACAGCATTCCAGCCCATTCTTCCATTACTCAATACATCAAGAGTTTTAAGTTGTCTAGCTACAGTATATGGATAGTTAAAAGTTGTAGATTGTGTTAAAACAATGCCGATGTGATTTGTTTCACGTACGAGTTGACTTGCAATGACGATAGGATCAATCGTACTAGAAGGTGAAGAAGTTGAGATATCGTCTCTTAAAGCAGGATGATCTGCCATAAATATAAAGTGAAATTTCCCTTCTTCAGCTTTTTTAACAGATTCGATTATAGAATCTGAATTAGTTAAACGATCAGGGGCGGCTGCTTCATTTCTCCAAGCGCTACTTGAAGCACCATAGCTCGTACATTGAGCACCTAGTATCATTTGTTTAGATGAGGACATATTATTTCACTCCTTAAATGATTATGCTAAATTAATAATGCATTAACGTTATAACAGTAATTAATTTAAAACAAGTACTGTTTTTTTAAGAAGTTAGTATCTTTTATGGTAGTAATGGATAATTACGGGAGTTAAATTGAACGATTTTTTTACTGAATGGAGATGAATGAAATGGAATATTCACATGATTGTGGTTTAGCAAAAGTTCAAAAACTGGTAGGTGGAAAATGGAAGTTAGTCTTACTATGGTATGTGTCGGAAACACCTCGTCGTTTTGGAGAAATCAATCGTACGTTTCCAGAATTAACTCAATCTATGCTAACGAAGCAATTACGCGAACTTGAAAGAGATGGTTTGGTCCATCGTGAAGTGTATAAAGAAATTCCACCTAAAGTGGAGTATTCACTAACTGAACTAGGGAAGAAATTCGAACCTATACTCAAGTATATGTATGATTGGGGAGAAGAAAATCTATAAAAATTTCGATCGCTATATTCCTTGTTTCCTCATAATTCAACTATAAAATGGAGTAGCTACTAAAAAAAACAGTACTATTCATATTCCATATATTTGTTCAAAATAGAAATAACAATAGTTAGAAAGAGGGATATGAATGGCTAATGTATTAGTAGTTTATGCACATCCATATGACGGTAGTTTCAACAAAGCAATCTTAGATCGTACAGTAGAAACGCTTGAGAAACAAGGGGCTGAGTATAAAGTAAAAGATTTAGTCTCTATGAACTTTAATGCAACAATGGAAAGCGAAGACTTAAAAGCAGCAGTCACAAAGGAATATACTCCAGAAGTAAGACGTGAGCAAGAAGATGTCCTATGGGCTGATACGATCATCACAATCTCTCCAGTATGGTTTGGTTCTGTTCCAGGTTTCTTAAAAGGGTATTTTGATAAAGTATTTATTTCAGGCTTTGCGTATAACAAAAAAGGGGAAGGATTACTCAAAGATAAACGTGTCTTCTCGCTATTCACATTTGGTTCAGCAGATCCTTACATCGGATTAACACAGCAATATCAAGCTATCGAAATCTTATGGGATAATATATTCGGAATGACAGGTTTCCGAGATATAGCGCAACAGTATTTTACAGCTGTACCTGCAGTGAGTGACGAAACGAGACATCATTATTTAGATCAAACTGAAACATTTATTAATCAAATCTTTGAAACACAACTGGGTGATATAGGAAGAGGTAATGCACGACTAATGACTAAACTTGCAGCTAAAGGCTTGTTAAATGGTGGCGTCGATGAAGATTAATCATGGATATTTGAGAGGAGTGAATATCACATGAATTTATCTGTACTAGATTTAGTTCCTGTCGATGGTAATGAGCATGATAGAAGTGCGTTGAATCATACATTAGAGTTAGCTAAGAGCGTCGACGAACTAGGTTATCGACGTTACTGGATTGCAGAACATCATAACTTGCCTACAGTGGCAAGTGCAGCTACAGAAACGATTATGAATAGAATATTAAGTGTCACATCACATTTACGGGTAGGTTCAGGTGGGATAATGATTCCTAACCATTCCCCGTTAAGAATTGCAGAGTCATTTAAGACGATGGAAGCTTTCTATCCTAATCGCGTTGATTTAGGTATCGGACGTGCCCCTGGTACGGATGGTCTTACTGCATTTGCTTTACGACGTTCAACTCAACCATATAAAGCGAATGATTTAGATGCCCAATTAATGGAATTATTTAATTATGATTCCTATCATAATGAAGTCATTAATAATGAATTGTCACAAATTCGGGCGATACCTCAAAGTGTGCCGTTACCACCTGTATATGTGTTAGGTTCAAGCGTTGAAAGTGCACGTCTCGCCTCACAGAAAGAATTGTCTTATGTATATGCTTATCAATTTAACCAGAATGATGTGAAAAAAGCTGTAAAAGCATATCATCAAGAGACTCAAGGTCAGCAACATCAGAATATGATTGTTAGTGTTTCAGTTATTGGTGGCCAAACAGAAGAGGAAGTGCAGTATTTAAAAAAAGCAGCTATGCTTAAGTATTTAAATAGTGCTGGTATGATTCAAAATGTTGATTGGAGTCATATTGATGAAATTAAATTGAGTAAACAACAACAACTTATGGCAGAATCATATTTACAGTCTCAATTGATTGGAACATTTGAAGAACTCAAACAAAAGTTAACTCATTTGGCGAATGAATTAGCAATAGACGAGCTGATGATTACGACGACACAATTTGGCGCAGCATCCCGGAAAAATCTATATAAAGCACTTGCCTCTTTGATTACTAAATAAGACAAAGTAATTCATTTAAACGGTAGGTATGATAAATAACGAAGTGACTACGAGAGTAGATGTGCTTCGTTATTTTTTATTATGTCTTTTTTAGGAAGAGGTTAATAGTAGAGTCTACCTTGTGTATTTAGCATTGTGCTTGTGATTATTTGGAGGAGTTTAATATTAAATTCTACCATGAATTTTAACTATATAAGACTATGAATGTTTTAAAAGAAGAGGAGCAAAGTATATCTATAGAATTTGATGAAAACTTATGATAAAATAAATTAGATAAAAGTAAGTTGTAAAACCAATAAATAATATCTCTTTTGTATGGTTAATTTATATCGTATAATAAATGTCGGTTGCGATATTTTTAAAACTCAAATAATCAGATATGGTTATGCATATAAAAGGGAGAATACAAATGGGGCGTTACACTTCGGTTATTTTTTGGATGAGGGCCATTGCTTGCTTAAGTGTTGTAATGATACATACTATTACGACGACATTTTATAAATTCGATATGCCCAATAAAGGTTATCTATTAAGGATTTTTCAGCTAATATTGCTCTACGCTACACCGATGTTTGTGTTTATATCAGAATTTTTACTAGCTAAACGGTATAAGACGACAGTTAAAGAGGGGTTTTTCGTACAAAAACTGCTTACTTTAGGTATTCCATATATTATAATTAATTTAGGACTTGCTTATGTATATGGGGATTCTGAGAATTTCAATGGCTATTTGAAATCAGTCAACTCGATGATGTTTCATGGTGGCACATTGACTTATTTTATCATCATCATTTTTCAGTTTTATCTATTACATATGTTGCTAGCCAAGTATTTAGTGAAGTTAAATCCGATAAAAATGATCATATACTCATTAGTCATTACATCCCTGTTTTGGGCTATGAGAAATTTCATAGATGCGCCTGAATCCATTCTTGTTAATTGGCTTTGGCAAAGGGAAGGTTGGATGATCTTTATCGGTTGGTTGAGTTACTTTCTATTAGGTTTCTACATGGGATACCACTATGAGAGATTGATGAATCATATCCAAAGGTATACGTCGCATATTGTAAGTGGGACGATAATAGTAACGATAGTTGTTATTTTTAATTTTCAGTTTGGCATTTTAACTTTAGTTGATTCTAAACGCTTCGATACACCTATTTACGTGACGATGGTTATACTATTATTCTTTTTAATCGCATCTTACTTCAAATATGTTCCAAGATTTATCATTTTTATTAGCAATTATTCTTTTTCAATTTATTTAATTCACTACTTCTTTGTACATAGATTGGGAACATTAAGTGATCATCCATTGTTAAATGTTGTTTTTACATGGACGTTAACTGTGACTTTTTCAATATGTATCTCCTATATAGTGAATTTAAGTAAATATGGAAAGTATATTGTTGGAGGCATTGGGAAGACAACGCACGAAACCTATTATCAAAGCTATCAACAAAGGTTAGTAGATTAACATTGGGAGGGACAGCAACATGACTAAACTCGTTTCGATTATTGTGTCAGTGTATAACAAGGAGAATTTCTTAAATCAGTGTATAGAATCGTTAATTAATTTAGAAATAGATAAAGACAGTATTGAGGCTATCTTTGTGGACGATTGTTCGACAGATCGCTCTGTGGAGATTGTTAAAAATTATGAAAAGGACTATGACTTTATTCGATTAATTCAATTATCTGAGAATACGGGGAGTCCTGCTGAGCCGAGAAATGTGGGAATTCAAGAGGCTCAAGGCAAATATATTACGTTATTGGATGCGGATGATTGGTTAGATACAGAAGGCTTCCCTAAAGTAGTTGAAAAAGTAAATGCAGATGATGCTGATTTCGGTATCGGCCAGAGCTTCAAACATACTTCTAAAGGTGTGGGCTATCATGGTAAGTTCACAAATTATAAGGATGAATCTCACTTAAAGCCACAAGATATCGAGAAAATTTTTAGAGCTGTGGGGCCACCAGGAAAGCTGTTTAAACGTGCGCTTGTTGTTGATAATGACATTCAATTTGAGCATATGAAGTATGGAGAAGATAAGTTATTTTTCTTCCAACTCTTCTCTAAAGTAAATGATATTACGATGACTACGATACCGATGTATCACGTCAATCGCTTTGATGACAACGTTTCGTTGATTAAACAAACGTCCATGTTAGAGAAAGCGAAATTGAATTTAGAGATACTCAATCGAACTTGTGACATGGAGATGTCATCAGAGCTTAAGCGAATGGCGTTATCTAGAGTGCTTGAGATGGACTATATTGCACGTTTTCTACGTACGCGAACTTTTGTGAAATCGTCTGATAAACCCGCGTTTTATGAGATTTTTGATGAAGTAGAGCGTAAAATGAGTGAGTGCGGTTTTGAAGTTAAGGAGCTAATTACGGATCCAATATTTGAAATACTGCATACATTTTATCATCAGGCGGATGAGGAAGAATTTATCAATTTCGTATCAGATGTCGTGTATAAAAGATGGAAATTTACGATTCAAGATGACAAGATTTATCGCAATCTTACTCGATCTTATGAATTGTTTGAACCTCTTGCGGTGGATTGCTATCCAGTTTATGAAGGTACGCATGTGATTGATGGCGAAAAATATGAGGTTATTCGTGTCTTTAAGGCAGATAACGTCACAATTCAAGCGGTAAAAGCGGTTGAAATCAACAATGTGCCGAATGAAATGGAGTTGCCGTTTGAATATAAGGATGGCAGAACTTATGTTTCACATGAAGTATTTAAAAAGTTAGATACTGTGGATGTGAATTTGAGTGTTGAATATGGAAAAGGTGAATTCTCACTCGTGTATGCTTCATATCCTAGCTTTAATGACCTTTACCAGATGAAACGTCAAAATTTCAAAGTCGAGTTGATGAATAAAGAGAAAGCACAACAAAAAGTGGACTTGAGCGATAAATATTTTACAAAAGTGCCAGGACCGCTCATGACATTGAAGAAAGTGAAGCGTTATGAAGATATCGCGTTCAAAGCACCTATTGATACTGTGGAGGCTGGAACAAGAGTTGAAGCGGTGGATATACAGCATACATCTAAAGGCACGCCACGCTTCGTATTACAGGATGGTAGTATCTTGACGGCAAATAAAGACTTTGTGGCATTGATTGACACGTCAAATTTAGATCAATATATCACAGACGTGCCTCAAAAAGTGAAAATCACTAAATCATGTAAACTGTATGATACACGCACGTTTAAAGGTGAAGCGGTTCAAACGCTTAAAGTTAGTAAGAAATTGACAATTAAGGACATTATTTATACCAAAAATTCAACGCCAAGATTAGTGACCCAAGATGGACTGTTCCTGACTGCGAATAAAGACTTTGTAGAAGTGGTGAAGTAGTGTGTGTAAATGATTAATGGCTAAAATCGAGATTTTAGTGCAACTTCATATTAAATCTTTTGATGCAATTTTAAGTGGACATTTATTGTCCACTTTATTTGTTTAACTGGGTGTGTGAAGCGGTTTTTAAAATATGCGACCGTTCGATAATCATTGCATAGGAGAGATGAGATATGAGTGAAATCAGAATGGTAACGTATGAGCCTATGATATTTAAGAAAAGGGGTATCAAGGTTGTGGATAATAATAAGGATATACCAGAATTTTTAGATGCTTCTATTAGAACAGAACCATCATTGAATGTTGAATACCCTGGAGTATCATCCTTATGTAGAGGAAGTAAACTAGCTCCGAAGTTAAAAGAAGGAGATAAGATGGTGTATCTCACTAAAAAGAATATGTATGGCCAAGATTTTAAACATTGGCGATTGGTAGCTATTATAGAGGTCATTAAAGTTATGAAAACGCACGAAGATGCTGCTAAATGGTATAAAAATTATAACTATGAATTACCCAAAAATTGTGTGGTAGATGGCAATCCACCACTTTCTGCTAGTAAAACTACTATTGCTAAATCAAAAATACATGAGACAGAAAGAGGATATAAATTCAGAGCTAGAAAGTATAAGCAATTTAATATTTGTAAGAAAGTGCATGTAAATTTAAATGAACCCCCAATAATCGATGAATCGAAAATGAAAGAAATTTTTGGTACTAAAAATCCAGGTACTCAGAGTTTTAAAAAAGTCAGCGATGACGAGTACAAAAGTCTGGTAAAACTGATGGAGCTATAACGAAAATATTTAGAAAAAATGAATTTCAAGTTAAATTATAACCGAATTGCTAATTGGTAAGATAAATTATCAAAAGTGATTCGGTTATATTAATTAGAAATCTAAATATATACTAGCTTCTATAGTTAAATCAGATAGTTAACACTTTAAAAATTGCCACTATAAGATAAATAAAAGCAACACCCTTGTTTAATTTTTGAAATAAGTAACTTAATGATAAAATAAATTATAAGTATTAATTTTAAATTATGGAGAGATTTATATGAAAAAGGCTCTATTCTTATTACTAGATCAATATGCCGAATGGGAAGCAAGCTATTGTTCTTCAATGTTAAATAGAAGTAATGAATGGGATGTAAAGACTGTTTCTCTTGAAAATAATGTTACTTCAATTGGTGGATTTACTACTGAAATAGACTTGTTAATAGATGAAATTTCAGACTATGATGCTTTGATAATGATAGGTGGCAATAGTTGGAATATAGATAGCGAAAAGCTAAGAGGTTTCATTAAAAATGCTTTCGATAACGAAAAATTTATTGGTGCGATTTGTGGAGCAGTAGATTATTTAGGTAAACATGGACTCTTAAATAATTATAGACATACAAGTAATTCCGAAGAAGTTTTAAAAACTTACGCGGAATATAAGCCAAGACGCAAATTCTCTCCTCAACAAGCTATAATAGATCGAAATTTAGTCACAGCTAATGGGACAGCACCTTTAGAATTTACTAAACTTATTTTAAAAGGTCTTCAGTTTGATAACGAAGAAAATATAGAAAAACAAATTTACATGTATAAAAATGGTTTCTATGAGTATTGTAAAAAATATGGCAATCCTTATTAATACTATGATAGAAAAGTACAATGATTAGTTACTAAAAAGTACCCTAAGAGTTGGATTTCAACTAATTTTTAGGGTACTCTTCAGTATCTATATTTAATTTTTTGCCTTTACAACTACTCTCCATCCATCTGCTCTTCGAACTCATCCAACAACTTACGCACTTCGTCTGTCGAATTGGTACTCATTAATTCGTGGCGTAAACCGCTCGCACCTCTAATACCGCGCACGTAAATCTTGAAGAATCTACGTAAACTCTTGAATGGGCGACCAGTGTTTGCTGAATATTTATCAAATAATGTGAGATGGAGTCTTAATAAATCTAATAATTCTTTTGTGCTATGTTCACGAGGCTCTTTTTCAAACGCAAATGGGTTGTGGAAGATACCTCGACCGATCATAACACCATCGACACCGTATTTCTCGGCAAGTTCAAGACCGGTCTGTCTATCTGGAATATCGCCGTTAATCGTCAACAACGTACCCGGTGCAATCTCGTCACGCAAACTTTTAATCGCTTCAATCAACTCCCAATGAGCATCGACTTTACTCATCTCTTTACGCGTACGGAGATGGATAGATAGGTTAGCAATGCCTTGCTTGAAGACGTGTCTCAGCCATTCTTTCCACTCTTCAATTTTATAATAACCTAAACGCGTCTTAACGCTGACAGGAATCCCACCTGCTTTCGCTGCTTGAATAATCTCTGCCGCAACTTCAGGACGGAGAATCAGGCCAGAACCCTTACCCTTGCTCGCGACGTTGGCTACAGGACAGCCCATATTCAGATCCACGCCTTTAAAGCCCATCTCAGCCAGGCCAATACTCATCTCGCGGAACTGCTCAGGCTTGTCACCCCAGATATGCGCGACCATTGGCTGCTCATCTTCACTAAAAGTTAGACGTCCACGCACGCTGTGAATGCCTTCTGGGTGGCAGAAACTTTCCGTGTTTGTGAATTCGGTAAAATACACATCAGGTCTCGCAGCTTCACTGACTACATGACGGAAGACGATGTCCGTCACGTCTTCCATTGGTGCCAGAATGAAGAACGGGCGAGGTAATTCACTCCAAAAATTATCTTTCATAATCTATTAAACCTTCTTGTTTAGTAATATCGAAATTTATCCATGATGATACTACCACAAATCGCAGACTTATACAAAGGTATAGCGATGCGACTCAGAAAGTTGAGAGGGAAGTCTGCTGGGAGTCTAAAATATCTCTTTGGATATTAGTTTGTAAAATTAATTTGACCTTAAAGTAAGGTTTAATGATAGTTTTAAATACAAGAGGTGGAAAGACATGAGAATTGAAGAAGTATCAAAAAAATTTGATATTCCAAAATCACAAATAAGATATTATGAAAAAATAGGTTTACTTTATGTGCCACGAGATCTTAATGATTATCGTAACTTTGATGAAAGAAGTATTATAGACTTAAAAATGATTATAGATTTAAAATCACTAGATATAGATTTATCAGATATAAAATATATACTCGAGTTGTTTCATAAAACTACTAACCGAACGTGTAATGCTAATTCAACAGAATATATAGATAAAGTGATACAGAAGAAAGAAGAAGAATTATATAACTAAGTATTTATACTTAATAAATTGAAAAGGATTCATAATTTAGCGAAAAATAATCAATATGAACTAAATAAGGATGAGATTTTTAAAGAACTGAGCAAACGGAGAGGATAAAATGATTAGTGTTATATATGGTGGGAACCAATCAGGAGTGTGCTTTGAGTTATATCAATCAATTACTAGTGAGTTAAGAGAAATTAATACTAACGCATTTAATTTACAGCAAATGAAGTTACCTGTCACTTTAGAGGAAGGTTATCATACTGAACTAACGTCTCTACAAAAGGGGATAATCAATGATCTAAATCAATCAGATATATTAATTTTTATTTATCCACTTTACTGGTTCAATATGCCCCCTTTAATGAAAAGTTTTATAGATCAAACATTTTGGCCAGAGTATGCTTTTAGTTTTAAAAGAAAAATACTTTAAAAAGGGATTATGGAAAGACAAAAAGGCTATAATTTTATATACACAAGGTGGCCCTGAAATATTACATAGATTAAAGAAACGAATAGGGTATCACGTGTTGAAATATCCTTTAAATCTTTCAGGAATATATGACATTTCTGTTCATCATATTGATAATCTTAATAGAAATAAGAGCAAGTATAATAAAATTGATAAAAAGGTTAATCAAATTACAAAAAAGTATTAAATGAAGTAAAATCATTATCATAGTTAAATGGGTAAGACTTTATCAAATCACATTATAAGAGCCACGCACTTCTCATGCATGGCTCTTCAACAATTTTAACTTATACTATCATATCGCTACTTAAATTGACTTCTTAATCACTCGGTTGGAATGAACGAATGCGATAATCGCAAACACGAGGTAAACGAGTGTGTAAATAATCATGACGGTAAATACAGGTTTCATCGTCACGTTACCCATAATGTGCATAAATGTTTTGGCCGCAAAGAATGCATGTAACAGCGCAACAACGAGAGGGAGACCGAAGTTAAATAATATCTTCAATACTAAGCCTTTCGCCATATCTGAACTTGTAAAGCCGATACGACGCAGAATCTTAAAGTTATCACTCTCATCTTCAGTTTCGTCGACTTGCTTAATATAGATAATACAGCCAGCCGCAATTAGGAATGCTAAGCCTAGGAATGAAGTCACGAAGATGAAGATGCCGTTAGACGCATCGAGCTGTTTCTTCATCGTTTCTTTAGAAATGATTGATGGATCAATCTTCATACCTAATTTCTCAGCTTTATTCATATCACTGTGATGTTTTAAGTTAAATCCGTCATTGCGTAGAATGTTATCATCTGTTTTTACCGCATTATAAATCTCAGGACTCACTTCGACGACAGGCGCGTCATAAGACACATTTAAAGGATAGACTTTATCTTTATCGATTTGTGTCACTTTTACAGTTTTCTTCTCTTTTCCTTTTACAGTAATCTCTTTATTGTTGTGAATTTGAACGATACTTGGCATAGATTTTATGTTGGTTAGTTTCGCCTCGTTACCTTTCAGTTTAGAGTTGGCAGCTAGTGTCGATGTGTTGGCAGCATGTGTATCATCACCCATAGTCATAACTTCATCTTTCACATTTTTAGGGTTAATCGTTTCAGTTACTTTCTTTTCAAATGGAATATGTGCTTTATGGAGTTTATCTTCAAATTTCTCTGCGTGATTTGATTCTGAGATATTAAAATCTTGAGGTGTCATAGACTCCATAGTGTAATTCGTTTGTGACTGTGTAATGGCTGCGAAACATAAAATTGTAACCGTAATCGCTGAAATTACCGCAATAATTGTGAGCGACATCGCGTTTTTCTTCATTCTATGCATAATTGAAGAAGTGCTGACGACATCTGTGATTGATACGCGACCATTTTTAGCTCTCTTAGCCGTTTTAAAAATCAAAGAAACGGAACTTCTAAAGAAGAGATAAGCACCGACGACCGTTAAGAAAATAACGATAAATGGAGTTGCCATCGCCATCGTTAATGCTTTGAACGTAGTAAACATTCCCATTGCCATGTAATAACCGAAAGCAATCATCGCGATACCTAAGATACCGCCAATCACCTCAGGAATCGTAATACGTGCTTTCGTCGCCTCGGTTTTCGTGCTATCTTTCATCATCGTGAGAATGCTGCGACGTTTCAAGAATAAGGCGTTCTGAATCAGTATTAATACGAATGCGATGACAAGCATGATCACAGTAATACCTAACGCTTTAGGCTCAAAGCCGATCGCAATGTGTGTCTTGAGTTTCATGAGTTTCATTGCGATGTTGATCGCGAGTTGTGAACCAAAGATGCCAATAATCACACCTACGATACCTGTAATGATAAAAATCATGGATTGTTCAAGGCTCAACATTCTGAGAATATTGCCTCTGGATAGTCCAATAAGTTGGAATAACGCGAATTCTTTCGTACGTCTCTTGACGAATAAGTGGTTTGCGTACATCAAGAAGACGATAATGATGATAAAGAGTGTCGATGAGCCGATTGACGCGCCTTTTTTAAGGAACTCAGCAGAACCTGAATTATTGATACTATGTGAGTATTTTAAAGTTGCGAAACTGTAATAAATCACAATACTCAAGAGTAGAGAGAACAGGAACATCCCATAATGTTTGATATTCTGTCTTAAATTCTTTAGCGTAATTTGATTAAATGTCATGAGTCACACCACCTAATGTGGATTGTAGTTTAATGATTTCTTGGTAAAAGTCGTGCTTAGATTTACTATTTTGATGACTTTCTGAATGGATATTACCGTCTTTCAACATGATGACGCGCTCTGCGAAACTCGCTGCTGAAGGATCGTGCGTAACCATGATAATCGTCGTATTAAATTCGTTGTTCATATCCTCCAGACGTTTGAGTAAATCTTGTGCGCTCTTAGAGTCTAGCGCGCCTGTAGGTTCGTCGGCGAAAATGATGGACGGCTTATGAACGAAAGCGCGCGCAGCAGCTGTACGTTGTTGTTGTCCGCCTGAAATTTCACTTGGATATTTGTGACTTAAGTCATTGATACCTAATGCATCAGTAACTTCTTTGTAGTTTTGTTCCATTACGTATTTTTTAATTTTTTGCACTGACAATGGAAGCATAATGTTCTCTTTGACTGTGAGTGTCGGAAGTACGCTATAGTCTTGGAAGATGAAACCAAGTTGCGTTTTACGGAAATCAGCGAGCTTTTTATCATTTAATTTATTAATTTCTTTGCCATCAATGATGACCGACCCGCCTGAAATCGTATCGATTGAACTGATGACGTTGAGCAGTGTCGTCTTACCTGAACCCGAAGGTCCCATAATTGCGACGAATTCACCTTTTTCTACACTGAAATTGATATTTTTAAGTGCTTCATATTTTTGTTTATTGCCATAGATTTTAGATAAATTATTTACTTCTAGAATAGTCATTGTCTCACTCCTAATGATTGTTTATAGTTCAAGTTTACGAAAGAGTGCGCGTTGCAGCCTTTATCTAACCTTACAAATTGAGGGCTGTATCTTACAGATTTGTAAGGTTCTGTCAAAGAATACAAAAAACCACGACCTGAGTGTGCGGCCGTGGATCCATCGATTTATTTGAGTTTTTCGCGAGCATCTTGAGGAATATCTTTCTTCTCAACTTCTTCATAACTTTTAACAACTCCCGATTTTTTTATGATTTTTAGGTAGTGATTCTTTTTGAGCTTTTTCATACCTGTATACGTAATTTTTTTACTATGCCCATCTTTATCGTAGCCCGTCGTTTTATAAGTAGGTGCGATATCCTTTCCTTGCTTATAAGGTTTGTTCGTCTTCACGTAATATTTTTTAGTAGGCACTACCGGATTGATTAAGTTTAAACTTCGTACCTGAGTGTTCTGTGGATGCTTTTCACCATATATTTTAAGTCCAAACAATAATCCAACGATGAGTAGAATAATGACGACAATTGTCGTTAACGAGATTTTTAAAGCTTTCATGGCTAAGTTCTCCTTTCTTTAATTTCTATCTTTATTGTAGGAGCCTAGCGCTCTTCCAGCTTTTATCTAATCTTACAATTTGAGGGTATTATCTTACGGATTTGTAAGAAAGTTGAGGCGTGATATGGTAAAAGGGGCGAAGTAATAGGAAGCGATTCTACTATATAAAAGAAAGACGGATACATATTATGAAAAAAATATTACAGATACTTATTCTTTCTATCATTAGCATCATTTTTATAGTGTCGGCAGTTTTCACGACTATCATTACCTATCAAAAACTCAAAAGTGAAGCTGTTATTAATCATGTTATCTCCCAAAAAGGATGGTCTAAAAAGATTAAGCATGAGGAGATGCACTTTAATATTAAGATGGGTGAAGCGGAGAAAGAAGTAACTTATAAAGATCAACCACACAGTGTGTATAACTATACCGTGACGCCATCACCAGCGCCGTGGACGGATACTCGAGAGTATAAAGTTTGGGGTGAAACGGATTTAGAGAAAAAGGAATCTTACTATAAATATTTATTAGAATCGGAGCCATGTCGATAGTAGTTGTGAAAGACGGCGGGCAGTCTTCCCTGTAGAAGCAATATTTGAAAAATTGGAGGTTACGCATGAAGAAAATTGTGTTGTCCAAGACTCGCAACCCACTTTAAGCTAGTAAAATCAATTATTGCGCATGATTAATGAATCAAATCACTTAATTGTCACCTTAATGAGTGGATTTCAGAAAAAACTTAAAGATATTTCTTAAAAATCTTAATATTCGTCTCCCACCAGTTAGTTAAAAAATGTATAATAATAATATCACTACACAGTAGGAGAAATGCATACTATGAACAATCACAAACTCACAATTAAAGAAACTATCTTTATTGGATCGATGTTATTCGGTCTCTTTTTTGGTGCGGGAAATTTAATCTTTCCAATACATCTAGGACAAATTGCAGGCGCCAACATGTGGCCTGCAACGATAGGCTTTTTAATCGCCGCGATAGGGTTTCCATTCTTAGCTATTATAGCGATTGGTGTTTCTAAGACGAATGGAACTTTTGAAATTGCGACGCGCGTGAATAAGATTTACGCCTATTTATTCACGATTGCTTTATTTTTAGTCATCGGACCATTTTTCGCTTTACCAAGGCTTGCAACGACATCTTATGAGATTGCGTTTTCGCCTTTTATCACTTCAAGTACAGGCAAAGTCGTCTTACCGATATTTAGTATTTTATTCTTTGTCGTAGCCTGGTTCTTTGCGAGAAGACCGTCCAAGATTCTAGACTACGTAGGTAAATTCCTTACACCGGTCTTTCTCGTCCTATTAGCGATCGTCGTAGTCCTCGCCTTGATCCATCCACTGGGCAGTGTAAGTCATGCGCCAGTTAGTGCAGACTACCACCACAGTGCGACATTGAAAGGATTCATTGAGGGTTACAACACACTTGATGCGTTGTCTGCGTTAGCGTTTGGTGTCATCATCGTAGCAACGATCAAGAAGTTAGGTATCAAAGAGCCGAGCGGAATTACGAAAGAAACAGTGAAATCTGGAACGATTAGCATTGTAGGTATGGCTGTCATCTACGCTTTATTAGCCTTGATGGGAGCGATGAGTTTAGGTCATTTCAAAGTGAGTGAGAACGGCGGTATTGCCTTAGCTCAAATTGCCCAATATTATCTCGGTGATTATGGAATTATCATCTTATCACTTATTATCATTGTCGCTTGTTTAAAAACGACAATTGGTTTGATTACTGCTTTTGCAGAAACGTTTAATAAAATGTTCCCGAAATTTAGTTATCTGCAATTTGCGACTGCAGCGAGCTTATTAGCATGTATCTTCGCTAACGTCGGCTTAACGAAGATCATCATGTATTCAACACCGGTGTTGATGTTCATCTATCCATTAGCGATTACGTTGATATTATTAACGCTCGTCAGCTCATGGTTCCACCATTCACCTATCGTCTATCGCTTTACGACTTATTTCACGATGATCGCCGCATTTTTCGACGGAGTCAAAGCTAGTCCAGAATCATTCGCGAACACTGGATTTGCTCAAAGTTTAATCCACTTTGCTGAACACTACATACCTTTCTTTACGATTGGCATGGGTTGGATAGTTCCAGCAGTTGTAGGATTTATCATCGGGTTAATTGTCTATAAATTACGTGGTGGAAAACGAGGACACGCCTAACACTTTTGAGATAAGCTATTGAAGCGCTTAGGAAAGTTCATCTTTCTTAAGTGCTTTTTTCTTTGTTATGGATAAAAAAGACGGCAATTCTCAAGCGCTCTAGGTTTCGTTTTCCTCAAAGACGGGCATAAATTTAATAATTACAATGTGGGGCATATATTTAAAACAATGGGGGAATTGACTATGAAAATCTTTAAATTACGTTATCAACATTACAAAGATATTGTCGATGATAATGTGTTAACTTGCTATGTGCTGGCAAAAAATAAAAAAGAAGTAGAACAATTTGCGAAAAAAGTAAGTTACAAAATTGAGCATATGGAAAAGATTTCTAAACGAAAATACCAAAAAGAAAAAGCAAAAGGTAATGACTACGCACTTGAACATGCAGATCATTATTTAGATTAAGGGGCATTAATTACTCAGTAGGTCAAAGTGTGTAGTGAAAGTAAGTGAGGTGTACGAAAGTGCAACAAAGAAGCAATTCAACATCAAGAGGACAATGGGGGTTAATAGGAGCGGCGTATGCGTTTCTCATCATCATGATGGGGACAACTTTACCGACGCCGCTGTACCCAATTTATAGTGAAGAATTTAATTTATCGCCGTTAGTCATCACAATTATTTATGCTGTTTATGCAGGTGGTGTCATCTTCGGCCTATTAGTGTTTGGACAACTTTCAGATCGCATAGGGCGCCGTTATGTACTACTACCTGGCGTGATACTTTCAATTATCAGCGCGTTAGTCTTTTTATTCGCGACAAATTTAACTTTATTGCTCATTGGACGTATCATTTCTGGGCTTTCTGCAGGTCTTTTCACAAGTACTGCAACAGCAACGATAGTGAATCTTGCGCCCGATGATAAGAAGAATCAAGCGTCCACTATCGCGAGTAGTGTAAACATGTTGGGACTCGGTTGCGGACCATTAGTGTGCGGCATTCTCGCAGAATACTTACCTTATCCGACGCGTCTGATATTTATCGTTAATATTGCGACTTTAATCATTGCCTTCATCGCAATTTGGCTCATGCCTGAACCTGTAAAAGATCAACAAAGTTTCCACATTCAAGTTCAGAAATTAAGTGTGCCGGCTGAGATGCGCTCAACGTTTATTAATGCGGTGATTCCAGTGTTTGTTGGTTTCTCAATGTTGGGATTAATGACCGCCATTTCACCTAACTTCTTAGGTGAGATTCTAAATATGGATAATAAAGCGGTCGTGGGTGTAACCGTCTTCCTAGTATTCTGTGCTTCAACAGTAGGGCAACTCTTGTTTAAACAGAAGTCAGACTATCACGTGTTAAGACTCGGTAGTATGACCTTAATTGTAGGTGTCGCTTTAGTTGCCGTGTCATTAATTCTACATTCTTATATTCTGTTGCTCATTGGGGCAATGGTTTCAGGTCTTGGCCAAGCTTTCAGTTTTCGTGCGGGACTATCTACCGTTAATAGTGCAGCGCCTGATGATCAACGTGCTGAAATTACTTCAACATTCTTCACTATCGCCTATGTTGCAATTTCCATCCCTATCGTTGGTATAGGTTTATTAGAGTTAGGGCTCAACGTACAGTGGGCTGGCGTAGTCTTCAGCATTATCGTTGTACTTCTTGCGGTAGTTTCATTATTATTACTACTACGTCAAGGTCATCAAAGTACGAGTGAATAGAGAATGTTTAACGTGAAACAGCGGGAGGTCTCAGAGTAGGCTAAACGCTGTTTTTTTAAAGTTTAGTGTGAGGAGAGTTAGATTTTGGAAAAGTTGTGGCATATTTCAAAAGACGATAATCGCGTGCAGAAGTTAGCTGAAAAGGATAAAGTGATGGGTCAGTTAATCGAACGAATCGGTGATGTAGAAAGAACATTGCGTCCGTATCCATTAAAGTCACTCGTACGTTCAATCGTCGGTCAACAAATTTCAGTTAAAGCTGCAGAAACGATTTTTGGTCGATTAAAAGAGAAGATCAATGACGAGTGGACGATAGCGGCTTTTAAAAAGTTAACCGAAGAAGATTGTAAACAAATCGGATTATCTCGGTCTAAGCAGAAATACATCTTTAATCTAGTTGAACATATCGATAACGGAGAACTTGAATTTGAAAAATTAGACCGCCTTTCTAACGAAGAAATCATTAAACAACTTACAGCCGTGAAAGGTATAGGAAAGTGGACAGCAGAAGTATTTCTCATCTTTACGATGCAAAGAGAGAATGTCGTGCCAATCGATGATGTGGGTCTACAACGTGCAGCGAAACGTCTGTACAATCAGCCGGATGCGCGGGGTAAAGCTTTATTGAAAGAGTGTAAGGCCACATGGGGTGACCAAGGTACGATCGGTTGTCTCTATCTCTGGGAATATATTCATCAATATCAAATTTGAAGAATATAAGAGGGAAGGCAGTCTTAAATATTAAATTCTCGATACGCGAGTAAGATATAGAAAGAAGTGTGAATATGACCATTTATACAGTCGGACACTATGATTATGATTTAGAACAGTTTTTAGAAATGTTGAAAGAAGCAAAGGTAACGAAAATTATCGATGTACGCTCATTCCCGAATAGTAAGCGTCACCCTCAGTACAAGCAAGAACCTTTTCAGAAGTGGTTGAAAGAACACGATATAGGTTATCGTCATCTCACTGCGCTAGGTGGACGTCGTCAGCGCTCGGGCGAAGTAGGAGAGAATTTGAATGCTGGGTGGCAGAATCAGTCGTTTCACAACTATGCAGATTATACATTAACGAACGACTTTAAAGAAGGGATTCAGTATTTGTTTGCTGAAGCGGAAGAGAACACTGTCGCGTTGATGTGTGCGGAACGTCATCCTTCGCGCTGTCATCGTCTGATTATCAGTAACTGGTTGGTAGGTCACGATGTCGAGGTGAAACATATCATCGTCAGCAACAAAGGTGAGATTAATATCGTACCTCACGAGTTAGGAAAATGGGGCGCAATGCCGATTCTTGAAGATGATGGTGAAGTAGTCTATCCGAAGCTAGAAGCGAAGTAGTGAAGATATATAAGTGAAAGAGAGAGAATAGAGTGAGCTCACAGAAATCGTTGTGAGGGTCACGCACTGCTCTCTCCTTTTCTTGATTAGTCATCTTTACGCAATATCACACTATGGTCTTTGGTTTCCCACAGCTCAAGTTGGTCGAGTGTATTACCCTCTGGTAAATGCGTTTCAAATTGATCCCAAATTCACATCGCGATATTCTCTGCCGTTGTATTCATTTCAGGCAAGGTTTCGTTAATCACTTGTTGATGCAGATAAGTTTTTACATTTTGGTTAAAGATAGCATCCACCTCGTTGAAGTCTAACGCTAGCCCCATTTCATTCACTGGAGATTGAACGTGAACCTCTAACTCATACGTATGCTGAAGTAAATCTTTGTGTACAGTAGGCGTGAAATAAATTCGATTATCACATATAAAGTCATATTTTAAATTCAGTATCACATTGCGCTTACGATATTGAAATTGACTCGGTGGATTGAGATGATTCATTTCTTTGGTCATGGTTAGTGGCTCCTTTCGAGATCATTTATTATAATTTAAGATTACCCTAACTTCTTTAAATACAGAATCGCATTAAATCGACGAAATAAGCACTTTATATCAACTTAGCATTGAAGTATCTTAATTTTTTAAATGCTGAGTTGATGTAAGGTGTTTTTTTTAATAGTCATATTGAGTTTAACTGAAATATAAGAACAACTACACCTTATATATATTTTAGTTTTTTAATAACACTGCTTCATTATTTTTGACTTTCTGCGTACAATCTTGTGTCAGTATGATGACTTTTTCGTGTGATTTAACACTTCTTCATATTCTCTGCCGCCTCAATTCTTCTTCCCAAATTATGACATTTCTGAGACAGAGGACAAATTTTATACCTGCCTTGAAATCGGCCAATCCCCGTCATTATAAGATTCTTTATAGTTTAAAATACAATAATACTCTTTTATAAAAGGAGAAAAGAAAAATTCCTATAGATAAAAATTTGACTTTAATAAATTTGAGAGCTATGTTTTATGTGAAAACATTCACAAGGAGTTGTTTTGAAATGAAGATTGGAATCATTAAAGAATTAAAACCTGGTGAAGGACGTGTCGCATGTACGCCTGAGAATGCCCAGAAACTGATTGAAGCGGGCAACGAAGTACTCGTGGAACAAGATGCAGGTGTCGGTTCTGGTTTCACAAATGAAGAGTACGAATCAGCGGGTGCACGTATTGTTTCTCACGAAGAGGGCTGGCAGTCTGACCTCATAGTTAAAGTTAAAGAACCGGATAAGAAAGAGTTCAAATACTTTAAAAAAGGACAAATTATTTGGGGCTTCCAACACTTAGCTTCGTCTAAAAAAACGGTGGAAGCGATGCAAGAAGCGGGTGTCACAGCAATTGGCGGCGAAACGATTGAAATTGATGGTGGTGCGCCACTTTTAGCACCAATGAGTGCCATTGCAGGTCGTCGTTCAATGTTAATGGGTGCGTACTATCTAGAAGCGCAACATCAAGGTGAAGGTATCCTAATCTCAGGGATTGACGTCATTTCTGGTATTCCATCTGGAAAAGTCGTTATCTTCGGTGGTGGCTCTGCGGCAGTCAATGCCGCAACGATTGGCTTAGGTCTTCAAGCAGAAATCACGATTATCGAACTGAAAGATGAACGTATCAAGTGGCTTGAAGAACATTTTAAAGGGCAAAATGTACGTGTAGTGAAATCGAATGAAGAAAATCTAGCGAAAGAAATTAAAGAAGCAGACGTCTTTATCTCCACAATTCTAATTCCAGGTTCGAAACCGCCGAAACTCGTGACGCGAGACATGGTGAAATCAATGAAAGAAGGAGCTGTGCTCGTGGACATTGCGATCGACCAAGGTGGTACTGTTGAAGGTATTCGACCAACAACGATTAGCGACCCTGTGTATGTAGAAGATGGTGTCGTACACTATGCCGTGCCAAACCAACCAGGCGCTGTGCCACGTACATCTACTATGGCGTTGGCAGCAGGAAACTTGGAATATCTCCACGCCATCAGCACGAAAGGACTCGACCAAGCGATTAAAGAATGTGATGCTTTAGCGACAGGAGTCAACGTTTATAAAGGCCACGTGACCAATAAAGGTTTAGCCGACTCTCTTGATATGAAATATGAAGAACTTAGTACGTTGTTATCTTAACTTGTGACTCAGCATAACGAATATATAGAGAAAGAAGATGCGAATTATGTCTACAAACAGTATCGTATTACAAACCGAATCATTCTGTGATATACATGATATTAAAGAAGCGAAATCTTATATCCGACCTTACGTCCGTCATACACCTTTGATTCAGTCCATGTTTTTAAGTAATAATGTCACAGGCGGTAACGTATTCTTGAAATTAGAGAACATGCAGTTTACAGGTTCGTTTAAATTTCGAGGCGCATTAAATAAGATTCTGCACTTATCTGATGAGCAGAAAGAGAAAGGGATTATCACAGCGTCAGCAGGCAACCACGCCCAAGGGCTTGCATTGACCGGTAAACTCCTCGACATTAAGACGACGGTCATCATGCCAAACGAAGCACCTATCGCGAAACAAGAAGCGACACGAGGCTACGGTGCTGAAGTGATTCTCGAAGGCGACACCTTTAATGATTCCCGACTTTACATGGAACAAATGGCGAAAGAGACAGGCAAGACAATCGTCCATCCATACGACGATAGTGAAGTTATGGCTGGCCAAGGTACAATTGGCTTGGAAATTCTCGATTCTATTTGGAACGTCGATACAGTTGTGCTCCCTGTTGGAGGCGGCGGTTTGATTTCTGGCGTAGCGACGGCTTTGAAATCCTTTAACCCGAACATACACATCATTGGCGTTCAGTCTGAGAACGTGCATGGCATGGCGACTTCCATCGAAACAGGCAAGATTACTTCTCAATTCACGGATCATACGATTGCGGATGGTACTGAAGTGGCGATTCCAGGCGACAAGACGTTTGAAGTCGTCGATAAACTCGTCGACGAATTTATTCTCGTCTCTGAAGAAGAGATTTCAAGCGCGATGCGTCACCTCATGCAACGTACGAAGATAGTTACTGAAGGTGCAGGTGCGTTACCAACTGCTGCTTTGATTAGTGGTAAGATTGACCCTTGTTATTTAAAAGACAAGAACATTGTTGCACTCGTGTCTGGTGGGAATGTTGACCTCACACGTGTATCTGATATCATCGACCATTTATTGAAACCTGCGGATACGAGCGAGGGCGTGGTCGGATAAGTTGAAACATTGAAGAACAGGGAGGATTCACAATGAGTAACGATAAAGGGTTGAACAAGAACATCGGTTTCTTCGCAGCGCTCTCACTCGTTATGGGTTCCGTTATTGGAGCCGGCGTCTTCTTTAAAGTATCGAGCGTGACCGAAGTAACAGGATCGACAAGCATGGCGATATTCGTGTGGTTTATTGGAGGCATAATGACAATCTGTGCTGGTCTCACTGGGGCAGAACTTGCGGCAGCTATACCTGAGACAGGTGGTTTAACGAAATATATTAAGTATACGTACGGTGATTTCTGGGGCTTCCTTTCCGGTTGGGCTCAAGCCTTTATATACTTCCCAGCTAACATCGCGGCCTTAGCCATCGTCTTTGGAACGCAAGTCGTCAATTTATTACATCTGAATGCGATTTACTTACTTCCGATTGCAGTGGTAAGTGCGCTCTCAATTCTATTCATCAACTGTTTAGGTTCAAAAGCAGGCGGTTATCTTCAAACGATTACACTTGTCATCAAGTTGATACCAATCGCGTTAATTGTCATCTTTGGTTTGTTTGCGAAGAATGATGTTCAATTCTCCCTGTTTCCTATTACGAACGGCACACATTCAGGATGGTTTACAGCATTAGGAAGCGGCTTGCTTGCGACGATGTTCGCTTATGACGGTTGGATTCACGTCGGCAATATCGCAGGTGAAATGAAGAATCCGAAGAAACACTTGCCAGGTGCCATCGCCCTAGGTATCGGTTTAATCATGATTGTTTACTTGCTCATTAATGCGACGTTCCTGATGACACTACCGATTGACCAAATTGTAGGCAACCTCAATGCGGCGAGCGATGCCTCTTCTATCTTATTCGGCACATACGGCGGTAAGATTGTTACGATTGGTATTCTTATTTCAGTTTACGGCACAATGAACGGCTATATTATGACAGGAATGCGTATTCCATATGCCATGGCAGAACACAATCAGTTGCCATTCCGTAAGTTCTTCTTGAGTCTGACACCAAGCAAAGCACCTTGGACAAGCGGGCTCGTGCAAGTCATTATCGCGATAGTGATGATGGCCATCGGTGCCTTCGATACGATTACGAACATGTTGATCTTTGTGATCTGGGCTTTCTACTGTATGGCTTTTCTCGCAGTCTTTATACTTCGACGTCGAGAGCCTGACTTGCCACGTCCGTACAAAGTTCCTTTATATCCAGTCATCCCTCTCATCGCTTTAGTGGCAGGCGTGTTCGTGCTGATTAACACCTTATTTACTCAACCGATCCTCGTGTTAGTCGGCGTAGTGATTACCTTGTTAGGTATACCAATTTATCTGGTTAAAATGAAACGTGTGAATCACTGAGACAGACGATAACCTCTGAGTTAGCGCAAGCTAATTTGGAGGTTTTTTAGGTGGGAAAAGGGGGGCAAACGTGGCTTGGCGACATACATTTTTTTAAATTTAACTCAACTTGGGTCTAGGCATTTTACCAATCACCGGAAAGTGACGATTATTTAAAATTATAGCCATTATGTAGCGAACAATTCGTTGCAAATGCTAAAATAAAGAAAACGCTTTCATTTTACATATAGAAAGAAAATGAAGTGGAGAGATTGATGAGGGAGGAGTTAACATGACAAATCAACTACCTGAGAAGATGAACATCGCGTTATTGAATGAACCGTATGATATCGAAATCAAGGAGGTCGACGTGCCTGAAATTGGACCAGAGGATGTCCTCGTAAAAGTGATGGCAGTCGGCGTATGTGGCTCAGACGTGCACTACTACGCACACGGTAGCGTGGGTGAATTCGTCGTCAAAGAACCGTTAATCTTAGGTCACGAATGTTCAGGAAAGGTCGTTGCAGTGGGCTCTGAAGTGACAGACTTTCAAGAAGGTGACCGTGTAGCGATCGAACCCGGCGTACCATGTGGTCGATGTGAGCACTGTCGTGAAGGTAAATACAACTTGTGTCCTCACGTCGTCTTCCTAGCGACGCCACCTGTTGATGGTGCATTCTGCCAGTATTTAAGCCACCCGGCAGACTTCCTTTATCACATACCAGATGAGTTAACTTACGAGCAAGCGACGTTAAACGAACCGTTCTCAGTCGGTATCCAAGCTTGTAAAAGGGCGCAAGTGAAAGCAAGCTCTACCGTAGTAATTATGGGCATGGGGCCAGTTGGGTTAATGACCGTGTTAGCGGCTAAATCCTTTGGTGCCACACGCATTATCGTGTCAGATCTAGAAGAGAAACGTCTAGAAGAAGCGAAAGAACTCGGCGCGACGCATACGATTAATATTAAAAATGACGATGTGCTCGCACGTATTGAGGACATCACAGGAGGCAAGGGCGTTGATTACGCGATTGAAACAGCAGGTAATCCAACAGCATTGAAAAATTCAGTTAGCGCGTTGAAAAATGGGGGCACACTTGCGATTGTTGGTCTAACACAACAAGACGAAGTTGGTTTCAATGCACCATGGATTGCAAATCACGAATTGAATATCGTGGGCGTCTTCAGATACGAGAATACGTATGAAATGGGCATCGACTTACTTTCGAATACGACAAGCGATCTCGATACGATGTTCACAGACTTCTATGACTTAGAAGATACGAAAGAAGCAATGGAACGTACGCGTACGAATAAGAGTGGTTCCATTAAAGTCATGGTATATCCAAATGGCAAACCACAATAGTGACGGTAGTTGAAGAGATTTAATAATTGAATAGTTGAAATGGTTGAAGTGACTGAAGTCCCAGTATGGCACGATTTGAGTGGTAGCAAAGTAAATTGCTGCTCAAGTTGTGCGTGTGCTGGGGCTTTTTGAGTGGGGTTGACGTTTAGTAATGATGAAATTCATATGAATAAAAATAATTTTTCTTTTCTTGATAATTAATTGATTTCTTTTTGGTAGCTTGAGAGATGAGGAGGTCATGAGATTGAATACGATTGCAATTTCTCATTTAGAAAAGGTTTTTAATAGGAAAAAGAAAGCTTTAAATAACATCAATCTACATATTCACAATGGCATGTTTGGTATTTTAGGACGAAATGGTTCAGGTAAATCAACGCTTATGAACATTCTCTCTACATTAACTCCCGCTACTAAGGGGGAAATTACTATAAATAATATGTCGATAAAAGAGACTAAAAAAATTAGAAGAATCATAGGTTACTTACCTCAAGATTTTGATTTTTATCCTAATATGAAGGTCGAAGAAGCACTTTACTACCTAGGAATATTATCGAATATATCAAAAAATCAGCTAAAAAGTAGGATTACCGAAGTGCTCGAGAAAGTCAATTTAATTAGTTATAGACGGCAAAAGATCAAAAGATTGTCAGGTGGAATGAAGAAAAGGCTTGGAGTAGCGCAGGCAATCATGCACGATCCTTCTATAATTATTGTGGATGAACCGACAGCAGGTCTAGATCCAGAGGAAAGAGTTCGTTTGCGAAATTTATTATCGCATTTAGCTAAAGATAAGATTGTAATTATATCCACTCATATTGTGAGCGATATTGCCTCTACATGTGAACAGATTGCGATTTTAGAACAAGGTTCACTTGCTTATACAGGAAGTATTTATACATTAATGCAGGATAGTAATCATAAAGTATTTGAACTTACGATTAAGCCTTCTCAGCTCGATGAATTGAAAAAACAAAGTCTCGTTATTACAAAAGTGCACGAAGTTGAATCACATTTACAAATAAGGTTTGTGTCAGATGAATTATTTGAAGCGGCAAATGAAGTAAATCCAGATTTAGAAGACGCCTATATGTACTTTTTAAAAAATATTTAAGGAGTTAGTAATTATGGGTTTATTATTGAAAGAAATCAAGAAATTATTCTTTAGTAAGTTATTCATTGTTTATAGTGCGCTCGTTATCATATTCGGAATTCTTAACTGCCAACAAGTATTGAACAAAAATTTACATTCTAACATTTATCAGCCTCAGAATATGACGATTTATACTAATGATAGTCGGACCATCATGGATAACGTCACAACTCAGTTAGAAGAAGAAGTTAAAAATAATAACTTTAAAACTTATCAATTCGGTTTTCTAAAAGAAAAGCGATTATCAAAAGAAAAAGTCGAAACGGTTAAGCATTTACTTTCAAAAATGAAGAACACTAATGACTTCCAAATTTTTAAAACATATTCCGATAAGGTGGCTCATGAGATTGGATGGGGATCGTACTATTCGGCGAGGGACCTACATATGTTGGGTGAGAAAAGCATGAGCCAAAGTGATTTTAATAAGGAACGAGCAGTCATTCAATCTCAAGATTTATATTATGGCGCTTATAGTAGATATTTATCTGATGTTATGGGAGTCATTCTCGGAATATTACCCTTTTTCTTAAGTGCATATCTATCCCTCATAGATCATAAAACTAATACTTATAGAGTAATTTATTCAAGAAATACAAGCTCATTTAAATTAATGTCACTGAGACTTTTAGCGATTATTCTTTTATCACTGTTGCCTGCAGTTATTTTCTCTATTTACTTTAACTTCATCATCAGCATGATTCATGGCTTCTTTATGAGAGGGCTACTTACGTTCTATAAAATTTTTATTATGTGGTTACTACCTATTGTATTAGTGACGAGTGTACTCGGAATGTTAATTACTAGTTTATTTAATTCGTATCTTGGAATTATCATACAGTTTATTTTATGGTTCATTAATTTAAATATAGGAGCTACGCATATTGAAGGTAATTATGGTTATTTACTTATTCCACGCCATAATTCTCTATTTAATGCCTCTTACTTTTACGATAATTTATTGAACATCTATGCTAATAGAATTTCCTATTTTGTTGTTGGGATGGTGCTACTAGCATTAACGACACTTATTTTCAGTTTAAAAAGAAAGGGAGTCATTTCTGGTGTTAGCTTTTTTAAAAATAGAAGTAAAGTCTAATTTATTAAAAATATATTTAGCATGCTTTCTTTTAGTGATATTTGGCTTTGTTGTGTTAGGAATATCAAACTTAACACACGCTAAAGTCATTCAATTTGAAGAGCTTATTTTTAATATTGTCGGTCTGATAGCGTTCAACTCTTTAGTAAATATTGATAATAATACGGTGTATATCTCAGTTATCGATTCAAAGGAGTATGATTATAAGTTTGTTTTTATTAATAGAATACTCTTCACGATAGTTTACACTTTACTACTCATCCTAAGCAGTTTGCTTATTTTTATATTCGGCCATTCAGAAGTGAATTTTATGCAAGATTTCTTTGTAAGCCTTACTCGTTCAATGTTCCTTGGCAGTATTTGTATGTTCGTTAGTCAAGTTACACAGAGTGCTATTAACGGTTTTATGGTAGGGATGAGTTACTTTTTAGTATGCTTAGGATTTAGAAACTTAGGAATACTATATCTTTTCTCAGAAACATTCAACTATCCGTCATATATTAAGGTAATTCAATTTATTATAGCTATATGCTTACTTAGCTTCGTTATTATATTAAAAAATAGGAATAACTGATTTTGAACTTTTAGTAAAATATTCATTTAATAAAGATAAATAAACTAAAGTAAAGTTATAATATATAATGAGAATGGATAAGCGAGGTGATAAAATGTCTAATATCATGATTGTGGATGATGAAGAAGATATTATTTCCTTTATAAGCGAAAGTTTAAAGCTGGAAGGGTTTACTACTATCACTGCTTACAATGGACGAGAGGCGATAGAAAAGTTAGATGAATCAATTCATTTAATCATTTTAGATATAAGAATGCCTTATTCTGATGGTTTTGAAGTAGCTAAGATTTTACAAGATAGTGGTATACCCATTATTTTTCTAACTGCTAAAGACAATTTAGATACACGGTTAAAGTGTTTTTCTCTAGGTGCGATGGATTATGTGGCTAAGCCGTTTTATATGCAAGAGTTAACAGCACGAATAAAGAATGCTCTAGGTAAAAGTGAAAGAAATGCTATGAGAGATAATATCAAAAAGTGTAAGGACTTAGTTATCAATTATGATAATTTAGCTGTTTTGGTAAAAGGTGTTGAAATAGAGATGACTAAAAGGGAATTCGAAATTATAAAGTTACTTTCTCTGAATTCGAACTTTTACTTCAGCAAAGATCAAATTTATGATGCAATAAACTTTAATAAAGAAGGTAGTACTCAAGTTGTCGCCGAACATATTCGAAAGATTAGAAAGAAATTGAGTGACTATAGTCAATACGAATATATAGAGACAAAATGGGGAGTGGGCTATAAATGGCTAGAGTAGAAAGCATAAAAACGAAAATGAGAAAGCTTAATATTTCAATTATAGTCATCAGTTTGATAGTAGTGTTCATATTGCAAATATTGCTCAATAGATTAGAATTCTCAAGTTTAGGGAGATATTTATATCCGAATTTTTGGCAACAGCCTCATTACCTTTTTACGTGTTTAAGTATAGGTATTAATTTACTTACTCCTCTTATTATCATATATTTCTTAACTCGTTTTTTCTATAAAAAGTACCTATCTAAAAACATCGATTATCTTAATAATGTAATTCAAAATTTAAAGGACAACGATCGATTTTATAGTGATAAAACTGATATAAAGGAATTTAATGATGTTATTAATGAAGTTGAAGAAATTAACGTATATTTAAAAGAAAGAATCAAAAAACAATTAACGATTCAAAACAACTTTAAGAAGAAATTGGACATATTCGAACATGATTTAAAGACACCTTTAACAGTGGTACAAGGTCATATTGAATTACTGAAGAAGATAAACAATTCTGAGCTAAGTCAACAAGAAATCAAAGAAAAAATAGATAGAGAAACGCAGATTGTGATGGAATCACTAGATAGAGTTAATAATCAATTGCGAATACATATTAATAATATTAATTTGCTCCCAGAAGATACCTCTGAAATTTCGTTAGATAAAGTATTATCTACTATTAGAAATAGTTATAGCACGAATTATATTCTTGGCGGCAAAGAACTAGAATACAAAATTGACTATAGCGCACTAAATGAAGAGGTATACATCAATAACCAAATCCTCTATCATGTTATCGATAATATAATAAATAATGCACTTAAATACGCCGAAACGTTAATTATAATTGAGGTTTATATAGAGAATTACATGTTGCATTTTGCAGTAGAGAATGACGGGAAATGTTTCTCTGAGGATGAATTGCTTTCAGCTAAAGAATGGGGTGTTAAGGATGCTCACTCGAATGGTTCGGGAATAGGATTATATTTTGCAAACGAAGTCATTAAGCAGTATGGTAGTGAAATTAAGATAGAAAATGTGAATCATAGAGCACGCGTGTCGTTTAAGATGGAAGTAAAGATATAATATGCATTATCTTTTTCTTGAAAGTTTATTTAGAGAAAGGAGAATTATTATCTCAAACACATCGTTTTTATTGCAAAACTTCTTAAAACATATAAGACAGCTTAAAGATTTAATATCTGAATTACATGAAGAAGCATTTGAGAAATTACAAAATAGTAAAGGTAATCAGAAGTATTACAACATTACTCTTTTACTGATAAAAACGCTACTCTTTAGATTAATTAAAAACAAAACATTTTGGAAGAAAGAAACTGATAATGGTTTAGTTGAAATGAATGATCGAGAAATTATTGAGACATTGTTATTGTGGAGAGATGAGATTGATATAGACAATTTAGATATATCTCAACGTATGGAAGAGATGTATTTAAATGTGGGAGACAACATAATAGAAATAGCAAGCTTAATTAATCGAGTTGTTAGAGGTAATGAAGATGAAATGGAATTTGAAAAATTTCAAAGTTTTAATAATGATGTTGAACTCGTTATATATAAATTAGTTAAAAGACACCTCTGGTTATTAACTCAATTACTTAACGAGCCATATTGTTCCACTAGTTTTAATAAACAAATTGATGAAGCTATATTAGATACTTATCGAAGTAAGCCAACTTGTGAACTATTGAATAGAGCTGTTGAGTATATAACAGAACAGAAAAGAAAGAGTAAATAATCTTCTTTCCACTCCTCAGGTAAGCCTCCGGGTTGTCTGAGGTAAGCATGACCTCTGCATAACAAACCTTGTTTCTAGTACAATGTGGAAAGATAAATGATCTGGCATCTCTTTTCGAAAGGAAAGGGGTGCTTTTCTAATGGAGGTATAGTCTATGGCATATTTATATCTTTTAGCTGCAATCGTCATGGAAATCTTAGCAACCAGTCTATTGAAACTCTCGTCTGGTTTTACGAAATTATGGCCGACGATGGGCACGATCGTTACATTTTTATTCTGTATTTATTTACTAGGATTAACGATGCGCGATTTACCACTTAACGTAGCTTACGCGAGCTGGTGCGGGCTTGGTTTGGTACTTACTACTTTAGTTTCTATCTTATTTTTCAAAGAACAAGTGAATCTCGTAAGCGTCATTTCGCTAATCTTAATCATCGTAGGTGTAGTAATGTTGAATCTGTTTGGCTCAAATTCTTAACTTACACCCATTATTCTTCTAATTTCTTCACTTTCTCTAAAAGAGTTGCTGAAACGACAGGTGTTGAAGTTTGTTCTTCGTGATGTGCTTGAAGAAATGCTTCAGGCGTAGTCCCGATAATCTCAGTAAAGGCCTTTAAGAAACTGGAATAACTCGGAAAGTGATAGGCTTTCCAAATATCAGTAATCTTATAGCCTTGAAAGAGATCTCTACATATATGTTGAATTTTAATCTTTTTAATATACTTAATCAGCGTGATATCCATGCTTTCGGAGAATTTTCGAGACAGATAACTTTGATTTACATAGAAATCTTGCGCAATTTGTTTCAATGATAGTTGCGATTTGTAGTGACTATTAATGTAATCAATCACCTGCTGAACAGTTTCAGGCAGCTTCTTCTGCGTCGCATGGGTATACACATCTAGCTCTGTATTATGAATCCAGTTAATGAGTCGAATTAACTGGATTTCTGCTTCAAATGACTCATGACTAACGATATTTTTAACCAAAGTAATAAACGCATCTTTAATACAACCTTTAGCTTCTTCGAGTTGAGTATTTTGCAAATCGCTATTGATAAAAGTAAAGCGATTGTAGGTGTAAGCATTAACGACGAGCACGGCCACACTCGCATGATGCAGCTCAAAGTAGAGCGTACTTTGTGAGTTGGTAATAATAATTTCTCCCGCACGATAAGTCTCACTTTCCTGGTCCGATTGTAATAACACGGTCCCTTCAACCACTAAATATATATAAATACTATCGAGTGAACTCGTGAATTCTTGTTGACTAAATGATTGCGTGTGATGCGAAAGTGTATAACTCAAATTAAAATCCCCTTAGATAGTACTTTTTTGAATAAAACAATCCCTTAAAGAGACACAGAAATTTATTAATTTCAAAGAATTTGTTTAATACCTAGTATTTTAACAAGTTTCGGAATTAAATTCTCGTGTGAGCTAATATCATTCGAACTTAAGTGAAGATAAATTAACTCTTACTAATGAATCATAGGTAATCCAAATGAAAATAGTTGGGCTAGTATAATAATAGTCAATTAAAAGGTGTGACTTTATTTACTGATTTACTATAAAAATTTTACCTCTTTGGTTGCGCGCGTCTTAAAAGTGAACAATTTGGATATACTGAATTAGTGTATCGATTAATAAAGTGGAGGTATTATATCAGATGAAAGACAAAAGAAGATTAGACTTCATACCCAATCGATTAAATAAATATTCTATACGTAAATTTTCAGTAGGAATCGCCTCTATACTTGTAGGTGCAACCCTCTTTTTCGGATTAAACAATGAAGCGAAAGCCGACGAAGTTAATGTGACAAGTGAACATGGTAATAATAACGGTGAGAATGCCTCAACCACGAGTGAAGATGAGACAGATCACGCACAAACTCAAGAAACAGCTCATAGTGATGCATCAACTCCAGAAGCATCGCAAGAGACTCAAGATCAGACAACTTCTCGCGATGATAATGCGGGTAGTACAGCGTCAACAGAACAAACTCAATCAGCTGACAGTCAAGCAACTTCAGATAAAAGTGACTTAGAATCAGAAGATGCACAGAACGAAGCGTCAAACTCATCTTCTGAAGATAAAGCATCCGAGGGGCAACAAGACAACTCAGCACATAGTCAAGAAGATGATAATGTAGCTCACGAAGATGCGGCGCAACAAAGTGAGAATGATAGCGCCTCTGAAACATCTCAGCAAGATGAAGCCGACGACAACGCTGCAAAAGACGTAGACGATAAATCACAAGCGGATAAAGGGTCTACGGATGGTGACAAAGACAAAGCACATGAAGACAAGACATCTTCAAATGACGCTGAGAACCAAGCGCAAGACAACAAGTCATCTACAAGCAAAGGTGAACATGCAGAATCAGACAATAAAGATACTGATGCATCAAAAAGTAATGAAACTGCAAAATCTGACAAAACAACTGAACACGCTAAAGACCAAGTAACATCAGATGAACAAGATAAAGATACTGCGTCATCAAATCATTCCACAGAAACTGATAAATCTGTAAGGAAGGACGTCTTAAATCAGAAGTCAGATAAAGCATCAAATAGTTCAAAAACTGTATCCGATGCTCGCGAAGAAGAAGCGAAAGTAAGTGCAGCTTCAGATGAACTAGACACGTTAGCTGAAGAGGCTGAAACACCAGAAGAGCTCTATGAAAAGATTAAGGATCTCTCTTCTGATATGGATAAATCTAAAGCTTTAGCAACACTTCAAAGCCGTGCATCAAGTTCTCCAATATTCCGTCAAGCGTATGCAACGACGGCATCTAACGAGAAGTATAATGGTAAAATTATCGACTTTGATGACCCATTAGTGAAAAAAGTTGACCAACCGAACACTGCCTTAGCACCTTCAGATATTAACTTTTCACCCCGTTTTAAAGAAGGAAAAAGTAAATCATACGCCTTTGTTATCGATAAAGACGGTAAGGTGTCTAAAAAGCAATTAGCGACTAAAAACAACGATGACATTCGTGCGTATAAAGGTAACTATATTCGAATCAACAACGATAATCCTGAAGCCTATGTCTACTTCAGTGACATCGGAGTGGCAAATGGTAAGACGGTCGATGCACTCGCCCATGTAACAATGAATCCTTCTGAGAACGGCGATCGTAACAATACGCGTTATTTCATGACGTCAGGTACAGATGTGCTATCACTTTTATCAGACAGTGGTGGCGGTGCGCACGTCGACTTATCATTCTATCAACATGCGGATCAGTCGAAATACGATGATTATTACAATCAAGCTGATACGAAGACATTGACGAAGAATCAATTATTTGATGATTTAGCGTCAATGAATCACAAGAAGACGAAAGTCAGCGGTCTATTCAATGTGTACGACTTGGATGATTATGACAAGAACAAAGCAAAGGATGTACGTAAATCCATTACTTTTAACCGGAATGAAATCGACAACTTATACATCAGTAACGAGAAAGGTAAGGAAGCGACCTCCCTCCTCGAGCTTGATGGCGACGATGTAACGATTACTTCAGGTCCGGGTGCGGCATCTGGCACGTATGAGAATAACAAACGTGTGACAGTGTCTTACTTAGATAAAAGTGACATTTCCTATACGATGACTGGCCGTGGTTCAAGTGGTCCAGCCTTTGACGTTAAAGGGCTATTGTTGAAACAAATTCCACCGTATAATACGGATCAACGCGCTTCTGCTAGTAAAGGAGATGCTCAGCTCGATATCACGCAAGAAATCCCAGCACGTGATGTGGATAAGAAAGCGACTTTACCAGGCAATTTAAGCATTGGTGTCGAAGTGCCTGAGGGAATTCGTCTCGCTTTAGAAGAGAATTCAGATGGTCTGTTTACATCAGATAGTTCTCAAAGTAGTACAAATAAACTATCTATCGTCCCAGGTATGAATGGTAAAAAGGATTTAAGCCTTTTAGAAAAACAAAAATATTATGATACGATCCAGAACTTAACACTCACGTTGACACATGGCTTAACTTTATCAGATGTGGAAAATAATACAGATAAATGGACGAAACTCAAAGATTATTACGATAAAGATAGTGAAACGTTGAAAGTGCCAGTAAAATGGTCATTTAATAATGGTGACAAATCATGGGATAACTTGGAAACAGATGTTGCGCATGCGAATTTGAAATTGCCAGATGATGTGAAAGCCTTAATCAATCAAATCAATGATGCAGAGGAAGCTGTTGAAGCAGCGAAACGTGCAGACCAAGATGCGAAAGATCAGTTACAAGATGCGAATTCTGATCAGCTCATCACACCAGGTGAACATGACAAGTTGATTGAAGCTCGTGATAATGCTCGCGACAAGAAAGCTGAAGCGCAACGTAAAGTGGATGCGTTACCACAGGCTCAGAAGAGAGATTTACCTGATCAGCTTGCACGTCTTACAGGCATTGATGTGCCAGACGTGAACGACGCCAACGAGAACGGTGTGGACGATAAGATTGATGCTCAACGTGAAGAGGCAGAACATGCGGTTGAAGCGGCTAAAAATGCAGACCAGGCTGCCCAAGATAAGTTGAAAGAAGCGAATGTGGATGGACTTATTACGCCAGATGAGCATAAGGCTTTAGAGAAAGCGGCTCAAGATGCGGCGGATGCTAAGCAAAATGCGCAGGACAAGGTGGATGTGTTGCCAGATGATCAGAAAGGTGACATGCCGGGTGAATTAGATAAATTGAATGGCATTGATGTGCCAGATGTGAACGATTCTGATTCAAATGGCATTAGTGACGATATTGATCAGCAACGTGAGGAAGCAAAATCAGCGGTCGATGCAGCTAAAAGTGCAG
>NZ_KV804784.1:152682-152998 GCF_001811435.1 Staphylococcus sp. HMSC071G07
GGATGCCAAGAAGAATGCACAAGAGAAAGTGGATGCACTACCATCCGACCAACGAGGGGACATGCCAAGTGAATTAGAAAAATTAAATGGTATCGATATACCAGATGTGAATGACTCCGATGCGAACGGCATATCCGACGAAGTCGATGCACAACGCGAGGAAGCGCAAGCAGCGGTTAACGCAGCTAAAAATGCGGATCAAGCAGCTCAAGATAAGTTGAAAGAAGCGAATGCCGATGGTCTAATTACGCCGGATGAGCATGATGCTTTAGAAAAAGCGAACCACGATGCAGCGGATGCCAAGAAGAATGCACAA
>NZ_KV804784.1:153098-154143 GCF_001811435.1 Staphylococcus sp. HMSC071G07
GAAAGAAGCGAATGCGGACGGATTGATTACACCGGATGAGCATAAAGCGTTAGAAAAAGCGAATCAGGATGCAGCGGATGCTAAGCAGAATGCACAGGACAAAGTTGATGCGCTGCCAAGTGATCAGCGAGGCGATATGCCATCAGACTTAGAAAAACTACACGGCATTGATATTCCGGATGTGAACGATTCTGATTCAAATGGTGTCTCCGACGATGTAGATGCACAACGCGAAGAGGCTCAAGCGGCAGTAGATGCAGCTAAAAGTGCAGATCAAGCAGCCCAAGACAAGTTGAAAGAAGCGAATGCAGATGGTCTAATTACGCCGGATGAACACGACGCACTTGAGAAAGCAAATCAAGATGCTGCTGAGGCTAAACAGAGTGCGCAAGCCAAAGTGGATGCACTTCCAAGTGATCAGCGAGGAAATATGCCAGAAGAACTCGAAAAGTTGAATGGCATCGACATCCCTGATGTGAACGACTCAGACGCGAACGGCGTCTCCGACGAAGTTGATGCACAACGCGAAGAGGCACAAAGTGCCGTTAATGCTGCTAAGAATGCGGATCAAGCTGCGCAAGATAAGTTGAAAGAAGCGAATGCGGACGGACTTATCACGCCAGATGAGCATGAAGCTTTAGAAAAAGCTAATCAAGATGCAGCCGAGGCTAAGCAGAGTGCTCAAGAAAAAGTCGATGCCTTACCGTCAGATCAACGAGGCGACATGCCATCAGACTTAGAAAAACTACATGGCATCGACGTTCCAGATGTGAACGATTCAGATGCAAACGGCGTAAGTGATGACGTCGATAGACAACGCGAAGAGGCTCAAAATGCCGTTAACGCAGCCAAAAATGCGGATCAAGCGGCCCAAGACAAGTTAAAAGAAGCGAATGCGGACGGCCTAATTACGCCAGACGAACACGAAGCACTTGAAAAAGCGAATCAGGATGCAGCGGATGCCAAACAGAATGCGCAGGATAAAGTGGATACACTTCCAAGTGATCAACGCGGAGATATGCCATCAGACTTAGAAAAACTACAC
>NZ_KV804784.1:154243-154565 GCF_001811435.1 Staphylococcus sp. HMSC071G07
CGGCGTAAGTGATGACGTCGACAGACAACGAGAAGAAGCGCAATCAGCGGTTAACGCAGCTAAAAGTGCAGACCAAGCAGCTCAAGATAAATTGAAAGAAGCGAATGCGGACGGCTTAATTACACCGGATGAGCATAAGGCTTTAGAGAAGGCGAATCAGGATGCATCGGATGCAAAACAAAACGCTCAGAATAAAGTCGATGCACTGCCAAGTGATCAACGAGGCGACATGCCGAGCGATTTGGAAAAACTCCATGGAATCGACATCCCTGATGTGAACGACTCAGATTCAAACGGCGTAAGTGATGACGTCGACAGACAA
>NZ_KV804784.1:154665-154988 GCF_001811435.1 Staphylococcus sp. HMSC071G07
AATTACGCCAGATGAACATGATGCTTTAGAAAAAGCGAATCAAGATGCGGTTGACGCTAAACAGAGTGCGCAAGCTAAAGTGGATGCACTGCCAAGCGATCAACGAGGAGACATGCCATCAGACTTAGAAAAACTACACGGCATCGACGTTCCAGATGTAAATGACTCAGATGCGAACGGCGTCTCCGACGATGTAGATGCACAACGAGAAGAAGCACAAGCAGCGGTAGATGCAGCTAAGAATGCAGATCAAGCTGCGCAAGATAAACTCAAAGAGGCAAATGCCGATGGTCTAATTACGCCAGATGAACATGATGCTTTAG
>NZ_KV804784.1:155088-157168 GCF_001811435.1 Staphylococcus sp. HMSC071G07
ACAAGCAGCGGTAGATGCAGCTAAGAATGCGAATCAAGCAGCACAAGATAAACTCAAAGAAGCGAATGTGGATGGTCTAATCACACCAGATGAACATGAAGTGCTTGAGAAAGCGAATCAAGATGCAGCCGACGCTAAACAGAATGCGCAAGAAAAAGTAGATGCGTTACCTAGCAATCAGCGAGGAAATATGCCAGATGATCTTGATAAACTTCATGGCATTGATGTACCAGAAGTGAATGATTCTGATTCAAACGGCGTCTCCGACGAAGTCGATGCACAACGCGAAGAGACGCAAGCGGCAGTAGATGCAGCTAAAAATGCGAACCAAGCAGCGCAAGATAAGTTGAAGGAAGCGAATGCGGACGGCTTAATTACGCCAGATGAACATGATGCTTTAGAGAAAGCGAACAATGACGCAGCGGATGCCAAGAAGAATGCACAGGACAAAGTGGATGCATTACCAAGTGATCAGCGAGGAAATATGCCATCAGACTTAGAAAAACTTCATGGCATTGAAGTTCCTAATGTGAACGATTCCGATTCAAACGGCGTCTCCGATGACGTTGATAACCAACGTGAGGAAGCACAATCAGCGGTCGATGCAGCTAAAAGTGCAGACCAAGCTGCACAAGATAAGTTGAATGAAGCGAATGCTGATGGACTTATCACGCCAGATGAACATGAAGCTTTAGAAAAAGCGAACAAGGATGCAGCCGACGCTAAACAGAATGCGCAAGAAAAAGTGGATGCACTTCCAAGTGATCAGCGAGGAGACATGCCATCAGACCTAGAAAAACTACATGGTATCGATATTCCAGATGTGAATGACTCTGATGCGAATGGAGTCTCCGATGAAGTCGATGCACAACGCGAAGAAGCACAAGCAGCAGTTAACGCAGCTAAAAGTGCAGATCAGGCTGCACAAGATAAATTGAAAGAAGCAAATGCCGATGGTCTAATTACGCCGGATGAACACGAAGCACTTGAGAAAGCGAATCAAGATGCAGCGGATGCTAAGCAGAATGCACAAGAGAAAGTGGATGCATTACCTAGTGATCAACGCGGAGATATGCCATCAGATTTAGAAAACCTACACGGTATTGATGTGCCAGATGTGAATGATTCCGATGCAAATGGAGTCTCCGACGACGTGGATAAACAACGAGAAGAAGCGCAAGCGGCAGTAGACGCAGCTAAAAGTGCAAACCAGGCAGCGCAAGATAAGTTGAAAGAAGCTAATGCGGATGGACTTATTACGCCAGACGAGCACAAAGCACTTGAAAAAGCAAACCAAGATGCAGCAGATGCTAAACAAAACGCACAAGAGAAAGTGGATGCGTTGCCTAGTGACCAACGAGGAGATATGCCAAGCGAACTCGATGAACTACATGGCATCATTATTCCAGATGTGAACGATTCAGATTCAAACGGCGTTTCCGACGATGTTGATAAGCAACGAGAAGAAGCGCAATCAGCGGTTAATGTAGCTAAGAATGCGGATCAAGCAGCCCAAGATAAGTTGAAAGAAGCTAATGTGGACGGATTGATTACGCCAGACGAACACGATGCTTTAGAAAAGGCAAACCAAGATGCTGCTGAGGCTAAACGAAACGCACAGGACAAAGTTGATGCATTACCAAGCGATCAGCGTGGAGACATGCCATCAGACTTAGAAAAACTACATGGTATCAATATTCCAGATGTGAATGACTCGGATGCGAATGGCGTAAGTGATGACGTCGACAGTCAACGCGAAGAAGCGCAAGCAGCTGTAGATGCAGCTAAAAGTGCAGATCAAGCGGCACAAGATAAATTGAAAGAAGCAAATGCTGATGGTCTAATTACACCAGATGAGCACGAAGCATTAGAGAAAGCGAATCAAGATGCAGCCGACGCTAAACAGAATGCGCAAGAAAAAGTGGATGCACTTCCTAGAGACCAACGAGGCGAAATGCCAGAAGAACTCGAGAAGTTGAATGGCATAGACGTACCAGATGTGAATGATTCAGACTCAAACGGTGTCTCTGATGACGTTGATAAACAACGTGAGGAAGCGCAATCATCCGTTGAAGCAGCT
>NZ_KV804784.1:157268-157665 GCF_001811435.1 Staphylococcus sp. HMSC071G07
TAAGTTGAAAGAAGCGAATGCGGACGGACTAATCACGCCAGACGAGCATGATGCCCTTGAGAAAGCAAATCAAGATGCAGCGGATGCCAAGAAGAATGCACAAGAGAAAGTAGATGCACTGCCAAGTGATCAGCGAGGAAATATGCCAGATGAACTTGATAAACTTCATGGCATTGAAGTTCCTAATGTGAACGATTCAGATTCAAATGGTGTCTCTGATGATGTTGATAAGCAACGAGAGGAAGCGCAATCATCCGTTGAAGCAGCTAAGCATGCAGACCAAGTTGCGCAAGATAAGTTGAAAGAAGCGAATGCGGACGGATTGATTACGCCAGATGAGCATGATGCTTTAGAACAGGCTAATCAGGACGCAGCGGATGCCAAGAAGAATGCACAG
>NZ_KV804784.1:157765-345452 GCF_001811435.1 Staphylococcus sp. HMSC071G07
AGATGTGAATGATTCAGACTCAAACGGTGTATCTGATGACATTGATAACCAACGTAACGAAGCACAAGCAGCTGTCAACGCAGCTAAAAATGCAGATCAAGCTGCACAAGATAAATTGAAAGAAGCGAATGCGGATGGTCTCATCACACCAGACGAACATGACGCACTAGAAAAAGCAAATCAAGAAGCAGCCGAGGCTAAACAAAACGCGAAAACTAAAGTCGATGGACTTCCTAGTGATCAACGCGGAGATATGCCAAGCGAACTCGATCAATTACATGGCATCGACATCCCTGACGTAAACGATTCAGATGCGAACGGTGTAGCTGACTCTATTGATGAACAACGCAACGAAGCTCAACAAGCAATCGACGCAGCTAAACGTGCAGACCAAATAGCCCAAGACAAGCTGAAAGAAGCGCAAGCAGACGGAATTATCACGCCTGCCGAGCATGATGAACTTGAAAAAGCGAACCAAGATGCAACTAATGCTAAACAGGTAGCACAAGACAAGGTCAATACGCTTCCTGATACTCAGAAAGCTATTTTACAACCAGAATTAGATGCGCTTCATGGCATTGAAGTTCCTCGAGTTAGTGAGCCAGAACCAGAAGAGCCAGAACCAAACAACCCAGATCAACCATCACAGCCACAGCCGTCTCAAGATCACTCTGGTGACGTGCCTCATTCTACACATCAAGAACAACCAGCAACTCATACGAATGATCAACCTGCTGGCAACACAACTAGCCAAACACGACCAACAGTGGATCAAGCTCAACACGCAGTAGATCAAGCACAGCAAGCAGATCACAATGCGAAAGAGAAATTACAACAAGCGATGGCTGATCAAGTAATAACAACTGATGAACAACACGACTTAGCCCAAGCTCAACAATCCGTAATAGCAGCTAAGCAAGAGGCACAAGCTCAAATAGATCAACTACCAGCTCAAGAACAGTCAACATTACAAGCTGAACTTGATACAGTAACTAATATCGAAATACCTTCGACTGGAGCACATCCAGCAGGTACGACACCGCAATCACCGAGTCATACAACATCTCAAGATGAAGACGCATTACCTGACACGGGTGAGCAAGCAACAAGTCAAGGCACGATATTAGGTTCAATGGCAGCCCTTATTGGTTCACTATTCTTGTTTAGAAAAAGAAGAAAACACAAAGATGAGCAATAATATTAGTTAGAGTTCCCTCCTCATATGGAGGGAGCTTTTTTAGTATGTGATGGAAATGTTTAAATAAATAATTTCAATTTAGAACTACGCCCTTATAATTTTCTAAATTATCCTCCCTACATCCCTACCTCTATTACTAAAATTGCAATTAATGTTTAATATGTATATACTTTTAACAAAGTAAGCGCTTACAACAAATTCATTTATTATAGATAATACATTTCATTTAATCAATGGACAGAAATATAGAGGGGGACCATTGTTATGAATAGAATTATGAGATTTACCGATTGGCTATGGGGATATCCAATTATCATTTTGTTACTCATTACAAGTATATTTTTAACGATTTACTTAAACTTTGTGCAGTTCAGGCATTTTATCTATATACTGAAACAAACATTTGGGAGATTTAATAAAGAAGCTAAAGGGGAAGGAACGATTACGCCTAAACAAGCACTAACTTCAGCACTTTCCTCGACGGTAGGTGCAGCAAACATTGTCGGAGTGCCTACCGCAATCATGATGGGAGGACCTGGGGCACTCTTCTGGATGTTAGTCATTGCCTTCTTGGGGATGGCGCTGAAATTTAGCGAGAATGTCTTGGGGATCGCTTATAGAGAGAAGAACAAAAAAGGCGAATTTGTCGGCGGCCCTACATATTACATGTATAAAGGCTTTAAGAATAAAAAGTTAGGAAAAACATTCGCGTATGTCTTTGCGTTTATCTTCATGGTGGAAATTATTGCTAGTGTGATGGTACAAGGGAATTCGGTAACAGCAAATATTAAAGATTCATTCCACATTAATCCACTCATTTCAGGTATTGTAATTGCTATGCTAACGGCATTAGTTGTTATAGGTGGTGTTAAGAGCATAGCTAACGTTACTGAAAAATTGGTGCCTATTATGGTGGGTTTATATTTAATATTAGGATTTATAATTATTGTGATAAATTTTCAAGCGATACCTGGTACTATAGGGTTAATCTTCAAAGAAGCCTTCTACCCGACATCTGTAGCTGGCGGCGGTATAGGAGCGGCCTTGGCTAGTACGATGAGATGGGGGTTTGCGAGAGGCGTCTATTCAAATGAAGCAGGGCTTGGATCTTCACCCATAGCACATGCAGCGGCTAAGACCGATCATCCAGTGAGACAAGCATTCTGGGGGATTGCCGAAATCATCGTTGATACCGTGCTAATCTGTACAACAACAGGTTTAGTCGTATTACTTTCTGGAGTTTGGAAAGAAGGTGGAGCTAAAGCACATTCTTCAGCACTTACAGCTCGAGCATATCACGAAGTATTTGGTTCTTGGGGGAGCACGTTGATTACTTTATCGATGTTCTTCTTCGTCTTCTCTACATTAATTGTGGTTATCTTCTATGGTTCTCGCATGGCAGAGTTTTTATTTGGTATTCCAGGTGGATGGGCACTCAAAGGGATCTATACCATCGCAATTATTCTTGGGGCAATAGGCGTGGGTAAACAGTTATGGGATTTATTAGATTTGGCCTTAGCATGTTTGTTGATTCCTAACGTTATTGCCGTGCTCATACTTTCACCTAAAGTGAAGCAGTTATATCAAGATTTCTTTTATAATTATTATGAGAAGTAATGTAAGTTAGTTAAAATGAATGGAAATTATCGATATTCACTTGTTATATAACATAGCCGAACGAGTCTCTCTGATCGTCGAGTTACTCATTCGGCTACTTTTATGCACTTTCACGTATACATTTCTTTAATTTTAACAGGCTTACCGCCATTTAATCTTGAATCTTCAGCCGCAAAGGCCATGAGATGACTCTTGAGCGACTCTCTCGCTGAAGTAAGGCTCTGCGTATGACTTTCTTCGAAGGCGTGAACCTGACGAACGAAATGTCTCATCAATTCTGAGTCACTGCCGCCGTGTCCTGAGTTCGAAACATTCACAGTAACTTGTTTCTGATCACCTGTTACAAAGTCAGATACTGTAAATTGGTTCGTCATCCATTTTCCGGAAATTTCGCCTTTAGTGCCGTTAATTTGGACTACGCGTGTATTATCGTGGGTAAGACCGCACATCGAGAACACAGCAGTCTCGCCGCCTTCAAACTCCATATTGACTACTTGATGATCCACAACGTTGTTATCCGAACGGTACACACACTTACCGTATGGCCCGTCTTTCAGAGCTTCAATGATACCTTCCCTAGAAACGTCATTTGTTACTTTCCGCGCCCAGTTAGAGTCACTTAAATAGAAATCTGGAGCGTAATACGGACATTGATCAGCAACTTCACAGCCATCTAAACAATATTCAGTGGAACCCTTAGGTGCATTATCTTCTTTAAAAAGTGAGAGTGAACCGTACGAATTAATAGATTTACAGTCACTATCTATTAACCAAGAAATGATATCCATATCATGACAAGATTTTTGTAAAATCATAGGACTCGCTAAATCAGAATTGCGCCAATTTCCGCGTACATAACTATGTGCCATATGTAAATGCCCTATATTTTCATTGAGCTGAATAGAGATGACTTTCCCAATATCCCCACGCGCAATACAATCTTTAATCGCAGACCAGAAAGGACTGTAACGCATAACATGACAAATTGTTAATAATCGATGGTTCTGTTCAGCCACTTTCGTCATTTCAACACATTCTTCGCGAGTTGGCGACATTGGCTTTTCAAGCAGCACATGATACCCCTTATTTAATGCTGCGATTGCCGGTTCGTAATGCAACTGATCTTGCATGCAAATCATCATTACATCAGCCATTTTAGACCGACTCAAGACATCCCTCCAGTCTTCAAAACGTTGATGGGATTCAATCTGATGTTTCTCCGCAAAGTAGTCACGTCGCACTTTATCCGGGTCAGCAACAGCCACGAACTCTATTTCATTAGGATGATCCAAGCTGTACGGACCATACGCATAAGCCCCTCTGTCTCCTGCGCCAAGTAATACAGCTGTTAATTTCTTCATACAAACTCTCCCCATTTTACCCATACATGATTGTTAACAGTTAGTGTGATTCACCACTTATTTTCATAAAAATACTATCCAACCTCATCTAAAAAGTCAATGACAGTAATATTTCATCACAACAAAGAGTTTCTCCATTCAAAGAGAAACTCTTTTTCAAGGTACTAATAAAATTTTCAATCAAAACGAAAACTAAATATTAAACATTGTATCCATAAATTTCTCTAGCTTGCTCTTCTGTGATGTAACCGTTCTTAATATCACTTGCGATTTTCTCTTGCGGACGTTGGTAAGGGTCCCCGTAACCTCCGCCTGTCGCAGTACGTAGAATGACTTTGTCACCTTTGTTGAGTGGATATTGATTGTATTTACCAAATGGACCATCGATTTCTCCATTTGCTTTCTCGATTAAGAACTCGTTATTAGAACCTTCATAGCCACCATTTGCGCCCCATGTGTTCTGCTTGTGGTGACCAAAACTTCCAGTAAAGAATTGACCATCAGTTAGCGCTTTGTAAGTACGGATAACACCTGCACCACCACGGTATTCACCAGCACCTTTGCCGTCTGTGCGCATACTGTATTCTTCAACTTGCACCCCATACGTACTTTCCGCAATTTCGACTGGTACGTTGAATGTTTCACCGTCTGAGATACAGAATTGACCTGTGTCTCCATCGAAACTATTGGAAGCACCCCATCCACCAACAGAAGGTTCTACAATTAAGAAATTTTCGTCTTTATCAGGTAATTTGCCTCCCATAATGACTACACAGACAGAGAGGAGATGTCCTGCCGTTAAACGGTTAGAAATGACAGGTTCTAGAACTTTCCAAATCGTTTCTGAGCCATATAACATAGATTCCCAGTACATAGAAACTGGGGCAGGACGTTTGGTTGAAATAATTGATCCCTCATCTGTGATAATCTTCAACGGTCGGAATGCACCATCATTCACTTCTTGAGAAGGGTTCGTGATTGCTAAGAATATTGTTCTGACTGCTGAAACGAGTCCTGTATAAGAACAGTTGATAGGACCTTGAACTTGTTTAGATGAGCCTCTGAAGTCACAAATAAATTCTTCTTCAGTAATCGTCAATTTGAGATTGATAGGGATTTGTTCATCAGAAATCCCGTCATCGTCGATTAATTCTTCAATTTCGTACGTTCCTTGTGGCATTTTTGAAATTTCGTTAATCGTCGCTTTTTCACCTTGGTCTAAGAATCTTTCCATGCTTTCTAAAATAGATTCAGTTGAGTATTTCTGACACAAGCCTTGGATACGTTTTTCACCCGTTTTAAGCGCAGCAATTTGAGCACGCATATCACCGATTGAAAGCTCAGGGAAGCGGACATTTGATTCAATAATTTTAACTAAAGCTTCATTCTCTACACCCTTGTCGTAAAGCTTTACACAAGGGAATTGGAGACCTTCTTGGTACACTTCAGTTGAGTTCGTAGACATTGAACCTGTGTCTTTACCGCCAACTTCAGTCCAGTGCGCTTTGTTGGCTACGAAAGAAACGAGTTCCCCATCTTGGAAGATTGGTAGGACGAGACCTACGTCACATAAGTGTGAACCGCCACCTTCGTAAGGGTCATTGATGAGAAAGACGTCACCTTCATGAATATCGTTACTATAGACGTTCAGCGTTTCTTTAACCATGAATGATAACATGCCGATGAACCCTGTGACCCCATTACCGATTGTCACTAGTTCCCCTTTCTTATTTGTTAAGCCACATGCGTAGTCGAGTACTTCGTAAATAATTGGGCTCATTGATGTGCGCGCCAGTGAAATAAACATTTCTTCACCAGTTGAGATAAGAGAGTCTTTGATTACTTCGTATGTGAAAGGGTCAGTATTATAGTTCATAATCATCGCCTCCAATGTGAATAATGATATTACCGAATTTATCTTTAACTGCTGAATCGTCGGTATTAATGAGAATTGTTGTAGTTTTTTCTTCAATTACTGCAGGACCCTGAATATCTTTTCCGATTTCGAGATATTCTCTGTCGTAAATTTTGACGTTTTTCCATCCTTCATTTTCAAAGTAGACATACCGTTCTTCTTTTATAGCATTTCCCTGCGGGATACTGATTTCTTTGATTTTCGGTTTATCAATTTTACCAATGGCACTTACCTTTAAATTTACAATTTCGATACCATTATCTTTGAGTGCATATGTGTAGAGCTGTTCATGTTTTTTATGAAAAGTATTTATGATTTCTGGTAAATTATGTTCTTCTATTTGATTATATGGCACAGTGACTTCGACAGGATGGTCTTGACCCTTATAACGTAAGTCGAGAGATTTTGTTACTATAATCTTGCCTTCTTCAATATCTTCATCATTTAAAGTATCTTTAGCTTCAGAAATTAAACTTTCGAACTTATGATTAATCTCGGTAAAATCAATATCTTGCGTATTTATTAAATATGTTTGTGCGTAGTCATGTCTTAAGTCAGACATCAACATCCCCCACGAAGCGAAGACACTTGAAGTAGCTGGCACAATCACTTTTTTAACCCCTAACTCACGCGCTAGATCTTGAGAATGCATTGGACCGCCTCCGCCTATTGCAACCATTGTAAAGTCTCGTGGGTCATAACCTTTTCTTACAGAAATTAATTTTAAGGCATTTAACATGTTCGAATTAGCTATTTTGATAATCCCCATAGCCGCACTATCTAATTCGACATCTAAATGATTTGTTATATATTTTTGAAATTGAAATTTCACATCATTAATTTGTATATTTGTATCAAAGTTTGCGATGTTTAAACGTCCAAGAAGTAAATTAGCATCTGTAGTAGTAGGTTCTTTGCCCCCTCTACCGTATGCAATTGGGCCTGGTTCAGCACCCGCAGATTTCGGACCTACTTTAATTGAACCACTTTCATCAAACCAGGCGATAGAACCACCACCGTTTCCAATTTCAACGATATCCACTACAGGTACTTTCATAGGATACCCTGCAAAGTTTTTTGTACGCTCTAAATGATAATCTGTAGTAACTTTGACATTGTTATTTTCAATAAGCGAACATTTCGCTGTAGTACCACCGATATCGAGAACGATGAGATTATCTTCACTAATCATCTCGCCGAGTATAGCTGCCCCAAATATACCTGAAACAGGCCCAGATTCTACCATGTTGATTGGTGCAATTTTAGCGTGGTCGAAGGTGCTCGTACCACCATTAGACTGCATGACGTAGTTATTCTTGTTGGAGCTGTTTTCCAAGATGTGATTTTCTAAATTTGTGAGATAGTCATTTGCGATTGGTTTCACTGAAGCGTTGAGTACTGCAGTTGATGTGCGTTCATATTCACGCCACTCATTATTTAATTCTGTAGAATAAGTTGTAGAGAATTCTGGATAATTCTGGTTAATGTATTCAGCAATTTGTTTTTCGTGATTATTATTTAAATAACTGTGAAGCAATGAAATAGCAATTGCTTTAACGTTTTCCTTTTTAAAATAAGCAATAATCTCGTCAATTTCATTAAAATCAACTTCACTAATAACTTCACCTTTGTAATTTAAACGTTCAGAAACTTCATGACGAAGATGACGTTCTACAATCGGTTCTGGTTTCTTATAGCGTACGTTAAACAAGTCAGGACGGTTACCTCTTGCGATTTCTAATACATCGCGGAAACCTTTTGTCGTAATAAGACCTGTTTTTACGCCATTCTTCTCTGTTAAGGCATTAATCACAATTGTTGTCCCGTGAATAAACATCTCAATATCTTTTAAATTGATATTGGCATTTTCGAGAACATCAAATATACCTTTCTCAAAATTTTTAGGCGTCGTATCAGATTTTCCATTAATCATATTACCGTCGTTGTCTAAGGCTACTAAATCTGTAAAAGTACCCCCAATGTCTGTAGCTACTCTCATTTACATTTCTCCCTTCAATTAGAATATCGCTGGCGTAACAACACTTAATGCCACTGCAGGTTCATCTGTATCATTCACATAGTAATGTGATAGTTTGGAAGGAACTCCTTCCTGAATAACATGCTTATGTTGGTCGAGATAGAAGGTGAGCTCCCCTTGAATGAGATAGTGTATCTCTTCGCCTTCATGCCGAGACCTTTCACTACAATCCCCAGGGTAAATAGTAATTATGAAGTTCTCTAACTTTCGATTTGGAAAGTCACTTGAAACACGTTTGAATTCTTGGTGTGAGTGATTGATTTTAAATGATTCAACATAGTCGGGGTGAATGTGAAATTGTGTCTCCAGTCGATGTTTAAAAAATGAAGTAATATCAACATCAAGCGCATTAGCAATATTACTCAATGATGTTATTGCTATTGAGGATGTGCCTCGTTCAACTTGTGATAAAAAGCTTGTTGACAAGCCAGTTTGAATACTTAACTGTTTGAGCGTCATCTGTCTTAGTTGTCTGAATTGCCTAATCATATAGCCAATTTCTTCCATAAAATACACCTTTCTTTTACAGTATTAGTGTAATTGATAACAATATAGCATAAAATAATACTTAATAAAAACAATATTCGGAAAATTCAACTATTTAATTAAACAGAACCGTATTCTCTTGCGCTTATACAACAATTATCGCTAATATTGAACTATACATAAGAAAAGGGGATACTCATCATGTTTGGAAAGTTAAAGTCAACAGCGACCTCTTCTGCTTTAGTCTTAACAGGCGCAACATTTCTCGGAGTTTCAGCAGGTCTCGGAGCAGGAGTGAAAGCACTACATCAATTAGATAAGAAAGTCAGAGATAAGTGGTATCAACGCTATGGGCGACCAAAGATGAACTTTAAGGATGGCAAGCTAAACAGTTATTATACAATCTTTGCGAAATACTTTGATATTCCTTCGATTCTTGGGATTATGGGAGCCATTTCGTCATTTATGTTCTACAAGAAATATTATGTAGTCAGTCTGTGGGTGCTCGGTGTTGTAGGTTCTGCAGGTGTTGTAGGTTTTATACAGAAAAATACTATCCAACGCTCCCGTCCATTCCAACACCTTGTACAAGATACAGGATATTCATTCCCAAGCGGTCATGCCGTTGCGAGTAGCGTCTTCTTCTCACTTATCACACTCGTACTCGTGCCCGTGATTAAAAGTCCTATAGCACAAGCGGTCACACTACCGGCAGTCTTAGGAACCTGGTTAAGTATTATTATGAGCCGATTCTACTTCCACGCACATTTCCTAACAGATGTAATCAGTGGCGTCGCATTCGGATCTTTCTGGGTACTTCTGTGTACAAAAGTTTATAAATGGTTACTACATCAAGACTTTCCATTTATGAGAATAGGAAAGACATTCTATATGAAATAATAAAAATAAAGGCATACCCCACGAGGTGAGGAGTATGCCTTTACTACTCATAATCCACATGCATCTTATACGGCTGTTTCCCCACTACAAAGCGACACACCCGAAACTGCCTCAACAACAATCCTACACCAATGCAAATTCCCAGTGTAAACAAGAGCGATATAGCCAAGAAGACGAGCGTCATATCCGTGAACGCCGCGAAATAATGATAAAGCGAATCAATAATCAACGGATGCAACAAATAGATAAAGAACGAGAATGTGCTAATAAGCTGAACTGACGAATAGAACAGTGTGTTGAAATGGGTAGCGACACCTAAGAGCAGTAAGAACATCACTGAACTATAGCACATCAAACCTGCGCTGAAACTTGTGACATACCAATAAATATGATGGCCGAAAGCGATGAATCCTAAATAACTGAGAATCGCCACGCCCAACACGATAAAGATATGTAAATTCAGAAATTGAATGATTTGATGATAATGGCGGCCGATATATCCTCCCATGAAAAAGAAGAAAATCCAGCCAAGGATGCATGTATTTTCACTAAACGGATAGAAAGCTGTGAAATATTTAGCGAAAACAGCATTCTCGTTATAAAGATGTAAGAAACTAAATTGAACAATAAAGCTAAGCACCAATACCGTTTTACTATCAAAAATGCGAGGTGACCCTTTGTACAGTAAGTAACTCAGAACGAAGAATTGCATGATAATCAGAATGAAATAGCCATGCCAGTGTCCTAAAATCACACTTTTCCACCATTCTTCTGTAAACGTATTACCTGTAATCTTATGCTCACTATAGGCATAGAAAGTCCCTACCAGTAAGTAAGGGCACAAGATATATTTGACCCGTTTCCAAAGATAGTGACGGTCGACCGTCTTATAATTTAAAGTCGTGAGCAGTTGAGACAAGATAATAAAGCTAGGTGTAGCAAAGATAATGATATTTTGAATGTAATAAAGTAATTTGAGCTCTGATGTCTCGCTGTCTTCCACATGTCCCATGTATTGCGTGAGAATATGTACGAGAACGATTAAGATACAGATGAATGCTCTGAAATAGGTTAATTCTGTCTTGTAATGAGTCATGAGTGAAATCCTGTCCACCCCTTGATGAGTCGTTCGAATGAATCTCGACTCACTAATATTCGGGGTATTTTGTAATTATTGCATGTAGGTTCAATCACTTTGTCGACTTCTGTAAAGCCGTAGTGAATACCGTTTGTTTCGAGTACTTCGATGTTGCGTTCGTTTAATTTACCATACGGATAGGCAATGCTTTGATTATCTTCGTTAAAATGTTTCTTCAAAAATGCATTGCTGGCTTGAATATCTGAAGTTAAGACAGCCTTTGAGACGGACGTCATGTTGGCGTTCTTTCCTTTTAACCCATGTAAGTCATGCGAGTGAGAGCTAAAATTCCATCGACCTGAACAGTGGAGTTCTTTAAGTTCTGCTAATGTAAGTAAGTCAAGATTATGGAAATCATGATCACCTACATGCCCGGTGATGAGAAATCCAGTGGCCGGGATGTCATATTTCTTAAGAATGGGTTGTGCGTTGTACAAAGTCGTATCATCCATGTCATCAAAGCTAATCCACACACTTCGAGGAGGGAAGTGACCTTGTGATTTGTACTTTAAGAGTTCAGCCTCTGTGAGAAAGTGTGCGTTGTGGGCATGAAGCCACGCCATTTGCGCTTCAAACTCTTGTTTCGTCACGCTATAGGTGTTGAGTTCCTTACTATTTGAGAACCATTGCATAAAGCGTTCGAGCAAGCTACCATCTCGAACACGATGGTAAGTGAGTGCGATAGCTGCATTAGGGTTTGAACTGAGTTCTGAGTGTGTATCCGCTGCCTTTGCAGAACTTGCGCACATCGTTTCGCATAAGCATAAGAGTAGAGTGAGACAGACAATGAAGAGCTTATGTACGCGTCTCAAAGTTAGTAGCCTCTTTTACCACACACAAATCTTTGTATGATATAGCACGTCGTAAATATCACGATAGCTATGATTGAAAACAAGAGCATCGTGCGCAGGAGTTGTTCGATGTCATTCGCCTCCAAATTTAAAGTTACCCGGGTTAATAAGACGGAAGGGAGTGTGACCGCACTATTGTTCCCACGAAAAGGATGAAGGCGATGATGCAGTAGAGCCAGAATCCTAAGCTGAATATTAAGATGACACCTTCACGTAGAAGGTTTAAACCGAGATGCGCTATTCTTCGTTTCGACGTTCCGGACTTGTCCATGTTGCAAATGCTCCTTTCTTTCGACGCAATGCTTTCGGTAATGCTACAATGGCGACTAATGCATTGAGCAGCCAGTAGAATACGGGATACCAACTTAAAAAGATAAATGTAATCAGATTGAGTTTCTCATAGCGACTGTCGATGAGAAGGGAGACGGTGAACTGTAAGACGTTGATAAATGTCAGAACTAGTGCCGGTAATAAGATGAGCGTAAATTGATATTCTAGGTAGTAAATGTCTAAGAAGTTGATATGTAGAATCATCCAACATAGGGCACCGATAATCCAATATACCCATATCAAAGATAGCGTTTGTTCAATAATCAGAGTGAAGAGTGGAATATTAATCGCTCTTAACCCGTGTTTCCAGTCGCGAATCAATACTTCCTGTCCACCTTGTGCCCATCGGATACGCTGTTTCCATAAATCTCCAATCGTTTCTGGCACCAACATCCAGCAAAGTGCGCGAGGCTCGTACTTAATCGTGTATTTATGTAAGTGGAATTTCCAGGAAATCGCAATATCTTCTGTGATCATGTCAATATCCCATTTGCCGACGTGTTCCACCGCGCTTTTACGAAAGAGGGTGAAGACCCCAGAAATCGTATTGATCTTACCTATGACAGATTGGGCACGTTTAATCCCACCGACCATGCTCGTGTATTCGATCGCTTGAATCTTACCGAGAAGCGATCTCTTGTTACGAATACGCGGATTGCCTGTGACTGCTGCCAATTGACTATCATTTTTAAAATGCTGAATCATGTAATATGGTCCATCATTATCGATAATCGTATCTGCATCAATGACCATTACATAATCAAATTTCGCATGATTAATCCCTTCATTAAGTGCATTTGCCTTCCCTTTGTTATCCCGTAAATTAATAAATTTAAAATCAATTTCGTGAGCGAGCTGTTCTAATATACGAGCTGAATGATCTGAGCTCCCATCGTTAATGACAATAATCTCTTTATTAGGGAATTCTAGATTATAGACATTCAATATCGTATCTTTAATCGTCGTTTCTTCGTTATAGCAAGGAATGAGAAAGGAGATACCCATGTCACCGATATCCTTGTCGACTTTACGCTTTAACTTACGCTCGTAACATGCGACATAGTACACAGTACCTACAATCCAATAAATGGACATAAAGAGCGGATACATCAGTGGAAATAGTAAGATGTCCATCATGTTCTGTTCTACCTTCCGTTAATCAGTCAATTGAATTGTAATACACTTAAATCAAAATTACAATCGCTAAACTATTAAATTGATGTGACGCAAAACAATAATAATATTAACTAGTAATTAATTTATTTCTCAACTTTTGCCTATGGAATTAAAGTGAGATTTATGAGGTTGAATAAAATTATTGAGAGTAAACCTACTTTAAATAGTAATGAACTAGGAATTTAAAGCCACTTTATAAGAAGTGAGCTATTTTGAGAATGCAACGTAAAGAAAGTTGTTTAAATCACAGTAGTGTTTAAACGAATAAATATTTTAGTATTTTTGAGAAAAAGTTGTTTGTTTTTACTGTTACCGACAAAAGATATAGAATATAATATAGTAATCAATAAATATAAGAACAGTCACATTTAATGAACTAGCATCAAAATTCAATACAACGTTAAGTGGTAGGGATTTTGATTAGGGAATCATTTGTGAGGTAAGGCACTCAGAGGAAGTGTCATTACCGTTAGAAGACCCATATAAGCCCTATGTCTCTACAAATTCAAATATTAGATGAAATTAGTTTCAGGAGGGACGCGAGGGTGTTACAACAACTTAAACAACGCCTAGTGAAGCAATTTGTTGTTCAAAGTATTTATCTAGGCGAAGAATACATCACTATTGATTGTACATATAAGAACTTTCTACGCTTGAATGCGAAACAACTAACGATTACGGCGAATGGCCAACCGATTGATTTCGAAGTGACCTCTCACTCACGTAATGCGTTAGTACTTCAACTACCTACTCAAATTCTTCATAGCACTCAGTCACAACTACATATTGCTTTAGCGCATAATGGCAAGCGTTTATGGTTACAAGCAGGTGATCGCCTTGAGGTAATGCAAGGTCTTAACGGAGGTTTATATCAACTTGAGGTAGATCAACAGATTGTCCTTCAGCATTTACAGCTAGGTTATACCTACATCAACGAACCTTGTCCGGTGCATTTTAGTAAGGCTGGAGATGAGCTCGAAGTGACAGACGGCTCAAATCATTCAACGCCGATCGAAGCATTGGTCTTGCTGAACTCTCAACATATGAAGACGTTGGACTGTCATGCTGGCAAGGTCAATGTCGCATATATTCAAGAGAAGATCGCGCAAGAGGCGTTCTATGTGTATGCGGTAAAAGGACTTGAACTGTATCCGATTGAAGTCTCAATGCCGCTGACGTTCAAGCGTTATTTCATGGAGTATCATTTGAGTCGAAATATACTCACTATCAATCGTGTATTCTACGAAGTGTCTGACGTTCAAATTACGCAATTGGCCGACGAGAACCATCTCAATATTGCGTTTGAAACGCCATATACGATGCAAGAGGAGGATGAGGTTCAACTCGGTATCGTCGACGTGAACTACAGTCAGGTGCAGTTCTTAGATACGACGATTGGTTTAAATAAGGTGTCTGCGAAATTAGATTTATCGACGATAGAGAGTGTTAAAACGAAGAAAGTCTTCATCTGTATTAATGAACATACGTATCTATTGACGGCAGAGTCAGTGAAATTCAAGACGTTCCACACTTTAGAAGATGAGATTTATCAATTAAATATCAATAGTCGTAACGGTATGACGTTAAAATATCGTAAACCGAAGTTCAAAGTGGGCGTCAACTCTTATGACGACCAGCACTTAAATATTTATTTCCAACCGCATGCAGTGTATCAACACTGTAATTACTATTTAACGTTTGAAGAGCGAGAGTCTGAACAGACGTGGTCACAGCCGATTGAACGTGGTGAACAGAATGTGTCGCTCGATTATCAACGTTTGTCTGAACTGTTAACGAAGAAGAAATCGATTATCGATGTGTTCGTGACAGTTTATGATGGCGAAACGTTAGTGAGAAAGCAAAAGATTAAATACAAGACAGGTATTTATAAAAAAGATAAGGTTCAAACACTGGTTGAACAAGCCTTTGGAGCGCGTACCGTCTACTTTATGATGACGCTCACACCTTTTAAAAATATCAAATTTGAAACGTTCGATTTATCAGCTCGTGAATTACAAGTCTTGAATGACAACAACGTTAAAAATAACAATATTTGGATGATTGGCGAACGCACGGATACTGCGCAAGAAAGTGGTATTCAAATGTTCAAGTGGTTACAAGAACACACAGATGTGGAAGCGTATTACGTCATCGATGAAACGTCTGAAGACTATGCAGGGATTCAACATTTAGATCACGTGTTACGTTTCGGTTCAGAAGAACATCTCCGTATCGCACCACAAGCACAAGTGCTCATGTGTACGCATGATATTGAGAACATTATGCCATACAAAGCAGCTCCTGGTTTCTGGGGTTACGAAGATACGACCAAGATCTTCCTTCAACATGGTGTGCTTGGACGTAAAAATGTGGAATATCATCGCAAGTATTATGAATCACCATTTGATTTATTTAACGTCTCAAGCGACTACGAGAAACGAGATGTCGTGATGCAAGAGATGGGCTATAAAGATGAAGAGGTAGCTGTCACAGGCTTACCACGCTTTGACCGTCTTCCACTTGAACCGCGTAAAGAAATTAAGCGCGTGTTAATCATGCCGACATGGCGCGATTGGTTGAACTCTACAGAGGCGTTTACCCATAGTGAGTACTTAAAGCGCTATATGAGTTTGATTAATAATGAGCAATTGCTGAAGTTAAGCGAGCAGTATCAGCTTGAATTGAATTTCTACCCGCATTATCGCGCGCAAAGTTTCTTTAAGATGTACTTAGAGGACAACGCGACGTCGCAAGTCAATTACGTTGAGCTCGGTAAAGAAACTGTACAGGATTTATTGATTAATCATGATTTACTCATTACGGATTATAGTTCTGTTAGCTTCGATTTCTCTTATATGAACAAGCCTGTACTGTTCTACCACTTTGATGTGGCGCATTTCTTTAGAAAGGGTATCCTAAGACCGATTAACGATACCTTTATCGGGGATATTGCTTATTCTGAAAATGAGTTGATTTATAACATCGAGGCTGCGCTGAAACGTACACACGGTCCGATAGGCGATAGAAACCTTATTTTTAATCATATAGATCATCATAATTGCGAGCGTGTGTATGAGGCGATTATGACGAAGGTACAAGAACATTAGAGGAGCTAGAGAGATGATAGAATTAGTTAAATTTAATGTGAACTACGGTTCAATTCAAGAGCAGTTACCACAACAACTCGTCTTTACTGTGCGTAATGAGAAGACATGGCGTATTCAGGCTTCCCAACTTGATGGTTCAGAGTTCAAGTTGGGGAAAACTGCTTACCCAGACGGACTCATTGCGATATTTGAATATCAAGAAAACGTTTATTATGTTCATTCGAAAAATCATAAAGTGTACTGTACACCGTATTTAAATAATAAGACGGAAGGCAGTCTCAATATTTCAATTCAAGCATTACATGAGCGTTTTGAAGTGACGCCAACTGAACTGAGTTATCAGATTAGAGATACGTACAATGATGTCGCAGTTGAGCTCGATTACAGCACGCTATTCGAGGTAGGACGTAAGCCATGGATTACAGATGAAGTCAATCGTGAGGGCGACCCTGCGATTTTTATTAAAATCCAGTACGTCTCGGACTTCACTTTCTTAGAATATACGCATGCTAAACGTGATTTTTCTTTTAAAACACATCATATTGATGTGATTTCAGATTCTGAATTGCAATTCGATTTTAATAGTGCGAATGAATTCGTAGTTTGGACATCAACACACCAACAGCGCATTCGTCTCAGTAATTTGAAAAAGGATAAAGACGCACGTCTAGATGATGACTTTTTACGCTATCAAACGCGTCCAGTGTATTTAAAATTAGATAATCGTTTGTATATTATCAGTTATCGCAATGGCAAGCTTAGTATCAAGACAGATAAAGAGAATGACTTACTTTATCAACGTAGTGAGATTAAAGTGCAGAAGTCACTACGACATATCATCTTTAGTGGTCAAATTGATTATCATGCGACGATTCGACCTACGGAGTTAGTGACGAAAGCTGGGGAGTCGCTCGGTAAGGTGAAATGGTCTCGCTCGGGTCAGTTTGAGGCGAAAGTGAAGATCAAGCAGTTGCCACATCTTACTCAAATTCACAACACAGTATTTATGGCATTGAATGGTAAGATGGTTCATCCACTTCATCAAATGAAACAGCTAAATGACCAAGATAAAGTCGTGCGCACGTTTAACTATAAAGGGCATGCGATTATTGTTCGTCGAAATGCGGCGAATAATTTATCGATTGGCAACCTACCAGCATTGAAGATTTATCAACCATGGCATAAGTGGAAGATTAGTATGGCTGCGAAAGTGGCGCCAATCGTTAAGTTCTTGATGGGACGTCGCAATGTGAATGTGTATTTTGAAAAAGAAGCTTCTAAAGCTGTTGAATCTGGAAAATACGTATTTGAAGCGGCAGCCAGTGATCGTAGCACGAAAGCAACGAATCGCTTTATCTTAGACCGCACGTCTCCGCAATACAAAGAGATGAAGAAGAAGTGGGGCAAGAAGATTGTTGAACGCTTTAGCTTTAAAAATTATCTCTATGTCTTCCTCGCGGATTATTTTATTGCCAGTGAATTGAGTAATCATGCGATTAACACACGCATTTTCAATGATCGTTTAAATCGTAAAATTCAAGCGACACCGCTGTATTTCTTGCAACATGGTATTACATTTTTAAAACCACGTGGAGATTCGAAAAATGTAGGATTCCATAAAAAGAACATGACTAACAATGTGGTGAAATCCGTCGTAAGTTCAGAAGTTGAAGCTAAAATCTTTAATGAATTAGGGTATAACGATTTCGAATTGATGAAAACAGGGATGCCGAAATTCGACAATGCCCAACTCTCGCCGAATGCCAACAAGATAACTTATATGCCGACTTGGCGTCCGTGGGAAGAATCAGCTGTCGTAAACGGTGACATTAAGAAGACGACGTACTATCAGTCCATGGTAGAAGTGATTCAAGCCTTTGAACAGGCTGGATTGCTAGACCGTTTACAAATCGCAGCTCACAACAAATTTGCGCATTATGCGAAAGATTTATTTAAAGACTATGCCGATTTATTTGTCGAAGATCCGACAGATACATTGAAGAATTCCGTAATCTATATCACTGATATTTCTTCGATTATCTTTGATGCGATTAATCATGGGGCTTTCCCAATCTTCTATTGGAAAGAGTTTGAGGACATTATTGCTAAGCATGGAGGAACGACGCCAGCTAATCGTGATAACGTGCCAGGTGTAGTTGCTGATGATGAGCATGATCTCGTCGCATTAGTGCAAAAAGCGATAAATACAAATTATCACTTACCGGAAAAAGTACGTTACAATTACCGTCAAATCAATGAATTTAATGATAATCGCAATACTGAACGTGTCATTCAAGAATTAAAAAATGATAAAGTACTATAAGTTTGAAAATAGAGTAGAAGGTTATATAAAATATTAAAAATGCGCTAGTGGTTGAGAGAGTAACCCTTACACTAGCGCATACTCTTATGCTTATTTATTATTGTCTTTATCTTTGTGGGTCTTATCTTCTTTTTGAGCTGGTGAATAGTCGACGCCTTTCGTATACTCATTGGATGCATCCCAGAGCAGGAATTCGTTGATACCGTGATCTTTCAGTGCTTGAATTTGATCTTGTACGGCTTGAGCATCGTATTCTTTGTAGTTACCCTCGCCAAGGTAGCTTGCTGTGAAATCTTGTAACCAAGGACGAGATTGTGGTTGATGTTTTCCAGCTTTTTTCAACACATCATGTTCACGATCTAAATATTTGTCTACAGTTTTGTACGGTTCGAGGTCAGGGTGGGCAATGCCGAAATCATTCGGACTCCAGTGAGATGGATAGACCATTGAAGAAATCACATCGACATTACCAGCAATTTTAGGGAAACTTTGGCCAATACCTGGTGCTTCTTCAACAGTTGCTGAATAACCGAACACGTCTGCACCAGTCTTCACATCCAATTTATGTAATGATTTGCGTGCAGTTTTTAAGAAATCAGTAATCGTCTCCACACGTTGTTGTGTATGGTCAGTATCATCGCCCTTATATTTACCGTTAGAGTAGGACAGTTCAGTGTCCATGTTCTCAAAGCCTTCAGGGAAGCGGACATAGTCGAATTGCACTTCTTGGAAACCGGCATTTGCGGCTGCTTTAGCGACATTAATATTGTAATCCCAGACTTTTTTACTGAAAGGATTGATAAATTTATCGCCGCCATCACTTTCCCAAACCTCGCCATCCTTCTTCTTGAACGACCATTCAGGGTGCTCTTCAGCGAGTTTAGAATCTTTAAAAGTCACGATGCGCGCAATAGAATAAATGTGATTCTGCTTTAACGTCTTCATTAATTTCTTCAAATTTACGCTCTCTTGGGTATTCTTCTGAATCAATTTATTATCAGAGTTTAAATTCATTGTGATATTTCCGCTATCGTCTTTCACATCAATGACCATCGTATTTAAATCAGTATCATTGATAAAATCGATAAGTTCATCAAACTTCTTACCTTTGAGTGAATTCGGTGTTACATAAATCCCTTTAACTCCATCTTTTGGATATTTCACTTCATTTTTCTTCGCTTGTTCTGATTTAGCAGAGTGCTGTTTATCAGATTTCGAATCATCTGTTGTACCACAGGCAGATAGCACGAGCACACCGGCAGCGAGTGCAGTCAACAAACGCTTCATTTTACGTCATCCCCTTAGTTTTATTTGAATAGTTATTTAATGTATAGATGAAATAAATAACTTCCATTCAATCATATTTTATCTAAGCCATAGAAGTTCAACAATTATTGAATCTTTTTGTCACAATAAATATAAAAAAGGGTGTGAGACAGAAATCGATATGATTTCGTAGTCTCACCCCTGCAAAGGTGTCTCATACTTGAGACAGTGCTAGCTATCTCAAGTTCAAACAGCTACTGCGAAGAGCAATAGTTAATATATTCATCGATTCTTCGTCTAAGAGCTTTAAAATATCAGTTATAAACACCCCGTAGACTGCGGGAAGTCTTAAACAAATTGTCCGTTCTCATAGATAACGCGTTCTTTCTCACCTTTAATAAACGCATTGAAGTTCTTGTTATTAAAGTCAGTGAGTAGTGTTCTTGATGTTTTATACTGAAGGCTTTCGTTATCTTTACTTTCAACTAACATTTTTCGGAAAAAGAAGCCTTTTTTCAAAGTAACACGTTTGAGTTGACTGTAATCTAATATATCTGCATTTTTAATTTCAAAATCTTTAAAACCTACTTCTGTAATAGCGAGTAAATCATCATCAAAATAATAAACTTCAAGATTATGTTGTCCCCTTTGACCTACCAACATACGTCCAGATCTAAATGTATGATCAGGTCTCTTTAAAGATAAATAATCTAATATATCGTTTTCGCGAACTTTCATATTCATAGTTGTATACCCCTTATATATTTATTATTTTAATTATATTATAGCGTAGATAAACAATGATTGAAACCGCTTTCTAAAATTTTTATAATAAAGTTGAACAGAAAATAGAGATAAGCTGTTTTTAAACCAAACATTTGAGGAGTGATGATATGAGTGAGTTTTTAGCAGCTATCGCCGGAGGTATCTTATCCCTTGTGGGTACGATATTTATGATGAAATGGCAATTTAAGCGAGAAGATGACATACGAAATAAAGATTATGATAATGAAATTATTAGTATGATTGATCTCGTTACATATAAAGCTGCAAAAGTCAGAAATACAGAATTTACTTATAAAAATGCGAATTATAATCAGCCTTTTACTACCGATCGTTTCACGGAAACCAAGCATTACTTTAAGCTCTTAGATGATCAGCTTCAAGAACTGATTCTGAAAGTCAGTCATCACAGCGATAACCCACATGATAAAATTCAAAAGTTATTACAACATTATGAGCCTGTTGAGAAACAGTTCAATACGTTAACCATTGCATTTGAGATCTACACAAACAACTTTGAACACACTGATCGTAACGCACTCGTTAATTCCAAACGTAAATTAGATGAGAATATCGGTAATTTTATTGAGAATATTAGTCGATTCGCAGGAGCAGAGTATCATCACAGTGTGTATCAGCCCGCACTCAATCCATTAGTTAATAAAGCAGATGCGATTACACTAAATAATGGAAATTATAATAAGAAATAGATAAGAAAAACTTCGACTCAGATTTAGTGGTGAGTCGAAGTTTTTTAATTGATGATTTATCACTCTTTAATATTGTTAAACATTTTTGAGAAAAACAAAAGTTATATTTCACAAAAAGTACATATTTAATTAAAATATATATGATAAGATTAAATTAGTTAAAGTGAAAGGAGATGATATCATGAAAAAAGTTTTAGCAAAGAAAGAAGATCGAAAAGATTTGATGAAAAACTTAGAATTCGAAAAATTAGTTAATGATTCAGAAAAATTAGCTAAAGTTAATGATTTATGGTACTTCGTCAAATCAAAAGGTAATCGTTGGGTAGTAGGAAGCGGCCATTAAAACTAAGTACAAACGGAGAATTTAATTTCTCCGTTTGTACAATTTAAGGGGTTAAATCTAATGTACAATAAGAGTGTTTCTATTAATTTAAGTTCAAAATGTAACGCTGAATGTGCACATTGTTGTTTTTCATGTTCACCTAAATCAAATCAAAAAATGTCAAATGCTAGCATAGAAAAAATTATTATAGATTTTTGTCAAAATAAAGATGTTGAAGTTATATCTTTTACTGGTGGAGAAATATTTTTGAATTATGATTATCTAGAAAGTCTACTTAAAATAACTAAGTCTTATGATAAAAAAGTGACGTTAATATCTAATGGTTTTTGGGGTGCGAGTAGAAGATTATTGAAAAAATATTTTTCTGATTTCCAAAAATATAATGTTATTGCATTAACAATTAGTTATGATGAGTTTCATGCTCCATTTGTAAAACTTAATAGTGTAAAAAGAATATTTGAATACAGATTAGAATACCCTAATATTGATGTATCACTTAATATGGCTGTAACAAAAGATAAAATGTCAGATGAAATCATAAAAAATTTGGGTAGTGCGATAATAGGAATAAAAATAACCAAATTTCCATTAATATCGGTGGGAGCAGCTAAATGCAATATCCCAGATGATATGATACATAATTTTTATGATATAGATAAGGATGAGAAGTTATTACGCTGTCCTGGATACGAAATTGTATATCATCATGATGGTGAGATATATCCTTGCTGTTCTCCAGCAATATTCGAAACAGAATTATCTTTAAGAGAAGATCAGAATCAAGGACTTGAAAGAACAATTGAAAAATTAAATTCAAACTTGCTATTTTATATTATTCGAAGAGAAGGTTTAAGTTGGTTCGTAAAGATACTGAAGGATAATAACTTACTATATGAATTCGATATACCTAGCGAATTTTCATCTGTTTGTAGTGTATGCTGTAAACTCTTTAACTCTATAGAAAAGATTAACTTCTTTAAACCATATATGGAAGAATATTATTATGAAACCTTTGAAGTATGAAAATGATAAATATGAAATTTTTGTACAAAATCATATTTTCATTAAGGATAAAGAAACAAATAAATATTTTCGTAATAAACTAAGTTCTATTGATTCTCATTCTTTAAAAGATTTTAGAGAGTATAAAGAAAAGATAAGTAATTTCGCTTTTTGGAGCTATATATTATTTCTCATAATGATGATATGTTTTAATAACTTATACCTCTTGAATTTACAAAAAGAGATAGTACCTTACTTCAATGCTAAAATAGTCATAGTTTTAATTTTATATTTTATTACAAACATAGTTTTACATGAATTAGGTCATATTTATTCATTGAAATACTTTGGAAAAAAGTTTGATAAGATAGGTGTAAAATTAAATTATTTAATTTTTCCAGCAGTGTTTGTTCAAATGAATGAGACATATATGTTATCTAGAATAGATAAAATTGTTGTTCATTCAGCTGGAATATTTATTAACTTTACAATTATTAATATAATACAATTAATAAATGAATTCACTTTACACTCATATACACTTAGTTTAGCGTTTATATTTTTCTCATCAACAATGATTTGGAATTTAGTGCCTTTACTAAATTCAGATGGATATAAGATTATGTTAGCTTCCTTGTCATTAGACGAATTTTCTCATGTTACAAAAAATCATTGGTTAGTAATTATTTTTCAAACTATTGGTTTATTGATTGCTTTAAATACTCTAATACATTGGTTAATATACTGGGGTTTATATTTCTTATCATAGGAGTGAAAAAATGAAGATAGATAATTACTCTTTAACGGTAAAAGGAAAGACTTTAATTGAAAATAGTAATCTAAGCTTTTATTCTGGAACGATTAATCACATTGTCGGAAAGAATGGAGTTGGAAAGTCTCAGTTGGCAAAAGATTTAGTATTAAATAATAGCGGTAATGTTCCTAAAAATATTTCCAGTAAAAGTACTTTAATTTCGAGTTCAACGAGCGTTCCAGAAGATATTACTAAAGATTTTTTATTGAAACTATTGAAAAACAAATTCAGCCGATCTGAAGATTTATTTAGCAATATATATCAAATATTAGATATAGACTCTATTCCTTCTAGAGTACTAATTAAAAATCTTAGTGATGGTCAGAAACAAAAACTGAAATTTTTAAGTTTTCTACTCGAAGACAATCAATTAGTGATTTTGGATGAGGTAACCAATGCTTTAGATAAGAAGACGGTTACCGAAATACAAGAATTTTTGAACATCTTTATAAAAGAACATCCAAATAAAACGATTATCAATATTACTCATAATTTATCAGACTTAAAAAATATATCTGGTAAATATTTCGCCTTGCAAGACAGAGGTATTCAAGAGTATCAATCTAAAGATGACTTAATTCAAGATTATATTAATCTGTAAAAAGGGGAAGAATAATGAAATTGGAATTTAAAAAAAGTTTAACCAACAAAATAGTATTAATTCTTTGCGTTTTATTTTTATTTCTTTTTTTACTGGGTTACTTTCTACCTGTAGGAATTGATAAAGTAAAGCACCTTGGATATGGTCAGTACTTTTTTAGTGCATATACTGTAGCGACAGAATTTGGTTTCTTACTATTTTCATTTATCATCGCTTACTTTATTAACAAAGAGTATTCAAACAAAAATACGCTTTTTTATAAACTTATCGGTGATAATGTGTACACTTTCTTTTATAAAAAGGCACTCGTATTATTTGTTGAATGCTTTCTCATAATTTGGATATTTATTACTGTAATTTCTTTGATATTCGGTGATTTCACACATTATCTATTACTATTATTGTTATTTGGATTAGTTATATTGCAGTATATTCTAATCATAGGCACGATAAGTATGCTATTTTCTAATATATTGCTTAGTATAGGTATAAGTATTGTGTTTTGGATTGGGTCTATTATTTTAGTAGCAGTTAATAAAAGTATATTCGGCATTATAGCACCATTTGAGGCTAGCAACACCATGTATAATAGAGTTAATAAAATACTACAAAACGATACGCAATTTTTAAGTTCTCATAATGTAATAACATTAGTTATCTTTTTCGTTGCATTATTTATTATTAACTTTATTGTACTTACTTTAGCTAAAAAACGATGGTTAAGATTAGGACTTTAAATATCTATCATCAATGAGTTTGGGACAAGAAATAAGAAAGTGTTAAATGATGAAGTAATTCATGATTAAAATGAAAGGCACTTGATCTTGTCTCAAACTCTTTTACTTATTTTGAGTTTCAAATGAACTTTAAATATTTTTAATATTGTGTATAATAAATATGAAAGGGCTTACATACAAATATTATTTCTTTTACGACTATAAATAATACATAAAATCATAGTAGCTCAATTAAAAATGTAGGTCATCATGATTGGGTTGAAATTTATGGAGGTTATAGGGATGAAAAAGTTGTTTGTAGCAAGTGGAGCGGCTTTATTATTGCTTACAGGATGTGGACAAGGTCAAGGAGAAGATGGTAACAAGGCACATTCTCAGCAGGAAAAAGTCTCTCAATTAACAGAGAATCAACGCCTTGCACTCGCATTTTATGATAATAATAGTAAAGATTATATGTTGTCTAAAAATGATATATTGACTGGCTTTTACACGTATAAAGGTCAAAATGGGGATGAGAAACGACAAATTAATCATCTCGTCTTACAAAAAGTGGGGGATGTGGATAATGCGCCAAAAGGTATGAAGTTCTATACTGTTCATCCTCAAACTAGAGAAGCAGAATCTGTGATTGGCGTAAGTAAGTCGAAGTTGTTTATAGGCAGCACACAGGCTCAACTTCAAGACTATTCACAGATGTTGAATAATGGTAAAGAGATTAAAGTAAAAGATTTATATAAGAAACACAAGAATCACCGCGCTTGGCCTGAATTAACTGATAAAGTGAAGAAAGCGAAGAAAGAATCAAATGTCGAGGATGCTGACACAGGTACTACAACGATGGCACATATGCGTTCACAAATGTATCATCAGATATCAGAATTTGAAGGAAAAGAGCTTAGTGATAAATATTTATGGGATAATGTCAGCTTTGATGACTCTGACCATTGGACAGTGAGCTACCGTAACAAAGACGGTGAAGTGCTAGGTACTTATACGATTAAAGATAATAAAGTTGTGAAATACGATAAGAATGGTAAAAAAGTGAAGAGTAAGAAGATTAAAAATGAAGATCGGTAATAAAGTTGGGAGAATTAAGTAACGGTTTTCGTGATTTGAAAAAGTAGTCACGAGAAAGCAATAAATAATCTCCATCTATTACTTGCTGTATTGGCTCGGTAATTTAAAGGCTCCTCCGTGCTTTGAGATTGAATACTCAAATTCGAGTAGAGTTGTGTATAATTAACATGAAAGGGCTTACACAAAGGTAATATTTCTTTTTACTATAAATGAAAAAGTATGGAGGTTACAGCGATGAAAAAACTTCTATTAACGAGTGGTACAGCTTTACTATTACTTGCGGCATGTGGTCAAAGTCATGAACATGACGGGCAACACACAAAGAAAGAGAGTCACGAGCACAAAGGAACTCAGGCACATAAAGAAACACACAAACATCATGAAGATAAAAAGCACCACGAAGAGAAAGCGCATCAAAAATTTAAAAAGAAAGATAAGCAAGAGGCAGAAAAATCCCAAGGTCATAAAGATAAGCAAGCACAGTCTGAACAAGCGGCTGCGCTCTCTCAATTATCAGAAGATCAGCGTCTTGCTTTGGCATTTTATGCAAAAACGAACCAAAAACATATATTAACAAAAAATGAAGTTCTCACAGGTTTCTACACGGCAAATGCACCTGCGGGTAAAATGAATTATATTATTAATCATTTAATATTAAAGCAGGAACTCACTGTGAGTAATGCACCGGAAGGTATGAAGTTCTATTCGCTATATCCAGGTGTAGAGGATGCAGCTTCAATCATTGGAGTAAGTGATTCGAAAATATATATTGGCGGGACACAGACGACAATTGTTGACTACAATGATTTGCTTAAAAATGGTGAAGAAGTGAATATTAAAGATCTATATGATAAATACAAGAATCACCGCGCTTGGCCTGAACTGACGACAAAGGTGACACAAGCGAAACAGGAACCTGATACGGACAGTGCGGCTACTCTACCTACAACGATGGCGCATATGCGTTCTCAAATCCATCAAATAATTCAAGACTTTGAAGGCCATCCTATTGATAACCAGTATTTATGGGACAACGTAAGTTTTGATGATCCAAAGCACCCAGATGTTTGGACTATGAAATATCGTAATCAAGATGGAGAGTTGCTTGGTTCATATTCACCAGCGAAGGATGGTCAGATTGTAAAATATGATCAAAATGGGAATGAAGTAGCACGTAAACATGTGAAAGTTAAAGACGAAGTGAATGAGTGATTGTGAGGTTTGAATAAGAAGAGTAGGCATAAAAATAATAATTTAAGACACCGGGGAGTCTTAAATATAAGTAATTGCACGATTTCATGAGTGAAAATGAAATCACACCGAATCTCCTTAACACTTTCTCAAAAAAGCTTCAATTCGAACGACAAAGACAAGTAAGTCTAAATTATCGTTCGGGTTGAAGCTTTTCTACGTGTTCGCATACCTAGAATAACTGGCATACACCACGTTTAAAGTGTTTTTTAAAATAGCGTTGTCTATGAATGCCACGTCGCGATGTTTCAAAGTATAACGAGGCATCATGATGTTGTAGGGATGCTTTTAACAAACGTTGCCCTTCTAAGCTATTCGGAACCATTTCTTTAAGGCGATGTGTGTGACGAATACCTTCTTTCAAACCTACATACCAATAGACATCAACCGCAGTAGAAATGGGCGCTTCACGTTTCATAAATTCAATAAAGTTAGGGTACCAAAGAGACGGTGAAATAAGCAGGAACTTGCCAAAGGTTTCTGGATAACGATACAACGCGTATAATGTAACGAGTGCCCCATACGAAGCGCCGCTGATGCCTAACTTCTCTCGCTTATCGCAAATACGGAACTGCGCGCGTAAATCAGGAATTAAAGTTTCCACTAACCAGCCTAAGTATTGATCCGCTTGTCCCTTAGTTTCTTGGTCATTCACTTGGGCTGCCCAGGGTGTAAAGTCGTGTGCACGCTCAGGTGATTCGATTCCAATAAAAATAATCTCACTTTTTAACTTTTTAAATAAATCGTCGCCATCGTGAACGATTAATGCAGGATAACGACTATCGCATGCTTGATAATAACTGCGTGGTAACTTAACAGTAATGTGATAACCGTCCTTGTCGAAGTGAAATACAAACTGTTTCATTACATAGCCTCCCAAATAAGTACTTGTAGATAGTTACTATTATGCTATAATTGATAATGATTATCAATATCATACACTCATTTTACCTAACTCAAAGGAGAGAACAGCTATGAAACAACTGCAAGGTATACCTGAATCGCTGTTGATTCCACTAGCAGCACGAAGTTACGAAACCGAGAGATCACGTGGCATTATCAAAGATCCATTATCTCAGAAAATCATGGCCTCTTTAGATTATGACTTTGATAAGTTTAGTGGCTCATGGATGACGCAAGTCGGTATCAGTGTTCGTACGTGGTTAATCGACCAACTCGTGAGGCGTTTTATTCAACAAGCGAGACGGCCGCTCATCATCAATATCGGGTGCGGTTTAGATACGAGAAGACAGCGTTTAAATCTAGAGGACGTTCCGTGGCTTGATTTAGATGTACCGGAAGTCATCTTGCTCAGGAAACAGTTCTTCAGAGAGACGGAACTCAATCGGTTCATAGCGAAATCGATGTTAGATGAGACGTGGATGGATGATGTGATGACTTGGTCACTCTATTCCGAGAAGAGTGAAATTCTCATCATTGTTGAAGGCGTGTTGATGTACTTTGAGCGTGGCGAGGTGCAGCAGTTTTTCAATTTCGTCAGTCGGAAGTTCAATCAGCATCAACTGCAGATGATTGTGGAATGTTGTTCACAGCTCATGGCCGACCATACGCATTACCATCCCACTGTTTCTCGTTTAGATTCTAAGCCAACTTTCAAATTTGGCTATAATCGTTTGCCAGATTTCGTAAAAATACTTCCACAAACGTTACGTGTCACTTCAGAACATAGCCTGTTTGACTATTATTCACATCGGTGGAAAGGGTTAGGCGTATTGAGATGGATACCTTATTTGAAATATCGTTTGAATAATAAAATTGTCGTTATTAGACAAAGGGAGAGAGAAATATGAAAAAATTAATTATTCTAGTGCTATGTCTGATGTTATTTGTAGGGGCGTGTGGCACAAGCAGCAAACAAAGTCACTCATCATCAAAAGGAGATAAAGGCGCTTCGCATCAAACTTATACTTCTGATAATGGTGATAAAGTCAAAGTACCTACTAATCCGCAACGTATCGTCGTTTTACACCCAACTTATGTAGGTGCTTTAGTGAAATTTGGTCATAAACCTGTGGCAGTTCCGAAGTTTGTGGAACAGAACAAGGTCCTGAACGAAGCAACGAAAGGAATTAAGCGAATAGATAATACCAATGTTGAAGTGGTCGTGAAAGAGAAGCCAGACTTAATTATTACGACTGTCGAAGATAAGAATTTAAAGAAACTCAAAAAAGTGGCGCCAACTGTGACATTTGATGCACAGAAATCGACGTATAAAGACAATACGAAGCATTTAGCGAAACTTGTAGGTGAAGAGCAGAAAGCAGACAAGTGGTTGAAAGATTGGGACGCGCAATTAGCGAAAGATAAGAAAGAGTTAGAACCGTTTATTAAAGGTAAGACAGCGTCTGTAGTTCAAGAGACGCCGAAAGGGATTATGGCATTTAGCAATCATCTCGGCCGTGGCACAGAAATTATTTATGAAGGCTATGGTTTGAAACAGCCAGATAAGCTTGCTGAAGCGACTAAAAGTAAGTTTGCGACACCTTTGAAACCGGAATTATTCAGCGATTACATTGGTGATATTGCTGTTATAGCACAGCAAGGCGACCATCAACCTTCATTTGAGAACACAAATTATTGGCAGAATTTAGATGCTGTTAAAAAGCATCGTGTCATTGAATTTGATGTTTCAGAAACACAATATAACGACCCTATTTCACTCGAAAAACAACGCGAGATTTTCTACAAAGCTTTGAAAGAAATGGCAGAAAAATAGAATGTTATAGGTTAATACGCAGGAGTGAGACTACGAAATCAAGTCGATTTCGATCTCGCTCCATTTTTTAATTCTTCAAAATTCAAAAACAAATTCCACTTAATTGCTAAATTTATAAAAGTTCATTGACAAATAGCATGAGTTCTATATAATTGATAACGATTCTCATTATCATAAATAGATAAAGGATAGTGATTTTTTGAAATTAACAAGGAACGCTCAATTGAGCGATATACATAAACATTTTCCAAAAGTAACTGAAGAACAGTTAAACCAAGCTGAAACGGAAGCGCAACAAGAAGTCCAACAACGTGTCCGTCAGCTTGCAGATTTCGAACAACTCGACCTCACACAGCTAGAATCGGATGATCGCATCCAAGCTGAACTTGCCAACTCAGAACAGAATCTCACGCTCAGCTATCTTCAATATCAACAAGACCGTGAACGCTATAGTCCGCACTATAAAGACATCTTTGACTTCGTGCAAGGGGAAGGTTTAGACGATACTTTCTTTGAGCAGAGCGTTACGGAAGGGCATCCATTCCATCCGATGACGAAGACGAAGTTAGGATTTAATCCCGAACAGGTCATCACTTTCTCACCAGAATTTAGACAACAAGCGCAGATCATTCCAGTGCTCTGTGCATCAGAACTCGTGACACAAATTCATCCTACCCACTCAACAATCAGCCCAGAATATACGCAGTGGTCTGATCAACTTCAGAATGAATTATCAATGCAGAATATCGATATTTCACGTTATGAGATGCTCTTTCTTCATGAATGGCAACTGGAGCACTTCGTTCAACAACAATACCCGGAATTACTACAACAAGAACAGCTCGTCCCGCTCTTTCAACATGCTATTTCAGCACGACCATTATTGTCGTTTAGAACGTTAGACGTGCCACAGTTTAACGCCATTGTGAAAACGGCGGTCAATGTCCAAGCGACCAGCGCTGTGCGCAATGTTTCACCAGCTTCCATTCGCAACGGTATTGCATTAAGTGAAGCGGTAGCGCAAATCTATGCTGAAGGCGACTATCGTCATAGCGCGATTCAGAGAGACCTAGCAGGTGCGTTTTTAAATATTAATAAAGAACACGCGAATAAAGTAAGTTATTTACTACGTGAACGGCTTCCTGAAACGACTCAAGCGCCCCAAACGCATCACCTCGTTTGTGCGAGCTTGATTACGAAAAGCTTTATTACTGATCAACACATCTTGATTGAATGTATTGAACGCTTAATGGAACGCCAAAATCTCTCCTTTGAAACGGCAACCACGAAATTCCTTGAACAATACACTACCATCATACTCGAAGCGACGTATCGTCTGCTTTTAGAAGAGGGGATTAGTCTCGAAGCGCACATGCAGAATAGTACGATTGAAATTCAAGATGGCTTACCGATGAAGATTTACGTTCGCGATTTCGGAGGCGTGCGTCTCTTCGATAGAGATGTCGATATCGATGGCTCGACTGGTCTTATCACAGATGATTTTGATGAACTACTCGCAGTATTCTCACATTCTGTGCTATACAATCATCTGTTCCAACTTATCCGTGTACTAGAACAGTATGGTTACGAACCATCTATCGGCTACTACATCATTCGTGAACAGCTTCGTAAATATAATGACCGTTATCAGCCACAAATTGATTTATTGCAGCAACCTACTTTTCGTATTAAATCACTCTTGAAGATGCGTATTTATGAAGATGGCTATGATTACCAACATACGTACGTTAATAATCCGTTATACGAGAAAGGAGCGACAACGACATGCAATGGATAGATGAAGTATTTGCGCACACGTGTCGGTATGAGTGCAGTTACGTAGAAAGTTGTATTCAAGAGAGTATCGACATTACGTTTACTAAGTTAGTGAAATGTCTATTTGATGAGTTAACGCCGCCAATTCATCGAGTAGAACAGCATCCACAAATGAAACGGCTCTACATTTCCCAGGAAATATTTCTAGAGTTTGAGGAAGATACGAAGAAACTCACACTTCATCACAACGGTGACACGCAAGTATTACAAGATCCGCTAGAACTCATCAATTGGTTAAGTCAACTCATCAAAGGCAACTATGACTATGACCAACTCAAAGTCGAAATCGAGAATCACCTTATCAATCAAGCGATGAGCATTACGTGTTGTCAAAATATGCCAAAGAGTGATCATCCGTTGCTACAAGGCGAACAATACGTCATTCAAGGACACAACATCCATCCGTGTGCGAAGACGAAACTTGGGCTGTCGTTCCAAGAAGTGATGCAATATTCGCCAGAGTATAACCAAGCTTTCAAATTGAACTGGATTCTCGTAAAACGAGGACTGTTATTTAACAATTTATCAGAAACAGAAATGCAAACGCTCGTCGATTTCAGTGGTTATTTAGCAGAAATTCCACCCAACTATGATTTAATTCCAGTGCATCCTTATCAGTTTGAACACGTACTCGAACACGTCTATGCTGAGGAAATCGCCAACAAAGACATCATTTTACTCAAACATCGTGGTGGCCTTGTTAAAAGTACGTCCTCTTTCCGTACGGTCTGCCCAATTGATGGCGTCACGCCAATCCTGAAATTGCCGGTCAATTCACAAATGACTTCGACGATTCGTTCGATTAGTAATAACAGTATTATCAATTCACGAAATATCGGTGAGTATTTTAACTATATCTACAACAATGACTCACGCTTAGCAGATATTAGCTTTCCTGTTCAAGAATACGGGGGCATGACGTATCGCCACTCACAAGAAGATAAGCAGCGTAACTTGTCCTTTATCCTGCGTGAGAATAACGCGCAATATATTCCGGTTAATGCGTCGCTCTATACGGCTACGTGTCTGTTTGAGCGTAATGAAGCGGGTGAGAAAGTGTATACGACGCTTGTGGATATGGCGCAATCACTCTATCAACCATTAGTGTGGTTTAAGCAGTATACGCGCTTGCTCGTAGAAACGGCGGTAACTTTAATGACGAAATATGGGGTGGGTTTAGAAGCCCATCTTCAGAATATGTCGTTTGAGTTTCAGCATGGGATGCCGACGCGTCTCCACGTCCGTGACTTTGGTGGTTTGCGTATTGATAGCTCACGCATTCCTGAATGGGTGGAACTCACTCAAGCCTTAACGAATGCGACGACGGAGGGGATGTACGAGAAAGTGCAGAACACATTGATTAGCAACCATCTCCAAACGTTGGTCACGCATTTTAGCCGAGATTACGGTTATGATGCAGCCGCACTATGGCAACATATCAACGCTATTTTCCAAGCGATTTTCGATGATCTCGAAACGCAAGGATTAACACATGCGGAAGCAGACCGCTCTGCCTTTTACACTGAGACGATTAATGAGAAAGCACTGCTCACGATGCGGATTGCGGAAGAGAGTCAGGATATTTATGTGAAGCGGGCGAACCCGTTGTTGGTGGCGCGTAATGTTCAAGTTTAGTCCGTATACCCGTTTCATCAGTGCTCAGTGTCTCGCGCGGACCATCGACTGGGTCGACATCATTGCGTTGAACTGGATCACGCTACAGCTCACGGGAAGTGCAATTTATATCGCGTATATCAACTTTGCCCGTTTGATTCCGCAGCTCGTCTTTGCGTTTGTAATTGGTAAAATGATCGATCGCATCAGTTCGACGAAACTCATGTATTTAATCCATCTGGCGAATATCGTCCTAACTGTCGGTGTCGTTGGCGCGTTCTGTCAACAGTGGAATATCTATCTTATCTTGGTCATCATCATGGCTCGGTCGTTCTTTCAAGCGATCGATACAATACAACGCAATGCGTTAATCCCGAGCTTTGTGACTGAGGAAAAGCTACACAAAGCAATTAGTCTCAATGCTTTGATTCTTAACGTTTCGCGTTTAATCGGTCCGTTTATCGGTGGGCTATTACTCGGTGCTATCAGCTCATACATCGTCCTAGCGTTACCGATTGTCGGCAGTATCTGTGTGATCTTACTGAATCGCGTACTACCGGAAGTGCATCGTAAGAAGAAAGAACGACACAAGATTGGCGCTTACTTGAAGTCTCAACCTGTCATCGTACTGTTGATGATTTCAAGCGTGTTTGCGATGCTGTTCGGCTTCTCTTATACCATCGTATTACCAAGTATTGTCGATGCACAATTCGGTCGTCACACGATGATTTATTCACTCTTTACAGCGATGATTGCAGCAGGCTCTATTTTGATTCTGCTCATCTTTATGCGTTCTGAACGCCAAGGGAGTCTCAGAAGTCTACGCTTATGGTCGATACTGTTTATCGTCTCAATTGTGCCATTGATGTTCATTCACCAAGCTTGGCTTTATGCCATCGTGTTAGTCTTAATGGGCTTTGCATCTCAAGCATTCCGAACAACGAATCGCATTCTCGTACAGAAATGGGTTGAGCCGAAATATCGTGGCTCTGTACTATCCATTTCGATGATGGACAAAGGTTTCATCCCACTCGGAGGTATCTTACTCAGCTTTATCTTCGAACACCTCGGTCTTCACGTCCTATACGTGACGATGATCGTTGGGCTAATACTGACACTCTTATGTGTCTTACTGATGTTTACAAAGGAGCATGACTATGGAACGCATTAAACATTTACTTACTGATCCAGAACAAGATTATTACATTTATGATTTAACGACGTTAGAACAACGGATTCACTGGCTCACTTCCACGACGAAACATTCCATTTATTATGCGGTTAAAGCCAATTCTCATCCTCGTATCCTTGAAACCCTCGCACCCTATGTGGCGGGTTTCGAGGTTGCTTCACCGGGTGAGATTGAGAAAGTGCGCGCAGTTTCAGCGACCGCGCCTATGATTTACGGCGGGCCAGTTAAGACGAGAGGCAATCTTGCTTATGCCTTAGAGCATCAAGTGAAATCCATTCAAGTGGAAAGTCTGTACGAACTCGATGCGCTGCAATCTTTATTAGCGGACTCTGAGCGCTCAGTTGAAGTGATGTTGCGCATTAATTTAAGCAATATCGAGTCGTCAGCCAAGCTCAAGATGGCGGGTGTGCCAACACAGTTTGGTCTTCCTTACGACGATTTAGAAGAGGCGTTTGAGATGTGCGAGGCTACACCAGAACTTCAACTTACAGGCTTTCACTTCCATTCCATGAGTAATAATTTAGACGAGCAAGCCCATGTTGATTTTATTAAAAATGCTATCGCATTCGCTCAAAAATACAGTTCAAGACTGCCGGCAGACTACGCGATCAATGTTGGAGGAGGGATTGGCGTCAATTACGAAGGCGAGACGCAATTCGATTTTGAAACCTTTGCATCACAAATTGAGGACTTCCCACAGCTTACTTTTGAGCTGGGTCGCTTTATCACGGCACCAATCGGCTATTACGCGACGAATGTTTATGATATTAAAACGATGCATGGCGAAACGTTCGTCTTACTCAACGGAGGTACGAATCACTTCCGTTTTCCGAAAGCGTGGTATCACAACCACCCATTAGATATTCTGCCTACTGAAACAACATCTTCACGTGTGAAATCGATCGAAAATCAACAAGTCACATTGGCAGGTAAGTTATGTACACCTAATGATGTCTTCGGACCGCCGTATTCAATCAAGTCACTCAAGACAGGGGATTGGGTCATTTTTAAACGTGCTGGCAGCTATGCTTACGACATTAGTCACTTACAATTCTTATCCCACAATCTCCCTAAAATAAAATTTATTTAATTTCCAGTTGACAAGAGTTCTCACTTAGCTATAATTGAGAATGAATATCATCTGTTTTTTATTTAAATAACTATACATAGAAAGAGGGAGTTATAATGAAAAGGTTAATACCTGTACTATTGATACTCGTATTAATGCTTGCTGCATGTGGTGGCGGCAATGATAGTAAATCTTCAAGCAAGGATAAGGATACGCGTGAGATCAAACATGCGATGGGGACAACTAAAGTACCTAAACATCCGAAACGCGTAGTCATGTTGACTAACGAAGGGACAGAAGCGGCTGTAGCGATGGACGTGAAACCTGTAGGCGCAGCGAACTCATACGAAGGTAACCCTTGGTACCCACACTTGAAAGACAAATACAAAGGCATTAAACCTGTGGGCGGCGAAAGTGACTTAGATTTAGAGAAGATTGCGAAGTTGAAACCAGATTTAATCATTGGTAATAAATTCAGACAAGAAGCACAATATAAAAAACTTTCTAAGATTGCGCCAACTGTATTCTCTAAAGAATTCCGCGGTGACTGGAAAGAGAACTTCAACCTTTACGCGAAAGCTTTAGGTAAAGAGAAGAAAGGTAAAGAAGTACTCAAAGATTACGACGATCACGTGAATAAAGTGAAGAAAGAACTTGGCGACAAGAAGAATCAATCTGTTTCAATCGTTCGTTTCATGCCTGGTGACGTACGTATCTATCATCAACGTACATTCACTGGTATCGTACTTAAAGAATTAGGTATTAAACGTCCGAAAGGCCAAGACAAAGACGACTTTGTTGAAAAAGGCGTATCAAAAGAACGTATTAAAGCGATGGATGGAGATTACCTCTTCTACTTCACCTTCCAAGATGGAGATAAGAAAGTATCACAACTAGAGAAAGATTGGGTTAATGATCCAGAATTCAAGAAACTGAAAGCTTCTAAGAAAGGTCATGTATATAAAGTAGATGACGGAGTTTGGAACACTTCTGGCGGTGTGTTATCTGCAAATCAAATGATCGATGAAGTGAAGGACAAAATGTTAAATGAAAAATAGATACATTTGGTGGCTTCTCGCGTTTACTGGATTATTTATCGTACTCTTTGTCTTGAATATGATGTTGGGGTATAAACACTTCTCATTCGTAAACGTGTGGAAACATCTGATCTTAGGTCAAGAGATCAAAGATCAACGTATCTTAACGCAATTACGACTACCTCGCGCAGTATTGGGCGGGGTTGTCGGCGTTTTAATGGGAATTAGTGGTGTGATGATCCAAACCATTACACGTAACCCATTCGCAAGTCCAGGTATCATGGGCGTAAACAGTGGTGCGAGTTTAATGGTCGTGATCATGTTGATTGGTTTCGGTATCAATGGTTCTTTCCAGCTCGCATTTATGGCTTTCCTCGGTACGATTATCGTTGCGACAATGATTATCTTAGCGACAAGCTTGCCATTACGCCCTTTTACCGCAATGGAATTAACCCTCTTTGGCGCGAGTATCAGCGCATTCTGTATGGCGGTTACGCAAGGTTTACTCGTCTACAACGAGTCAGCGATTGAGGAAATTATCAGTTGGCTCAACGGTTCAGTCGCGAACAAGCATCTCAATGTCTTAATGTATATTTGGCCGTTTATCGTCGTAGGTCTCATCATTTCTATGTATATGGCACGTCAACTGAACTTATATATTTTAAGTGAGGATGCTTTAAAAGGTTTAGGTGCTAAGATTCTATCGATTAAAGTCATTACAATGATTGCGGTCGTCTTATTGAGTGGTTCTGCCGTCGCGCTCGCAGGTCCAATTGCCTTTGTCGGCCTGATTACACCGCACGTAGCGAAACTGCTCTGTCGAACGCACAATCATTTTATCATCATACCGATGTCGGGCTTGCTCGGTGGTTGTCTGTTAATGCTCAGTGACATCTTGAGTCGTTATCTACTGATGCCACGCGAGATTCCAGTAGGGATTACGACAGCATTGCTCGGAACACCGGTATTTATCTATCTCATCTTAAAACGTAAGGAGTTAACAGAATGAAGCGTTTAATTATCTTAACCGTATTATTGTTGTTGACGACCTTACTCACATTGATGCTTGGTGACCATGTGCTCATGCCACAAGACGTTATCGGAGGACTCTTTAACGGTGCCGATGCTTACACGAACTTGGTAGTGACAGATTTAAGACTGCCGAGGGTCTTCTTAGCGATAGTGACTGGGGCAGCGCTCGGTGTAGCAGGGTGCGTGCTTCAATTTATCACGAAGAACCCACTCGCTTCGCCGGACGTTATCGGTATTTCACAAGGGGCTAACGTGGGCTCCCTCGTCTTTCTTATCGTGTTGACAACGAGTACAGAAGCTTTATTGATGCCGATTCAATACCAACCGATCTTCTCCATGCTCGGTGCGATTGTGATTACGGCATTGCTGTATCTCTTAGCTCTACGTAAGAACTATAAACGCAATCGTCTGATCTTGATTGGGGTCAGCTTTAACATTCTCTGTCAGGCGATTATCATGTTCTTGATTCTGACGTCGAATAAGCGTAGTGGTCAGGCGCAGATTTGGATTACGGGCTCTGTCCATCAAGCTGAGTATTATCAGGCGATCTTGATTACGATTGTGCTTGCGATTGTGATGTTTGCGCTGACATATTTCTCTCGTTCGATGGATATTCATTATTTAGGTAAAAATATTTCTGATGCGCTGGGTGTGCGTTATCAATTTATTTCGGTGTTTGCGTTGATTTCGATGAGTATCTTAATTGGTATTTCGATGAGTTATGTTGGTGGTATTCAGTTTGTGGGATTGATTGCGCCGCATATTGCGATGCGTATGGGTGCGCATCAGTTTAGGTCGCGTATGTGGAGTAGTGCGTTGATTGGTGCGATGATTTTGTTGGTTAGTGATTTGATTGGTAGGACGTTGTTCTTGCCGAAAGAGGTGCCGGCGGGTATCTTTACGGCGTTGATTGGTTCTCCTTTCTTTATGTATTTGTTGGTTAAAAGTAGAAAATAGATGGATGTGGTGCCCGCAGATGGATGGTGTCTGCGGGTTTTTTGATGTGTTGGTTCGTAGGAATGTAGTGTATTGTGACTAATTTGTATTCGTAAGAATTTAGAGTTTACTACTAATTTGCAATACTTCGTATTGTGAGGTGGTGACGCTTTCCCAGGTGGTCACGTTCAACTAATTCATAACGCTTGTTGCGCGTTATGAATGGATTTTCACTGTGCCCTTGATACCTCGGGAGTCGCACCACCTCTTTTTTACTCGTGTTGCAGAAGTTCGAAGTATAAATTGTTTTCTTCTAACTTTGAAAGATAAAATTCACTCAATCAACACCACATTCTCTCTGTTGTTTGTTTGGGTTTAATAGAGTGTTTCGAGGGATTAGAGTGTTTCTTTTTAATTTATAAACGCTAAGTATTTAGGAGAAACAACAAATTGCATTATTTCTATAGTGTTATAATATTTATTAATGATAAAAACCATTTAACGAGGAATAAATGAATATTAAAAAAGTTTTTTATATTAGTGCGGATCTCTTTTTTATTTCTCAGTTTAACTGCTTGTGACAATTCAGGAGAATCGTCTAAGAAACATACTTCAAATATCAAAAATAAATTGCCGACAGTACCTAAAAATATATTTTCATCTGATAAAAATAGTGATCTACCAAAGGGATATATAGATAGGACTCTTAAAACTAAGAATTATGTCTTAAATTCATATAAAGGGAGTAAATGAGTCTATATTAGAAATAGATTAGTGGTAAAATGTTTTTAAATAATGTCAGTTGTAAGATGTAATGTTAACTAAAGATAAGCAATGTAGAATTTTATCTTTCAAATCATCTTCTGATCTATCTACTAGACCGTATGTTTAACCCTAGGAGGAGCTAATATGAGAACTTATATTAAAAAAGGAACTGAGGTATTTAAAGTTAAAGGGCAAGAGATCGAAGTAGAATCAGAATTTTGCTTTGATATAGAAACAAATGAAAAAGTTTTTAATGAAGAACTAGATGATATAGCTATAAATAAAGCTTTCGATATGTATAGAGAGCAAAATAATATATTAAGTAAAGAAAAGATAAAAGAAATTAGAGATAAATATGGATTGTCGCTAAGCGAATTTGCCGAATTAACTGGGATTAGTAAAGCAAGTTTAACTAGATATGAAAAGGGAGCAATACCCACTAAAGTAAATAATAATTTATACATTGACTTAGATAAAAATGCTGGCGAGATAGTACAACGATAAATCTCTTTTCCAATCATTTATACCATCCTATGTTGAGTAAGGTGTGTTCTTTTGCGGGATTTCGTGTTACAACGAGTCTGCGTCATTTGAATTCGTTCCTTTATTGTTAGTGTCGTGACTTCAACAATAACATGAAACTCACATAGCGTTTTTTTGTATGTTTTTTAAGGTGGCTAACTTAAAATTCAAATCTACCCATTTCTTTTGCTGTAAGATATTTCATGATTTCTTAACTTTATCTATCTACTAATTTTTTAAATGTTTCTCCGTATCTTTCTGTCATCTTTTCGGCAATATTCAATATATCTTTATTGTCATAAGAATCTTCATTAGGTGCGTTTTCGATAGGTATTTTTTCGCCTTCAATGTTAAATCCTAGTTGCTGTCTTTCACTAATATATAATCTTTGTACTACTTCGTTAGGCAACGTTACAATTTGAGTTGCATCCAAAGGTCTTACTGTTCTCGTATTTTTTTAAAGTCATGATTCCACCTCTTGTATAGCTATCTTTAATGTAGTTAACTCCTTCACTTATTTCAACACTTCAAGTTATCGAATGAATCACTACAGAATTCTCTATAATTTGTATATAAAAAGCGCAGTGACTCTCGTGGAATGAGAGAAACTGCGTCTTTTAAGCATTTTATAGTTTTATACAACGCGGAAATGCAAATTCTGCCTACTTTATTAAATCAATTTTTCGATATCTTCTATCATGTTTTGTGGTTTGTCTTTGGGTGCGAAGCGTTTTACGACGTTGCCTTCACGGTCGATAAGGAATTTGGTGAAGTTCCATTTAATCTTACTATTGAATAGTCCGTTTTGTTGCTCTTTTAAGTACGTAAAGAGTGGATGTTCGTTTTTACCGTTCACATCAATCTTTGCGTGGAGTGGGAAGGTTACGCCGAAGTTGATTTTACAAGTTTGTGCAACGGTATCGTCTGTCTCAGGCTCTTGGTTCGCGAATTGGTTACAAGGGAAGCCGAGTACTACTAAGCCTTGGTCTTTGTAGCGTTGATAAATCTCTTCTAAATCTTCAAACTGACCTTTCAATCCACATTTCGTTGCTGTGTTAACGATGACCATGACTTGGCCTTTATACTCATCCAACTTGTATGTCTCACCTGTATTCTTCTTCACTTCAATATCATAAATAGATTGTGTCATTGTACCTCATCCTTTCCTATTCTTTATCTTGTAAGAGCTGTTTCAAGTGTACTTCCAACTGTTCCAACGTCTGTTTCGCTTGTTGATAGCTTTCGAGATCTAGTTCTGAGGAGACGCATTCTGAGATGGCTTTGAAGACGGCAGCTTGTTCGCGTGTGCCTTTCTCAGTGAGTGATACGACGAGTTGACGTTTGTCTTGTTCTGATTTGTGCCGTTCGACCCAGCCTGCTTGTTCTAGCCTTTTTAAAAGGGGAGTGAGCGTGTTGCTGGATAAATCGAGTTGTTGGCCGATTGCATTCAGTGTTTGAGGACTCTGCTCCCACAGCGTCAATAGCACTAAATATTGCGAGAATGTCAGTCCAAATTGTTTAAGTTGCTGTTCGTAAAATTGACCGAATAAGCGATTCACGTTGTAGGCGGAGAAACAGAGTTGATTCGCAAGTTTCATATCTGATAGATCCATGTATCCACTCCTTTCAATCGTGTGCGATTAATTTAACTATAACCAATCGCGCGCGACTAATCAACAATTATGTACTCCTTATTATAAAAGGGTAGGGGAAAATTAGAGCGCTATGTCGCATTTTTAAAGTAAAAGAAAAACTGATAACTACGCGATTTAAACGAGAAAATACCAACAATTTTGCGTATTTGTTGCATTTTTAAACACAATAAACAAACTAATGGTGTTCAATGAAAAATGAGGCGAGTACACTGTAAAATGTGTTCCAAAATAGGGCGTAATATTACTTTTAAAATTACGTGAAAAGGGAAAAGTTGGAGTAATTCCAAATTTAGAATAAGTCATAGGAGGTAGTGTCTTGGCAAAGTTACTGTATAGAATGGGCTCGTTCATCGCGAAGCACAAGTGGTCAGCGCTCTTTGCATGGATCATTGTGTTAGCCATCATCATCGGCACGCTCGTCGTTAACGCGCCGAAGTTCGACGATGACATCACGATGAATGGTCTGAAATCCATCGATACAAATGACAAGATCAGTAAAGAATTCCATCAGGATAGTCAGAAAGCGAAGATGCGGATTGTCTTCCACTCGGATAAGGACAATGGCATTACAGATAAAGATACGAAGAAAGATATTCAGAAAGCACTAGACAACATTAAACAAGATGATGACTATGTGCAAAATATTTCTGATCCATATGACAGTGGACAGGTAAACAAAGAGAAAGATACTGCGATTGCAGATATCAACTATGTCGTTTCTCAAACGAATATGCAGGATCAATCTAAGAAGATCATCAATAAAGAGCTTGATGATGTAAAAGATGATCATAATCTTAAGATTGAACAGACAAATCAAATGTCTATGAAGACTGAAGTCGGCGGTACTTCTGAAATTGTAGGTATCATTGCTGCCTTCATTATCTTACTCATCACATTTGGCTCAATCATCGCAGCAGGTATGCCGATTGTCAGCGCATTAATCGGTCTCGGTACAAGTGTTGGTATTATCGGACTGTTAACGTATGCGTTCGATATTCCAAACTTTACATTAACGCTTGCCGTCATGATTGGACTCGCGGTCGGCATCGACTACTCCTTATTCATCCTATTTAGATATAAGGAAATTGCGAAGAAAGGTAAAGATCCGATCGAAGCGATTGGCCTTGCGGTAGGTACTGCAGGTAGTGCGGTCATCTTCGCAGGTATTACGGTAATGGTTGCCGTTTGTGGTCTATCACTCGTCGGCATCGACTTCTTAGCCGTGATGGGCTTTGCTTCAGCAATTAGTGTGCTCTTTGCGGTACTTGCAGCGCTCACACTTTTACCAGCGCTCATCAGTATTTTCCGCAAACATATCAAGTTGAGAAGTAAGAAAGAGAAACAACAATCTCAAGCTACAACTTCTACGACAGAAGATGCACAAGGTGTACAACACCAAGCAGCGCAACAACCACAAGATGAAGAAGCGAAGAAAGCACAAGGCAATGGTTGGGGCAGATTTATCACTGGTAAACCGCTCATTGCAGCGATCATCGGTTTAGTCATCTTAATCATTGCACTCATTCCGGTAACGCATATGCGTTTAGGTATGCCGGATGACAGCTTGAAACCGCAGAATTCACCAGAGCATAAAGCTTACAACATGATCTCTGATAACTTTGGTGAAGGTTACAATGGTCAAATCGTCATGCTCGTAAATACGAAAGATGGCGGTAGTAAGAAAGATATTGAGAATGACTTAGACAATATTCGCGATGATATTAAAGATTTAGATCACGTGGATAAAGTTGAAAAAGCACATCTCAATGAAAATAATCACTACGCATTAATTTCTATCGTTCCAGACGAAGGACCTAATGCGAAGTCAACTCAAGATTTAACTTACGAATTACGTGACTACCATAGTCAAGCGAAAGAAAAATATGACTTCAACACAGAAATTTCAGGACAAAGTGTCATTAACATTGATATGTCAGAAAAACTCAATAATGCAATTCCTGTATTCGCAGGTGTTATCGTAGCGATTGCATTCGTTCTCTTACTCTTTGTCTTCCGTTCAATCGTTGTACCGTTGAAAGCCGTGCTTGGTTTCGTACTCTCTCTCGCAGCGACACTCGGCTTTACAACACTCGTTATGCAAGACGGATTCTTAGGCGGACTCTTTGGCGTAGATGCGACAGGACCGATACTGGCGTTCTTACCAGTTATCGTCATCGGTATACTCTTCGGTCTCGCCATCGACTACGAACTGTTCTTGATGACACGTGTACACGAGGAATACAGTAAGACTGGTGACAATGACCGTGCGATCTTAGTCGGTATCAAACAAAGTGGTCCAGTCATCGTAGCAGCTGCACTCATCATGTTCAGCGTGTTTATCTCATTCGTCTTCCAAGATGACACAGCAATCAAATCTGTAGGTCTCGCACTCGCATTCGGTGTACTCTTTGATGCCTTTATTGTTCGTATGATGATTATTCCAGCATTGACGAAACTCTTCGGCAAAGCATCATGGTACTTACCGAAATGGTTAGATGCGATCTTGCCTAAGATTGACGTGGAAGGTAAGGCATTAGAAGAAGATGATTCAGAAGCAACAAATAAAGATAAAGACGCGCAACAAAGCATGGCACCAGCAGCTACACATGATCGTTCTGAAGCGGCTGGCTCTGATTTACCTTCAGATCAAGTCGATCCAGACCGTCAACATGCAGATAGTCACAAACCTGCATACACAACTTACGAATCAGGTCGTCCAGAAGGTGCAGGCTATTCAGAAGACAGTCACTTCTACAATGCGTATAACAGTTACTTCACAGGTGCACATGCGAGCGAAGATATTGACTATGAACGTGCTTACACTGAAGACAGCCGTTACAGTCAGTATAACGATCAACAAGAGCCATCAGACGAAGAACAGAAACGTAAGATTGAGAAGACAACTGAGCTTTACGAAGCGCTTGCGCAAGAGTCTTCAGATCAAGACATTGTCTTTAACGCATTGATGCTTTATGCACGTGTGAACCATAAAGATATTTATGATAAGTATAAAAATGATCGTACGAATGGATACGGAGACTTAGATTAATTTCACAAGGAGGAACGAATGATGATCAAGCGACGTTTATTTAAGACGTTCGGCCTCATCGCCACACTCGCCTTAGCCCTCGTGCTAAGTGCGTGTGGTAATGGCGGTGCTTCAGATGACAAAGCGACGTCATTAGGGGACAAAGATGTCGAAATCCCTTATATCGCGTCTGACAATTCGTCACCACGCTCACTTGTCATTGCTGAAGTGTTGAAGAAAGCAGGCTATAACGTGAAGACGACACCAATGCCAGCGAGCGGTCCAATGTACGCGTCTGTTTCTCAGGATAAAGACCAATTCCATGCATCAGGCATTTTCCCATCTACAGACAAACGTTATTACAACAAGTTTAAAGATAACTTAACTGTTTATGATAAAAAGCATTTAAACGATGACGTGAAAGTCGGTCTTGCAGTACCTAAGTACATGAAAGACGTGGACTCTACTCGTGACTTGAAAGCGAAAAGCTTTGGTGACAAAGTAGACTGGACTATCCAAGGTACAGACAAACGTAACGGTGTCATGAAACAAACGAAAGACGAGATTGGTGACAATGACTTAAGTAAATACAAATTACACAAGTCATCAGACCAAGAACAATTCAAGAAGATTCAAGAAGCATACAAGAAGCAACAACCTCTCGTCTTTACAGCGATGGATCCTAGTTGGATTAACAAAGAACTCGACTTCAAGATGTTGAAAGATCCAGAGAAGATTTATGGTTCTAACGATCAACACATTGACTTAGTCTTCAATAAAGACTTTAAACAGAATCATCCAGGTGCGTACACGATTGCGACACGCATTGCTGATGACTGGAGTCAGAAAGATGAAGAAGACTTAGCGAAGAAAATCTTTAAAGAGAACAAGAATCCACAACAAGTTGCTAAGGACTATGTAGACGATCACGACAATAAAGTCGATGATTGGAAGAAAGATATCGGTGATTAATTCGCTGGTGTAAACTTCTGGGATAAAATAAAGGGAGTTCTGGTTAATTATGAGTTGCTCCCTTTAATCGTCCCAAATTCATAAAGATTAGCATAAGGTAATGAATTCAGATATAATTCAAATTCTCCCAATATACAATAAGTAACTATAAAAATATGTAACTCCTTAGATCGTCCCTATTTGAATGGTTTGTGTAGCGATTGACCATTTAGATAGGGGCGATTTTTAGTGTTGGATGAGGGGATGTAGGGCGACTTTAGTGTTAGATAGGTTAGGTGATTTTAGTGACAGGAGAGCTAAAGTTGGTTATTGAGAAGAGAGGGATTACGACAATTTTAGAAATATGATGAGTAAACGACAAGCTTTTTACAAATATGGGTGAGATAAAGGTTGTGGCTTGGTAATTGATGTTTGTGTGTGATAAATTACGTTTAAACGAAAGACTGAAGATTGATTGCATGAGGAGGCAGGACGGTGAACGCACAATCCCCTGTACAAAAACGCACGGTTCAACACATTATTCAAGTGACGTATGACCTCTTGAATACGCACTATTTCGATATGTTAACCGTTCAACAACTATGTGAAGAAGCGGAGATTAATCGCAGCACATTCTACCGCTACTTTGAAGATAAATATGATTTGTTGTATCATCTTGCACAGTTTATAGGTCAAGAATTTGAGAAACGGAAGCTCAGACATAATGATGAAACGAGTTTGAATTTCTTTGCCGCCTACTTTGAGGAGAATAAAGCGATCTTTAAACATGTGCTCTCTTCAGAGCGTTCCGTAGAAGTATTAAACGAACTGAAACGCATTCATAGTAAGATATTGAGAGAGGAAGCACGCACAGATGATGACGTATTAGCGCAAAAGATTCGTGAGTCGAGCCAACCTGAAATGTTCTGTGACTTTATCAGCAGTGGCTTGATTGAAATCTTACGTAACTGGACTGAGAATAAATATGAAGAGGATACGAAGACGTTATTTAAGTTTCTTAACGAAATCTTGCATACATTGTAGAGCAATAAAGCCTATGCTGACATACGTTTGAATGCGTATGAGCATAGGCTTTTTAGCTTATTGATTCATATGTTTTTCTTGTTCTTTCACGTAGAATTGATGTTGTTTTTCATTAGGCTGTAATGACAGTCCTAAGAATTTGCGTTCGGCATTGGCATCTTTGTAGAAAGCAATCATCATCATTATCACGACGATACTGAATGGTAAGGCTGAAATGATTGCGGCGGATTGTAAGGCATCGAGTCCTGTGTCTCCACCTGCTAGGAGTAAGACGTAAGCGATAGCAGCCAAGCCGATACCCCAAACAATTTTCACAAAGCCAGATGGATATAACGTACCAAATGATGTTTGCGAACCGAGCACGTAAGTCGCCGAGTCAGCTGATGTGATAAAGAATGACGAAATCAAGAGCAATGCGACCATTGATAAGATGAAACTCATTGGCAAGTGACTGAAGATACCGAAGAGTTGCGTCTCAGGTGGCATTTCAAAGATTTTCTTATGTGCTTGACCGACGTGAATACCTGTCGTACCGAATGCGCTGAACCAAATGACACTCACGATGAACGGAGCGCCTAGCACCGCGATAGCGAATTCTCGGATACTGCGGCCTTTAGAAATACGCGCGATAAAGAGACCGACGAACGGACTCCAGCTCATCCACCAGCCCCAGTAGTTCAGTGTCCATAACTGTAGCCATTTCGATTTCTGATGGTTTAATGGCGCACTGTCTAAGCTGATTTCGAAGAATGAATTGAGATAATGTCCTACACCATTTGTGAGTGTGTTTAAGATGAGCACTGTCGGACCAACGATAAGGATGACGATGAGTAATAGCGCCGCAAAGAACATGTTCAAGTTACTTAAATATTGGATACCTTTGCTGAGACCGCTCCAGGCACTGTATAAAAATAGTACAGTGACAATCGCGATAATGATACCTTGAACGAGTTTATTATTCGGCAGTCCAAAGAGGTAGTTCAAACCACCATTGATTTGCATAGCACCTACACCGAGTGAAACTGCCACACCAATAATTGTCGCGAAGACAGATAGAGCATCGATGACATCGCCCATCCAACCTTCGACTTTGTTGCCTAAAATAGGGCGTAATGTGCGTGATATCAAGCCTTTTTCGCCTTTTCTAAACTGAGCATAAGCCAGAGCTAATGCCACGATGCCGTAGACTGCCCATGGATGGAAACCGTAATCAAGGAACGAATACTTGAACGCATCCGCCATCGCTTTCTTCGTCTCAGGATCGGCAGTGGCAGGTGACAAGTAGTCTGAAATCGGTTCAGATGCACCGTAGAAGACAAGACCGATACCCATACCTGCACTGAAGAGCATAGTAATCCATGAAATGCGATTGAAATCCGGTTTGTCATCTGGCTTTCCTAGCTTCAACTTACCAATAGGGCTGAAGATAAGAAAGGCAAAGAAACCTAAGATCACAGTATAAAGTAGCATGTAGTACCAACCGAAAGTATGTGAAATCCACGTAGCAATGGCACTTGAAATGCGGCCGAACTGATCTGGAAAGATCGCGCCAAGAATAACGAGAATTCCAACAACACTTCCCGCATATATAAAGACATTTGATAACTTGCGTCGTTGCGCTTGCAAAATGAAACCCTCCCAATATGTAAAGTCAGATATGCTTACTATAACATACTAGGAATTGAGTTCAATTTATTGCGTTCAGCAACTACTAGAAAATTTAATTGATAAAGTCGCGAAATATTAAAAAATAGAGAGCAGGAAGTCTGCCCTCTGTGTAAAAGTTAAGAAAACAAAAATATACTCACTTAAATTCTATCCTTTTCCACCCATAAAGGCAGGATAGTTCGTCATACCACCATCTACATAAATCGTCGTACCATGAATATAGCTCGCTAAATCGGAAGCTAAGAAGAGCGCAGTGTTAGAAATATGATGCGGTTCACCAATTTCACGCGCCGGAATCATCTTCAACGTCTCTTCACGCGTCTCTGGATCATCGAATTTCTCACTCGTACGTTCAGTCATAATCGCACCTGGTGAAATATTATTAATGCGAATACCGTGTTGCGCATATTCCATCGACATCGTCTCCATCATCAGTTTCACGCCACCTTTACTAGCGGCATAGCTGACATAGTTCGGCCATGGAATCGTGTCGTGAACGGAAGAAATATTAATGATGACACCTTTCTTATCCTCGCTCAAGAACTGCTTGATTGCCGCTTGAGAACCTAAGAACGCGCCGGTTAAATTGACGTCTGTCACTTTCTGCCAGTCTTTGAGTGACATTTCATGCGTTGGGATAGGTTGCTCGTAACCTGCGTTATTGATGAAGATATCGAGCGTGCCAAACTGCTTCACTGTTTCTTCGACGAGATGAGCCATATCCTCTTCTTTCGTCACATCACCTTGGACTTGGATGGCTTGTCCACCTGCATCTTTAATGGTTTGAATCGATTTTTTAACCGTCTCATCATGGTTGGAACTGCGCACGTTCAATACGACTTTCGCTTTGGACTTACCGAAGGCTTGTGCCATGTCGGCGCCGAGTCCACTTCCTGCGCCTGTGATGACGACTACTTTATCTTCAATATCTGTAAACATTACTTTTCCTCCTTCGCTGAACTACGCTATTTTAGGTAAAATGCACGCCTCGTAGCTCACGTTTTTAAAATTTGTAGAAGTCATTTTAACAACATCTTTATCACCTGTTATATTACAGTATTCCCAAGTTAAAGAGGGATTATAACTTACCTCGGGAAAATTTTACTCAAAGCCTATTCCAATATAGCGGGAGGGGTACGGATGGGGTATAATAAACGTTAAAGGTTTAGAAAATTCAGATTCGAAATCAAGGTGAAAGATAAATGGAGTTAAGTAAAGGTTTGGCTGCGTATCGTATGCAGATGAAAGAAGCGATTGGATTAGATATCCTTGACCACGGTTTCACCAAGGAAGAAAGTGAGCGCATCTTCGACTATGTGCATCAATTTCTGCCGGAAGTGGCACATGTTGAATCTCGGACAATCAATCCGACTGGGCAACAGGATATACATATGCGAATTTATACGCCAATGACATTAAAAACGAGACGGGCAGTCGTTCTCTATCACGGTGGAGGATGGCGTGGCGGTTCGCTCGATACGATTGAGTTGCCTGCGCGAGAGCTGGCGGAACGACTCGGTTGTAAAGTCTTCTCTGTGACTTATCGACTTGCGCCTGAACACAAGTTTCCTCGAGGATTGGAAGATTGCTATCAAGCTGCAATGTGGATTGTTGAACATGCGCAAGATTATGATGTTAATCCAGAACATCTCATAGGTGTGGGTGAAAGTGCAGGTGCGAATCTCGTCACTGCAGTAGCAATGAAGCTTAAAGATGAGCAAGCGAACTTTCAATTTGATAAAGTCGTGCTCTTTTACCCAGCACTAGATGGACGCGTGTTAACGAACCGCGATGAAGAGAACTACCCAAGTATGAATCGTTTCAAAGATGGTCCGCAAATTTCACGCGCCTCCATGCAAAGTTGTTATGAGATGTATGTGGAGGATACGAAAGATGTTGATCATCCATACGTGTCACCTGTATTAGCACAGGAATTATCAGATTTTCCACAAACAATGATCTACGCTGCCGAACTCGATCCGCTCTGTGATGAAGGGGTGACATTCGGCCACAAATTGGCTGATCAAGGCGTAGAGGTAACGACGAAAGTCATGCCGAAACTCATTCACGCCTTTTTCCTCTATCCACTAGAGGAGTTAGACGCCGTTTATCGAGAACTCAACGATTTCATCCAAGCATAGAAGTAAGATATCATCGAAGACAAGGAGAGGGACAAGATTAACATACTGAGAATCACAACCATTGCCTTAGCAATTGCGCTCGTGACACAATTAGTCAAAGTTCATTTGACCGACCATCATAAGAACCACGAATGGACGAGCTATGTGGAAGAACAACATGAGCGCATTGAGTTATACACGCGTTACAACTATCAACATGTTGACGACCTAGATATGAAATTAGGGAAACTTCGAGATCGTCAGACCACACCGTCATTAACAGTGAAAGTTCGCGTCAATCATAGTTGGAAACATTATTTAGACGTCCATCTGACGCAGGATACGCCATTTGATGGCAAGTCCGTCCAAAGTAGTCCTGCACTTCACAAGTGGCAGCGTCACAGTCGACTAGCGACGGTAGATGAAATTGTCGAAACGATGCACGCCAAATCTGTGACCGACGCTTTAGAACAGCTCAAGAAAGAGGGTGCGCACCATGACTAGACTCCAATATATTATGCGAAGAGGGATGGGCATTGTCGGCATTCTCTTCGTTATCTATACGGTCGCAGTGCTACTCTTGCTGTTCGCTAATTTAATCGCATTATTCTTTATGCCGCTCATGATCTTTCTGTTAAAAGCCTGGTGCTTGAAAGCAGCAATCTTTGTCGTAATTGGAGCAGTTGTGGCGGTTATTAACTCGTTCATCCGAGAGACGAAGTACCATTCACAAAGTATTCTGCTGTTATACTGCATTACGTTATTTTGTTTAGTGATGGCAACTGAGATTATTAAACACATTAACTGATTCTAGGAGCGATAGAGGAGGTTACAGTTGTGCCACGCGACAAGCGATTCTATTTATATTACGTGCTATGGGGTATTGCTTTGACCTTAATGCTGTACGTCATATTTGTAATTGTAGATCAACTCTTTCACATGCATCTTGCGGGATTAATTTTAAATTTAGATTTCTTGCTGGATCCTGCCCACACACCGTTTGTAGTTGAGTTATTCTGTCACTTATGTATTACGCTTGTGATCTTAGCTGCGAGCTTATGGGTCGATCGCCGTCGAGGTTGGAACTTTAAACTTTGGCTCGGCATCTTAGCTGTCTTTTTCATTGTTCTTTACCCATTGATGATAGGGCTATCTCAGCGTAAGATTTTCCAATATCACTTCGGTGCGCATGTGTTATGGATCGTCGGCCACTTCATCTTTCTAGGTTTGATGGCAGGCGTAGTAAAGCACAGTAGACGTTTTGAGTAAGGGGGTTCGAGCCTAGGACGATGTCGGTAAAATGTTTGAAGGCTGCAAGAATTTTTAAAAGATTTTTGACAAACTGATATTTTTCGACAAAATAGGGTAATACTATATCTAAGTGGAATAAGAGAACTTAATTTAAATACTAATTCACATACGTTAATGGGACGAGGTGATTAATTATTTGACGACAAATAGTTAATCGCTCGTCCCTTTTCACTCAAAAGGAACTAAATTGTGCTAAAGAGAGTTGAGGAAGATGGAACGATTAGTGCTGAAAAATATAGTAGGATGGTTTCTCGTACATATGATTGTATCGATAGGGGTAGCACTCATCCCGATCCAGCAACTTCGACGCATACGTCCTTACTTTCGCAACTTTAGAAATGAAGCGGATGTCCTAAAGCGTTATCTACATATTCGCCGATGGAAAGATCAATTACCCGAAAGTTCTCAATTTCTCTTCTTAAGTTATGATAAATCTCACTTAAACGAACATACTGAGGATTTAGTCGAACGCTTTCTTCTCGAAGTCAATCGTGCGGAATTGACACATTGGCTTTCGATGGCGCCATTTCCGCTCTTCTTCTTGTGGAACCCGCCTCGTTATCGCGCCATTCATGTTATTTACGCTGTGATGAGCAATCTGCCATTTATTTTAGTACAACGTTATAATCGCATACGACTTGAACGTGTGCTTAAGAAGATGAACCAACGTCACTCTAAGACACCATAACTGAAATCGTTATAGAGTGAAGTGGGAGGCTACGATATTTCTTAGTCATTTTACCTCTCGTAAGTAACTGAAGTGAATCGCGTTCAACATACGGCAACAACGCTTTAATAAGACTATCTCGCAATGAAAGGATGATTATGTGACTCGTGTAATTGTCATTGGCGCTGGTGTAGCAGGATTAGCTAGTGCGATAAGACTGCAGAACGAAGGTTATCAAGTCACGATTGTGGAGAAGCAATCTCACGTCGGTGGAAAGATGAATCGCGTGGACTTTGATGGCTATACCTTTGATTTAGGGCCCACCATAGTTATGATGCCTGAGCTTTATCGTGAAATCTTTGAACTCACAGGCGTAGATGCGGACGACTATATCCCGATGCGACGTTTAGATCCTATGTATAGTAGCTACTTCGATCATGGTCAAACGCGTTTCGAAGTCTCGAATGATTTGGTTAAGATGCGCGAGATGTTTGAATCTGTGAGCGAAGCGGATGCAGCAGGCTTTCTGCGTTATCTCAGTGATTTATACTCACGCTTTCTGACAGCGAAAGATTACTTTCTTCAACGGTCCTTTAATCGTAAAAGAGATTTCTACAACTTTACCACTTTGTATCAAGGCATGAAGTTAAAAACGTTAAATAGTGCAGAGAAGTTGCTTCAAAAATATATTTCAGATCAACGTATGCGTCAGATGATCAGCTTTCAAACGCTTTATATTGGTATTTCTCCACATAAAGGGCCATCACTCTATACGATTATTCCTCTCATCGAATTTGTTTATGGCGTGTGGTTTATTCAAGGGGGCATGCGTACGATGGCTGAAAGTATGGCACGCCGGTTTAAAGAGATGGGCGGCGATATTCAACTCGAAACACCAGTTACAGACATTTGCGTGTCAGAGGGCACAGTTCAAAGTGTCCAAACCCCAGAAGGCAGATTGGCGTCAGACATTGTCTTGTGTAATGCAGACTTCCCATATGCGATGAAATATTTATTAGAGGAACCCCAACACAAAGGGAACTATCCAGACAAGAAGATAGATCGCATGGACTACTCTTGTTCTTGCCTGGTGTTCTATTTTGGTATGGATCAGAAATTTAATGCGCTATCGACTGTTCACAACTTCGTCTTCTCTGAGAATTTAGACCGCAATATTCATCAAATATTCGAGGGCGACGTCATTACTGATCCATCTCTATATTTTTATGTCGCATCGCAATTAGATCCGTCACTTGCACCTGAAGGGAAAGACGGTATTTATGTGCTGATGCCAGTGTCGAATACGCAAGTAATGAAGTATCAATGGACGGAAGCAATGACGGATTATTATCGTCAGAAAGTATTGGATAAAATGTCAGAGCTCCCAGAGTTTGAACACTTTGCGCAATATATTCAGTCAGAGCGTGTTACAACGCCTAAAGATTTCGAACAAGACTTCAATGCCTATTACGGTGCTACATTTGGTTTAATGCCGACATTGGCACAAAGTAATCATTTACGCCCTCAAAGTAAGTCGGCTAACGTGCGCGGACTTTACTTCACGGGAAGTAGTACACATCCTGGCGCTGGTGTGCCGATCGTCTTATTATCGGCGAAGATTGCTGTAGAGGAGATTTTAAAAGATGCACGAGGAGGTCATTATGAAAAATAGAGATTTGGCTTACTGTGAACGTGTGATCAAACAACATTCGAAATCGTTCTATTACGCCTTCTCCCAATTGCCGAAACAAGACCGTTTAGCCGTGTATGCGATTTATGCGTTTTGTCGTATGTGTGATGATGCGGTAGATGAAGAACAAGGGTCGATTGATCAAATTCAACGCGAACTTGATCATTTTAAACGAGGAAAGGTAGTTGATCATCCTGTATGGAGAGCGCTTGCGTGGGTACACGAACGTTATGAGATCAACACTGACTTTTACGATGAGCAGATAGAAGGGCAACGAATGGATTTGATGTTCAAGCAACCTGAGACGTTTGAAACGCTAGTGATGTATTGTGAGAAAGTCGCTGCGTCGGTTGGCGGGATGTTACTGCCGATATTGAGCCATGAAGTTGATGCGCAACGTTATGCTCAGGCGCGTCGTCTGGGCGTCGCGATGCAGTTGACGAATATATTGCGCGATGTGGGAGAAGACTATCGTGATTTGCAGCGTATCTATTTGCCACGTCAAATGATGGCACACTATGGTGTGACGGAAACGCAAATTGCACAAGGACAAGTGACAAATGGCTTTAAGCAACTCTTTGAAGCACTGGCAGCTGAAGCGGAAACACGTTATAAGCAATTTCGTGATGAGTTGTCACATTATAAGAGGGAAGCGAGACTGCCGGTATGCTTATCGGCGACCGTGTATGGAGAAATTCTCAATGTGATTCGCGAACATCATTACGATTCACTTTCTCAACGACACGTCGTACCTCGTAGTCGTAAGCAAGCGTTATATCGTAAAGAGAAACATAAAGTAGGAGGTTGAGATCATGCCTAGCAAAGTAGTAGTTATCGGTGGCGGATTAGGCGGAATGTCTGCGGCGATTACGTTGCGTCAACGCGGCTTTGATGTCACGTTATATGAGAAAAATGATCATCTCGGAGGCAAGCTTAATCGTCGTGAACAGGACGGTTTCGGTTTTGATTTAGGGCCTTCACTCTTGACGATGCCTAAAGTGATGGAACGGCTATTTAAGCGCAGTGATAGAGAGATGCGTGATTATGTGGACATTACTGAAATCCCCTTACAATGGCGTGCCTTCTTTCCTGATGGTGCAAAGATTGATTTGTACCAAGATCTCGAACGTATGCAAACGGCGTCGCAATTATCAGAGCGTGATATGTCTGAGTATCGCCAATTTCTTAACTACGCCGGCCGATTAGATCGTTTAACGGAACAAGGATATTTCCGACATGGTCTCGATAACTTACGCCAAGTGATACGTTATTATGGACCGTTCAAAGCGCTACAATTCGATGTCTTTCGGACGATGCAACAAGCGATTAATCACTTCATTAGTAATGCGCATTTACGAGATATGTTGGGATATTTTATTAAATACGTCGGCTCCAGTGCCTACGATGCGCCAGCAGTATTGAACATGATGGCACATATGCAACATGAACAAGGCGTTTGGTATGTCCAAGGTGGTTTGCATAAACTGGCACAAGGAATGGAACAATTTGCGCGCGATATTGGTGTGCAGATAGAACTGAATGCTGAAATTACCCATGCCACGACAGAGAAAGAGCGTATTGAAAGTCTCGTAGTCAATGGTCAGACTGTGAGTGCCGATGTGTTCATTTCGAATATGGAGGTACTACCATTTTACCGTCATATCCTTGATTATACGCCGAAACAACTTAAGAAATGGGAACGCAAATTCCCACCGGCTAGCTCTGGCTACGTCATGCATCTCGGTTTGGATAAGCAATATTCGCAACTTGCGCATCATAATTTCTTCTTCTCTAAAGATTCAAAGCGCAATTACAAGCAAGTCTTTCATGACAAGATGTTACCGACGGATCCGACGATTTACCTCGTCCATACGACTACGACAGATGCGACGCAAGCACCTGAGGGTTCTGACAACTTAAAGATCCTGCCTCACATTCCTGCAGGAGCATCCTTTACTGAGGCGAGTTACCAACGTTTCCGTGAACGTGTCTTAGACAAGTTAGAGGCGATGGGACTTGAAGGTTTACGGTCGCACATTGTCTCAGAGTATACGTTGACGCCAGATGACTTACACGCACTCTATTATTCTGATGGGGGTTCCATCTATGGCACGCTGTCAGATCGTCGATTGAATCGAGGGTTTAAGCACCCTAAGCGGTCTGAAGTAGTCGATAATCTATACTTTGTTGGTGGCACTGTTAACCCTGGTGGAGGTATGCCGATGGTCGTGCTTAGCGGTCAGCAAGTCGGTGAGATGATTCCCGAATGAAGCGATTACTCTTTCTGATATTTTGCAGTTTACCACTCATATTGCTGGGTCGAGCGCGCTATATTCAGTCTACGCATTCAGGTGTCAGACGTCAGGTGTCGATTATCATTCCTGCACGAAACGAAGCACATCGTCTTCCTCGGTTGTTGAAGTCGATTCGTCGTCAGCAACAAGTAGAGGTAGAAGTCATTGTAGCGGATGACCAGTCGACGGATAACACACGAGCGATTGCGCAAGAATATGGTACAGATGTTGTCGATGTTGAGCCTCACACTTGGTCAGGTAAAAGTTACGCTTGCTACGTCGGGGTTCAAATAGCACATCATGAACGCTTATTATTTATGGATGCGGATACCTTTTTTACTCATCCCTACGCATTGAGAGATTTCCTGGGAAATGGTCAAAGTCAGGGCGTATTGAGTGTGCAACCTTATCATGAAACAGGTGGTGCCTTGGAGCGACTCGCTTCTGTTTTTAATATTGTTACGGTAGTCGGTATGAATATCTTTAGTCTCTTGCCTCATATGCAGACGTCTTGTTTATTTGGTCCAGTCATGTTGACCCATCGAGAAGATTATTGGCGTATCGGAGGTCATCGTGTGGCGAAAGACGCAGTGATGGAAGGTGAGGCGTTGTATCGAGCGTATGCACGAGCTGGGATACCTATCGATTTGCGTTTAGGAAAAGGTTATGTTCACTTCCGTATGTATCACAGTCTCTCAGAAATGGTGCGAGGATTTCGTAAGCACATCGCAGTCGGTTCAGGTCAAACGCATCCATGGGTAATGACGTTAGTTATGCTGTGGTTAAGTGGAAGTATAATTGCGGTGGCGTCACGTCGGTTATCAGCTCTCCTATGTTATGGTTTGAGTTTCTTTGCTTTAAGCCAACGTGTCATTTCAACACGTCTTAGTTCTATAGTTACGTTTCCACTACATGTGCTGTTTTTCTTCTACGTTTACGGTTTGTCTTGGTACAGCACAAAGCTACGCAAACAAGTAGAATGGAAAGGACGACATATTGAGTTATAGAATGGTTTATTGAAGTCTAGATCGTAGTGTTGGGAATGCTGCGGGCTGGTTTTTAAAATGTGAAGCATCACTGCTTTCGAGATTTGATTCATAGTCAATAGATGACAATATCAACCTGTGAGATAAAAAGATTTGAGATGTTGTATTGAGCATTGAATTTATAATAGATTTCTTCAAAAGAATGGAGTATGATAACTCTAAACTTATTTAGAAAGGCAGGTCAGACACCACGAATACACTTGAAAATCGTTTTAAAGAAGAATTAGTCAAAGGGATTATTAAAGGTTATAAAGACTATATTCAAGTGCGCAAAAATGCAAACGAAACTTTAAAAATTAGTGATGCATATTGCTATGTTAAGGGAAATCATATTGAGAATCAGATTGCTATTCATTTAGAACACTTATTTGAGCATTCTAAAAAGAAAGCAGGATTTAGTTGGAAATTTCTAGAGTTTATGAAGATTGATGATAGTGATAATCATGTTTTTTCATTTGTTGTAAAAAACGAAAGGTACTTTAATGAAAATAGAGTTTCATATGGAAGAAACCCTTTCCAAGAAGAAACTAATGAAAAGAAATATTTAAAAGAACTTATAAACAAAAATAAAGATGTAAATACAGAGCGAGTTAGAAGTAATTTTAAGAAGAGTTATCAACTAGATGCTAATGAATTGCTGTTTAATGAGAGAAAAGAAGAAAGAAAAGCAAATTTCTATATAATAACTTATAACATAGAGTTAACATCTGAGAAATCCTCTTCGATAAAAATTTGGTTGCCTATTCCTGAAACAAATACTGCCGAGTTAATTGAAGATTTAACTTCTATAATGAATAAAGTTTCAGATATTGATGGATATAAATTTAGTCAGCAAGAGATAAGTATATTAGAGGCTAGTCAAGAAGAAAAAGATGAAAAAACTGAAAATGTATTTAGTATTGTATCGGGAAAAAAAGAACAAGATAAAAGTTAATAAGAATAAACGAAAGTGTGATGAACTTATGTTCTACGGGGAAAATTTAGAAGCGATTAGACTGTTGAATAATAAAAGTCGAAGTGACATCGCAAGGGATTTAAGAGTTGATGAGCGAAGAATATGGCAGTATGAAACGGGTCAACTTACACCTAATCTAGGTGAAGTTTTTAACCTGGCATGTATTTTTAATGTACAAACACAATACTTCTATGCAGAGTCACCAATGATAGGTCAGCTTGGTTTAGTTAAGAAAGATTCTATTTTTTATTCTTATAAGGAAAGTGAATATATTAAACCAAGAGAAATCGACCCTCAATATTACGAAGCAAATACGTTTAGTACTATCTCTCAATTCATATTGAGCTATTGTAGTTTTCCTGAAACTGTATTGAAAAAGATAATTATTGAGATAGATAAAACACGTTTGAAAGAAACCAGTAGAGAAGATTTTATTAAACAGGCGGCAAATATAGCTAGAAGTTACATCACTAATGCAGAATTCAATGAAGATTTATTATTAGATTTTGAAAAAGCAGGAGTAATGGTATATGAAAGAAGCTCACTTGATATTGTGAAATCGTATAGTTTTTGGGATTTGGCAGGACATCCTCACATAATAATGTGTAACCTGAAAAGAGTGGTAGGGAATCAGAATTTAGATCTTGCTTATGAATTAGGATATCTATTACTTAATAGACATGCTGAATTAACTATGGCTTCTGGTGATGACTTCGAAAGATTGAATAGGAATGCCTTTGATTTCACGCGTCATTTTTTATTGCCTCAAAGTGAATTAATCAAAGAGTGTCAGCCGTATAAAAGAATTACGTGGCGCGTATGGGAGAAAATAGCACACAAATGGAAAGTTCCTGTCTCATTAGTTACACTGCACGCAAGAAAAGCGGGTATTATCTCTTATAAACAATACTGTTATTATGAAGGTAAGATCCACGACGGAACGCTTTCTAGTAAAAAACAACCCCCATCGGAATGTGCTATTAAAATAAGATGTCTTTTAAAGGATATGGTTAGGAAAAATATCATCTCATCAACCTACCTATTTAATTATTTTAAAATAGAAAATGCATTTCTGAAGAGACTCATATCAATCGATTTAACGCGTTATGATAATAAGCCAACCCCAGTTAATTCTAACGTCATTAATTATAAGGCCTTGGTTCAGAAGTAAGATGAGGTTGTAGATAGTTTAATCTCGCCCTAAACATCGGTCTATGTTTACTCCAATATAAAGGTGGTACTTAAATAATATGTACATGCATATATTCTAAAAGGAGTGATTTAGAAGATGGAAATCTTAGTTATCGGTGCAAATGGCGCTGTAGGTAGAAAAGTTATTGCGCAACTTAAAGAAACAGGACATCACTCTATCGCATTAGTACGCAAGGAAGAACAAGTATCAGATTTACGTGAAATTGGTGCAGACCGTGTCATGGTTGGAGATCTTGAAGAAGATTTCTCTGACGCATTTAAAGATGCGGAAGGTGTAATCTTCGCAGCAGGTTCAGGTGGCAGCACAGGTGCTGACAAGACAATGATGGTTGACCTATGGGGTGCGAAGAAAGCAGTTGACTATGCGAATAAATATCATATTAAACGTTTCGTACAACTCAGTGCGACAGACAGCCTTCATCCTGAAGAAGAGTCAGAAGTTATGAAACCTTATGCGGTTGCTAAACACTTCTCAGACTTATACATTGAAGATTCAGGTCTCAACTACACAATCGTACATCCTGGCCCACTTCAAGACGACGAAGGTACAGGCAAGATTGAAGTATCAACAGAGCTAGAAGACGATCCTAGCAGCTACAAGATTCCTCGCGAAGATGTAGCTACAGTGCTTGTTAATGCATTGGATACAGAAGAAGTAGAGCACAAACATATCTTTATTCAATCTGGTGAAACACCAGTCTTAGAAGCACTTACAGGAGCTAAATAAATTTACTAGAAACTCATAGGACGTAGACACCATGCTTATCCGTTATGTTAGGTAAGCGATGCTCGACGTCTTATGAGTTTTTTTCTGTTTTAGTAACGAAATGCTTTCCATTTGTTTAAAAAGGGCCACCCCTTCACTTCCCGTTAAAACAATATATCTTCAAATTTATTTCATTGACTGTGGCAACTATGTTGTAAGATAATTATTTTGTAAACGATTACATAATTTAAATACATATAGTGAGGTATTGAGATGACGACTTCTGAAATCAAGCAACTGATTGACGCAGGTCAGTTGTCTATTGGTATTGAATTTGGTTCTACGCGCATCAAGACTGTAGCGATAGATCCTGAATGTCGAACGATAGCTACAGGTTCGTTTGAGTGGGAGAATCAATTCAAACATGGTTACTGGACGTATTCTATGAACGATGTCTGGGTCGGCTTGCAGCGAAGCTACGCTGAGATGACCGATGCCATTAAAGATCAATACGATACGACAGTGAGACGCATTGCATCACTAGGTATCAGCGGAATGATGCATGGTTATCTTGTCTTTGATGAGCATGATGATTTACTCGTGCCGTTTCGAACTTGGCGTAATAACAATGCGAATGAAGCGGCCAGTATACTGCGCGAAGATTTCCAGGTGAATATCCCAGAGCGCTGGAGTATTGCGCAACTCTATCAACCCGCAATCGACAGAGAAGAACATGTACCACACGTGCGTTATATGACGACGCTTGCAGGTTACGTTCACTGGTATTTATCAGGTGAGCGCGTGCTTGGAATCGGTGACGCTTCAGGGATGTTTCCGATTGATAGCGAGACGCTGACTTACCGGTCGGATTTATTGCAGCGTTTCAATACACATTTTCACGAAGCGGGATATACACAACAGATTGAAGATATCTTACCTGAAGTGGTTGTGGCAGGTCAGTCTGCGGGACGTCTAACTGAGATAGGTGCCAAGTTGATTGATCCTCACGAAGAGCTTGAAGCAGGCTGTCCAATGTGTGCGCCCGAAGCAGATGCGGCAACAGGCATGGTTGCGACGAACAGTGTCGCACCTCGTACGGGGAATGTGTCAGCGGGTACGAGCATCTTCTCCATGATTGTGTTGGAGAAACAGATTCAACAGCTCTATCCAGAGGTGGATATCGTCTCAACGCCAGACGGTTACGAGGTCGCGATGATTCACGCCAACAATTGCACGTCGGATATCAACGCATGGGTCGGCATCTTTGAAGAGTTACTGCAACGTTTAGGTGTGGATTATGATAAAAATAACCTCTTTACAACCTTATTTGAAAGCGCTTTAGACGGAGATAACGATTTAGGTCAATTATTGTCCATCGGCTACGTTTCGGGTGAATTTATTACTGATGTCCCTCAAGGGTACCCGTTATTGCTCCGTTCGTTAGATAGCAATTTCAATCTCGCGAACTTTATGAAATCACAAATTTATAGTGCTTTTGCGACGCTTAAAATTGGCATCGATTTATTAAAAGAGAACGAACAGATTCAAATCGATTCAATGTTGGGTCACGGTGGCATTTTTACCACGAAAGAAGTGGCACAACGTTACATGGCGGCTGCACTCGAGAGTCCAGTCAGTGTGATGCAAACAGCGTCAGAAGGTGGCGCATGGGGGATTGCAGTACTCGCACGATATCTCGTGGCAGAACACAAAGATTTAGCACAGTTCCTCAATGACTCAGCGTTCGAAGCGTCAGACGCCATCACGATTGAACCGACTGAAGCGGAGATTGACAGTTTCCGAAACTATACTGAACGTTTCAAAGCGGGAATGGAACTCGAGCACGTAGCAGATCAGCAGTTCAACTCAAATAAAGATAGAAAGCGGGATCAGTAGTGGGCAAGGATTTAAATACAAATAGTCAACGTCAGTTTCTAGGTTTACCGATGATCTTACTTTGGGGTTACGTCGCGGTGGCGATCTTCATGACTGGAGATGGCATTGAACAGGCCTTCTTATCGAAATACATTAGGATGCTGGGCTTTGACAGTGGGCAAGCAGGGAATGTCCTTACCGTTTATGGTTTCGTCGTGGCCATCGCCTCTTGGATGTCCGGGGTGCTAGCTGAAATCTTCAGCCCACGCCGTGTGATGATCTTCGCCTTTATCATGTGGATTATCTTTCACGTCGGCTTCCTCGTCCTCGGTTTAGAACAACATAGCTATCCAATGATGCTCATCATGTACGGCATCCGTGGCCTCGCTTATCCGATGTTTATTTACAGTTTCGTCGTGTGGATTACATACTCTGCACCACGCTATAAACTTGCGTCGGCGATGGGCTGGTTCTGGGCAATGTACTCCATCGGTATCGGCGTGATTGGCACCTACCTACCGAGCTTCACAATTCCATGGCTAGGCTACATGGGCACATTGTGGTCATCGATTATCTTTATCTTCATCGGTGGTATGCTCGCGATGTTCTTGGTAAAAGACAAGCAGGGTGCGCAAAGTGAAGCGAAGCAGTTGACTAAGAAAGAAATGTTAGGCGAATTTGTGAAAGGAATTACGATATTACGTAATCCTCAAGTGGCGATTGCTTGTCTCGTGCGAATCATTAACCAACTCTCACTCTTTGGTCTCGTGGTCTTTATGCCAAGTTTCTTTACAGACCACGTTGGTTTCTCTATGGCACAATGGCTGAGAATTTGGGGTGTCATGTACATCGTGACCATCTTTACGAACCTCTTCTGGGGCGTCGTAGGAGACAAGATTGGCTGGATTCGCCAAGTACGCTGGTTCGGGTGTATCGGTATGGCGCTATCGACTTTAGCATTCTACTACATCCCATTGTGGACCGGTCCAAACTTCTGGGTTGCACTCATCGCAGCGGTTGTCTTCGGATTCGCCGTGGCAGCATTCGTGCCGATGTCAGCCATTTTCCCAACACTAGAGCCAGAGAATAAAGGGGCGGCAGTCTCTATTCACAACTTATCTGCCGGTCTCAGTAACTTTATGGGTCCATTGATTGCGAGAGCAGCCTTACCTTTAGGTGGCACACGCGCAGCAATCTGGGCGCTAGCGATATTCTACATTATCGGGTTTGTATTGACCTTCTTTATGAAAGTCCAACAACCTCGACAAACTATAGAGAGAAAGGTGTCAGAACATGACTAACATTATTGAACAATTTAAACTCAACGGTAAAGTAGCCATCGTCACAGGAGGTGCAATGGGCTTAGGTCAAGCTATGGCAGAAGCACTTGCCCAAGCAGGCGCAGACATCGTGATTGCCGATATCAACCTTCCGCTCGCGAAGAAGACCGCGCAGAAGATTAGTGAGGCTGAAGGTGTGAAGACGACTGCGATTGAAACTGATGTGACAGACCCTGAAGCGGTCATTCAAATGGCGGACACAGTAGTAGAGGAGTACGGCAAGATTGATATCCTCGTGAACAACGCCGGTATGACTATCAACGAGAAAGCAGAAGAGATGTCTTACGAGAACTGGAAGAAAGTCATGGATTTAAACTTGAACGGTATCTTCCTAGTCGCTCAAACTGTAGGTAAAATTATGATCAAACAAGGCTACGGTTCAATCATCAATACGTCTTCTATGTCAGGTTTGATCGCAAACAAACCACAAGAACAATGTTCATACAACGCGTCTAAAGCAGGCGTTATCATGTTGACGAAAAGTCTGGCAATGGAATGGTCTAAATACGGTATTAAAGTCAATACCATTGCGCCAGGTTACATGAAGACTGAATTGACGAAACCATTCTTCGATGAAGGTGGCGCGATGATCGACGATTGGATGGGCTTCACGCCAATGGGTCGCCCAGGTGCGCCACATGAACTTGGCGGTATCGTCGTTTATCTCGCATCTGATGCCTCTTCATTCGCACAAGGTAGCGTGTTTACGATTGACGGGGGTTATACAGCGTTGTAAGGGAAAATATAAGGATAGTCCATCGTCTGTGAGGGCGGTGGGCTTTGTTGATGTTTTGAGAATTGATGGTAAGCTCAACATAGTTGGAAAGTGTTCAACGTAAATGAGTATAGTGAGTATAAAAGAGTGGCTCATTAAGCCACTCTAAAAATTCATCTTATTTATAAGTTTTTACTTTTTTAGCACCTTTAATATTATGTGCTAGTTTATAAGGTGTGACCCATTGTTGTGATCTTTTAGAACGAACAGTGTTTTTTCCTGCACCATAATAGTATGCTTGCCATACTAGCTTAGAGCAATAAGAGTAATGTTTATTTAAAATATTCATTCCTAAGGAATATTTGAGTTTTTTATTTTTAGATTGTTTAGCAGCCCATTTAGCAGCTTTTTTACCTTTCTTAGAGCTTACACGATATACTTTTATATATTTTCCTTTTCCTGTTTTATGATTATGGCGGAATTTAGAAAATTTAATTGTGCGAATATGTTTTCCGTAGCCCGGCATTTCTACAACTGATTTACTATTTTTCGCAATTGCTGCATGACCAGTCAACCCATTATTACTACTACCGGATGCATTAGTTACCAGAATATCACCAGGTTTAAGTTTGAATTTGGCTCTTGTACTTGTATCATTTTGAAATTCATCACTTGAAACTTCTTTTTTCTCTTCAATTTTATCTTGTTGTAGTTGTGTCTGTAATTCTGAATACTGTTCTTTAGTTGTATCAGGATCTAATTTACCTTCTTTTTTCATCTGTTCATAAGATGTAGTTGAAGCATCATTTTCTTCATTAGCAGAAATTTGAGGAGCTAATTGTGAAAATACTAAAGTAAATAAAATAGCTACAACAGATATACGAAAAAATAATTTCATTAAAATAAACCTCCTAATAAATATTTATCTTTTTATATGTTATATTAAAATAAGATAAAAGTCTAATTTCATTTTATATAAAATTGTTTTAGGAGGTTAAATATGAAAAAACTTTTAATAGTATTAGGTATATTATCGATAATTGTACTTAGTGTTATATTTGGTTTTGCTAGATTTAGATATATATCCTACAAAGAAATAGATTTAGCTATACAGGAACATAACTACAATAAGCACATTCAGAATATAGAACAACATTTTGATATGCATCAATATGGCTATTATAAAGAAGTTAAATATAAAGAAGAGCCACATAACATTTATCTATACCAAACAGTTGTACGTCCTGGGTTAAGAGACTATGTCAATCCTTTCTATCACTATAAGAAACATAATGTTAAAACACTAGTAAATGATGAGAAAACACAGAATGAGATATCAGGTGAAAGAAAAACAAGATATCAAATAAATGATCAATGATTTATTTAACAGGACTTATATAAATGTTATCTAAACTGGGTTTGTAAATTTTAAGGAGAAGACTTAAAAACCCCAACCTGACAACTCAGATTGGGGTTGATTCGTATACTATATAAAGTCAATAACGATATTCTGTAGTGCGCTAATTTGATTTAAGTAGAGGAATAACATTCCACTAGGCAGTATCATCTCTCATAATGCGCAATAATCTCTTTCATACGGTCCAAGAAACCATTAATATACTTTGCTGGCCCAAGAATACGCACATGTGGTGTGTGTTGATAGGCGATATAATACGCATCAAGCTCTGTCACCGCCAAATCAATAATTAAATAATCATTATGAGATGACGGACGTTCATCTATGACAGTATAAATTTCACATAAACTGCTCTTAATATCTTTGTGCACTTCAAGCGTAACAACATCTCGCGCATAACACTGCTTAAACTGCAAATCCGTAAATTCTACCTGATCAATTTTACGCACATCCACACTCTTTAGTGAGTCATTCTCCTCATATGTTAACCAATAATTGTAGTTCATATAAATCAGCGAATGAGGCACAATCGTACTCTTGCTTTGGTCTGTGAAAGTCACATCGATCAGCACACCTTCACGGATAGCCGTTTGAATCGTCATCAACTGTTTACCAGGCAGCACTTCACCTTCTCGCGGTTTAAAATGATTGATGACATCTTGAATCGTATTTGCATCTTCAATTCGTGAACCTTGCTTCAATTTCTCAAAAAGTTTAATGACATTCGTATGTAAATAAGGCGTTAAGCTCTTAATCTGCAACAATACGCCCAATACGGCATAACTATCATAGGTGAATGTGTAATTATCGAGATAATAATACGTGCCTTCTGAACCACGTTTATGCTTAATTTCTGTATCAGTCGCATGCCATTCGTCACTTTCATAGAAGAACAGATTCATATCTTTAACATCACGTTGTAGTGTCTTGGCGCCTTTACCTGTCTGTTCAACGAATTCCTGCACTGTAATCGTCTTACCGTTAATGAGCTTTAGAAAAATATATAAAATACGTTCTGTTCGGTTCATAAATTTCAACTCCTGCATTTATTATATAGCCAGAAATGGACAAATATTGTCTTTTTAGAAGAGGAAATTTGTGAAATTGATAGAACAATTATCTTGAGGAGCTGCAAAAACAAATGTCGAACAATATCCTTGTCACTGTCACATCCCTTTGGTAGAAACGAAGCCACTTAGCACAACCTTGATAATTTGATAGATTTTAATTCACTAATGACTACTATACGTTTCTTTTTGACAACTATACTTGTCAAAATGACTAAAGTATTATATATTATGAACTGAGGAGTTGAGGGAAATTGCGCAATCGACTTAAAGAATTACGTGCTCGAGATGGCTATAATCAAACTCAGCTTGCTAGAAAAGCCGGAATATCTAGACAAACTGTCTCTTTGATTGAACGAAACGACTTTATGCCATCCATTCTAACTGCAGTGAGAATCGCACGTATATTTAACGAACCAGTAGAAGATATCTTTATATTTGAGGAGGACGAATTGTGAAGGTTGGAAGATACATAGGATTAATTATACTTGGTTGCTTTATAGGTGGAATTATTGGAGGGGTAATTGGTGTAGCTCAAAATTTTAACATTAAAAGATTATTATTATTTGTTGATTTTAAAAATTCTATTATTATTACTGCTATTTCACTAGTGCTGATTTTGATTTTAGGAATATTTGCCTTTAAATATGCACGTAAAGCATATTTTTACAAAAATGCATTAGAGAAAGATATTAGTGAAGATAATGTAGATACATACGAACAAAAAAGCAATATTCAATTTTTAGAAGCTCAAAAGTTACTGTTAGCTAGCTATGTTATCGCATTTTTAAATTTATTTATTATTGTATTAGGACACGGTTCGATAGAAGTTTATTTTATTGCACTTATACCATTTTTTGTCGTAGTGATTTGGGGAACGATTAATGGTGTTTATGCACGTAAATTAGATTCTCGAATGCCTAAATTTGGAGATAAGAATTATACAGAAAAGCGTTTAAGTGTGATGGACGAAGGTGAACGTCATATTACATTGAAATCTCTTTTTAAAGTTAACGCGGTTACACTTTCTTTAGTAATAGTTGGACTCTTATTTTTATACTTCTATTCAATGGCAACAGGCGACAACCAAAGCATTGGCATGCTCGTGTTAATCATTATTTTCATCTATAACTCACTAACTTATACTTTCAAAGTTGCGAAATACTATAAAAACTAAGAAAGGGAGAATATAATGGACTATTTATTAAATGTGAAAGATCTCAATAAATCTTATAAAGATAGTGAATTTACATTATCTGACCTTAATTTAACGATTCGACCAGGAGAGGTGGTCGGCTTAGTAGGGAAGAACGGTTCAGGTAAATCTACGTTAATTAACACGCTTGTTGGGAATCGTTTTCCAAGCTCAGGAGACATAGAATTTTTTGATCAAAAAGCAACATCTCAGAATGATCAGTATAAAGAGTATTTAGGCGTCGTATTCGATGATTTGCGTGTGCCTCATAAGTTAGATATTAAGCACATTGATAAGGCTTTCTCACATATTTACCAAACATGGGATAGCGATAAATTTAATAAATTAATTCAACAATTCGAGTTGCCAAACAATCGTCAGGTCAAAGATTTCTCTCGAGGAATGAAGATGAAGGTGGCGATTTCAATGACACTCGCACATGATAGTCGTCTGCTTATTCTCGACGAAGCAACTGCAGGAATGGATGTCTCAGGCCGTGAAGAGGTGCTTGATATATTAGACGACTACATAGGTGAAGAAAATGGAATTATGATTTCTTCTCATATTTCAGAAGATATTGAGGCAATCGCGACGAAACTTGTCTTTATGCGAGATGGCCGAATCATTTTAACAGAAGAGAAAGAGAAGTTATTACAACAATACGGCATCGTGCGTCAACCAGTAGAAGAGTTCAACGTGCCGAACCAAGTGCTCGTTGCGTCAAGAGAATACCGTGGAGAACGCATTTCTCTAGTGGACGATTACACGCAAGTGGAGGGTGCAGAATCTCTAAACTCAATCGATGATGCGACAAAAATCTTGATGCGAGGTGAAATCTAATGAAAGGTGTATTTTTAACGAATTTCTATGCGACGAAAAAGCAATTTATTATGTATTTGATTATCGGTATTATTATGTCATTAGTTTTTTCATTCATTAATCCAATGATGGGATGCTTTATGCCAATGGTTCTTCTATTGAATCCCGCATCTGACAATATCAAACATGAGAAAGAATCACATTGGATGTACTATGTATCAACACTTCCAAACGGACGAAAAAGTTACGTTAATTCATACTTTATTTTTGTTCTTATTGCCGTAGTGATGGGTCTAATTTTTGGTATGGTTGCTATTTTAGCCATGCACCAGAGCTTTGGCCTTGCCTTACTTGCGATCTTATTTGGTTTAGGCTCAGTAGGTATATACTCTTTAATTTTCCCATTTACCTTTAAATTTGGTCCAGAAAATTCAAATTCAATTTTAATATCGGTTACTTTTGTTTTAATGATTGCATTCCTAGGAATTTACTTCCTAACGATTCAACCTGCCTTTATGAGAGCAGGTAGCTTTACTGGAGTCGTGCATGATGCGACCGCATTAATAAGTGTCATTGGTTACGGTATCTTCGGAATTATTATGTTATTTATCACTTACTTCGTTTCTTTATCTATCTTTAAAAATCAAGAGCTCTAAAACACGAAGAAATCCAGCCAGTGCATCACGCATTGACTGGATTTTCTGTATTTCTTCCTTAGAATATCTTCGAAATGCTCTCTAATTCCCAACCACTAATGTGTTGCGTATATTTCCTCCATTCGCTCCGCTTCACATTCATAAACTCTTTCCAAATCGATTGACCGATTGTTTCTCCTAACACCGCATCTTTCTCAATCGTTTGAACCGCTTCTAATAAATCACGTGGCACCCATTCAATGCCATGTTCTTTCAACTGCTCATTATCAAATTCAGCCACGTCTTCTTGCATTGGGTCACCGGGATCAATTTTATTCTGAATACCATCCAGACCTGCCGCTAACAAGCACGTAGACAGTAAGTAAGGGTTACAAGAACCGTCAGCGCCACGGAACTCAAAGCGACGTGCACGACGAACTTCAGGCACACGAACGAGTACAGAACGGTTCGCATCTCCATAACATACATGTGCAGGTGCCCAAGAACCTGGCTGCATACGTTTGTAAGAGTTGAACGTTGGCGCGCCAATACCAACAAGGGAACGACCATGCTTCAACAAGCCGCCGATAAAGTAATACGCGTTCTGAGATAACTGCAAGCCACGCTTATCGCTTGGATCTTCGAATAAATTGTTACCGTCTTCGTCATATAAGCTAATATGGACATGTAAGCCGCTTCCTGGCTGATCTTCAAACGGTTTCGCCATCAATGTACCTAACATGTCATGTTGACGCGCGATTTGTTTAAATAAATGCGTAAACGTCACTTGGTCATCTGTTGCTTTCAACGCATCCGCATACTTCAAGTTTACCTCAAGTTGACCTGGACCATATTCACTGGAAATTTGTTCTGTCGTTACGCCCATTGTTTCTAAAGCATGGACGAATGATTGAACGAAACTATCTTGAATATCGACCCCATCTGTTGAGAAACAATGTGATTGGTCAGCTGGAAGGATGTTGCCTTTCTCATCTGTATCCAATAGATACGCTTCTTGTTCATAGGCCATGTTCAATTTGCCGCCTAATAACTTTTCTACTTTTTCCAACAAACGTTTTAAAGCATTACGTGGACAGCCTTCCCACGGTTCACCATTCACATCGTATAGGTCACAGAGCATGCGGGCAGTCTTCTCACGGAAAGGAACGACCGCATACGTATCAGGGTCTGGAATCGCGAAGAAGTCCCCATCGTTAGAACCATACGCGCCACCTTCGATAAACTCATCGAACATGTCGAAGCTCATGATCGCTGTACTGAAGTTAACGCCGTCTTCCATCGCTGCACGCAAGTTGTCGTTGCGAATCGTACGCCCACGCGTCACTCCTGTGTAGTCGAGAAACTCCATACGGATAAATTCAATATTGTCATCTTGTACTCGATCTAGTACTTGTTGAATCTTGTCATTCTGATTATTTACCATAGTTATCGCCTCCTTAAATCGTGTCGAAGTACTGAGTTACGGAATACAAATCAGTTAACGCAACATATCTAATGCATATTGCGTAAAGATCTTCGCGCCATAAATGATGGCTTCTTCATTAAATTTAAACTGTGGATGGTGTAAGTCGTAGGTCGTCTCATCCGCTTCGCTAATCCCTAGACGGAAATAGGTGCTCGGCAGTTGTTCAGAGTAGTAACCGAAATCATCGGCACCCATCGACGGTTGACCAAGGTCGATGATGTTGTCCTCGCCGACAATCTGACTGGCACTGCGCTCAAGCTGATCAGTAATTTCGTCGTCATTAATCACAGGCGGATGGCCGTTGATGTACTCGATATCGACGCTGCCGCCAAAGCGTTCAGCGGTCTCTTTCACCAGTCGGGTAAAATGCGCTTCAATCTCTTGGCGCATCTCATGGTCGACAGTACGCACAGAGCCTTCCACTACCACTTCATCTGCAATTGAGTTGTTGGATTGTCCACCTTCAACTTTACCTACATGGATGAGGTGAGGTTTCACTGGATCAAGCACGCGTGTTTCGAGAAATTTGAGTGCTTGAACAATTTCGTGCGTAATCGCTAGAGCATCGATCCCTTCGTAAGGTCGTGCCGCATGACCACCTTTACCGTGGACTTTGAGTACGAAGTCATCACACGAAGCGGTTACCGGCCCCTTGATGGTCCCAATTGTACCGAGGGGGAGTTTCGGCCACACATGTAGCGCGATGATATTCTCAATCTGTGGGTCAGCCAGTACACCAGCCTGTATCAACTGTTCAGCAGCGCCATCTGCTTCTTCTCCAGGTTGAAAAATGCAGCGCACCGAACCTTTCAGTTGATCACGGTGTTGCCACAAATGATAGACCGCACCTAACAGAATCGTCGTATGACCATCGTGTCCACAGGCATGCATGACGCCTTCGTTTTGAGAAGGGAAGTCGACGTCCGATTTCTCTGCAATAGGAAGGGCATCAATATCGGCACGTAAGGCAATGTGTTGACCCTCTTCGGAACCTTCGATATCGACATAGAGTCCGGTATCGGTAATGGTTTGATATGGAATGTTCCAGTCATCTAAGATCTTTCCAATATATTTCTGCGTTTCATGTTCTTGGAATGACAGCTCGGGATGTTGGTGTAAATGTTTGCGAATCTCAAATAACTTATCATTCAATTCGTCTTTCCAAGACCACTTTACAGGTTGCGTCATCTTCTCACTCCTTTTAGTTGAATTATGAGATGTACAGCGAGATTGTGGGGCGTGCCATTATAGAAATTCATTTGGCCCATCCCCATTACTCGAAACATTTTTACTTACTACTACAAGCAGCAATCGCATCTTGATAAACGCGCTCGAAGTTACGATAGAGCACCATCTCACCAATCTCTTGCGCCATGTTCTCGTCCATATAGTCACGTTCGACCCACGTCTCTAAGATCTCGGTCAAATCTTGGCGGACCAACTTCGCCGCTAACCAGTTCATCTCTGGCGCGCTGAAACAGTCTGAACCGAACATCACTTTGTCGAACGGCGCGAATTCGAAGACGGTAGAGAGAATCCGTTTCGCTCCGTGACCCGCGAACGGAATCTGAAGTGAGATGTCCATATAAACATTAGGCAAGATGCTTGTGATAAACGCCGCTTCTTCCATCCACGGATAGCCGCCATGCACGAAATGGACTTTCGTCTGACTGTACTTCGGCGTGCGTAACATATCAATCAGCAAACTTGGACTCGCTTTCGGTAAGACGACTTCGCCATCGCCCACACCAGTATGGATATGCATCACTTTGTCTGTTTCCGTACATGCTTCCATCGCCAAATGCATACAGTAGTCGCGTAACGGTTTCACAGCTGCACGCGTGTCATTGCGGAACGTAGCGTAAGCATCTGCTGCTTTGTCTTCATCTTTCGGCAGAACTTCTAAACCACTGCGGTAAGCGATGATCGATTTCAGACCTACAACATCAGGTCGTTGCAAAGTTTGGAGTAAATCGTCGTAGTAGGCTTGTTTGAATTCGGTAAAAGTCTTACATTGCGCGCCGTAATGTTCCATTACGGGTTCAATGCGATAAATTTCAAAGGTGTGAAAGCCTGCCGTTTGTTCAAAGTCTGCTTTCGGAATATGTGGCACAGGATAGCCGTAATCGACAATCATGCCAGTGATATTCGCATCTTGATACAAACTTTGAGTGTAGTTGGCATAATCTTCAGCGTGTTGATTACGCGCTTCCACTACAGCCTCGATATGCGGTTCACATTGGAAGAATTGAGCCAAGCGTCGAATAGTGAGTTGTAAATACATATTCATGCCCGGAACAATGCCATTCTCTGAAATATCTTGTTTGGTAAACATATCGGGGATGACTGAAAGTGATAATGTATTCAAGAAACTTTCTACGGTGTGTGGCTTCTCAGGCGCGACAAAGGGATGACAATGGACATCCACAGCCGGCACCTGTTGAAGATTGATGGACATAATAACACTTCCTTTGTAATCGTTTACAAAAAGAGTACTTAAAATTTACCGTTAAGTCAAATAATTCTGAAATTTTATCTGTAAAAACAGTCAATGGCGTGAAGTTTCCTAGCCCACGAGAGTTGGGTAAACAATCAATAAGATAACTGAAACGAGGAGGATGCTGTTGAAGACTGCGAAAGATTTGAAACAACTGTTACATTCAATAGATGGAGGTAAATACGGCGCGTATAAGCGTTTGAATGGCAATCATTACCGCTTCGATGATTTCACCTTTGTCGTGGAACATGTGCAAGCGGATCCGTTTGCGCCACCAAGTAAAGTGCGTGTACTTATGAATCGTGAAACAGCGGGGATTCCGGACGAACTGCTCGATTCACACGATAAAGTTGTAGCGGTAACTGACTTCTTAACACGTGCGTTTGGTCAAGAAATTAACCGTGCGCAGAAAGGTGCGAAAGGATCTAAAGGCAAGATGGTTATTGATCGTTGTGGCCAAGAGATTCTCGACCGTTCTGCCGTTCAAATCGATGACGAAGAGATTGAAGTGCGTTTCGAGATTGGCATGCCAGCAGCAGGCCGTAAGATTTTAGGTAAAAAGGCTGCGACCATCATGATCGATCACATGCCGAACGTCGTTGAGCAAGCCTTAATGTATCGCAATTTAGATCAAGATCGCTTGAAAGAGCAAGTAGAACTTTACCTCAACCAACAATTTATTCGTGAAGAACTCGATCGTCGCGACCTCGTAGCGTTTGTAGGTAATGATGCGATACTTCCACGTAAAAATGGCGTGTCTGACTTACCACTGCAAGACGCGGTGCCTTTTACCAGTCCTGAAAGTTATGGAATCACACTCGACTTGCCATATGGTGGCCAACTGACAGGAATGGGGATTCCGGTTGGTATTACGCTCATCGTCGGTGGTGGTTTCCATGGTAAATCGACATTGCTTGAAGCGCTTGAAATTGGTGTTTATAACCATATCGCGCAAGATGGTCGTGAGTTCGTCATCACACGCGCGGATGGCATGAAGATTCGTGCCGAAGACGGGCGCAGTGTGGAGAAAGTGAATATCACGCCGTTTATTGATAATCTGCCAGGTAAAAAGGACACGGCACATTTCTCTACGACGAACGCAAGTGGTAGTACGTCCCAAGCGGCGAATACGATGGAAACGCTCGAAGCGGAATCATCACTACTCCTCATCGACGAAGATACGACAGCGACAAACTTCATGATTCGCGACGACCGTATGCAGAAGCTGATTGCGCCTGAGAAAGAGCCGATTACGCCGTTCGCTAGTAAGGTCAAACCACTTTATGACGATTATCAAGTGTCTACGATTCTTATCGTCGGCGGTTCTGGTGATTACTTCGATGTCGCCGACCAAGTCTTTATGATGGATGAGTATGAGTTGAAAGACGTGACAGACGATGCGAAGGCGATTGCGCAAGCGCCAGAATATCAGCGCGATGATATTTCAGATCGCGAGTTCGGTGACATTCCGAAACGCGTGCCGTCGAAAGGAAGCTTTAACAAGAAAGGTAAAGATAGCCGTCTGAAAGCGAAAGGTAAGCATGCGATAATGTATGGCAAAGAGCCGATTGACATTTCAGGTTTGGAACAACTCGCTGACCCGAGTCAGACGAACTGCATCGCAATGATGCTGGATTACTATCAACATCATTTGTCAGGGCGTAAGGTGAGTATCGTTGAAGCGGCTGATACGATTTATAGTAAAATTGCTGAGGAAGGTTTCGATGCCATTGCGCCGAAGAATCGTTATCCAGGTGACTTAGCCTTACCACGTAAACAAGAATTTATCGCGACGATCAATCGTTATCGTGGATTGAATATAGAAGAATAATTATGTGAGCCCCACAGTCAAGTTAAGGTTGGCTGTGGGGTTTAGTGTGTGGGGAGTGAGGTGCAGGCAAAAAATACACCCTATGAAGTTAGACTTTAACTTTCAGGAGTGTGTCTCATTTTTTAAACCTTGATTAATTTTTTGTCTTTTTTATGCTCCATTTGATATTATTTGTGTCAACTGGAAGCTCTGTAGTAAAAATTCTTCTACTTAATCAGCGATATCAATGGACTTAGTTTTCACATTACCACGTTCTAGATTTTCGATAGATTCTGATAGATGTTTGGCATTAGCTGAATTCTGTTGTAAGTATAAAGTTTCTATAATTTCGATATAACTATCTTCGGACATCATCACTGCATTACAATCTTTAGTTGTCACTGTTACTACGTCACAATACTCATTAACTTTATGAATCATATCTTCCAAGTGTTCCTGTACATATGAATATGTCTTTGCAATCATAATCTCATGTCTTCTCATTAGAGTTTTATATGAATGCTATTATTGTACAACATTCTACGTATGGATAGCGTTATAAAGTGTCATTCTCACTATAATTAATTTATTGAAAAACCACGCGAGCATCGTCGTTTTAAAAGTAAAAAAGAGCCCAGGATAAAACAAATGTCTTTTAATCTCACCCTAGACTCTTCTATCATTATTAATCCATATGTTCTTCAATATAAGCTTTAAATGTCTCTGCTTTCTCAACATCCACATTGCGCATCGGAAACGCACCGACCGCAAATCGAATCGTTAACGTCGCATCTGCCAACGTAATCGCTTCAATCTCACTATAATTAATATTGCGGTAGTAGAATTCGCCGTCCATATCCACATTCAGAATCAAACGTTCGCTCGTCGCCACATATCCTGCTTCAAAGGTCTTCACTTCACCACGCACAGGGTAGTCCATATCGCCGAGTAGCGTAGGCCCTTTCTGTTCAGTAGGGAACAGGTCATTTGGATTTACATTATCTAATATCATTACTTAAGTCCTCATCTATTTCTTAATATTTATCGCTTCGTGTTTCGCATAAGTCTTTTAAAAAGGAGCTAAGCGCAAGTGTGCTTACCTTGCGCTTAGAATCGCCCTACAATATACAATAGGGCAGTGCCATTAAAGAAAGTGGTGCAGATGAGTCGCTTCACATTTTAGAAAGAGTATCAACAATGTTCTCACCTATACTTGGGGATGCCTCACTTAGCCATTAATGGCATCAAATTTATCATTAATCTACGATATCGAGTTCGACATCTTTAATATCAATACCGAGTGCTTTAGCGACACCTTCACCATATGCAGTGTCCGCTTTGAAACAATGGCGAATGTGACGGTGTTTAATATGGTCACTTACTGGTGCCATTTCGTTCGCAGTATTCTCGAATAAACGTTGTTGTTCTTCTTCAGACAACAAACGGAAGAGTTTACCCGGTTGTTCGAAGTAGTTCGCGTCATCTTCACGGAAGTCATGTTCATAAGCTGTACCTTCTAATGGCAAACCAGGCTTTTTAAACTGCGGCTGACTTTCTAACTCTCCATGTTGGTTTGGATAATAATGTGTCTTCGCACCTTGGTTCTCGTCTAGAATACGCATTTGACCATCGCGGCTGAACGGACAAATATTTTCAACTCCTACACCTTTAGGTTGGTTGACTGGAATTTGCCAGTGGTTCACGCCAAGACGATAACGTTGCGCATCTCCGTACGAGAAGAGACGACCTTGTAACATCTTGTCAGGTGAGAAATCGATACCTGGAACGATATTTGTAGGCGCGAACGCAGCTTGTTCTACGTCTTGGAAGTAGTTCTCAGGGTTACGGTTTAACTCAAATTCACCGACCTCGATGAGAGGATATTCGTCTTTATACCAAACTTTCGTTAAATCGAATGGATTATCTTTATGGTTACGCGCTTGCTCTTCCGTCATCACTTGAATGTACATCTTCCATTTCGGGAAGTTGCCTTCTTCAATCGCGTTGAACAAATCTCTTTGAGAAGATTCACGGTCTTGACCTACGATACGTGTTGCTTCGTCAGGCGTTAAGTTCTTAATATCCTGTTGGCACACATGATGGAATTTAACCCACACACGTTCGCCTTTAGCGTTGTACATAGAATACGTGTGAGAACCGAAACCGTGCATGTGACGGTAGCCATCTGGAATACCACGATCAGACATGAGGATCGTCACTTGGTGAAGTGCTTCCGGAAGTGATGTCCAGAAGTCCCAGTTCGCTTCAGGATTGTGCATATTTGTCTTCGGATCACGTTTAACGACGTGGTTTAAACTTGCGAATAACTTCGGATCTCTGAAGAAGAACACAGGGGTATTGTTACCTACGAGATCCCAGTTTCCTTCGTCCGTATAGAATTTCAACGCGAAACCACGGATATCACGTTCTGCGTCTGCCGCACCACGTTCGCCGGCTACAGTTGAGAAACGAGCGAACATTTCTGTTTGCTTACCAACTTCAGAGAAGATGCTTGCGCTTGTATATTGAGTAATATCATTTGTTACGGTAAAAGTCCCAAAGGCACCTGAACCTTTCGCATGCATACGTCGTTCAGGAATGACTTCTCTATCGAAGTGCGCCATTTGTTCCAAGAAATAAATATCTTGCATTAACAGTGGACCACGTGGACCAGCCGTCATACTATTCTCTCTGTCTGATACGGGTGCGCCAAATAAACCAGTTAATTTACTCATAGTTATATCTCCTTTGGTGTTGAGTTGAAGGACGCTGTCTTTAGAATAATTTAAAATTATCTTTTATACGGTTATGGTAAAATTGAGAATTTGAATAATTCGTTAAGTCATTGTGAGATTCGTTACATTGCCTTCATACTCACGATTGATGCCGTCGATGTCATCTCATGACATGGTTAGATGGATGAGACGCAAACGTCAACATGTACTATGTAATTGAAAATAATTATTACTTTGTAATTACTATAATCTATTATACACAGTTTCACCCGGTTGTCTATCTTTTTCACTTAAAATATTTATTAGGTCGTGCGGAATTGGGTTGGTAAGTTAGGTGGTTTGGTTTTAGTGGAATGATTTCAATGGAGTTAAATAGGTTAAAATAGTAGAGCATTTTTTAACGATATAATGAAGAAAAATATAAAGAAAGGATGTTACACGTGAAACATCAGAAACGAAATGATTTTACGGCACGGATATTCGAACAAGTAGGAATCAGTAAGGGCATGCGCGTGCTCGATGTCGGTTGTGCGACGGGAGAAGTTTCACGACTCGTCTCTGAAATAGTGGGCGAAACAGGAGAAGTCGTAGGTATCGATACAAGTGGTCAGATGATTGAGATGGCGCAACAGAACAATCCAGGTTCTAATATTACTTATCTACAACAAGATATTTACGACTTACCCGAAGATCTTGGAAAGTTTGATGCGATAGTGGGGCGCCGCGTGCTCATGTATCTCCCAGACCCTCAACGCGCGCTACAACTTTTAATACAACATCTGAAACCGAATGGTATCATTGCCTTTCAAGAAAGTGATGCGATTAATTGCGGAGTAGGTGGAGATCGATTACCTCATCATCAGGAAGCGATTCAACGTGTATGGAAGACGGTTCAAGCTGAAGGGGGCGACATTCATATAGGTCAGAAATTGTATGATATATTTCTGCGCTTAGGAATTGAAAGCCCACATATCGAAGCAGAAGCGGTTATGCAAACGGCTGAGAATAATGATTTACAGTGGTTAACTGAAATTATGATTGAACGTATGCGAGCACATCACATTGTCGACGATGATTTCACTCTAGACCAGTTCAAACAAGAGATGACAGAAGAAGCAGAAGAGAATAAAGCAGCCTTTATCCGCGACATGAATTTCGGTATCTGGGGTCACGGTCTATTTTTATAAAATTTACATTTTCTACAAGAAATTCATGAAAACGCTTGTGCAGTGTACAATATTGTGGTATATTTTTAACTGAAAATGGTTATCATTATCACGAATCGAAACCATTACTTCAAACCAACGCAACATATTTTACATAGAAGGGATAGGGACATAGAGCGATGAAAAGAATCTTATTACCAATCATCTTAGTCGCTGTACTCGTGCTCACTGCAGCTTGTGGTAACGGCGGAGACAAATCAGGCTCTAAAGACGGTAAGAATGGCAAGCTTGTCATTTACAACGGTCAACATAAGAGCGCTACATCTGCTTTAATCAAAGCATTTGAGAAAGACACTGGCATCAAAGTTGAAGAACGTGACGGTAAGAGTAACGAGCTTGCTCACCAAATCGTTGAAGAAGGTAAGAACTCTCCTGCTGACTTAATCTACACAGAAGAATCTTCACCTCAAATCATGTTAGATAACAAAGGTTTACTTGCGAAAATCGATAAAGACGTTAGCAAACCAATCGATTCTAAATACAAATCTAAAGACGATACTTGGACAGGATTACTTGCACGTTCAAGAGTTGTAGCTTACAACAAAGACAAGATCTCTGAAAGTGAACTTCCTAAATCAGTGAAAGACTTAACTGATTCTAAATGGAAAGACAAATTCGCTTTCCAACCTACAAGTGGTGCGTTCCAAGCACAACTTTCAGCAATGATTAAACTTGAAGGTAAAGATGCAGCGAAAGAATGGTTAGAAGGCATCAAGAAGAATGGTAAGACTTACAAAGATAACAAACGTGCGCTTCAAGCTGTTGAGAACGGCGATATTCCATTTGCGTTGATCAACAACTACTACTGGGATAGACAAGCAGCTGAGAAAGGTAAAGACAACTTAAACTCTCGTCTATACTTCTTCGGTAACCATGACTTAGGTGACATGTTAACTGTAGCAAGTGTAGGTGTTGTGAAATCAAGCAAACATAAAGAAGAAGCTGAAAAATTCGTTAAATTTGCAACTAGTAAAAAAGGTCAACAAATCTTAACTGATAAGAGTAAACAATATCCTTTAAACAAAGAAGCAAATACTAAAGGTATGAAACCATTCTCTGAGTTGAAACCACCAGAAGGTACACAAGATTTAGGTAAATACGCTGACGGTAAAGAAGCAGTGAACTTACTTAAAGAAGAAGGTTTACTATAATAATGAATAGTAATACACAAGGACGTCTTTTTCGAGGAAGAAATTCTAAGAACGGGAGACGTCCTGTTCTTCTATATATTATTATTTTATTTCTCGCTTTACTGTTCTTGTTACCGGTGGCTTATGTCTTTATCAAAGCGAAAGAAATTGGTTGGCAAGCTTCTTTAGACTTGCTCTTGCGTCCGCGCATGTTCCATCTCTTGTGGAATACCATTAAATTAAGCTTCTTCGTCACATTAGTGAGCGTCTTAATTGGAACGACGACTGCACTTATCGTTGAACGGACGAATGTGCGTGGTGGTAAACTCCTAAACGCACTCATCACTTTACCGTTCGTCGTGCCGGCCTTCGTGGCAAGCTACAGTTGGATTTCTGTCGCACCATCCTTAGAAGGGTTCAAAGGTGCGCTACTTGTCCTCTCATTATCCAGTTATCCGCTCGTGCATCTGCCCGTCGTAGCTGCATTAAAAGGGCTCGACCCTGCGCTTGAAGAAACGTCTCGTTCCCTAGGTCGGAGTAAATTCACGACGTTCGTACGCATTACGTTGCCTCAGTTGAAACCGGCCATTGTAGGTGGGGGTATCTTGATCGCACTTCACATGCTTGCTGAATTCGGGGCACTTGCTTTTTTAAACTATGAAACCTTTACGACAGCGATTTTTGACCAATATGACGTCGCTTTCAATAGCTCGGCTGCGGCAATGATGACGCTCGTGTTGCTCATGCTTTGTTTGGTAATTATTTTTATCCAAAGGCTCATTATCGGCAACAAATCATTCACGTCACGCCGTTCAGGTCGCAGTAGTCAGCAGTACAAGGCACGTTTGAATATCTTCGGTCGTGGCCTCGCGTACTTATTTATCGCGATCTTGAGTATCTTGTCCGTAGGTGTGCCGGTCACAACGATCATCTATTGGGCGATTTATGGGAACTCAACGTACTTTGATTTAGATGAAATTATCCATACGTTACTGTCTACTTTGAGACTCGGTCTTGAAGGTTCAGTCGTTACCGTGATTGTCGCGCTACCGATTGTCTATGCGGTCGTTCGTTATCGTGGTTGGGCGAGTAAAGTCGCAAATAACTTGCCATTTCTCATTCACAGCTTGCCAGGGCTCGTGATTGGTCTCACGCTTGTGTTCTTTGCGATTCGTTATCTCAACCCGCTCTATCAAACGGTGACACTGTTACTCATCGGCTATGTTATTCTCTACCTGCCGTTAGCTCAGTCCTCTATCCGGACGTCGATGGAACAGATTCCGCCAAGTTTGGAAGAGGTAGGCCGGTCTTTAGGTAAAAGGCCTATGACTAACTTTTTCAAAATTACCTTGCCGCTACTCACGCCAGGTATCGGTTCAGGTTTAGCTCTAGTGTTTCTCGAAGTGATGAAAGAACTCACTTCAACCTTACTCCTACGTCCAGTGGGCATCGACACCCTCTCGACGAAGATTTGGGAATTTACCAACGAACTTGAATATGGTGCCTCAGCGCCGTACGCCTTATTACTCATCGTCTTCTCAGGATTACCTGTGTACTTATTAACGATGAAATCCTTTACAGATTGGAAGCGAGTGAAGACTGTTGAACACGAAATTACAAGTCAAACAACTAAGTAAACAATTTGGTAATGTGCACGCTTTACGTGATATCACGGTTGATGTCAAAGAAGGCGACATGTTAGCCGTGCTCGGGGAATCCGGATGTGGTAAGACGACGTTACTGCGCTCGATTGCCGGATTTGAAGATCCCGATCATGGTGAGATTAAGATTGATGGCGAAGTGGTCTTTGATGCGAAGACGAATGTCGCACCGGATAAGCGTAAGATCGGCTACGTGCCACAAGAGGGGATGCTGTTCCCACATCTCACTGTGAAACAGAACATTGCCTTTGGATTGACGCGTAAAGAGCGTAAGTCGAACCGTGTCCAAGAGATGCTTGCACTCGTGAACATGCAAGGCTATGAGAACCGTATGCCTAACGAATTATCAGGTGGGCAACAACAGCGTATCGCATTAGCCCGTGCGCTTGCGCCAAATCCGAAACTCGTGCTGTTAGACGAACCGTTTAGTGCTTTAGATGCCGGTTTGAGAACGACGTTACGTGCAGAAGTGAAACGCATGTTGAAACGTGTGAATGCGACGTCGATCTTCGTAACACACGATCAAGAAGAAGCGCTTTCTATGGCAGACTCAACGATGATTCTCGTAGAAGGTCGCAACATTCAAGAAGGCACACCTACGACGATTTATTACTATCCTAATTGTAAAAAGATCGCGGACTTCGTCGGCGATGCAGTTTATTTAGATGGCTACATTGAAGGTGATCACTTCAAAGGAAGTATGGGTCATCTTGAAATTAATGAAGTGTCTCAATCTGAAGGTTCAGAAGCTAAGGTCATGATTCGTCCAGAGCAGCTGGAAATTAGTGATGATGACACTGGGATTGAAGCAACGGTACAAGATACGGATTTCTTCGGACATGATTCATTAGTTTATTTAGATATTAAAGGCATAGGTCGAGTGAAGACACGTATTCTAGGTGCTTGTCAGTACGAAGTAGAGGACAAAGTTCACGTGAAGATTAATGGTAAGGCTCAAGTGATTGAAACAACGGTATAATATATAAATCGAACCCACTCACGCAGTCGAGTAGATATGCGCGAGTGGGTTTTCTCATGATTAGCGTGAAAGTGCGTAGTAGTGGGCTTTGTAGCTCGTGGGTCAGAGTGCGGGTTGTCTGCAGGAAGAGTCCCGGATGTCTAAATTAGTACGAGGATTGAGTGAATGATTATGGTGTAACAACGCTGTAACTCAGTCATACTTGACTTGGTAATGATCTGCATGTACTAATCGTGTCTTCCGTTCAATACCATAATCTTCTACCATACCTACTTCACCGATTTTGAGATAACAAATCACTTTCGCTTTAAATTTCACTTTTTCATTCATCAAGGCTTCGACGTCTTTTAATAATCTACGTCGCTCGATAAGCCAAATGTGGGAAACGAAAATACCGTTAATATACACGTGAGTTAAGAGAATACGTAAGTTACGGATATAGTTATTATTCGAGGTGCTGCTGTAGCGTAGGGCATAGTCAGTTACATAACCAGTTACGATGACGGTCTTATGCTTCAAGGGGCGTAGTTGATTGCGCATGATGAGGACCTCCGAGGGCAGTCTAAGATGATGTATTTTATATTATTATAGCAAGATGACATTAAAATAGTGAGCAATAATATAGATAGTGGGTAAATTTATATATTTTAAGACGTGCGGATAGAGGGAAAAATTAAAAAGCGTAGGCGTGATCACACAATATGCACGTCAGCCTACGCTTAAACATATTAATTATCTTCTTTCATACCTTCACGCCAAGTGTTATAAATCAACTTACCACCTTGTGCTTTGAACTTCTTATTTGATACGCCACGTTCATAATCAGCGGCAGGTTGAATATTCATTTTAGGGTTCACACCTAACATGTCAGCAAACCACTCAGCCCATTTGCCACCAGTCACTGGTTCGTCATCTGCAACGTTGTAGATACCACTGTCGAAGTGCAGCGCTTGAATCGCAGTTTCGACCGCGTCATCGAGATGAATGAAAGATTGTTCGCCATCTGACATCGTCACTTCGCCATCGATAAATTGATTGTAAATCATGCCATCTTTGCCGAACCATGTACCTGGGCCATAGAGATAACCATAACGTAAGATGACGTGATGAGGTATTTCTTGTGTTTGTGTCTCTAAACCTTCGACGCCATCCACTGTCACTTTGCGATCACCTTCAGAGTTATAATCGAGCGGCGTTTCTTCAGTAGCTAGCCCTTTACCGGGTGCGTACGTAAACGCGATACTTTGCGCTTGCATATGTTCAACACCATGTTGTTGTGCAGCTTTCACGAGATTTTTCGTACCTTCAACTCGCACGCGCGTATTCGCTGACATGTCTACAGCTTTTAAATCTGTTAGTTCGTTAATGATAATCTCAGGTTTAAAGTCACCGATTGCTGCTTCTACATCTTCATAGTTAAAGATATCGCCAATGTAACCTTTCACTTCTTGATTTTCGAGTTTCTTTTTACCATGGTCAGAAGTTGTAAAGCCTGCGACCTCATGACCTTCCTCAACGAGACGACGTGTTAAACGTGTGCCAATGAGACCTGTTGCGCCTGTAACGAATATCTTACTCATTATCATCATTCTTTAGTTAAAAATTGTAGATTTCAGTATAGAGGTTGGAGTTAATACAAGAAATCACTTTGCACTTTGCTATCTACCATTTATAGAACTGAGATAAACTTGTATAATAGCAATTAAGAATGTAAGCGAGTACATATAGGGGAAGAAGGTGAAATGATGGAACGAGTGAGTGGAATCGATGAGTGGATGGAGAGTACGGAATACTTTCACTATATCGAGCAGATGATTGAGCGTAATTTCAAACAACAGTACGGGTTGAGTTTGAGAGAGTTCTGCGTGCTTTATAATTTGTATAAACAACCGGAGAAGCGCTGTAAGATTAACGATTTGATTCAATCTGTGCGTTTGAGCCAAAGTGCGATGTCTCGTTTAGTCAATCGACTCGAGCGTGGGGAGACGCCTTACGTTTGTCGTAATGAGTGTGCAGAGGATCAGCGTGCGACGATTATCTGTTTGACGGATAAGGGCATTGAGGTTGCCGAACGGATGATGCAACAATTTCGTAAGTTATTGGATAAGGTAGATTTCGATAATATTGATATGTTGTTGACTGCGACGAAAGCGTCGTTGGAGAAAGAATAGATTGAAATTTTGTAGCGTTGATATAACGATTTAGGAAACAGGCAAAGCGCTTAATATAATAAGGTGCTAGTTAGGGATTAAATAACGACGAGGGAAGGTGAATGTTCTGGACGGCAGTGTGATTAAAGTCATCATCATATTTGTGAGTGTACTCATTGGCTCATTTTTAGCGAATAAAGTGATTAAGGCTAAAAGCATTACGAGTAGACCTAAGATTATGTTGATTTCAGGTGGAATGAGTGCTGGATTTGCAATTCTTCTATATATCATCGTGTTGATGATAAGCAGCTTATTTCAATAATCTCAGAGAACGACCCCCAATTACGCAAAACACGTAAATGGGGGCTTAATTATACTTCATATTATTTCCCGAGTGATAATTACCACAAATTAATCTGTCGTTGCACCTTTTGAAGCGGAGTTCACTAAGCGTGCGTATTTATAAAGTGCGCCTTTCGATACTTTTAATTCTGGCGCTTTCCATTTCGCTTTACGACGTTCTAATTCTTCATCTGAAACATCGAAGTCGATGAGATGGTTCTCGGCATCGATCGTGATGATGTCGTCTTCTTCGAGCCATGCCATAGGGCCACCGACTTGTGCTTCTGGCGCTGCATGTCCGATGACGAGACCATGGGAACCACCGGAGAAACGACCATCTGTTAGTAATCCAACCGATTCGCCTAAGCCTTTTCCAACAAGAATAGAGGAAGCGGAAAGCATCTCAGGCATGCCTGGCCCTCCTTTAGGCCCCGCATAACGAATGACGACGATATCGCCAGGATGGATGCGGTCGTTCAGAATTGCGTTGGTCGCTGCTTCTTCAGTATCAAAGACCTTCGCTGGCCCTTTAATATAAGTTTCGCTTAGACCAGAGATCTTCGCCACGGCACCCTCCGGAGCTAGATTACCTTTCAAGACCACGAGAGGCCCCGTCGGATATTGTGGATTGTCGTAATCGATAATTTTACCGTCGTCGGAAAGATCTGGCGCTTCAGCCAAGTTCTCCGCAACCGTTTGGCCTGTGACGGTCATGCAATCTCCGTGAATCAAACCATGTTGATATAAGACTTTCATCACGCCAGGGACGCCGCCATAGTCATTCAAGTCTGCCATGACATATTGACCGCTCGGACGTAAATCAGCGATGTGAGGCACATGAGCACGCACCTCTTCGAAATCGTCTAATGACAAATCGACGTCCATCGAATGCGCTATCGCGAGCAGGTGAAGGACGGCATTCGTTGAACCACCCAACGCCATCGCAACAGTAATTGCATTCTCAAACGCTGGTTTCGTCATAATATCTTCAGGATAAATGCCTCGTTCGAGCAAGCGATAAACGGCTTGACCTGCAGCACGACTATCTTTAGATTTATCTGCAGAGACAGCAGGGTGCGATGCGCTTCCCGGCAAACTCATACCAAGGGCTTCAATTGCGGAAGCCATCGTATTCGCAGTGAACATACCTCCACATGACCCCGCGCCAGGACAAGCAGAACATTCAATTTGATTTAAGCGATCATCATCAATTTCTCCATTATTGTACTGACCTACGCCTTCGAACGCAGAAACGGCATCTAATTTCTGACCTTCCAAATTTCCAGGTAACGTCGTACCGCCATAGACGAAGACGGCAGGTAAGTTGAGGCGTGCGATACCCATCATGCAACCTGGCATATTTTTATCACAACCTCCAATTGCGACTACGCCATCGAGATTCTCTGCATTCACGACAGACTCGATGGAATCGGCAATCAGTTCACGACTCGGCAGGGAGTAACGCATGCCCGGCGTCCCCATCGAAATGCCATCGGATACCGTAATCGTATTGAAGATGAGGGGATTCGCACCCATTTCACCGATACCATGCTTCACATCACGCGCCAGACCGTCGATATGTACGTTACACGGCGTGACCTCACTCCACGTACTCGCCACACCAATCATTGGATTCTGGAAATCCTCATCCTCAAATCCAAGCGCACGTAGGTAAGAGCGATTCGGCGTACGACTCACCCCTTCACTGATGACTTTACTTTGAATGCGCAAATCTTGATTCTGTGATTGATGGTTTGAAGTCATCCAATTCCCCCTTGTTTGAATAGATTAATATTGCATTTTTGCATATCAATGTATTTTTCATATAAATAAAAGTAAAGTTGTTTGAATTTTTAAAATAGAATGAATTACTAGGATAAAGTGAATCGGGAGAGCTGTCAATGGGTGGTGGGTAAAAGCAGACAGTAGGGGTTCAAGTCTCATTATGAGCAAATCACATGACCACTTTGTCAGTAAGGTGTAGTATGCGTTTAACATATTAAAATGATAACTCTACACAATGAGTTATGAACGAAAGGACTGAAACGCATTGGCAAGATTAACTATGAATCAACACACACCATTAGAATTTGGATTATATACGTTGGGAGACCATTTGATGAATCCAGAGAATGGAACTAAATTGAGTTATGAACAACGGATTCGTCAGATCATTGAAATGAGTCAACTAGCGGAACAAGCTGGATTAGATGTCTTTGCGGTCGGAGAAAGCCACCAAGAACATTTTACAACACAAGCGCACAGTGTCGTGCTCGGTGCGATTGCGCAAGCGACGTCATCAATGAAGATTTCAAGTTCCTCCTCCATCATTAGTGCAGCTGACCCAGTGCGTGTCTTTGAAGACTTTGCAACGTTAGATTTGATTTCTCAAGGTCGAGCTGAACTCGTAGCAGGACGCGGTTCACGTACAGGCTTGTTTGAGCTCTTTGGTTTAGATATTAATGATTATGACGCATTGTTTGAGGAAAAGCTCGATTTACTCATGCAATTAAATGCGAATGATAGAATCACATGGTCTGGCCAATTCCGCCCAGATTTGCATAATATGAAGATCTTCCCACGACCTGTCGATGACTATCTACCGATTTGGCGTGCAGTAGGGGGACGGCCACCGAGTGCTATCAAAGCGGGTAAAGCAGGTATACCTATGATGATGACAACTTTAGGTGGTCCGGCAGAAGTCTTTAAAGATGCAGTCGATGCCTACCGCCAAGCAGGAGAAGATGCTGGACATGACATGTCACCTGAATCTATGCCGCTATCCACAGCGAGCTTATTCTATACTGCTAAGACGTCTCAACAAGCTCTTGAAGAGTACTACCCTCATCTCAATGTCGGAATGTCTTTCATTAGAGGCGCTGGCTATCCGAAAGAGCAATTTAATGCCGCAACCGATGAACGCGACGCTTTAATGGTGGGTAGTCCGCAACAAATTGTAGAGAAGATCCTCTATCAACACGAATTGTACGGTCATCAACGTTTCATGGCTCAAATTGACTTTGGCGGCGTATCTTTCGATAAAATTATGAAAAACATTGAGTTGATTGGTGAACAAATTATTCCAAGTGTGAAACAACATTTGAAATCTTAATAGGAAGATGCATGAAGAAAGAGCAATCCTTGCCTAAATGGTAGGGATTGCTCTTATTTGTAGATGTGATGATGTTGTTGAAAATGATTTATCGTGGTCGAATGTGCGCTATTGCTCTAGATGATGTGTCACATGTTCAGCGATATAGGATGGAAGGTTTGGATTGCCGAATTGCTTAAAGTAATCCTTGAAGCGCGGATCCTGTTCATAACCTTGGGCAATCATGATGAGCACCTCATCTGAGAAATCAGCATGTGCACGCATGACCTCTTTCCATTCTTCAACGATAGCTCGCGTCTCGTTGAATGGTGCTTGTTGCTCAGCTAAGGTATTGAACTTTTCGAACACGGTATCCATTCTGCGCTGCACCTCCTCGAAATCAGCGTTTGAACGTGAAGCGGCGCGTTCTTGATAACTTTGGTAGTCGGGCGTCTCTCCATATTTAATTTCGGCTTCTTTAGCGTATTGATCTTGAAGCGGTTGCTTAAAGATATCCAAGTTGATGAGAGGCAAACCTTCTAAGAATTCCATTAGATGATGGTTTAACTTCTTCAATTTCTCGATTTTTGCGAGTAGCTGTTCTTGATAAGTTGCTAGCGCTTCTCTTAATTCCTCGTCCTCGAGTTTCAACATTTCTTCAATATCTTTGAGCGGCACACCCAATCCTTTTAGAAAGAGAATCTTCTGCAAGTCAATCAAATCCTGCTGACTATACATACGATATTGATTCTCCGCACGATGAGACGGCGACAATAACCCGATTTCATCATAATAGTGTAGCGTGCGTTTCGTAATTCCAGTAATCTGTGTGACCTCTTTCATACTATAATATTGTGTCATTTCCGATGACCTCCATTACATAAGTTTGCGAGTTATCTTTGGCCAAATTGTTTAAAAGTACTTCATTAACTCTAACTTTAAGTTAAAGGATAACGTAACGTGAGGGTCAAGAGAGGAGTTGGGATATTTATCAATCCTCAAAGCATTCAAAACATATCAAAATCATAAGAATTAAAAATAACAATATAATTATGTTCACCTCGGCAAATAAAGTTACTCAAAAATTAATAAATATTAGATTCAAAGGAGAAATTACTAATTAAAAAATAATACAAGATTATATATATGATTCATAGTGGCTCTGATTCAAATCAGAATATTAAAATAAAGGTATTGGTAAATATATTTATATTATTTTAAGGTGTCTGTCTATATTGTTATTGTCTATAAAGTGTCTTTTTACCGAAAAACTAAATTTAATTATATATATTTTAAAAGGAAGGTGGTAATATTAAATGCGCACAACTAAAATGTGCGAAAACTACTATCAAGAAAAAAGGGAGTAATGTAGATGTCAAAAAATCCATTTACAAATCGGAAAAACCGATATTCCATCCGTAAGTTCACGGTGGGTACTGCAAGTATCATTATTGGTGCTACACTCCTGTTTGGAGCTGGCCAAGATGCTAAAGCAGCGGAAGAAGATGGTTACTCACAAGAAGTAGGTAAAGATACTTCTGATTCAAGTGACGATCAAGCTGATGTGCAGACTAAACAAACAGAACCTAGTAATAACGACACTCAAGCAGACGAGAATAGTTCAAATAATGCTGAAGAAATAACAACAGACTCTAGCGAACAAGAACAATCTTCGCAAAATGGAACAGAACATGAAACTGAGGCAACTACCGAACAAACTTCAGAAGAGAATAGTAGTGACACAGCAAATAACGAAGAGAAAACAAAAGTAGAAGATCAACAATCAGAACCAGAAACAAAAACTAATGAACAAACTCAATCTGAAGAAAAAGATGCTGATGTAGAAACTCCACAATCAGGAAAAGAACAAATAGAGCCTACAACTAAAAAATCAACAGTACGAGAAGAAAATGAAACAACTTCTGACGAGAAAGTTCAAAAAGAAAATGTAGCTGAAGAAGATGTTGTATCAGGAAAACAAGAACAATCTGAAGGTAGCACAACAACTGCACCGACAGAGTCTAAACGTTCTGTTATTATCAATAAAGATAATTTAGATGAAAACCAAAAAGCAGAATTAGATGCCTTTGACGCTGAGTATAAAGCTGCAGAAGATAAATCAGAAGTACTTACAAATGTACTTAAAGATAACAATTTCAATGATGAACAATCTGCAGAAATCCTTAGCAATATTAAAGATGGCGACTTAGATAATCTTTCTTCTGACGAAGTATTAGAAAAATTAATCTACGAAGCAATCCAATATAGCCAAAAACATAAGTTACCAGAAACATATGCTACAGTTCCAACTTCAACAACGAACTCAATTAGCGAAACTGCGGGTAATGGCGGAACTTCATTCCGAGCAGTTGAAGAAACAGGACGTAACGTTAATGATAAAGTTAACTTTACTAACCTCAAGACAGACATTAAGACTAAAGCTGGCGGAACACGTAACGAATTCTGGGTTACAAGTGGTGACTACTTATTAATTTCTGGTGACTATACAGTTGATAACGATGTTCATAGTGGTGATTACTTTACGTTCGATTGGGGTAATTACTTCCGTCAAGGTGGTATTCATACTCCACCGAAACCTCACTTCTTATATAGTGATGACGGTCGAATTGTAGCTCGTGGTACGTATGATACAAGTACTAACACAACAAAATACGTATTTACAGACTACGTAGATAGTGGCTTACAAAATATTCACGGTCATTATGAAACTACAGGGTTTACAAATAAAGATTCTCATACAAACGATAAACAAGCTTATCCTACGAACTTTAGACTAGGTGGAGAATCATTTAGTTCCAATATTGTAGTTGACTACGGTCATCCTAAAGATGCCATCTTAACAACTGGTACTAACTATGTTGATAGTCGAGACAATACTTATCATATGACTAACTACATTAACCAAAGTGGTGTAAAAAAAGCAGGTTACGGTTTAAAAATTAGTCTTAAAAACATGAAGTTTGATAATGCTTCAAATATTAAACTGTATCGTGTAACAAACAATAGTTCTTTTACTGACAACTACAATCCAGATGTTAGCAACTTACAACTTGTAAATACAACACCAACAATTTCAGCAGACGGTACAGTTGCAAGATTCGACTACCCAGCATTTAATATGGCTGGCGGGCAAAAATATATTGTTCAATATACTGCTAAACCAACTAACGATGACCCAAGTTCACGTGAGTTACGAACAGATCTTTATGAATTAGGTAACGAAGGCAATAGTTACAACCATACTGTTTATATCAGTACTTTCGGTAGTGTATCTAGTGCAAGTGGTGAGAACAAACCAACACCTAAATTAACTTACGAATTAGGTGACTACGTATGGGAAGATTCAAATAAAGATGGTATTCAAAACAGTAACGAACGTGGTATTCAAGGTGTTACTGTTGTCTTGAAGAATAGTAATGGTCAAGAAATTAAGCGTACTACTACAGATTCAAACGGTAAATACTTATTTACTGGTTTAGAGAATGGTAATTATACTGTTGAATTTGGTACACCAGATGGTTATGAACCAACAGTTGTAGATGCTGGCACTAACGATGAAGTCGACTCAGATGGTAGTACTGTGAATGTCACAATTAACGGCGGTAGTAACTATACAATTGATAGTGGTTTCCATAAGAAAGAAGTAGAACCACCGAAAGAAGAAGCGAAATACGAAATCGGTGACTACGTATGGGAAGACTCAAATAAAGATGGTGTCCAAAATAGTAACGAACATGGAATTCAAGGCGTAACAGTTATTTTGAAAAATAATAACGGCCAAGAAATCAAACGTACAACTACAGATTCAGAAGGTAAATACCTGTTCTCAGAATTAAGTAATGGTACTTACACAGTTGAATTTGAAACACCAAATGGTTACGTGCCAACTAAGACTAATGTTGGTGATGATCATTTAGACTCAGATGGTCAATCAGTATGTGTAACTGTTAATAATGCAAATGATTACACAATTGACAGCGGTTTCCATAAACCAGATGAACAAGAGCCACCAAAAGTAGAAGCTAAATATGAAATTGGTGACTACGTATGGGAAGACTCTAACAAAGATGGTATCCAAAATAGTAACGAACGTGGAATTCAAGGCGTAACAGTTATTTTGAAAAATAGCAACGGTCAAGAAATCAAACGTACAACTACAGATTCAAACGGTAAATACTTGTTCTCAGAATTAAGTAATGGTAAATATACTGTAGAATTTGAAACACCAGAAGGTTATGAACCAACGAAAGCAAATGTTGGTGACGATCGTTTAGACTCAGATGGTCAAACAGTTGATGTAACAGTAAATAATGCGAATGACTACACAATTGACAGTGGTTTCCATAAACCAGATGAACAAGAGCCGCCAAAAGTAGAAGCGAAATACGAAATTGGTGACTATGTATGGGAAGATTCTAACAAAGATGGTATTCAAAATAGTAACGAGCACGGTATTCAAGGTGTAACAGTTATCTTAAAAGGTGAGAATGGTCAAGAAATCAAACGTACAACAACGGATGCGAATGGTAAATACTTATTCTCAGAATTAAGTAACGGTACTTACACAGTTGAATTTGAAACGCCAGAAGGTTACGAGCCAACTAAAGAAAATGTGGGTAACGATCATTTGGATTCAGATGGTCAATCAGTACGTGTAACAGTAAACAATGCTAATGATTACACAATTGACAGTGGTTTCCATAAGCCAGACGAGCAAGAACCACCGAAAGAAGAAGCGAAATACGAAATCGGTGACTACGTATGGGAAGACTCAAATAAAGATGGTATCCAAAACAGTAACGAACGCGGAATCCAAGGTGTAACAGTTATCTTAAAAGGTGAAGATGGTAACGAAATCAAACGTACGACTACAGATACGGACGGTAAGTACTTATTCACTGACTTAAGTAACGGTAAATACACTGTAGAATTTGAGACACCAGAAGGCTATGAACCAACTAAAGCGAATGCAGGTTCAGATGATCGTCTAGACTCAGATGGTCAACGTGTAGAAGTTACAGTGAATAACGCAAATGATTACACAATTGACAGTGGATTCCATAAACCAGAAGAGACACCAGAGAAACCAGAAAGCACTTATGAAATTGGTGACTATGTATGGGAAGACAGCAATGAAGATGGTATCCAAAATAAAAATGAAAAAGGTATCGAAGGCGTAACAGTCATTTTAAAAGACAAAGATGGTAAAGAAATTAACCGTACAACAACAGATAAAGATGGCGGTTATAAATTCACAGGTCTCCATAATGGCGACTATACAGTTGAGTTTGAGACACCAGAAGGTTATGAGCCAACGAAACCTAATGAAGGTGACAATCCTGAGTTAGACTCAAACGGTACATCTGTACACGTCACTGTTAATAACCGTAATGATCACTCCATCGACAGTGGTTTCCATAAAAAAGTAGAAACACCAGAGAAACCAGAAGGCACTTATGAAATTGGTGACTATGTATGGGAAGATAACAATGAAGATGGTATTCAAAACAGCAATGAAAAAGGTATTGAAGGCGTAACAGTCATTTTAAAAGACAAAGATGGTAAAGAAATTAACCGTACAACAACAGATAAGGATGGCGGTTATAAATTTACTGGCTTAAATAATGGCGATTATACAGTTGAATTTGAAACACCGGAAGGTTATGAACCAACAAAACCTAATGCAGGAAATAATCCTGAATTAGACTCAAACGGTACATCTGTACACGTTACAGTAAATAATCATAATGATTACTCTATCGATAGCGGATTCCATAAGAAAGTAGAAACACCAGAGAAACCAGAAAGCACATACGAACTCGGTGATTACGTATGGGAAGATACAAATAAAGACGGTATCCAAAATAAAGAAGAAAAAGGTATCGAAGGCGTAACAGTTATCTTGAAAGATGAAAATGGTGCGGAAATTTCTCGTACTACAACTGATCAAGATGGTAAATACAAATTTACTGGACTTAAAAATGGTAAGTATACAGTTGAATTTGTAGCACCAGAAGGTTATGTTCCTACTAAAGAAAATGTAGGTAACGATAGCTTAGACTCAGATGGTAGCTCTGTCGAGGTAACTATTAATAACGCGAATGATTACACTATTGATAGTGGTTTCTATAAAGAAATAGATGATGCTGATGCTGACGCCGATGCTGATGCTGACGCCGATGCAGATGCCGATTCAGACGCAGACGCAGATGCTGACTCAGATTCAGACGCCGATGCCGATGCCGACGCGGATGCGGATGCAGATTCCGACGCAGATGTCGATTCAGACGCCGATGCAGATGCCGATGCGGACGCCGACTCAGATGCAGATTCAGACTCAGATGCCGATGCAGATGCCGATGCAGATTCCGATGCGGATGCCGATGCCGACGCAGATGCAGATTCAGATGCAGACGCAGACCACGGCACTGAACACGATCCAAACTCAGATGAAGACCATGATGGCCATACTCAAGATGGTAATCATGACGGCAACACTAAAGACCATGGTTCTGACAAAGGCCATGACAAAGCACTTCCTGACACTGGTAGCGACAATGCCAATACAACATTAATAGGCACAGTGCTTGCGGGTCTCGGTTCACTTCTATTCTTCCGTCGTCGTAAAGATTCTAAAGAAGAGAAATAATCTTCTTAAACCCTAGAGTGGTTAGGCTTTGAGCTTAGCCGCTCTACCTTATAGATTTTTAAAATGTATCATTTCCTAGAAAGTAGTGCTTTTACCTATAGCTGAGTTATAATGTATTGTAGGATTACATTTAAGAATAAGATCAGATTTATAAATTAAGGAGTTAACAAGATGACATTACAGAGTAGTATTTCTCAAGCGCTGGAGATGGCTAGTGCTTATCCTGATAATGACTATAGTTTCCTCAGTGTAGGAAATCCCAACAGTAAAGCTGTAGTGCATTTATTTAAAAATAAGAGAAATTTGAAGAATAATATCATAAAGTTTCTTGAAAAATATCGTAAAAAATCAGGGAAGCGTCCTCAGTGGATTAAGCTCGATTTCGTCACAGATACGGAAGAGGCACGCTTTGAAGATGTAAAAGCGGATTTAATCAACACACGACGTAACTATGTGGACTACGGTATAGCGTTAGACGAAGATTGGGATACCGTCTTCCTACCTGAAGAAATTAACGTCAATGCGTTTGTGCGTCCAGGTAAAGACAAGAAAGGTTTCATCTTATCTGAGACGAATATCAACACATATTTGAATAAATACAAACGTATTCGTGGTAAGTATAGTCATGCGAATATGCGCGGTGCTGATGTGATCAAGTTTAGAACGAAGAGCTTCTTTATTGAGAATGATCAAGTCTTTGACCTACATGCAGAAGGCTATATGAAAGGGTTAAGAAAGGTGGATCATCTAGCGCCAGAACTTGATGATTTAATCTGTAAAGCTACGGATTATTTACGGATTATTTAGGAAATGAGATTCAAGAGAACGGGAAGTATATTTACGGTTATTTCCCTCATTTTGATAAAAAGATCAATTTCTACAATAACCTTCGACACTCATCATCAACATATGCCTTAATCGAAGGACTCGCTTATTGTGATAAGGACATCACGTTAGCGAAGAAACCGTTAGAGTATTTAATTGAACATTATTTATACGAAGTAGATGGCAAGGGTCATATCTTTGATGATACGAAAAATATTAATGAGATTAAGCTCGGTCAGAATGCTGCATTCGTCTTCGCTGTTTGTGAGTATCTCCGTTATAATCCTGAAGAGAAAGGGTTACTTGAGAAAGCGCAACTCGTTGCTAACGGAATTCTCAGCATGATCGATCCAGACAACGCGCAGACGACACATGTCATTAACTATCCAGATCTCACGACGAAAGAGCAGTTCAGAGTAGTGTACTATGACGGTGAAGCAGCTTTAGCGTTATTACGTTTATATCAAATTGACCATAACGAGACTTGGCTCAAAGCAGTTCAAGGTTTATTTGAAAAGTTCATCGCGGAGAAATATTGGCAATACCACGACCACTGGCTTGGATATTGTACCAATGAACTCGTTCAAATTGACCCACAACGTAAATACTTCGAGTTTGGTATTCAGAACGTAGCGCCGTATTTGAATTATATTAGAAATCGTGAAACGACATTCCCAACATTTTTAGAAATGCTCATGGCCACATACCACTTGATTCAGAAAGCGAAGAAATCAGGTCATGCAGATTTAGTGGAAGAGTTAATCGACGAAGAGGAATTTATTGAAACGATTCATATTCGCGCTAACTATGAGCGTGTCGGATTCTTCTATCCTGAACTTGCGATGTACTTCAAGAATCCAGCACGAATCATCAATTCATTCTTTATTAAACATCACGGCTACCGTGTGCGTATTGACGACATTGAGCATTACATTTCAGGCTTAGTCCAATATCGCAAAGTGTTTAACGATTAACTTGAAAGCACAAATCGAATGAGGAGGTGTGCGAACATGGCGAAGAAAGAGAACAAAGGTACAATCTCAGGTACAGTTAAGGAAACTAAAGAGGGTACAATCCAAGGTACAGTTAAAGAGAATAAATAAGAAACGAAGTATGCGGGCAGTCTTATTTTTCAAGAAACAACTATCCCCAATAATTGTAAAATGAAGGTAAGCGCCGCATAAGATAACGTATTTCTGTAAAACATTTCATTCAGTAGAGAAGTTAACAATAAGATAAAGAACAATTCCAATGAGGCGGGACGAGAATTCAAGAGATGGATTCCGTCCTGCCTTTTACTATAGGAAGGAACGGCTCACGAATAAGGTAGATGAATCACTACTCGGACAGGCGTGTTCATAGTATAATTGAAGATAAGTAGTGGACAACACGACGATTCCAGACAAACAGAGGTGTTAAGCGTGAATAAAAAGACGATAGAGAAACAGGCAGTAGAAAGCCAAACTGAACATGCATCGCAATCAGATCAAATAGTTGAAGTAAACGAGGTTTCGACAGATGATTTAAAACAAGGTTCAACAGAAAGTAGAAAAGAAGACAGCCCGACGTCTAATAATAGTAAAAATAGCGAGCGAACTTCGTCAAAGCAGGATGACGAGGCAGATACGAAGAAAGATGAAGAGAAATCCGACATCGATAAAGAAATTGAGGCAGAATTATTAGCGTATTTAGATGGTAAAGAATCCAAAGAGGAAGAGCCTGAGAAAAAGAAATACAAGACGGTCGGCTTCCTAGTTATTCTTGTGCTAGCTGCACTCGCGATTATGCGTTTCGCGAAGCATCTCATGTTCGCAGCACCTTTTTTACCTTCGATGTTAGGTCATTAATACTAGGTTGGAACGGCGGAAATAATAATTGTGGCGGGTCGAGAAGTAGATGGTGGTACTTCTTGGCTCGTCTTTTTAGTACGTTTTGGTGGGAGCGTGATCTAAGTTTTTTGCAAGGAACAGCTAAACAGTTCTATTTACGGTTGATGTGATGATTAGATAAAGTGATAGTAGTACGAAGAAATCTTTCAAGAAAAGGAGCGGTTTTGTGAAGAAATTCGGCTTGCTCGCTTTGTTAAGTTTAATTTGGGGTTCACAATTCTTATTTACTGCAGTCATCGCTCATGATGCCAGTGCGACATTCATCGCGTTTGGTAAAGCGATACTTGGCGGCATTTTCTTAACTATTGTCACGCTATTGATGCAGAAAGGGAATTACAGAAAGCAATGGTTGTTATACATATTTATCGCATTATTTGAAGTTGTGTTGCCCTTTATCTTTATCGCACAAGGCCAACGCCACGTTTCAAGTGGTATTAGTTCCGTGATTATGGCACTTATGCCAGTCTTCACGTTACTCATCATGTTTATCGCGACATCGAAGAAACTTAATTTATTCGAAACTATAGCGATCATACTTGGTTTTATTGGGGTCGTCTTCATTTCATGGGATCCGCAACACTTTGACTATGACTCTATCCTGTCACTCGTCTTACTCGTCAGTGCGACATTTTGTTTCGCCATTTCACTCGTATTGATGCAGCGTTTGAAAGATCCGGCGCCACTACACCACATGAGAAACGTACTCTATATAGCGAGTGGGATGTTGCTAATATTACTCATCATCGTTCCGCACGCATTTACTTTCGATTTCGACGGAGGACAGTGGGTAAGTTTAATTATTCTCGGAATTGTCCACTCCGCGCTTGCATATGTCATCTACAACACACTTGTTAACTTATACAGTCCCATTTTCGCATCTTTAGCGAACTATATGGTGCCAGTAGTTGGATTATTGTTAGGCCTCATTTTCTTACATGAACATCTGTCAGTGAACGCAATAATTGGAATTGTGATTGTTTTTGTATCACTTGTGTTGAGTCAGAAACAGTCAGCTTAGCTATGTAGCGTTGTCTTCTTACAGGAGGCAACGTTTTTCGCTTTTTAAAATGCATAGCTTTCGAAAATGTAAGATTCTGCCGTAAATTTGTAAGGTTAAATAAAGGCTGTAAGTACCTAGCTCCTATATGAGAAATGCACAATCTGGTCAGCATTCCAGATCGTGCATTTTTTAAGTATTAGTTATGTTTAACTTCAGAAGTTTGAGGATCAAAGTACTTGATAGATTGTTTACGCAACTGATCTTTCTGTTCGTTACTTAAACCATGTTGGTTACCGTAAACAGTAGTTTCCCAGCTGCCGTACATTGGGTTAGGGAAGATGATATACTTCTTACCAAAATCTTTCGCATGCGCATCAAGGAACTCGTCGCGTGATTCTTTCGTAGCTTCTTTCGGATTATCGAAATCAAGCAAGTTATCACCGAATAACATGATTAATTTATGGTCTTGGCGCACTTTATCACGACGCGCAGATTTGTCTTTTTCGTTTTTACCTTTTAACATAATATGTTCTTTATCTGCTTGTGGAAGACCTTGATTCTTCAAATTCTCTTGAGTCGGCTTAAAGTCTTTATCTTGATCTCTATCAGATATGTAATAAATGTCGACACCTTTTTTATCAGCATAATTCAAGAAATCTTTCGCACCATACACCGGTTTCGCTTGAGCAGATTCAACCCACTCGTGCCAACCATCAGGGTGAGACTTATTATTTAAAGAAGCATAGCCTTGATAAGGAGAATTGTCTAATACTGTTTCGTCAATATCGAGAGCAATCGCCAACTTTTTCTTACCTTTATTATTCTTAATTTCGCGATCCAAATTCGCCTTCGCAGTATTATAGCCTTGCGCATATAACGCTTTCGCTTCAGCCGAGTTCTGATACCATGACACCGCCATATAGTTCTGAACACCGAGATCAGTTTGACTCGCAGGCGTTTGAGTTTGCGTACTGTGACTTGGCGCCGTTTGTTGCGATCCGCCGCCAGACGCTTGAGTAGTGAGTGGAGTAGATACCGTTACAGCCCCCGCGAGTGCAACAGCCGATACATATTTCGTAATACGATTCATAAAGTCACCTCATTAAATTATTGTCTTACATAATTTCATTCTACTATATGTGTGAATTGGAAAATAGATGAAATTAAATTTATTGAAATGACTTTATTAGTAGTAATTGAATTTATTTAAAGCACCAAGTATGTGGTTGAGTAAAAGTGGTACATTTTAACCTATTGAGTTTTACATGGAAAGAAAGCAAAAATAACAAAAGTTATGAGTAAGATTAAGATAAATTGAATAATGCCGAGGACGATGGCGAAACTATTAGCGGTAAAAGGTTTAAAATAACCTGCCGTTTCATAAATATCGAAGAAAAGCTGCACACAAATCCAAGAAACGAAGATGCCAATAACTCGACTTACGAATATACTGAGCCACGTTTTAAGTTTACCATTAAAAAGAGCAATGTTAATTAAGAAAACAGCGATGAGATATGGAATATAGCCAATCGGTGAACCCGTTTGATAGTCAGTCATCATGCCGATAAACTCTAGTGGGAATAGGGATAAAATAAATGCAACAATTCTAAAATATTTCATTTAATCATTTCACCTTTTAATAATTTTGTGTCTTGAGTGTAGCATTAAGTGAAGAGTATTAAAACTAAGGGGTAAGCAGGAGTTGTATAAAGAAAGTTGATTTAAGAAGCGGTGGACGATACTAGTATATTATTGAATTGAAAGTGTGGGTAAACTTTGCAATCAAATAAATATTAGTGGTATAATCATTGTGTAAGCAAAAGAGTCAGTTTATGCACAAATCCCCTCACTATGCCAGTAGTGAGGGGATTTTTCGTGCTGGTTATCATCGTCTGTTATTTTTCTTGTCGCGTTTACCTAACCAGTGGGTAAAAAGCGCAACAATACATCCAGTTATAACTGGCGATATTAAGTTTACTAGCAAAAGAGTCATGATTCATACACCTCCTCCCCACGTCTTAATTGACGTCTGGAGTCAGACGACTCCTATATTATACCAAGTAATTAATATTAGAATAACTTATATGACTTAGAATTATAAAAAAGAAATAGAATTTGTATATAGAAGTGCCCCATGAATATTTAGAAATAGTGAGAACTAGTGGACTTAACTTATATTTAATGCTTGTTCTAATGATTATTTCTCAGTTTCAGTTATAAATATTGTGGTTTGGAGGATGTTTATACTATACATTTTTTAAACGATAGTGTATAATAATATATGAACATAAAGTTCAAAAGTAACCACACCAAACCTTTCACTAGTTTAATAGTACTGGGGGTTTTTTATGTGGTGGCTAACGTCGTCTATTTTTATCATTGTGATTAGGTAGCCATTGCGTAAATATCGCAATGACCCAACCACTAATGGTTGAGGCATAATCACTATTACTCCTTACTATGTGGTGTAGTAAGGAGTTCTTTATTGTTAATGAAGTAGATTGTAGTATAGAAATTTATCCTGAAGGTTGCGAAGAGGGGGAATAAGTATAGATAAACTTTGCAATCTTTTAGTGTTTAGTGGTAGAATGTACTTATAAACACGGTTATGCATTGTAATGCACAAATCCCCTCACTATGACGGTAGTGAGGGGATTTTTTCGTGCTGGCTTTATTGACGTCTGTTACTATTATTGTCGCGTTTACTAAGCCAATAAGTAAAAATCGCAACAACCAAGCCGCTTAGGACTTGTGCTATGATGTTTGATATCACGATTAGCATTGTAATGCACCTCCTTCATACGTCGTAATTAACGTCTGAAGAACAGACGACCTCTATATTATACCAAGTAATTAATATTAGAATAACTTATATGAATTATAATTATAAAAATTAACAGAAATACAATTTATATATAGAGGTGTACTACCAATATTGAGAAATAGTGAGAACTAGTGTATTTAACTTCTATTTAATGCTTGTTCTAGTGATTATTTCTCGGGTTCAGTTATAAATATTTTGGTTTAGATAGTGTTTATACTATACATTTTTTAAACGATGGTGTATAATGAATTTAGATAGAAATACTATTATAGCAAGTGATCGCTTTCAGAATATCATAGTTATTGACCTAGAAATTTTGATGAGTAATTTCAATTTTTAATGATTGTGTAAATCGCAATCACAAAACCACTAAGGATTTGGGTTATTATATATTAAGCTCTATCATGATGAGACACCTCTTCTTGATGTCTTAGTTGACTACTGGAGATATTGACGACAACTATATTACTCTCTGGTCGATAAGGGTTATTGATGACTGCCACTATGATTTTGCTTAAGCAGTTGCCTGCTATGATTAAGCCTCTTCACTATTGCAGTAGTGAGGGGGGTTTTTTTATCTTTATGATAAAATGCTTGATACGAAAGTTTTCAATAGATAGGTGAGTATTTTGAAATATGAAATCTTGAACGATATTGAGCAGAATAACTACAAATCAGTTTATAAACAATTGAGTAAGCCTTTTAAGAAAAAGTTGAAGAAGAGAAATGTGAAAAAGATCTTGAAACAGTATAACAGTTATCAATTTAATCATGTTCTATATCGAGAGATGGATTGGAATGGTGGAAAGCGTTACATATGGTTAGACGCCAATAGTCGTGGGGGAATAAGAGTGGACATCAATTCTGAAGCGGTAATTGTAGGACTATTATTTAAGATGTTTGAATCTACAGAAGAGGCTAAAGAAACAAATCTTGAGTATACTATGCCGATAAATGATCAATGGACGGTGTTCTGGGGCGGAGATAATGAATTATTAAATTATCATCACGTTTATAAGAATCAGCGCTATGCTTACGATCTATTTGTGGATAAAAATGGGATGGGTTATGTTAATAATCCTAATTCTAATGAGAATTTCTATGCATTTAATAAAGATGTGGTCGCGCCTGCTGACGGTACGATTATAGATGTGGAGAATGAAGTGCAGGATAATGAAGTAGGAACGATGAATGCCGATCAACTTGGAGGAAATTATGTCGTCATCAAGCATAGAAATGATGAGTATAGCTTTATTGCGCATTTCAAACAACATTCAATAGTGAAAACACTTGGCGAGGAAGTTCAAAGAGGAGAGTTACTAGGGCAATGTGGAAATTCTGGTAATTCTTCAGAACCTCACATTCATTTTCAAGTTATGAATCGACCTTGTTTGAATTCATGTGAATCTCTAAAAATAAGATTTAGCAATGGTACAGAACCTATATTAGGAGATACTGTTACGGGTCAATAAATTAAAAAAGGACGATGAAAGCGCCTAACTTTCGATCGCCCGTATAGGAGTGAGATGACGACATCATCTCACTCTTTTTTATGCAGAAATGGATTAAACGAGGCCTAACCAGTGCCAATAAGTGAAACTGAAGACTACCACTAAAATGTAACCTAATACTGTGATAGGTAGACCTGTTTTTAAGAAATCCTTAACTGTAAAGGTTTCAGTACCGTAAGCCAACATCGCTTGTGGCGAACTTACTGGAAGCAAGAATCCAAAGCTGATGACGAATTGTTGGATCAAGACGAAACCGATGGATTGATCGCCGAGATGTAGCGTTGAAGTGAGTGAGATAAACACTGGAATCAACGCGGATGCCAAGCTTGTTGCACTGGCGAAACCTAAGTGAATAAGAATGTTGAATAATGAAATGAGCGCAATTGTTACTACAATTGGATAGTTGTCTAAACCGATGAGACCGAACGTCTTGTCGCTGAGCCATTGTGCTGCACCAGTTTGTAGTAATACGTTACCGAGTGAAATGCCGACACCGAAGACGATGACTGTACCCCAAGGAATTTGTTTTTCTGCCTCTTTCCAAGACATAATTCCAATTTTTGGCGTTAACATAATAGCTAATGCGATTAAGATAATGGATGATGAATCAATCGGATGTAATATCTTTTCAGTTGCCCAGAAAATGAGCAGTAATAAAGAAATAACGATGAGTCGCCATTCTTTTCCAGTAATTGGGCCTAACTCATTTAATTGTTTTTTGACTAGCTCTTTACCGCCAGAAATCTCTTTCTGCTCAGGTGGCATGACTTTTAACATAATGAAGTAAAGCGCGATGGACATGATAATCGACCATGGTGCTGCGTACAAGAACCACTGACCCCATGATACGTCGACGCCGAGTTTCGCATTGATAAAGTTGATTGCCACGATGTTTTGAGCCGCCGCTGTCTTAATACCGACGTTCCAAATTGATACAGCTTGAACCGCTGTCATGACGAGCAAACCGCCTAGTTTACTCTGCTTTGAAACGCCAAATGCGGCAATCATTCCGAGCAGGATTGGGATGACGGCACCTGCACGAGCTGTTGCAGATGGAACGAAGAATGCGAGCGCAATCGCAACTAATATCGTTCCAATCACGATATTTTTCGTTTTATTTCCTACTACAGATAATACTAAAAGTGCGAGTCGTTTATGCAAATTAGTGATTTTCATTGCTGTTGCTAAAAATAGAGCTGCTGCTACCAAAGCGACTGCACTTGATGAGAAACCGCTGAATGCTAGTTTGAGTGCGTTGCCTGTGCCCATGATGTCGTCGCCTTTTAACACATGACCGTTTGCTTGAGGATTGCCTAGCTCTTTGGTTAAATCTCCGACTGGGCTAAACCCTACGAGCAAGATGATGAGCGCCACAACCATTGTTGATGAAACGGGGTAGGTTACAGCTTCAGTGACCCACAGAATGACCGCAAAGAGTAAGATTGCGAGTGCGCCTTTCGCCATAAATGGTAAGCTATCTGGCGTTGGTAGTAGCAACACCACGACGAGCGCGATGATACTAATAATCAACCATAGTGGCTTAAATGTAGTCTGTTTCTGATTTTTCGTTTTTGTATTTTCTCCCATGTTAACGCTTCCTTTCTTTACATCTCTATTTTACTAAGAAATGACATTCAATTCACTACTTTGTTAAAATTTTCACAAATTATTAGAGAAAAAGATTTTCACAAATTGCAAAATATCGTGTCGGCTAAAATGAAAAGCTGCTAGCGCGGAGGCTAACAGCTTTTAAACATTTGTAGAGAAATGGTATGTGAAAGTACTGAAACTGTATTTTAAAATGTGTGAGAAAATCTAACTCTGCAGAACTTTAGAAAATCAGTTCATACTCACTCTAATTATATGATTAATCTTTAACCGCATCTGGTTCTTCTGGTAAAAGTTGGCCGCCATCTACGACGAGACTTTGACCTGTAATGAATTTCGCTTCCTTAGCAGCAAAGAATGCCACCGCGTAACCAATATCAGCCGGTTCACCTAATTCGTGCGTTGGGATAATCTTACGTGTGCCGTCTAGATAGGCCTCACCTTGAGCTTGAAGTCCAGCTGTGAGGACATTGCCTGGCTGTACTGCGTTGACAGTGATGCCATATTTCGCATATTCGAGTGCAGCACTACGCATGTAGCCGAGTTGACCCGCTTTCGTCGCACCATAATGTGCCCATCCAGGATAACCTGTAATCGGTCCAGTTACTGAAGAAGTAATGATGACACGGCCATATTGTTGTTTTTTCATTTCTTTTAAAACAGCTTGCGTAACGAAGAACATACCTTTTAAGTTGATGTTTTGAATATAATCCCAATCTTCTTCTGTTAAATCTTCAATTTCAATTTGTGGGTAAACGCCTGTATTTGAAGCAAGAATATCAATTTTATCAAACTCTTTAACGATTTGATCTACGATGTCTTGAACTGCTTGTTTATCAGTAACATCCATTTTATAGAATTTACCGTTAAGCGCCTCTGCAGTCTTCTGACCTTGTTCTTCGTCTATGTCGCCGATGATGACTTTAGCACCAGCTTCTGCGAGTGATTCGGAAATCCCTTTACCGATACCATTCGCGCCACCTGTGACTAAAGCTACTTGATTTGTTAAATCTAACATATTAACACGCTCCCTCTTACTTTCTTCACTATTACTATTCCCTCTTTTATTCACAATTTCAGCTCTTTAAGGTAAAAGTAATGAAGTTTCTGTGACTTTCATGTTGTTCAATAACTTTAAAATATTGTAACTAAATATATTAAAAAAGTGGTATAATAAGTTGAATTTAATTAAGGAGTAGAGAAAATGAAAAAATACTTAATTACACTCGTACTTATTTCAGTATTAGCACTAAGTGCATGCGGGGAGAGTACAGATTCATCAAAGAAAGATCATCAAGATGATAAGAAAACGCATAAAACAGCTAAAGAAGATACAGAGATGGAACATCAAGATGATCATCAAAAATTTGGATTAAAAGAAGAGGGAGACAGCGACCAATCAGCTGATACTTCTCAAGGTAGTGAAACGCAATCTCAAGGTGGAGAGAGTGAGTCACAGAATAGTGGTACAGAATCAAAAGATACTGACTTTGAGATGGAACCAGGTGACCCTTCTTATGAAGAATATAGAGAAGCGCAAAAAAGTCAATATGCTTTAGACCACCGAACGCTTGAACAAAAAGCAAGCGGTGCTGGAGGCGGTGGCGCTGGGTGGAACTATGCGGATCAAGATGAAAGTTATGAAGACTACGTTGAGCGTGTTAGAGAAGAAAAAGCTGCTGCAGGCGAAAATTAATATTTTAGACAGAAGACTATCCTAAAACTGCAAAACAATTTCATAAGAATTACCGATTTAATCTCTTCATTATTTCAAATAGTGAGGGGATTTTTATTTCAGATATCTTCTCACTCATTTCTTAATTTATGCTAGGCTAGAGATAAGTGAAATTCACAATTCGGAGGTACAATCTTGCGTACATTAAGCACTTTTCTACTACTCATCGTCGGCAGTTTAGCCATGGTGGGTTACATACTTTATCGTTTAATCACAAATCAAGCGTTACTCACTCCAACGCTGTGGTTCGGACTTGCCCTCTGGGGTTTGATTGGAATCGTATTTATCGTCTTTCTTATTTCCCGGGGAATAATGTACAAGATTTATAAGCATGATTATCACAAAGCTGAGCAGGGATATGCTTTGGATTTAGCATCTAACGAATATTATTACCATGCGCCGAGACTTGCTTTCGCCAATCAAACGATTACGGTACATGGCACTCCTAAGATGTCTTTTCAACTTCACACGGAAAGTAAGTTCCAGAATTGGCTGTATATCTATGTAGGGTGGCCGCTCACGAGTATTGAACTCACATCTGCAGACCATAAAGTGGAACTGAAACGCATAAATCCGTTCTCGTTAAGGGTGAGATATCATGTTTATGTAGATAATCAATATGTAGGAATTTATAGGAAGAAACGACTCATTCGTGAGAAAGCGTATTTTAGTAAAATGGCCTATAAATTGATCACAGATAATGAAACGATTGAGTTAGATAAAGGTTACGAAAGCACAGTGACTCAATTAACACATGGTCGCGATAAATTGATTACTGCATTTAAGGGTCAACAAGATGAGATTCGCTATGCGATTCAGGTAAGAGGGATTTCTCAAAAATTGAGAGTAGAGAAAGCGCTCAATGATTTACCTGTACCTATTGAAATATTAGTTGCACTCTACGTTCAAACGAATTTGAATAGCGAAGAAGAACTTAAAATCTTTAATAACGTTGCTATGGGACCGATGTCTGGCCCTAGATTTTAGAAAACGTAGCAAAACTATGCTAGGTACTGAGAAAATGTAAGTGATCTAAATTTAAATAAAGGACGTGCAGACATGTTCAATAAATCAAAATCTACAGAGCTTGATAACAAAGAAGTTATTCAAAAATTGAATTTGCGAGAAGGTGAATATTTTTACCAAACACCCCTCATGATTTGGAAAGATGATCCGATTACGATTTATAATGCAGATTCTGAAGAAATAACGTTTAGTCCATGGTTTAAATCGAAATTTCAACGTTGGGTTTACTATATGGGAGGAGGAAGTTATCAAGGGACTGTAATTAACTCCGAACATCATCAAGTTTGGCTCAAGCGGGCAAATTGGTTTATGTATAATGCGAAATACGATGTCTATTTAGATGGCGAGAAGATTGGCGTGTTTCGTAAGCAGAAACCATTTAAAGAGAAAGGGTTTAAGAAACAGCTCGCCTATAAACTCTTCATCGACGAACGCGAATTTGAACTTTCTAATCCATATCTCAGCACAGAAATTGAAATTACAGAAAATGACAAAACGTTCTTTGAGGCGAAGCGGTCGTTCTTCGATTTAGGTAAAAATAAAGTAACGAAGAAACGTGGCGAAAAGCATCGTATCCATATTACGAGAAACGCCACAGACTATCCACCAGAACTGTGGCTTGCCCTTTATGCGCAAGCGATAATGAATTTGCATATTGAGCGAAGTCAAAGTGCATCCTCAGCAGGTGCGGGTAGTTAAGAGTAAGTAATAATCGACGCAGGAATAGAGGTTAGCCTTTTACAAATCTATTTACTTATCAAAATTTCTAGTATAAACTAAAAGTGGTTATAACCAGTTAGGAGTTATCATGAGTAATTTGCAAATGCCTTTGTATCTTCAAGTGTTTGAGGATCTCAAAGATAAGATCAAGAATCGAATATACAAAGAGGGGGAGAAGCTCCCTTCTGAACGGCAATTGTCGCTCGAGTATGATGTGAGTCGGATTACGATACGTGAGGCGTTGAAGCATCTGGAGGAGCATCAGTATTTGCGCACTGAGCACGGTCGCGGTTCTTACGTCTTGGGCAATCAATATAACCAGATGTTGGATAATCTCTATAGTTTCAAGGACGAAATTGTTAAAAATGGGGATACGCCACGCACGATAATGCTCAGTATTGAAGCGATTGAACCGCCGTCATATGTGCAACAACATATGCAGTTGACGGAGTTTCAGAAAGTGTATAAATTGCGTCGTTTACGTCTCTCAAATGAGAAACCGCTGATTTACGAGACGACGTATTTGCCACTCCACATGTGTGAAGGTCTCGATTGCTTTGACTTCAACCAGCACTCACTGTACGAGACATTGCATGATTACTATCAAATTGAAATCGATTATGCGTATGAAACGTTAACTTCTCGTAAAATGTCCGCGACAGAGGCGACGTATTTAGAAACGGAGCCGGACGACGTGTGTATGTTTATCGAGCGCCATAGCTATGTCGATAATCGTATTGTCGAATTTACGGAATCTGTAGCCAAAGCGCAAGATTATAAATATACGGTGAAGTTAATTCAGAATCGGAAATAGTGCATTTTTGCTTAATGGCATAGACACCATTTTCGATTTTTAGTCGATGGTAAATGGGATTTTGTTAAATGAAGTAGGCGTAGCTCTCGATTGTTCGCAGATGGTAGAGGTAATTTTTATTTAATAGGAAATGCGCGCCACATTTAAATTTTAGCAGGTTGCATTTTCCCCAACCCCAAACCACCCACAACTACGCATAACTTGAGACGAGTCGCGACTTTAACGCAACACGCACTCGTCATTTCTACTAAATTAACTGGTTATGACAACATAACCAATTTCGGAGGTGTAAGGTATGTTACATGAAACGCATACTTACAAAGAAATTCGGCAACAACCGGAGATGTGGCGTCGCACGCGCGATATCGTAGCTGACCGCCAACACGATTTCGACGCATTCGTCACACGTGTGAACAACTATGCTGACGGGCGTCCAGTCAAGGTGCTCTTCACTGGTGCGGGTTCTTCGGCTTACGTGGGCGACACGCTACGTCTATCAGAAATCAATCAGCTACATCCAGATTGGGAGTTTGAAAATGTCTCGACGACGCATTTCGTGACGAACCCTCAATCTTTCATCGAATCTAACAAAGTTTACGTCGTGGTTTCTTTCGCACGTTCAGGCAACAGTCCTGAGACGAAAGGAACAGTGGAGTTAGCGAATCAAATCACTCCACACGTCTTCCATATTTTTATCACAAATAATAAGGACGGATTCTTAGCGCAATATGAAGCGGACAATGTCTTCCGCTTCGTGCTTCCTGAAGAGACGAATGACAAGTCGCTTGCGATGACGTCGAGTTTCTCAACGATGCTACTGGCAGCCTATCTACTCTTTGGAGGTCAAGTCACAGACCACTTTTACGAGACGATTGAGAAGTATTTTACAGAACTTGAAATTGTCGTTAACCAAGTGGCGTCAAATAACCAATTCCGTAAAGTATTCTATGTGGGTACGGGGCTCATCGGCGAGCTTACGCGTGAAGTGGCGCTGAAACTCAATGAGCTCACAGGTGGCCGCATCGAGATTCAACGTGAGACGACGCTCGGTTTCCGTCACGGTCCGAAAGCGGGTCTGAACGACAATTCGCTCTTTATCATGTTGCGTAGTAATGATGCTTACCGCCGTCGTTATGAGACGGATCTCATTCACGAGATTGAGGATGGCCAAACGGATTACGATATTCTGATTCTCGGTCGTGACGAGTCAGATTCTGAGTTTGGGACGGAGCTAGATTTCGTAGCGAACTTCAATGATTTCGAACTCGCGTTGACATACCTCATCTTTGGTCAGCTCTTGGCGAGTAAGAAGTCGGTGAGTTTCGGTCTGAACCCTGACAACCCGAGTCCGGATGGCTTTATTAACCGCGTCGTGAAAGGCGTGACGATTTATGAGTACGAAGGGTAAGGGCGCGCTATGACGATTGTGACACATACCTTTAACCCTTCTGTCGACATCACGTATACGGTGCCCGACTTTCATGTAGGCGATGTTCACCGTCCGACTGAGACGATTAAAAATCCAGGAGGCAAGGGCATCAATGTTTCAAAGGTGCTGGCGCAACTCGGTGCAGACTTACATGCGTATGCCTATTTAGGTGGTGCAAATGGCCGTTGGATCGCGGATCAACTTGAGTGTTTAGACATCCCGGTGTCTGCGGTCATGATTGAAGACGAGACGCGTCAATGTTTAGCGATTAATGATGGCCAGCATCAAACGGAGGTGTTGGAAAAGGGTCCTGTGATATCACAGGCAGCACAGGCGAGTTATATCGAGCAGTTGAAGGCTCACGCACATCCAGAGGTCATGACAATCAGTGGTAGTTCGCCGCAATTCGAAGGTGCTACAGCACTTGAACATTTACGTGAGGTACTTTCTACCGCCCAAGCCCACTACACGATTCTCGATACACGTGCTGATGATTTGAAGGCGGCACTCGACAGTGGTCTTCCGATTCACTGTATCAAGCCGAATGAAGATGAGTTTGCGCAATTAGTAGGCGAGCATCCAGATACGGATAAAAATTTTTACCAGCATATGAAAACGCATACATTACTCAAAGGTATCGACGTTTTCTTAACGTTAGGAGCACGAGGCGCCATCATCAAACTCGACAATCATATCTACCGTGCAACAGTACCAACGATTGAAGCTATCAACGCAGTAGGGTCAGGAGATTCAACCGTGGCAGGCATCGCGTATGGTAGGACACATTTTAAACAACAGCCTGAACAACTCATACGACACGCACTCGCATGCGGCATGTCGAACGCATTGCAGAAAGAAACTGGAAAGATCAATATAGCGCAAGTGGAAAACTTTGCGACACAAATTCAAGTGGAGATGGTATAGATGACAAACAAAGATTTAACCCCATTACTAGACGAACGCGGTATCTTCGCCGCAATCGCGATTGACCAACGAGGTGCCTTGAAACGCCTCCTACAAGACCAAGCTACAGACGAGAATATGAGTGCCTTCAAAGGCCTCGTATCTGAAATCCTCACACCGCATGGTTCGAGTATCTTGCTCGACCCGGAATACGGTTTGCCGGCATCCGAACGTCGTGACGCACACGCAGGTCTCATCCTATCTTACGAACAAACAGGCTATGACAAAGGTGACGACCGACGTTTACCTCGCTTAGTGTTAAACCAGTCCGTACAGCGCTTGAAAGAAGCGGGCGCTGATGCCGTGAAGATCCTGTTGTATTACGACGTGGACGACACTGAGGAGACGAACGCCATCAAGCATGCTTTCGTTGAGCGTGTCGGCAGTGAGTGCGAAGCGGAACACATGCCGTTCTTACTCGAAATTCTGACTTACGATAGCCAGTTACAGAATGAAAAGAGCGCAGAATATGCGAAATTGCGTCCATCGAAAGTCATTCGTTCGATGAAAGTCTTTAGCGACCCACGTTACAAAGTAGATGTACTAAAAGTTGAAACGCCTACAAACATGAATTTTGTGGAAGGATTAGGGGATGAAAAATCTGTTTATACTCAAGAAGAAGCAGCCGAACACTTCAAAGCACAAGCGGAAAGTACAACATTACCGTACATTTTCCTAAGTGGCGGCATCTCAGCAGACCTCTTCCAACGCACATTAACCTTCGCGAAAGAATCAGGCTCAACATTCAACGGCGTACTGTGTGGTCGTGCGACATGGAAAGGTGCGACCGAAGCATTCGTCAAAGAAGGCGAAGCAGCAGCGCGTCAGTGGATTGCAGAAGAAGGATTACGCAACTTACAAGCACTCAATGAGGTGAACGAGCGTTATGCGACGCCGATCAAATAATGAAATGACTTCGCGATTCACAGTAGGCGAGACGTTCTATTTAGATGGAGAGCCTTTCCAAATTCGTTCAGGTGCCATTCACTACTTCCGCATCCCTCGTGCAGACTGGGAACACAGTTTGTTTAACCTGAAAGCGCTAGGCATGAATACAGTGGAGACGTATATTCCGTGGAACTATCACGAAATGCGTGAAGGCGAGTTCGATTTCCAAGGCGAGAAAGATGTGGGAGCCTTTATTCAGTTAGCTGAGTCGCTAGGATTGTATGTCATCGTACGTCCTTCACCCTACATCTGTGCAGAATGGGACTTTGGCGGCTTACCCGCTTGGTTGTTGAATGAGCGACATATACGTTTACGTTCGAGTGATGAGGGATTTATTGAAAAAGTCGCACGTTACTATCATGAATTGTTTAAAATTCTAACACCACTCCAAATTGATGAACATGGACCTATTATCATGATGCAGATTGAGAATGAATATGGTTCCTTTGGTGAGGATAAAACGTACCTTCGACAAATCATGCAACTGATGCGAGACAACGGAGTGACGGTACCTCTCTTCACGAGTGACGGTGCTTGGTCACAATGTTTAGAAGCGGGATCTGTAGACGATTCAGAAGTGGTCGTAACAGGTAACTTCGGTTCGCGTACGGAAGAACATTTTACTAATCTTAAAAGCTTTCAACAAAAACATGGTTTGACGCAACCGCTCATGTGCACGGAGTTCTGGGACGGTTGGTTTAACCGCTGGGGTGACCCGATTATCCAACGCGAAAGTGATGATTTAGTGGAGGAAGTTCGGTACGCGCTCACACATGGCCACTTGAACTTGTACATGTTCCAAGGGGGCACGAACTATGCGTTCTGGAATGGCTGTTCTGCACGTGGTATGCGTGATTTGCCTCAAGTGACGTCATATGACTATGATGCGCCACTCGATGAATCTGGCGAACCGCGTGAGAAGTACTTTGCGTTACAGGCGTGTTTGAAAGAACTCGTGCCTGATATTGAACAGCACGAACCACGACATCGTGCGTATATGTCAATTCCTGATATTTCAGTTCAATCTCGAGTGAGTTTATTTGAAATTGTAGATGACATTGCGACAGTTACAACGTCACAGTATCCGCAATCGCTGGAAGCATTCGGCGACGGCTATGGTTACGCGTTGTATCGCACTACGATTAAGAGCGATAACGACACAGAGGCATTACGTCTCGTCGAAGCGCGAGATCGAGCACACATTTACCTTGACCAACAACTTGTCCAAACAACGTGCTATGACGAAGTGAGTGACAAGTTCGACGTGATGTATCAAAGTGAGACGGCGCAAGTCGATATTCTAGTCGAGAATCTAGGGCGCGTGAACTACGGTTACAAACTTTTGGCGCCAACACAGCGTAAAGGTTTGAATCAAGGTTTGATGCAAGACTTACACTTTGTCCAAGGTTATCAGCAATATGCGTTAGATTTTGAGAAAGTGCCTGATATTGACTGGAGTAAAAGGGACATCACAGGAACGCCAACCTTCCACCGCTTTGAATTCACTGTTGAAGAACCGAAAGATACCTATATTGATTTGAGTGCATTCGGTAAAGGCGTAGTGCTCGTCAATGGCGTGAACATCGGTCGTTATTGGCAAGTGGGACCTACGCTTTCACTGTACATTTCTCAAGCTTGGTTACGTGAAGGTCAGAATGAAATCATCATTTTCGAGACAGAAGGGCAGTATGCCGAGACGATTACATTACGCGATAAGCCTGTTTTTAAAGAAATGGAAGACGCGGAAAGCGAAGCATAGGTGAATGCGTTGTAGCACATGCAATTAAGGCGCAACATTACAATCGAAATCACACATCCGCTCGTCGAACATACACATTATTTTACCATCTATATCCAACTTGAAATTTGACGCATTTGCACACACGAGAAATAACACACATGAAAGGGAGAATGTCTTATGGCAATCATTGCAAGCAGAATTGACGGTCGTTTGATCCATGGTCAAGTGGCGAACCTCTGGGGGATGAAACTTGGCATTACACGTTTCATGGTCATCGATGACGAAGTGGCGCAGAACGATGTTGAGAAACAAAGTTTGAAACTCGCAACACCTGCAGGAATTCGCCTCAGCGTCTTACCTGTGGAGAAAGCGGCGACAAATATTAAAAACGGTAAATACGATTCACAACGACTCATGATTGTGGCACGTAAACCTGACCGTTTCTTACGTCTCTTAGACTATGGCGTAGATTTCGGTACGTTGAACGTCGGTAACATGTCGCAATCAGACGACACACGTTCGATTACCAATTCAATCAATGTCACAGACGAAGATGTACGTGTCTTCGAAGAGCTCGATGCGAAGGGTGTAGACATTGTCTCTCAAATGGTACCGAATAACAAAGCAGAAGCGTTTATGCCGTTATTGAAGAAATAATTACCCAGGAAATAATAAAGATTAACTCACGCGTGATGTTGCGTGGCATAAGAACTGAGCCATCGCGATACTAAAGATGGCGGACATAAATTCAGCCTCAACTACCATGAGACATCACACGACAAAGGGGCGATAGCTTATGGAAATATTATGGTGGCAAATCCTGCTCCTTTCACTCTATGCAGGATACCAAATTCTAGATGAAATTCAGTTTAACACCTTAAACCAACCGGTATTTGCCGGCCTCATCGCAGGTCTCATCATGGGTGACCTCAAGACCGGACTCATCATCGGTGGTAGTATGCAGCTCGTCATCCTCGGTGTAGGAACATTTGGTGGCGCGTCTAAGATCGATGCGAACTCAGGTACAGTGCTTGCTGTCGCATTCTCAGTAGCCTTCCACATGAATACACAACAAGCATTATCTACACTCGCGATTCCAGTCGCAAGTTTAATGGTGTGGATGGACGTGTTAGCACGTATGACGAATACGTTCTTTGCACACCGTATCGACAAGCACATTGAGAACATGAATTACAGAGCGATTGAGCGTAACTTCTTGTACGGTGCGATACCATGGGCATTATCACGACTCGTTCCAGTGGCGATTGCTTTGATGTTTGGAGCGAGTGTTGTTAAACCTGTCGTTCACTATCTCAACACAGATTTGAAATGGCTCGGCGATGGTTTGACTACAGCTGGTGCCGTCTTACCAGCAGTCGGTTTCGCGATTCTCTTGCGTTACCTTCCGCTCAAGAAACACTTCCCGTACTTTATTCTCGGGTTTATGATCACAGCGATTTTTACCGCAATCTATACCAACATGAATACGATTGGTACAGCTGTTACAGGTATTAAAAAGAGCTTCGCATACACAGAATCTAACATTCCAATGTTAGCTGTAGCGTTGATTGGATTAGCGCTTGCTGCGTTAGATTACAAACGTCATGCAGAACAACCTGCTGTATCAACACAACAAAATACGCCACAACAGCACGATGCGGAAGGAGAGATAGAAGATGACGAACTCTAATTCAAATGTGAATCAGACAGCACAAAGTTCAGGTACTTCACTCGGTCACACTGGCACAACAGGGTATCAATTAACGAAGAAAGACTTCAATCAAATCAACCGTCGTAGCCTTCTCTTCTTCCAATGGGGTTGGAACTACGAGCGTATGCAAGGAAGCGGTTATCTGTATCACATCTTGCCACAATTACGTAAGATTTATGGCGATGATACACCAGAATTGAAAGAAGCGATGAAGACACACGCACAATTCTTCAATACAAGTAACTTCTTCAACACGATTATCACAGGTATCGATATCGCGATGGAAGAAGAACAAGGCATCGCGTCTAAAGAGGCCGTTAAAGGGATGAAAGTCGGACTCATGGGTTCATTCGCTGCTGTTGGTGACTCCCTCTTCGCTGCACTTATCCCAACGATTATGGGTGCGTTAGCTGGTAACATGGCACAACAAGGTAACCCGCTCGGCGCGTTACTCTGGCTCATCGTGTCGGTCGCTGTCGTTATCTTTCGTTGGAAACAGCTCGGTTATGCCTATAAAGAAGGTGTGAGCTTAATCACAACGATGCAACATCGTCTTGAAACGTTGACGAACGCTGCTACATTGCTTGGGGTCTTTATGGTCGGCGCTCTGATAGCTACAGTTATTAAAGTGAACTTCGCATGGACACCAACGATTGGTAAAGTTACAGTCAATATTCAACAGAATGTCGATATGATCTTACCGAAATTATTACCACTTGCCATTACACTCGGCGTGTACTGGTTACTCGGTCGCAAGCACATGAACGCAACACGTGCCATCTTCATCGTGCTCATCCTTTCTGTCTTGTTATCCGCACTTGGCGTAATTACGCACGGTTAAGGTTGAGAGGTAGTTGTTGTGAGATGATACTTCTCGAGACGATGGAGTTAGGTTCCGTCGTCGCGTCGAGGAGTTAGGCAGTTTGAGTAAAAGGCGAGGCGTACGAGGAGACTTGTGTGCTTGGCCTTGATGGATAAAAGGTTAGGTGTACGGATTATTTAGCAGAATTCGTGAAGTTAGCCTTAATCTGTAAAAGGGCTGGGTGTGCGGACTTTATTGTAGGGTTCGCGTATCTGGCTTTTTTGTAAATATAGGCTAGAAGGTGAACGTAAATGGAGAAATTAATATTAATCAGTCATGGTGGGTTCTGTGAAGGGATTAAAGACAGCGTAGAGATGATACTCGGACCTCAAGAGAATATCGAAACCGTGGCGTTGATGCCGTCTGAAGGTCCAGAAGACTTTGAGACGAAGTTTAAAGCGGCTGCGGGTGAAGCGGACAAAGTTGTTGTCTTTGCAGATTTACTTGGCGGCACTCCAGCTAACACTGTGTCGAAACTTATCATGCAAGGCGCAAAATACCAATTATACGCTGGCATGAACCTACCTATGATTATCAGCTACATTAACGGTCAAATGCTTGGCGAAGAGATGGATTACGTAGCTGGTGGTAAAGATGGGATTGTCGACGTAGTAGCGATGTTGAATCAAGATGATGATGAGTAAAAGTCAGGGAAATCTAGCTTGACTATTGAATTTAGCGGAAATAATTAAAATGTGTACCACTTTCATTTCGATATTGGTAGAAGAGCAAGTGACGTTTCTTCTATAATGTTGGGGTGGAAGTGGTTTTTGGCGTTCAATCTATAGTGATTCACACACTTTTTCAGCCTATAAAAGATAATAATCATCAATTTGTAGGCAATATAAATGTTTTGTTACCATATAATTGATGGACTATATATCGATTATAGAGAAAAAGGGAGATATGTATGGAATTTAAGAAATTATTGATGGGTGTGGCAGCCTCGACACTACTTTTAGGCGCCTGCGGAAATGTAGAAAATCACGAGGATTCTGATAAAAAATCAAACGACCCAGATAAAGAACAACATGATAAAGATAAGAAATCTAATGACGACAAAGACAATAACTCAAATAATGATAATTCAGAAGATGTAGGAACTACAAGTGATCAAGACCAAGATCAAGCGGATAACGGCAACAATGGTGGTAACGAAACACACAATGTTTACAATGAATATAATACGACAAATAATACAGAAACCAATAACACTGATAGCAACAACGTAGACAGTGGCGATAAAGAGGATAATAGTTCAGTAGAAACTCACTCCAACTACCAACAAGATAACTCACAAGACAACTCTAAGAACGATAATTCATCAGGTAGCCACAACAATACACACGAAGAAAATAGTAATAACAGTAATGATCAAAGCGATGTGGGCAACGATAAATCAGAAAATGTTCAACAAAGCCAAGATAATTCAGTAGGTAAGACGGAAAACAAAGATTCTAATAATACTTCACAAAAACAAGACAATTCCGTGGATAAAAAACAAAATCAAAACTCAGATAATAACGACCAAGATGATGATAAATCTACAAATAAAGGTGACAACGATAATTCAAATAATGTGAACCAAGAACAAGATAATTCAGTAAATAAAGATGAAAATGATGATTCCGATGACGAAGATGAAGACAAGGGTGAGGTTTCCGAAAAGGAGCAGTAGACAAGGTGTACGACTGGTATAGTCATAGTGGACAAGGTGCTAGAGCGCATGAAGAATTCCATTATGATAAAGGGAAAAGTACCGATAAGTATCAATATGTTACATTCCCTTCATCTAGTGCTACGGGTAAGCCAATGTATTCCTATGGACTCGTAGATAAAAAGACTGGGGATATTATTGATATCGTCGTACAACCTACTGCTCAAGAACGTCACTATCTTGAACAAGAAGCTAATGAGAATAATCCTGGTTATGATTATACGATGACTGATAAACCGAACCACTTAATCCAGAAAGATAAAAACGAATTTAAAGGTTCAATGTTCACAAGAAAGAAAAAAGATGAATGATTTAGAATAATATAGTTCAGCAAAGAGTACAACAAGGTAGAGGCATAGTTTTAGTCTCTCAACTTAGTAAGTTGGGAGGCTTTATTTAATAAAAGAGAATGATGATAAATACAAGTTAATTTCTGATACAATCCTTTTCACCATCAAACGCACTCCCCAATAATTAAATTATTTGTGATATAGTGGTTAAGTTATTCAAATTGATAGAAAGAAGGATTGTTATGTTTTCTATTGCGATTTCTGCAATAACGCCCATAGTCCTACTTTTAATTATTGGGTACTATGCGAGTGTCAAAAAACATTTTACGCTCAGTGATAGCAACACATTTAACCTCATCGTGATTCAATATCTCTTGCCATTCAGCCTATTCTCATCCATATTATCGATTCCTATCAAGACTTTAATACATAATTTGAATTTATTCTTTATCATATTTCTCTCGCTTAGCATCTTTATGGTTTGTTTCACCCTGATCTTACATTACATATGTTCTCTGACACCTGAAAAGACGGCTTTACGCAGTTTAGCGTATTCATCAGCGGCAGTACCATTTATCGGTAAACCAATTCTCGCACCTTTCATGAGTAACGACATTACTACTGTGATTATCGTGTCAGCTGCGTTCGCTATTGCGCTCGTTCAACAACCGATGACTTTCATCATGCTTGCTTCTCAGAATAATAAACATAACGTCTCATTTATGAGAAATTTACTGATTACCTTAAAGGAACCTGTGATATTAGCACCTATTGTAGCCGTAATTTTACTTTTAGTTCGTTTCCCAATGCCACATATCATCATAAAGACGGGTGAAATAATGGGGATGGCCATTCCAGCAATTGCGATGTTTACGTCGGGAATTATTCTCTATACGCAGAAAATTGCTTTTAACTTTAATGTGATACTTTCTGTCATTATTCGAAATATTGTTACACCGCTCATTATTATTTTTGTGTTAAAGCTACTTCACTTTTCTTACGAAACGATTCACTATACAGCATTAGCGGTCAGTATTCCTGTGGGCTCTGTAGTAGTAATTATGGCAATCAAATTCAACACGTTACAGAAAGAGATGGCTTCAACGCTATTCTGTAGTACGGTGCTTTCCATCGTTACAATTCCATTAATCTTAACTTTAACGAAGTGGATTGTTTAGATTTTTAGTAGGTTAACGCTTTAAAATTAATTTTAAAACAATATAATACAAAGTTAAAAATGCATTAACAATGATAAGTGACGTGTTTATAATTAGATTTCTAAATATATTGCGATGAAATATGATGTGTGATAAGTTCGAGATACAAAGGCTACGGGATGATATGTTGTCTCGACCTTTGCAGTTCTGAACGCAACAACGCTTACGGGCACGTTAGCGAGCAGAATATAAATTGGGAACACGGCGATAGATTTAGGGATATATTACAGTTATTTTGATAAAGCTTCTCTCTTAGAGTAAAGAGGGGAGCTTCTGTTATATAGTAAAAGAGCCCTTTATGATTTGCTCATAAAAGACTCTTATAAGATATTTCCTCAATAAATGATATCACGATGAAATTAAAGGTTATCTAACTCGTCTTCTTTTTCTTTTTTCTCTTTTTCACCTTTATCTGTATCTTTATAATCAATAAGTTCATCTTTATCAAAGTATTTTTTGTCGTCTAGAACAATTTGGTCATTTTTGTGGTCAACAGGAATAAGCAATAATCTTTCAATATTTCCAGAATGGCCGGCATCGCTATAATAAGCTAAACCAGAATAATATTGACCTTTGTATTCGAAAGGTTTGATAGAAGTATTAAATGTAAAGTATCTTTCTAATTTATCGTTATCTACAGAACTATGAGAAGGATTGTTTTTCTTTAATGCCTCTTTTAATTCTTTATATTCGCGATTATTTGCATCTTTATCATATGAGTGACCTGTATCTTTTTGTCCAAATAAATATGATGTTGTAGAAATATTACCTTCTTCATCTAATCTCGCAGCTTTTCGTGGCTCGACAAATTTTGATGGTTGATCACTATGTTTATCTTCATAATGGTCAAATTTATCCATCAATTTATCAGTGTCGTATTTTAGACATTCATTAAAGGTATATTTAATTTTTCCAGTTATTGATGAAGCAGAATCGATTTGCTCAATTTTAAATTCACGTGTTTTTCCATTTTGGACAGCTACTATTTTATCTAAGAAACCGTCTTTATCGAAAGATCCTTTTATTTTTGATTTTACATCTTCTAATTCAAAGTGATCTCCCTTTTTTGTAGGTTTGTCATATAAATTTGTCGCTACTCTATACATCAATTTCTTATCAGAAGAATTCATGTAATCATGTAGCTCGATTTTATTAGTTTTTTGCTCATCGTCTGCTTTAGATTCATTATTATCTTTGTTCTCGTTATCTTTATTAGAAGAGTTGCTTTTGTTGGCAGCATGCTTATTACTTTCATCATTACTCTCATTTGTACTTTCATCATTTCCACAAGCCGATAATACTCCAACTAAAAAGAGAATAGGTATAAGTTTAAAAATAGTTTTCATAAAGACACTCTCATTTTCATAATATGTAACAGTTGTATTATTGAATGATAAGACTATTATATATCAATAAAGGTTGCCTAACAATATACTGAATGTTCAACTATTGCATTTATATAATTATGAATTTCTTTGGATTATATTTTAAAATATATTGAGATAAAATATTATATGTGATAAGTTCATAGTATCTTAGCAAAAGGGGGATGTTGTATGACAAAAAACTTAAAAATTCTAGGTTCAATGACAGTAGCTGGAGCTGTTTTAGCCGGTAGTATGGGCTTTAACCATGCAGATGCAGCTGAACAATATTCCGAAGTAAATGACGATAATGCGGTAGATATAGTTAAAGACGTAGGTTCAGACCATGGTATGAACCCAGATTTAGGTGAATATTCTGACCCTAAAGACAAAGGTGACTACTATGAAATCCATATGCATAACAAATCACATGTAGGTGGTAATGTATATCGTGTTTATAAAGATGGGGAGGTTAAAAGTAGCGGTTTAGCTAATGACGAATTTACAAAACTCGGAAGTTACGATTTAGCAGAAGATAACAATCAAACTTCCGAATCTGAACAACCAAAAGCTGAAAATAACAATGAACAACAAGATGACTCTACAGCAAAAACTGCTCAAAATCAAAAAACAAATAATCAAGCTAATGAATTACCAGAAAGTGGCCAAAATGACAATACTGCAATCAACATTATAATCGGTGCAATGGCATTAGTACTCGGTATAGGAGTATTAGTAAGTAGAAAATTCGCAAAGAAATAAGCAAAATATTTCGATTAATAAATCAGAGCTTCTTTCTTTGAACTGAGGAAGAAGCTTTATTTTTGTAATATATAAGGGGGATATACATAATGAAAAAATTGATAATGATATTGAGTGTTTGTATTCTAGCACTTTCACTCTCAGCATGTGGTAAAAGTGCTAAGGAAAAAGTACAAGGTAAATGGGAGCACAAAGAATCCGGAGAGAAGATATATTTAAAAATTAAAGATGATAAAGCGGAATTAAAACATATGGGAATTACACTTGTGACTGGAAAAGTTAAAAAAACTAAAAAGAAAGATACTTTTGAAATAAGTGATGGAGATGCTAAAAGTAAAGTTGAGATAATAGATGAAGATCATATTAAAGTAGATGGCGATAAATTTGAAAGAACTAAAGATGAAGATGATGAATAAATAAGCGTTACTTTTAATGATTAGAATAATACCGGATTCGACGGTTAGTGACCAAGCTCACTAACCGTTATTTTGTTGATAAATATTTATAGTAGAGTATTAATAATTAATAATGAAAACAAACTATGTTCAAAATTAATTTAATGTTATTGTGAAATTATAATAATCATTCACTTCGGGAGGATACATATATGGTTGGTCATTATATACTACGTAAAATTATTGGAGTATTAATAATCGTACCTATTCTCGCTGCTCAATATTTCATTTCTCGCTACGCAAAAGGAAAGTGGAAGTATCTAATTCCAGCATTATTACTTATCGTATTGGCAATTTTGTTATTCACTAAAGTGATAACTGTAGCTAGTTTCTTCATCATATTAATTATTGGTGAACTTGTATTGTTTGCTCAGACAGGTATGAGCGAGAGGGAGAAAAATAACTAAGTGTTAATTTAGAGTTTATAGCTAAATGATAAAAGTGAGAGAAAAAATCAAATTAAAAGTTGCGAGTCCGATGACTATTCTGTCAGGTTATCGGGCTTATTTTTATGATGAAATTCAAATTCATCATTCTATAATCTATACTACATAATATTAAAAATATTTTATTACAAAATAGTAAACGTCTGTTAATATTGAGTGTGAATATGATATAGGAGATGTATTTATGAAATTAAAAGCTTTATGGACAATTGGTTTATCATCTGCATTAGTGCTAAGTGCTTGTGGAACCAATAATGACGAGAATCGTAAAGATGACAAAGAGAATGAAACTTCAGAGAGAACAGATAAGAAGTCAAATAAGTCTGAGCAACAAACAGAAAATAATCAATCTGAGCAACAAACAAATAACAATGAACAGAATCACTCTGAAGATGATGAATCGAATTCAAATCAAGAGTTTGAAAATAAAGACCCAAATAATAATGCTGAAAATAGCGATCAAGTAGCCGAAAATAATGAACCTATCTCAATTGAGGAGGCAAAAGCGATTGCTTATAAAGCAGAAGATGTTCAAAGTTTAACTACAGACGAAAATAAACTGATCTATAATCAAGATCGAAGTACAGATAATGAAATTTTTATTGAAACACCCTTTGGAGGTATTAATGGGGCAGTTAAAAATTATGCTATTGTAAATAAATTTACAGGTGAAATAGTTGATAGTGGTGGAGCAATCACCTCACCAGATGGATTTATAGACGATAAAGATGGTTATGTTAATAAAGATATTTATAATACAACTACTGATTTCTACAATACATTCGTTTATAAAGAAGGTATGCCAGTATACGAGGCTAGTTCAGAAGATGTACCATCAGATCAATATAAAGATGTCTTTGATTTAGTAAATGATTATAGTAAAGCACAAAGAGAAAAAGAAAAGCAAATAGCTAATTAGGCTAAAAAGGAGAATTAGAATGGCTACTGTGACGCAAAGAATTAAGCAAGTTAAGCAACCGCGTGGAGGGTATTTGAACAGAAAATCCTTTGAAGTTGAACAATTAGAACCTGATGAACTTATAGATACAAAGAATGAAAGTGTGGCTCCTCAGACAATCGGTTTGGTTGTGGATTATTTAACACGAATGATTTTGAACAAAGATGCTCGTAAGGCATTTAGTATATCTTTAACAGGTGCGGAGATAGCAGAGGAGTTAAAAGAAGCGGAAAGTTTATTATCAAATATTAAAGATAATGATGATCAATCTATTATAAATGCATGTGAATTAGTTAAATATGATACTGTTTATCGAGCAGGGTTAATGCCCCCGGAAACTAAGATTCCTGACCATAAGACTATCAATAACATTAAATCACTAGTAGATAGAAGTCTTTCATTTTTCGAGAAAATAGGTGAATTTAAGGAAGATGGTTTTACCTTTGAAGGTGGTTATACAGAGACTATTCATGCTGGCGATGGTGATTTTTTAACTGAAGATACATTGTGGGACTTTAAAGTTTCTAAACAAGTACCTCAGAAAGATACTACTTTACAATTAGTTATTTATTATTTGATGGGCAAGGCGTCTAAAAACTCTATTTTCGATAATATACGATACATAGGTATTTTTAACCCGAGACTTAATCGGATTTATAAATATGATATGAAGAAAGCCGATCCAGATATGATAAATACTATAAAAAGAGAAGTAATTGGATATGAAGTATAGTAAAAGTTTGCTGAAAGTATTAGTTTAATTTCAAAAAGGATAAGGAGGTTCAGTATGAGCCATGAGATAGATAGAACATGGATTGGTTTCTACAAAGAGCTAGCTGAAAAATTACTGAAATATAAGTATAACCGTGATGAACTAATTGAGCATGTAAAAAATATATACGAGAATACAAATATAAGGATGCCAAAGTTAGAAAAAGATCATCAATTGGTGGATATTGATCCGTTTACTGTATTCGGATTATTTAATAAAAGTGCTATGAAAGCCTCAAATAAAATAAAAATTTTAGAGACGGTTGCTGAAATTTTCAATATTAACTCCGAAGTACCAATAAACTTTGAAAGTGTGCCAACAATTAATACTATGAACGCGACCTATTATTATTTTTTAGGGGATCGTGAAGATAAAGATATCGATAACTTATGGTCATTATTTGAGAATGCTTTAGCTTATGCCAAGAATAAGACGGAAGAGTATAAGCGACAATTTATTAAATACTTCAATTTAGTAATTGCTAAAAAAGGTAACGGAAATAGCAAGATAACGAATGGATTATTCTGGATTGCACCAGAGGTATATGCGAATCTTGATTCTAGAACTAGATGGTATGTTTTTGAAACTAACAAAGTTCCTTCTAAATTTATAAACCATAATGAAATCATCTCTAACAAAATATCAGCTGAACAGTACTTAGAGATTGTGAATCAATTAAAAGACTATCTATCAAGTGAAGATACGGTAATGAATGATTTTGTTGATCTCAGTTATGAAGCATGGCGTTACTCTGAAGAAATCAATGAGAAGAAAAAACGAGAAATTGAAACTTCAGATGCTGATAAAGATGTTGAAGTAGTGAATTATTGGACAATTTCACTAGACTCACAAGAGATTAAATGGAGAGAGTTCTTAGAAAATAATATTATTGCTCTAGGATTTAACGAGTTAGAAGACTTTTCAACTTACGAAGATAAACAACAAATTAAGAAGAAATTTCAAGAAATAAATGATACAGATCGTAGTTACAACAATATTGCAAATGCTATTTGGCAATTTACTCATGAAATGAAATCAGGGGATATCGTATACGCTACTTCCGGACAGTCTAAAGTATTAGGTTGGGGTAAAGTAACTTCATACCATATTTATAATTCAAATGGAAAGTTCAAAAATATACATCAGATCGATTGGAAAGAGCGTGGAGAGTGGACAACATCTATTAAACTTAAAAATAAATTGTTATACAAAATTACTCCTTATAAAGATGTCATAGAATCATTGAACGAAATTTTTAATACTAGTAGTGAAGAAGATTTAGGTAAAGAACAAACCAAATATCCAGAGTATACAAGTGAAGCCTTCTTAAACGAGGTATTTATGAGTGAGGAACATTACAATCGTTTAGTACAACTACTTGAAATGAAGAAGAATGTGATCTTACAAGGTCCTCCTGGCGTCGGTAAGACCTTTGTTGCTAAACGTTTAGCATATTCGATTATGGGAGTTAAAGATAAAAACCGCGTTAAAATGATTCAATTTCATCAAAGTTACTCGTATGAAGATTTTATGATGGGATTTAGACCGACAGAAAAAGGTTTTAAGCTTCATACAGGTGCTTTTTATAATTTCTGTAAGCAAGCAGAGCAAGATATGGATCATGATTATTTCTTTATCATCGATGAAATTAATCGTGGTAATTTAAGTAAAATATTTGGAGAACTGTTTATGCTTATAGAGAATGATAAGCGTGGTACAGAGCTTGAATTATTATATGCAGATGAAAAATTCACTGTTCCAAGTAATGTCTATATTATAGGACTCATGAACACAGCGGATCGTAGTTTGGCCATACTTGATTACGCTTTACGTAGACGTTTTGCATTCTTTGATATAAATGCTGGATTCTCTACTGAAGGCTTTAAAGAATATCAAGAAAAGCTTCAAAGCCCTAAATTTAATGCACTGATTCAGCGTGTAGAAGATTTAAATAATGATATACGAAATGACGAAATGTTAGGAAATGACTTTATCATCGGTCATAGTTATTTTAGTAATTTAACGCAAGTAACAGATACTATTTTATCTAATATCGTAGAATTTGAGATTATCCCATTATTAAAAGAATATTGGTTTGATGAGTTATCTAAAGTTGATGTTTGGGCCGATACGTTAAGAAGTGCTATTCGATGATAAAGATTAATAACATTTATTATATGTTGTCATATGCATTCACAGTGTTAAAAGAGGATAGATACAAGAATTTGGCCACTGAGGACTTCGAGAATTCAACAGAGCTTTATGCTGCGATTTTGATACGAGGTTTATCTAATCAGGTTAAAAGGGGTCTACATCATGAATACATTGAAGAGGAAGATGCTCTCTCTACGATACGAGGAAAAATAAATGTAACTCGTTCTATTAAAGATTTAGACATTGTTAATAAACGCTTACATTGTTCTTTCGATGAGTACTCACCCAATAATTACATGAATCAGATTATTAAAACGACACTTACACTTTTACTAAAATCAGATATTCCGAAAAAGCGTAAAAAAGAAATAAAAAGACTTACATTCTATTTTGAACAAGTAGATACTTTAAACTATCGCAAGATAAATTGGAATTTGCGTTTTACTAGCAACAATCGGACTTACAAAATGTTGATTTCAATATGTAATTTAATTATTGAAGGTTTGATTCAAACTACAAGAGAGGGCAATAAACAGTTCATGGACTTTGTAGATGAACAGCGAATGTCACGTCTATATGAAAAGTTTATATTAGAATACTATAAGAAAGAATTTCCTGAACTCTCTGTCTCAGCTTCACATATTCCATGGGTCGTTGACGACGGAATAACTACCATGTTGCCACTGATGAAAAGTGATATTATGCTATCGTATAAAGGTGAATATTTAATTATCGATGCAAAATATTACGGTAAAACGGTACAAAATTTCTATAATACACCCAAAATGCATTCAGGAAACCTCTATCAAATCTTTACGTATGTGAAAAATTTAGATGTAAGTTCAAATACTAAAACAAAGAAAGTCTCAGGAATGTTACTCTACGCTAAAACTGACGAAGCTGTTACTCCTAATCAGACGTTTCAAATGAGCGGGAATCAAATTAGTGTAACGACATTGGATCTTGGTGGAGACTTCTTTAAAATAGAAGAGAAGTTGAATCAAATAGTAGATAACCACTTTGAGAGAAACTGATTGATTTTGGACGGAAACACTTTAATTATTCTGCAATTATTATATAAGTTTTTGTTAGATAGACTTTATGTCATGTGAATTCATTGTTATAGCAGCGGTATGGAAGCACCGTTGACAAAATGAAATTCACATGACTTTTTTATTATTTTTGATGGTAGCAAATTTAAAAGTAAAAATTTAAAAGCCCTAAACGTTGAAGTAGTTGAAATTATCAAAAGAAAGCGTTTACAAAAACGAATATAAGTGCTATATTTTAAACTAAAGTTTAATATTTAAACATTTGTTTAGAGGTGGTGCGTCAGTGAATAAAAACGAGAAGTTAATATATCAACGTATCCAAAAAAATCCCTTTATTTCCCAACAGGAACTTGCTGATGAAGTTGGACTTTCTCGTCCAGCTGTAGCTAATATCATATCAGGATTAATTCGTAAGGAATATGTTTTAGGTAAAGCATATGTTTTAAATGATGATTTTCCTATAGTATGTATTGGTGCAGCTAACGTAGATAGAAAGTTTTATGTTTACCAAACATTAATTAAAGAAACTTCAAACCCCGTGACTTCCACTAAATCAATAGGAGGAGTTGCACGAAATATTGCTGAGAACTTAGGTAAAATGGGAGAAAATGTTGCTTTTTTAACGGCAGCTGGTAACGATAGTGAATGGGATATGATTGATAATCTTTCAAGTCCATTCATGAATTTAGATCACGTTGAACAAATTGAACACGCAAGCACAGGATCATATACTGCATTAATTAATTCTGAAGGTAACATGGAATATGGGTTAGCAGATATGGAAGTATACGATAGAATCACACCAGAATTTTTAATTAAACGAACGCACTTACTGAGAAAAGCAAAATGCATTATAGTAGATTTAAATTTATCTAAAGATGCTATAGATTTCTTATGTGCTTATTCAGAAAAACACCATATTAAATTAGTAGTTATTCCAGTTTCTTCTCCAAAAATGAAAAATATGCCTTCTTCTTTACATGCGATTGATTGGCTTATTATTAATCGAGATGAAACAGAAGAATTCTTGAACCTAACAATTGATTCTTTAGATGATTTGAAAATAGCGGCAAAAAAATGGAATGATCTAGGTGTTTCTAACGTTATCATCACTAATGGAATAAAACCGTTCATATACCGAAGCGAAAACGAAGAAATCATTCAAGAAGTAAGCAAATCAGATAATGTTGTGGATGTAACAGGTGCAGGGGACTCTTTCTCTAGTGCAGTAGTTTTTAGTTGGTTAAAGAACGACTCTATAGAAGATACTTTAATTGCGGGATTGGTGAATTCACGTAAAACAATAGAAACTGAATATACAGTGCGACAAAACTTAGATAAAAAACAATTATATAGAGATATGGAGGAATATAAAAATGGAAAAGTACATTAAATTATCAAAAGAAGTAGAAGAAGCTAAGAAAAATAATCAACCTATTGTTGCTTTAGAATCAACTATTATATCTCATGGTATGCCATATCCACAAAACGTAGAGATGGCTAAAAAAGTTGAAAATATTATCCGTGAAAATGGTGCAGTTCCAGCAACTATTGCTGTTATGGACGGATATATAAAAGTAGGTTTAGAAGAGAAAGATTTAGAAACTTTAGCAAACAGCGAAGGTGTAGCAAAAGTCTCACGAAGAGATTTAGCAGAAATTATTGCTAATAAGCGTATAGGTGCTACTACTGTTGCATCTACTATGATTTGTGCTCATTTAGCAGGTATCCAATTCTTTGTTACTGGAGGTATCGGCGGTGTACACCGTGGTGCTGAACATACAATGGATATTTCAGCTGACTTAGACGAATTATCAAAAACTAACGTAACTGTAATTTGTGCAGGTGCTAAATCTATTCTAGACCTTCCTAAAACAATGGAATACTTAGAAACTAAAGGTGTTCCAGTAGTAGGTTATCAAACAGATGAATTACCTGCATTCTTCACTCGTGAAAGTGGAGTTAAATTAAATTCCTCAGCTGATTCTTTTGAAGAGATTGCTTCAGTTTGTAAAGTTAAAGATGATTTAGAACTTGGAGGAGGCATGGTTATAGCAAACCCTGTACCTAAAAAAGATGAGTTATCTAAAGACTACATTGACGCAGTAATTGACGAAGCAGTTAAAGAAGCTGAGGAACAAGGAATTCAAGGTAAAGATTCAACACCATTCTTGTTAAGTAAAATTGTAGAAAAAACTGAAGGTAAAAGTTTACAAACAAATATTAAATTAGTAGAAAATAATGCCGTTGTGGGAGCAAACATCGCAGTAGCATTTAATCAAATGTAGGTGATGTGTATGTCAATTTTATTTACCTTAACGGGTCTTCTCTTTTCTTTGTTTATCGCATATTTAGCTAGTTTTGATCGTAAACACATTAATTTTAAGAAGACACTTATTATGATAGGGATACAGGTCGTACTAGTTATATTTATGATGAATACATCTATTGGTTTGAGTATTCTTTCTACTATGGGAAAATTCTTTGAAGGTTTAATTGACTTAAGCAAAGTAGGAATTAATTTTGTATTTGGAGATTTACAAAATAAAAATGGATCTACTTTCTTTTTAAATGTATTACTACCTTTAGTATTTATTTCAGTACTGATAGGTATTCTAAATTACTTTAAAATTTTGCCATTCATAATTAAGTATGTAGGAATTGCGATCAATAGTATTACACGTATGGGACGTTTAGAAAGTTATTTTGCTGTATCTACGAGTATGTTAGGCCAACCTGAAGTGTTTTTAACAATTAAACATTTAATTCCTAAATTAACTCGTAAAAAACTTTATACCATCACCACCTCAGCCATGAGTGCAGTAAGCATGGCTATGCTTGGTTCATATATGCAAATGATCGAACCCAAATATGTAGTCACTGCGGTTATACTTAATATCTTTAGTGCATTGATTGTTGCAAGTGTAATCAATCCTTATACTACTGATGATACTGATGTAGAGATGGAGAATTTAGTAGAAGTGAAAGAAGAAGAAAATAAATCCAAGCGTGTGCCTTTCTTTCAAATGATAGGTGACAGTGCTATTGACGGTTTTAAAGTTGCTATTATAGTAGCGATTATGTTACTAGCTTTCACTTCTCTCATGCATGGAATCAGTCTTGTTTTTAGTGCTGTTGGCTTGAACTTTAAACAATTGATCGGTTATGTATTTGCTCCAATAGCATTTATTATGGGTATTCCTTGGGGTGAGGCTGTTAAAGCAGGTTCTATAATGGCTACTAAATTAATCACTAATGAATTTGTAGCGATGCTCGATTTCCAACACATTTCTAAAGAATTAAGCGAAAGAACAACTGGTATTATTTCAGTTTACTTAGTTAGTTTTGCGAATTTTGGAACCGTAGGTATTATTGTAGGAGCAATTAAAGGAATTAGTAGTAAACAAGGTAATGAAGTAGCTTCATTTGCTTTACGTTTATTACTTGGTGCAACATTAGCTTCAATCATTTCTGCTTCAATGATTGGTTTGGTCTTATAAGCACTACATTTAATAATAAAATATAACATTATACCAAAGACAGGAATTTTTAATTAAACTCCTGTCTTTTATGAGTTAAATGAAATATGATTATACGAACTATAATTCTCTAGTTGATTAATTATTGTGGTATATAAGCTATCATTTAATTCAAAACGGCTATGATCTATACAGTTAATTAATTGTATTTTTAGGTCATTCCGAGACTCAGCACACTTAATGTATTTATGTTTTGTGCCTATGTATAAATTACTTTCGGGATGATTGAAGTAAACAATAAGATTAATATACTGACCGTTAAGCACTTTTCCAAGAACTTTTTGAGCTTCGCATACTTGTTGAAACGGATGGCCGTATTTATTGAATATGAGTTCGTTGTTTGTATTTGTAAGAACAAATGTAAAATAGTTGTTTGTCTCCGGACTGTATAAATAATCACCTAGTCCATATAAATTCACCTTTTTTAAGTCTTCTTTTGAGAAATTGTAATAAATATCTCCTCTCCAATGTTTCGTTTCTATAATAAAGATTCCTCTGTTTGTTAATATTAGGTGATCGATTTGTCTCATAGTGTTTCCATCCACAACTACTAAATCATTGAACAAATCACATCTTGTGATGATTTTACTTTCTACAAACGCTTTTAAGATAGATTTTAAATGTACAATTGTGGCTCTTTCACCTTTATTAATCATCCTATATTCTTGAGAAGGTGTTGAGTAATATTCATATTTTTTGTTCTCATAATGGTGTTGTGTTTGGTTCTCCTCTTTGCACATATAAGCACTCCAATAGTGAATTATTAATAAAATTATACCGTAATATTTCAAAAAAATCACATATTCAGAAAAATTTAATGTTACACTAAGAGAGAGTACTAACTCATTTTGAGAGAATACAGGTCTCTTAGAATTAATAGTTGAAGGGGATAGTATATTATGAATTTACCAACTCTTATAGGACACCAGACAGAAATATTATACGTGCCCGAAAAGCAAAATATGATGATAACTGGCAGTGCAGGAAGCGGAAAATCTTTATTAGCCTTATATCGAGTGTTTTGGTTAGCTAAGATTCATCCTGAAGAAAAAATCGTGTTATTAACATTTAATAAGCCAGTTAATGAAGATATGAAGAAAAAACTTAAACTAATTCTAAATAAACGTAATGAGGAATATCCGCAAAATTTATATATCCAAACTTATCATAGCTTTCTTTATGAAATTCTATCTCATTTAGTAAAGAATTATAGTGATGTGATCGAGGATAGTAAAAAATATATCAATCCTCAAAACGATCGTCTATGGTTATATCATGATGAGAGAAATAAACTAGTTTCTCAAATTATTGAAGACATGAGAGAAGAAAATCCTGAGGAGTCTTCATATCAAAGACCAGTCCAAACATTTGTTAACGAAATTAAGTGGATGCAACAAATGTCTATCAAGGATGAAGAAGAATATTATGACAGCGAAAGAATCGGTCGTAAAGATACACGTATAACTCGTGATAAAAGAAAGTACTTTTATACAGTTTTTGAAAAATATAAAGAATTAAGGGAAAGTGGCGAAAATCCAAGGTTTTATGATTACGAAGATATAGGTAGTTTGGTCCGCGAAATTCTACATAAGATCGAGGATACTAAGGAAATTAACGATGTTCTTAATTATAAGTATATATTTATTGATGAATTTCAAGATTTTACTACCGATATGTTGAAAACGATCAATGCGCTTTGTCATAGTGAGGGGACTGTGACGTTATTAGGAGACATAAATCAAGGGATTTATGGGAAGCGAGTTTCTTTTAAATCGGTCGGTATTAATATGAATAAATATGAAAAACATATGCTTAATCAAAACTATCGAAACAGTAAACAAATAAGCGAATTCGCAGAAATCCTATCCCAGTCCACGTACTTTGATAAAAACAGCGAATTATATATACGAGCGAAAAATGGAAAAAGAGAAGGCGAAGAGCCGAAAATTCTTAAACACGTTAGCCAATACAGAGAATTGGATAGTGTAATGGAATATATTAAAGAAGCGCCTGAAGAGGAAGAAGTGTTAGTAATAACACCTCCAGACAAAATTGGTTTACTGTTATACAACTGCAAAAAACACCATATTAGATTAAAACAGGTCAAACAAATTAATGATAGGTATAGTACTGAAACAAAGTTCTTTGGAAATTATAACAATATCAAGGGGTTAGAATTTGATACTGTTTTAATGCCACTATTGAGTAAAGACAATTTCATTGAGTTACTGAACTATGAAAATAACGAACTCGATATTTCAACAGAAGATTTTGACATAGAAGATATAGAAGATGAGCTTTTAGAAAAATATTTAGCCCAATTATACGTAGGGGTTACCAGAGCTAAAGATAAATTAATTCTTTCGTACACGGGAGAACTGCATCCTTTACTTCAAGAAGAAAAATTAATTCAATACATCAAATGACGGGGTGAGAATAATGTATAAAGAAATCATCGAGAACAGAGGTATAACGAGACTTTGTCATTTTACTAAAGCTAAAAACCTACCTTTTATCCTTGGAAATGGAGAGGATAGTAGTAATGGTATTGTGGCCAATAACTTTATTGAGGATACATCGTTTTTACAAAAAATAGATGAACAGCGTTATGATCAACATGAAGATTATATTTGTACGTCAGTTCAATATCCTAACTGCTTATATTTCTCTACCGTGCAGAATAAAAGAAAGAAGGATTTATTTAGAGAATGGGTTATACTAGAAATTGATCCTAATGTCATAAATGATACAACGAAATTTTGTCCGGTCAATGCAGCGACCAAGGGTGGACGTCTGATTGAAGCGGGAGAAGAAGGATTTGAAAGTCTTTTTGCCGGAATGGTAGAAGGTAAACGCACGATACAACGTAATATGTTTAGACCATCTAATCTGCCAACGGATATCCAAGCTGAAGTATTAATATATGAGAGCGTTCTCAAGGATTATATTAAAGGAATTATCTTTCCAAATGAAACACGTGCATTTCAAGAGTGTGTAAGACTAGATCTTTGCGGCATAGATGTTGAAAACTATGAAATTATCTGTTCAGAGGAAATGTTTGATAGAAAAGAGCTACTTAGTCATTTAGAAATGGGAGAAATTCCAGAAGAAAGAATATTAGAGAGGGAAGAGTATGGCTTATAGATATGTTTATTATGTTGATGAAGTAACAGATTCTTTCGAGAAAGAACAAGTTGCATTTAAATGGTATCCAGGATTTGCAATCGAACAGAAACAAAAAAGCATTGAAAGTCTGCATATGAACTTTATTAAAAAGCAACCCAGATATAATATATTAGAAGTCTCCAGCAAGTCTAAATTGCCTTTAGGTAAAGAGGCAAGTTCCTTTAATTTAACTATGCGAACTAAACAAGGGAAGAAATACACTTTAGAACAAGTCTTTCAATCTAGTAAGGTATATAAAAAGGCGGGAAGTCAAAATCACTTGTTAGCTAAAGGCTACAGTTCTAGAGAAATGAAGAAAATATTAAAAGAAATAAATAAGAATGACGAGATTGTCGCATTTGAATGTTTCAATCAAGAGTTTCCTTTAGAGCCTAAAACATTATTTTATAATTGGATATATGTTAATACATTAGCCCAAAATAAAGAAATAGCTAAACAAATATTAGAATATGATGCGTTTACCGATATAGAATTTAATCCGAAAAAGGCGATTAATTGTCAGGCAGAGGCTTGCTCTATTTTCGTATCGCTTTCCAGACAGAATAAGTTACAGGAAGCTTTAACAGATGTAGAGACCTTTAAAAAGATTGTATATAGGGAATAGTGGAACGTGATTTTTAGTGGATAAGGCACCTTAGTAGTGAGGTGTCTCTTTTATATTTATGCGATACATTTTCCTCGTAAAAATTCTCCAATTTACCTATATCTAATCCCTAAATATATTAATAAATTGGCACGTAATATGATACATTATAAGTAAGAATGTATGAAAGAGTGAATGTCATGGCTTATCAAAGTGAACACGCATTGGAACAGGAATTAATGGGGCAGTTGAAAGGTCTCAAATATGAGCCTGTAAAGATAAATAATGAAGAAGAGTTGTTGAATAACTTTAGACAGATATTGAATGAACGTCACAAAGATAAATTGAATGGTCAGCCGCTCACTGATCGTGAATTTCAACGTCTTTTAACTCAAATTAACGGTAAAAGTATCTTCCAAAGTGCGAAGATTTTGAGAGATAAGTTTCTTCTCAAACATGATGATGAAAGTGAACTATATTTATCGTTTTTTAACACGCAAAAGTGGTGTAAAAATAAGTTTCAAGTGACGAATCAAGTAGCGGTGGAGGATAAGTATAATGCGAGATATGATGTCACTATTCTCATTAACGGCTTACCGCTTGTACAAATAGAACTGAAACGTCGCGGTGTCGACATCAATGAAGCATTTAATCAAGTGATGCGTTATCGTAAGCAGAATTATACAGGTTTATTCCGCTACATCCAGCTGTTTGTCATCAGTAATGGAGTAGAAACGCGTTATATTTCAAATAATGATGGTGAAATTTACAAAAGTCACATGTTCTACTGGAGTGACAAAGAGAACAATCGTGTAAACACACTGAAAGACTTTGCGGAAACGTTCTTACGTCCATGTCAATTAGCGAAGATGGTCTCACGCTACATGATCATCAACGAAACGGATAAGTTACTCATGGCGATGCGACCATACCAAGTCCATGCGGTTGAAGCGTTAGTGGCGCAAGCGACGGAGACGAATAACAATGGCTACATCTGGCATACGACGGGGAGTGGGAAGACGCTGACGTCGTTTAAAGCGAGTCAGGTGTTGGCGCAACAGGAGGATATTAAGAAAGTCATCTTCCTCGTCGATCGTAAGGACTTGGATAATCAAACCGAAGAAGAATTTAACAAATTCTCTCACGGAGCGGTGGATAAAACGAAAAATACTAATCAGCTTGTTCGCCAGCTTAATGATAAAAGTTTACCGTTGATCGTCACAACTATTCAAAAAATGTCTAAAGCAGTTCAGAACAACGCACATCTCTTAGAACAATATAAGAATGACAAAGTCGTGTTTATCATCGATGAGTGCCATCGTAGTCAATTTGGTGATATGCATCGCATCGTACGTCAGCACTTTAACAATGCGCAATTCTTTGGTTTCACTGGTACGCCACGTTTCGAAGAGAATATGAGTCAAGACGGTCGTAGTACGGCAGACATCTTTGGTCGTTGTCTTCACACATATCTCATTAAAGATGCAATTCATGATGGAAACGTACTCGGTTTCTCAGTCGACTATATTAATACTTTCAGTAGTGACCAATTGCCGACAGATGAGAACAACGAGTTAGTCGAAGCGATTGATACAGATGAGGTGTGGCTCGCGGATGAGCGTATAGAGATGATTGTGCGACACATTTGTGCGAATCATGATAAATACACGAGAAATCGCCAATATTCTAGTATATTAGCGGTTCAAAGTATTCCAGCTTTGATTAAATACTATGAGATGTTTAAAAAAGTTAATAAAGAGATGGAACGTCCTTTGAAAGTGGCCGGCATTTATACGTACCAAGCTAATGAAGATGATAAAGAAGGCGCGCAAAAGTACCACTCTCGTGACAAGCTAGAAGAGATGATTGCTGATTATAATCGAAACTTTAATACGAACTTCGACACTGACACTTTCTCAGAGTATTTCAACCATATTTCTAAAAATATGAAAAAAGGTGTTAAAGATAATAAAATAGATGTTCTCATCGTTGTAAATATGTTCTTAACTGGTTTCGACAGCAAAGTACTTAATACGCTGTATGTCGACAAGAATTTGAAATATCATGATTTGATTCAAGCATACTCACGTACGAATCGCGTTGAGAAAGAGACGAAACCATTTGGTAAGATCGTGAATTACCGTAATTTAAAAGAAAACACTGATGAGGCCTTACGTATATTCTCTAAAACGGATGATACAGACCGTGTATTAATGCGCAGTTATCCTGAATATAAATCAGAATTCTTAGATGCTTTGAAAGAGTTGAAGCAAATCGCGCCAGATCCTCAATTTATGGACCAAGTTCAGGATGAGGAAGGTAAGAAATCGTTCGTAGAAGCGTATCGTTTACTTTCTAAACTCGTCTTGCGTTTGAAAGCCTTTGATGAATTTAATTTCACAGAAGACGAGTTGGGCATGAGTGAGCAAGAGTTTGAAGATTATAAGAGTAAATACTTTGCGATTTATGATGAAGTGAAGCCAAAAGCAGGTCAGAAAGATAAAGTTTCAATCTTAAATGATATCGACTTTGAGATTGAAATTTTAAGAAATGATACAATTAATGTTTCTTACATTCTTGACCTTGTCCGTAACATTGATTTGAAAAACCGTGCCGAGCAACGTCGCAATCGTGAACAAATTCGTCGTATCTTAGATACTGCTGATGATCCAACACTTCGTTTGAAACGCGATCTCATTCGTGAATTTATTGATGATGTTGTACCGCATCTTCATGAGGAAGAAGATATCGATCGCGTGTATATTGATTTTGAGAATAAAAAGTTACAGCGCGAATTTGAGGAATTTGCGGATACACATGATATTAATGAAGATCAGCTCATCGATCTTACTTCAGAATATCAATATAGTGGAGACGTGAATAAAGACGAACTCAACGCTATGGTAAAAGGTATGCGCTTGAAGACAAGAGTGAATACTAAGAATGCGATTACGTCGTTCGTAGAAGAAGTATCAGAGAAATATAGCGTTTAAAATAAGAAAAGGAGATTTCGTAATAAATTATTATTGCGTTATCTCCTTTTTGTGATATACTAAGTTTAGTAACAAAGAAATAAAAGTATATTACGAGATGGTGATGCGATGAAATTACAAGATTATGCGACGATTAGTGCAGGCACATTAACTTCACGGTTAAAGGAAGACGAGGCCGGAACCACTTATAAGCTTTATGACAATCAAGACTTTAATCGAGATAGCTTTGAAGTAAGTAAGGGAAGCGGCATACCGAAATATTATACGTTGGCGAATGATAGTTCAAAAGAACTCGTAAAGCCTGGAGAGGTGGTCATTAGTCTCACAGCTCAGAAAGCCGCAGTCGTTCAAGACGCTACAGAAACATATTATCTTCTGACCTTTAACTTCTGTAAAGTAAAGCTCAATGAGAAGTTAGATGCCCGATACTTCGTCTATTGGTTTAATCATTCAAACGAGGCACGGCGTCAAATTCACAGAGACGTTCAAACAGCAACACAGATCAAAAAAATATCAATCAACAGCCTTAGAAATTTAGAAATTAACTTTCCGCCTATCGAGGAACAACAGAGAGTCGGAAACGTCTTCGAACTCTTTTACAAAAAAAGACTACTTGAATCAAAGAAAAATAAATTACAGGAACAGTATTTGTTAGCACAATTACTTAACTAAATGGAGGATAAATTATGTCAGTAACTGAAAAACAACGTCAGCAACAAGCTGAATTACATAAAAGATTATGGTCAATCGCAAACGATTTACGAGGAAGCATGGATGCGAGCGAATTTAGAAACTACATTCTCGGACTAATCTTCTATAGATTCTTGTCTGAGAAAGCAGAGCAAGAAGCACACGAAGCATTATCAGGTGAAGATGTTACGTACGAAGAAGCGTGGGAAGACGAAGATCTTAAAGACGCGCTCAAAGAAGAACTGCTTGATAGTGTAGGCTACTTCATCGAACCTCAAGACTTATTTAGCCACATGATCAAAGAGATTGAGAATCAAACTTTCGATATTGAACATCTTTCTAACGCGATTCGTAAAGTTGAAACGTCTACGTTGGGTCAAGAAAGTGAAGAAGACTTCGTAGGACTCTTCAGTGATATGGACTTAGGTTCAACACGTCTTGGTAACACAGTTAAAGATCGCACAAACCTCATCGCGAAAGTCATGGTACATCTATCTGAATTACCATTCGTACACAGTGATATGGAGATCGATATGTTAGGTGATGCGTATGAATTCTTAATCGGTCGTTTTGCGGCTAACGCGGGTAAAAAAGCAGGGGAATTCTACACACCTCAACAAGTGTCTAAGATTTTAGCAAAAATCGTCACTCATGGGCGTGACAAATTACGTAACGTCTACGACCCAACATGTGGCTCAGGTTCACTGTTACTACGTGTAGGCAAAGAAGCGGAAGTTTATAACTACTACGGTCAAGAACGCAATAACACCACTTACAACTTAGCACGAATGAACATGTTATTACACAACGTGCGTTACGAGAACTTCGACATTCAGAATGGCGACACGTTAGAGAATCCAGCATTTGAAGGAGATCAATTCGAAGCGGTCGTTGCCAACCCGCCATACAGTGCGAAATGGTCAGCTGATAGTAAGTTTAACGACGACGAACGTTTCAGTGGTTACGGTAAACTCGCGCCTAAATCTAAAGCAGACTTCGCCTTTATCCAGCACATGGTGCACTATTTAGACGACGAAGGTACTATGGCGGTCGTACTTCCACACGGCGTACTCTTCCGTGGTGGAGCAGAAGAAACAATTAGAAAGTATTTAATTCAAGAGAAGAACTATTTAGACGCAGTGATCGGTTTACCTGCCAATATCTTCTACGGTACTGGAATTCCTACATGTATCTTAGTCTTTAAAAAATGTCGTGAAGCAGACGATGACATCTTATTTATTGATGCTTCAAATGACTTTGAAAAAGGTAAAAATCAAAACAATTTAACAGATGAAAACGTAGAAAAAATTATAGAGACGTATACAAAACGAGAAACAGTTGATAAATATAGCTATAACGCTAAATTGGAAGAAATTGAAGAAAACGACTATAACCTCAATATTCCAAGATATGTTGACACATTCGAAGAAGAGGAACCCGTCGATATCGATCAAGTTCAAAAAGATTTAGCACAAATTGATAAAGAAATCGCAGAAGTCGAAGAAGAAATCAATGGATACCTAAAAGAATTAGGAGTGTATAAACATGACTGATGAACAGAAAAAAGTGCCAGAACTGCGCTTCCCAAAGTTTAGTGGCGAATGGGAAGAGAAGAAGTTGGGGGAAGTAAAATTAGAATCTATGTATGGTATTAGTGCTTCTTCAGTTCCCTATGATGGCAAAAATATTTATGTGAGAATAACAGATATTTTTGATGAATCAAGACAACTTAATACTCAAAGCATAACATCACCAAATAAAATTAATGATAATTATTTATTAAAAGAAGGGGATATAATATTTGCTCGTACTGGAGCAAGTACTGGTAAAACCTATATTCATAAAAATTTTGATGGTAGTAAAAATTATTATTTTGCCGGATTCCTTATAAAATTCTCATTTGATAATAAAATTGAGCCTGAATTTATATATCAATATACATTTACTAATAGGTATAAGAATTGGGTTTCAGTAATGTCTGTAAGATCAGGTCAACCAGGTATTAATAGTAAAGAATACAATAAATTATCGGTGCATATTCCAAAGCTTAAAGAACAACAAAAAATCGGTGATTTTTTCAGTAAGCTAGATAGACAAATTGAGCTGGAAGAGCAAAAGCTAGAGAAGCTGGAGGAGTTAAAGAAGGGATATATGCAGAAGATCTTCTCACAAGAGTTGCGGTTTAAGGATGAGAATGGAAATGATTATCCAGAGTGGGAAGAGAAGAAGTTTAATTACTTTATGAGCGTGCCAAACGAATTAATAAAAGGAAAGAATATTAGTCCTTCTCAGCTTCTTACTGTAGGTTTACACTGTAAGGGTGTATCGAAATATCAAAATACCAGAACTTTGAAATTAGGCGCTACAGTATACTATCAACGATATAAAGGTCAGTTTATCTATGGTAAGCAAAATTTCTTTAATGGAGCATTTGATATTATTCCATCTTATTTAGACGGGTATTATAGTTCTGGAGACATACCAGCATTAGATCTTGATTACAATCTAATAAATAAAGAGTATTTATTAGCATATATTTCGAGAGAAAACTTTTACAAAGCGATAAAAGCTTTTTCTACTGGCACAGGAAGTAGAAGAATATATGAAAAAACATTACTAAATTTAAAGTTAAATTTACCATTTCTTGAAGAACAGAAAAAAATAGGTGATATTTGGAAACAATTTAATAATGAAATATATAGTCATAGTATACTAATAAGTAAACTCAAAGAAAGAAAGAAAGGTTATTTACAAAAAATGTTTGTTTAAACTGTTCTAAATATTGACAGTATATTATAAAGATGAGACAAGTGCTTTTAAATCTATATAGAAACTCATTATTGTTTTAAGAAAGAGGCCAAGTAGAATATTAACTAGTATAAAGTTTCTTATTAGTTAAAAAGTAAGAGATTTTATCGCGTCCAGAATTCAATTTATAAATGTCAAAGAAAGTATCTTTGAGATAAAGTAGAAACAAATATTTCCTGATCAAACCGTAAAATTTAATTTAAAAGCAATTAACATGAAATCTGGTGTCTAAACCTTTCATATCAGAGAGAAAAGATCAAAATTATTTATTCTCCTATAAGGTTACGCTCTTTCTTATTCATATAGAAGTAGCGATTTATATATGATGACTTTGATGTAACATAGGCATTATAATTGAGTGACTCATTTCAATATTTACATTTAATATAATGAAAGAGGTGTTGAGTGGATGGACAAAAAGGTAAATTTTTACATACCTATTATATATTGTAATTCTGAGCCTACCGCAACCCCGATTAATAGTTTTATCGACCATATTAATAATTTTGATGTCGAAGAACGAGAGACAAAGATTGATGGAGAATATTATTCTATTATAAAATTTAGAACTCAGAATGAAAAAAACGATATAAAAGATAATTATTTATGCATGGGTAGATATAGAAGTAAAAAACCTAAACAAGGTGAAAGAGGTACAGATAAACTAGATGATATAGATTTCGATATAGTGGAGCCCATTTCAATTTATCATTGTGATGTAAATAATTTGTTTATGTATGAGTATAATCATTTTGGGCCCCGAAAAACTAAGATTGAAAGATATTTTTCATCTTTTTTAGTTGATAATAATGAAGAAAAATGGGAGTTTAAATTAGTACCAATTGAAAAGACTTTTAATATAGATGAATTAAGACAAGCTGAACAAATCAAATTTATAGAAATGAGCTTTAGTTTAAATGATAAGTTAAAAGATTTAGATAGATTAGATGAAAATAATACTATAAGTCCTATTACTGAAATGATGAGTGCAATAAGTAACTTTTTGCAAAATGATGGTGGTAATTTAGTAGACATTAAGATTAGTAATGGGAGATTTTCTAGAAATCAGTTAGATCAAGAAACAATGATGATTTTTATAGAGTTAATTTTACAAAATAATTTAAATGAAGAGTTTGCTAAACTTAACGTAAGGTATAAACTTGATAATGGAGAAATTAAAACTGTTAATTTGAGTGACTATGGATTTTACACTTCAATAATTAAAAGAGAGGAAGGGTTAGATGGTTGGGAATATATAGTAGACAAAGTTGAAGAAGATTATCATGAAAATCATTACAATATACTGAACAGAAAAGTAAGTAAATATTTAAGTGGATTAAAATACATTGATAGAATATATACATTTTAAAAAGTGTAAAATGAGGCATTTGAATGAAAAAAATTTGGGTTTTAATAGAGAAATATCTTCTGTTTATATTTTTTGTGTTATATAGCTTAATTTATTGGTTTCTTGGTCATAACAACATATTAAATTCTGTGTTTAAATTGATCATTGATAAAAGAAATGATGTTTTAGTAAATGTAGCTTCAATATTTATTGGAATGTATATATCGATACTATTAATATATCCTAGTTACATGATAGGAGGAGGATTAGATAAATTAAGTAAGAAAAATTACCTGATTTCAATTAGATATATAATTATAGGGTTATTAATTTCTTTTGTATATATATTATATTCTGTATTAGATGGTTTATTTTTTGAATCTGTGTTTATACATTCTCTTATTTTATTAATGATGTTTCTTTCATGTATAAGAGTGTCACTGTTCGTAGTTGTATGGTTACTTTATGACATTTTAAATAAAAAGATGAAAGAAAACAAAGATGTTGATTATAATAAAAGAGTTTATGAAAGATTAAAAAATATTGAAGAAGTTTTGAAGAAAAAGAAATGATATATATCAATAATTAGTGAATTAATATCAATCATTTTACTGATTTTTACTGTAACCTAATCTTACTATAATAATGGTTATTTAAAAAAGGATAGTCTATCTAAGTAGGCTATCCCTATTGTTAATCAATTAAAGCTACCATATATCATAAAAGGAAAGTAAAGGAACTGATAACTAGTAGCTTACTCAATATCAAATTTTGTTAACCAAGAACTTATCTCGTAACCTAATCTACCTATATCCTTCATGCTTAAAAGGTGACCTTAAGAAAGATAAACCTTACGTGAACAGTAATCTTAATATAGCTCCAGTTACCGTTCTATTCATCTTCATCCGTTGGCAAAAGGTCGTGATTAAAGATAGGGGATTCTTGCAATATAGAGTAATAGTTCTCCCCACTGTATATGATATGATCCCATAAGTTGATCTGCATGATATGACATACCTGCTTCATAAGATGTGTCATTTCTATATCTTCAACAGAAGGGATTACGTAACCACTCGGGTGATTGTGCGTAATAATAATACTTGCCGCATTTGAAAGGATAGCGACTTTCATTAGTTCACGCGGATGGACAGTACTATGACATAGATCTCCTATAGCGACGATTTGTAAATGAGTGGGTTCGCATCTCGCATTCAAGCATATTATTGAAAGGTGTTCTCTGTCGCGTTCTCCAAGATAGTTTTGTACGATATCCACTGCATCTTTTGTGTTAAGTACTGCATTTTTTTCGAAAATAATTGTCTTTATATACTTTAGTACTACATCTACTATTTTGATTTTCTTCATTTTAATGTGCTCCCTTATCATTTGCTGAGATTTCTAATTTTTATACGTTGTTTTTTCACTTAAGCGCTACACTTTCAAAGTTAAATGTACATTTGATTATCTCTATTAAGATGTTTTCTAGATTTATGATTAATTGTGTTTAAAGAATAACTAATTTCATCTTGAGCAACCTCTACTAAAGCCGTTCGTGTAAGATAAATGGCACTTAAAATGCGTGTTGTTAAAAAAAGACAGCCCCACACATTAGGGCTGTCTCGCACTTTAGTGATTAGAAATGCTTTGCACAATTAATTTTATAAACCTAACCGGTAAATATATCGGTTTAAAAACATTACTTAATATTAATTACCATCAGTGATAGGTTAGAGTATCAGGGTTTCACTGAAAAGATAACTTTTATAAATACTTGAATAGTATTTATAAAGGAAGGAAGTAGCCCATTGAACCAGGCTATCCTCCCTTTTTAGTTATCAAAACACTTTGTACACTTATTTTTATAAACCCAACCATTAAATATACGGGTTTAAGAACAATTACTTAACATTAACTTTCACAAATATAAGTCATAGTATATCGTATGAGGTACATATTCAATGACGAGTATTTATAAACGCGTTAACTGTAATTTTTAAGGAGGGGGATAGCCTAGTGTTATAGACTATCCACTCCTTTTCATCTAATGAAACTTAAATTATTAATACATACTTATACATACAACAAGATAATACTTAAAACACTTTACCCATGTATCTCTTCTGAAATCACCAACGCTACAGGAATATTTAACGGGCCTCTCCTGTATTCTCGAGAGATACATACTTTCCTTAATGAGGTTATTGATGAATAAATAAACGCTTTCCTTAATGATGTTGATTCTAGTTGTCATAGAAAGCTATTAAATTGTAAATCAATCGTTATTTGCTGAGTGCGACGGTTCATCTGAAAGTTGTTAAAGTGGAAGTTGAGGATAAATATTCATGATGTTCTAACAGGGGGAATTTCCACTATATATATCGAGATCTATAAGATTTAAACAATTTATTTGCTCACATAGTTTAGATTATTTAAGAGGTATCTCGATGATAGTGTGACATTACCCTTCAGATGTTTGTAAGTTGAAGTTTGAGAGTGTTGAGGTACATAGATTCTTAAGAAGATGAGTTTCACCGTTAAATATTCTCATATAATCTTCTTAAGATCTTTTAAGTTTTTATTCTCCGATGTCACTTTGGAGAACTTCTCTCTTGAAGTCAACTTCAACTATCTCTAGTTATTAATATATTTTTTTCTGAGATGGGGGAGTTCAGCTCCTTCTGTGATGTATTAGGAATCAAACGCTTTGCGCTTTATAGGACCCTTTCGATTGATTCCTTAAGTCTATAATACAATATCTTGGCTAAAAATCTAGTATCAATTTTACTTATAAATGAAATATGGTAAATTTAGTGCGCTATTATATCATTTTGGTGGAAAATTTCGAATACTTAAAGTTTTCACTTTAATTCTATTCATATAGTTCAATTTTACTACTTGAATAGTGAAATTATTAGGTTATAAGGAGATTTTGTTAATAATTTATGGTAATTATGATGATAATTTTAACTTCTTAAGAAGTAGTTGAGAAAGACAATAAAAATATCACGTTTTGAATCATTTAGATTGTGATTTTTTCACTTAGATTCAAACTTATTTTACCATTTTATCCGTAAAAGTATAGTGAAAATTTAAAGAAATCACTGCAAAAATGAGGAAAGAACTGAAATAACTAAAATGATAAGGAATGAATAGTTTTTAACTATCATTTAATATTTAAGTTGAAAAGGATATAAAAGTTATGTAATGCTTATAGTAAGAAGAAAATGATGTGCAGTAGGTCTATGAAGTAGCAACAATATATTAACGACAAAGGTGGGTAGAGTAGTATGAATGCATATCGCTCATTCTGGCGACGCTACTTTGACTTTAAAGGTCATTCCACGCGAAAAGAATACTGGGTGCCGACGCTGGTTAATATAGTGATCATGGCTATATTGCTTGTGTTGATTTATGCCAGTTCAAGTTCTAAGTTGGTTTGGCTAGTAAATACTCTCTCAGGAATTGTTCTTATATTTGTAATCGCGATGATTATTCCACAAATTGCAGTACAAGTGCGACGATTACATGATATTAACCGGAAAGGGTTTCTCGTTTATTTAAATCTTGTCTTAGTATTAGTTGAATCCTTTCCAAGAGAAGGTTCAGTACTCGCTACAATCATCAACTTCATAGGTTTAATCATAGGTATATGGCTATTTGTCTACATGTGTTTGGGTACGCGAGAGCACGTTGAGAAAGAAAATCGTCTATGGATTTAACGAGGTCACACCATGCGTGTGATCTTTCTTTGTGGTGTGGGGATGTGGGGGCGTTGTTTAAGGACGGAGAAGAATTGACTATATTAAATAACCATGGGCGATGATTTAAGAAAATGTGAAAAAACGAGTTGTAGAAGTGAAGCATGGAAGTGCGAATCGATATTTGAGAAAGTGTTTGATTGAAGAGCGGATGTGCGTTAGGTGAGTGTAAGTGTGGATGTGCGATGGGAATTATTATTGAGCGAGTGTTCGAAGCTTCGATTTGCGTTGATAATTATTTGAGAAAGTGTGAAAAGGCGATTTGATGAAGTGCAGTTGTGCGTCGGACATTTATTGAGAAAATATGAAAGGACGAATATATGAAATCTCTTTTTTACGCTGTGAACGTTATTAACTATTTGATATTAGTGGCTCTTCTGATTATTAATTATCATAATTTGAGCTATAGCGGGCTAAATATCGTCACGTATTTTATGGCAGCTAGTCTCGTGTTGTTGGTGATTTCGCTGGGGTATTATTTCTATGCGAAGAAAGATGTGGGTCTTGTTAGTATGTTTATTAATATCGTGAATCTATGTTTAATAGGGCCGATGTTGTTGGTGTTCTTGTTTTAAGATACAGGACATTTTACCTAATCAATTAAGAATAAATTACAGAAATTAATAATTTCTACTGTAAATGACATAATATGTCGCCTCTATTCGTTATACTGCAAGTGTAAATTTATCTAAATGGAGGGTCATTTTATGAAGAAATTAGGTATCACTTCAGCAACAGTACTTACAGGAGCTCTCATCTTTGGAGGCGCAGGTGCACATGAGGCTCACGCTGCGAACTACGATACGGTCACAAAGGACAACGCAACGGACATCGCAATCCAAATTGGTGCAGAGAATGGTCATAATGCGGGTGAAAAGAATTTCCTAGAGCCTAAAGATGAAGGTGACTATATCGAAGTTCCTGCAGCTAACAAGTCTATGCATGGTTCAGCGGACTACCACGTTTATAAAAATGGTGACGTTAAATATCGCTATGGTGCAGTAGAGGATTTCAAGAAAATTGGTCATTATGATTTAGTTGAGAAAAAAGACTCTAATGGACAAAATGGAGCTGCGCAAGATACGCAAAGTAATGGCGGTCAAGCAGCTGCGGATAATCAACAAAATAGCGGTAACCAAGCAGCAGGTAACACTCAAGAAAATAGCGGTAACCAAGTAAAAGGTGATATGCAGCAAGGTCAATCAGTAAATCAAAGTGCGATTGACGAAAATGCACAACAAAACGCTAATCAACAACAAGGTGTGCAGAAAGTTGAATCTTTACCAGATACAGGTAAAGAAAATTCAGGAATGACTATCACAGCAATTGCTCTATTAATGACAGGTTTGGGCTTAATTAGTTTCAGAAAACGTAAAGATGCATAAGGTGAATTGAGTTTGGTTCGTTTCTAATGTGTGGACTCCCCCTAATTACTTAAACATAGTTTGAGTGATAGGGGGGGAGTTTTTGTGTGGGGGAGAAATATTTGGCGGTGGGGTTAAGAATTTGTGGTCGAATATGCCAGGGGGCAGAGTAGCGCATATTGGCATGAGAGATTTTGCGGTAGAGTAACGGGTGGGATAGGTCGAGAAAAGGAGAGGAAATTAACATTAAGTGGAGCTCGATATTTTAGTTTATTAATGGGGGTGGTTCTTATATAATAAGGCTAGAGGTTTTAGGTATAACTGATTCATTTTAGTACTCAGTAATTTTAGGTATAACGTAATTAGCAGCGCCCACTCATACTGCTTGAGTGAGCGCTTCAATTCGTAGATTGTTCTCATTTACTATTATCTAAATCATATTCTGACTAACTAATCTGGAGGCCCTACAATGAACTTAAAATATTCACTTACCTATCTAGGTTGGTATGATTTAATATTTTTAGTACCTATGTTCTTCTTATTCGCATATTTACCGACGTACAATGTATGGAGTATTTTATTAAATGTGATCATCGTAATCTTCTTTAGTATTGGATTAGCGACAATTACGCATATAGTTATAGGTTTAGTGGGGAAGAAATAAAAATGTAACTCTATCTCCTCCAACAAAAAAGAAGCGAAACTCCAAAATCTCCTCAGTTTCGGTTTCGCTTCTCAATATATTAGCTATAGCTCACGATAAAGGTTAATTGACCTTTGAAAGTGATATTTTTATCCTCGCTTGTCAGAATGAAATGAGTGCCTTTTTCAATATCAAAGTTTGTACCATCGACTTCGATCACTCCGTTACCTTCAATCACTGAAATCAGGCAATAACTGTGTGGTTTCTCGTAATTTAAACTTTCCGCCATTTTCCATTTACCAACTGTAAAGAAATGGTTTGAGACAAACTCTGTATAAGTATTTTCTCCGTATTTAGTGACTTCAGGGGTAGTATTAGGCGTTTTATTACTAACATCAATTACAGCTTTACTTTCTTCAAGATGCAAGTCGCGTTTATTACCATCTTTATCTTTACGATCATAGTCATAAATACGATAAGTCGTATCTGATGATTGTTGGGTTTCAAGTATCATGATACCTTCGCCAATCGCGTGGACAGTGCCAGCTGGTACGTAGTAGAAATCGCCTGGCTTCACTTTAACGCGATGGAATAAGTCATCGAATGCTTGTTTATCAATGAGTTCTTCAACTTCTTGTTTACTATCAGCATCTACACCGTAAATAATTTCTGCATCTTCTTTGCAATCTAAGATATACCAACATTCAGTCTTGCCACTTTCACCAGCGTGTTGGCGCGCGTAGTCATCATCAGGGTGAACTTGTACGGATAGCTTGTCATTGGCATCTAGTATTTTAGTCAGTAAAGGGAAAGCGTTACGTGAATCATTATCGAAAAGTTCACGATGAGACTCCCACAGTTGATCGAGTGTTTCTCCTTTATAAGGGCCGTTAGTTACACGATTGGGTCCATGAGGATGAGCAGATATTCCCCAACACTCACCAGTTGAGTCAGTAGGGATATCGTAGCCGAATAGCTCCAAGTTACGTCCGCCCCAAATGCGTTGTTGGAAGACGGGTTCTAGAAATAGTGCCATAAATTGTACTCCTTTCTGTCATCTTGATTAAATGGTTTGTAATAGGTTGTAGATTGTCTCAGTGTCCTGAGCCTCAATGAGTTGTGCGCGTGTGTCATCGTCCATTAGTGCGCGTGATAAGCGTTGTAGTATCTTGAGATGTTCATTGCTACTTTCCTTTGGCACTGTGATGAGAAAGACGATTTGTGGTGCAGTGCCATCGAGACTTTCCCAGTGCACACCATGCTTGTTATTCAAGACCGACACGACAGGTTCGTTCACTGCTTCTGATTTCGCATGTGGAATTGCGACGTTCATGCCAATGGCTGTCGTTGATTCTTGTTCGCGTTTCAAGATATCTCGTTTCAACTGTTCTTGATTAGTTACATATCCTTGTTGTGCTAGGTTTGTGATCAGCTGGTCAAAGACTTCATCACGTGTGAGGGTTTGTTGGTTCATTGTGATGAGATTTTTATGGAAAATGCTAGAGTCTGAGTTGGATTTCACATCCTTGTTTGCAGGATCAATCGCTTTGTCTGCTATAGTATCAGCACTGCCTGCATTTGTAGAAATGTTTGAGTTAGTATTGACACTGGAATTATTAGCTTCCGTCTCATTTGCTGGTATGCTAGTACCAGAATTTGACATCTCAGTAAAATCAGTAGATTCTGCTTGATTTCCTTCAACCCTTTTAACCTCACTAGAGTCTTCAGTCTCTTCGCTCGCATCTAAACCACTGTCAGCCTGAGTCGTATCGACTTGAGCAGCTGGATTGCTACGGCGAAGCAGAATGACAGTCGCCATCGTAACCAAACTACCGATGAGAACAGCGATAAAGAACCATAAGATCTTATCAATACCGCCTAATACAGCTACAATCGGACCACCATGAGCGACACGGTTACCTACGCCACCAATTGCAGCAATAACGGATGCGATCATCGCACCAATCATGTTAGATGGGATAATACGTAATGGGTCTTGTGCAGCGAAAGGTATTGCACCTTCAGTAATACCGAAGAGTCCCATAGTAAATGAAGCTTTACCCATTTCAATTTCAGCATGGTTGAACTTACGACGACGTATAAATGTCGCTAAGCCAAGACCAATAGGTGGAGTACAGACTGAAACAGCCACCATACCCATAATGCTATAGTTACCTTCAGCAATGAGTGCAGAACCGAATAGGAAAGCAACCTTGTTAACCGGTCCACCCATGTCAAAGGCAATCATTGCACCGATAATTAATGCGAGAATTACAATATTGGTACCTTGCATGCCTTTTAACCAAGATGTAAGACCTTCGAATATATGAGCGATAGGGGCACCAATCACGAAAATAAATATAAGTCCTACGATTAAGGACGAAATAATTGGAATGATGATGATTGGCATAATCGGAGCCATTGCTTTAGGAACCGGAATCTGTTTAATCCATTTAGCAATGTAACCTGCTAAGAAACCAGCGACGATACCACCTAGGAAACCAGCACCTGCATCACTACCGTAGAAACTTCCGTCTGCAGCGATTGCGCCTCCAATCATACCGGGAACGAGACCTGGTTTATCAGCGATACTTACGGCAATGTACCCAGCGAGTATAGGTACCATAAATTTAAATGATAGTGCACCGATATTTTCAATTGATTTCCAGAACGAATCATCAGGAATTTGAAGTCCTTTAGATGTAGGATGGCCTCCGAGTGTAAGGGCGATAGCGATGAGCAAACCACCCACCACGATGAATGGAACCATAAAGGAGACACCATTCATGAGATGTTGGTAGATCATTTGAGTGCCTTTCTTAGATTCGTTCGAGTCGTTAGAGTTATTGGATTGTTGCGATGTATCGGTGTGGTTTTGGCCGCGATAAATTGTTGCATCACCTTTCATGATGCGTTGGATGAGCTCATGTGGGTGATGGATACCTTCACGCACGTTCACGTTAATGAGACGTTTGCCGTCGAAGCGGGATAAGTCGACTTGTCTGTCTGCTGCGACGATAATTCCCTCTGCTTCTTGAATCTCTTGAGCAGTGAGGATATTCTCAGCACCCACGCCACCTTGAGTTTCAACCTTTATTGATACGCCGAGTTCGTCTGCGGCCTGTTCTAACTTTTCCTGCGCCATGTACGTATGTGCTATACCGTTGGGGCAGGATGTAATCGCTAGTATTTTCATGTCGTTCAACCTCCTTATATTTAGTGTAAGCGTATTTATTAGCGGTAAAAAAAGAATAATTGCCGTTAATAGAGGCAATTATTCGTAAAATAGTGTATTGAGTTGTGATTTAAGTTGCTCGTGGTCTAGTTGTAATAATTCGGTGACGTCTGCTTCGGTTAGACGAGCAATTGATTGCATGATGTGTTTCGTTTCATGCGCATCTTTGTCAGCGATAGCTAAGAAAAATATCAGATGCGCTTTATGATGTCGCCAATGTATACCGCGTTGGCTAGTAAAGACAAGTATTTGAGAATGATTGAGTGCCTTTGGATTACCATGCGGTATAGCGATGCCATTACCGATATAAGTTGATGAAGATTGTTCGCGAGTGTAGGCGTTCTTGATGTATGTGTCGATGATTTTTGAGTCAGGTTCTGTGGTGTGTAAACTATTAGCGGCCGTATCGAATACGTCCTGCATTGATGTGATTTCCTGGGAAATAATATGGGTGTTTATCGAACCTGGCGATTGTTGTGATTTCTGAGTTCTTGTTGTTTTTTTAATGGCTTTGTCGAGTTTTTCTTGATCTGTAGTATCTAATAAGGGCGAAACTTGTAAGATTTGTGTTCGGTTTGTATCAATTTGATCAGGTTGATGTGTCGTGATAAGTAAATCGATATTAGTAAAGTCATAATGTGTGATTTGTTCAAGCGTAATGGTATCGATGACTTTGATTTGCGGGTAGTCCTGTGTGATCTTAGTCTCCAAAAGATTAGATATCCCAATACCGTAATAACATGCAATAAGCGTGCGAATAGGGCGTTGTTTCTGATGTTCTCTATCATATGCAGCTTGAAAATGCACAGTTAGAAAGGCAATTTCATCTTCATTTAAGGTGAGATTTATTGATTTCTGTAACGATATAAGTACTTCATATAAAGTATTAAACATGTATGGATATTGTGTTTTTATACGTGTAGTGAGTGGATTGTTTACATACACGTGATTGATGATTCGATAATACATTTTACTAAAGTGCGTTAAGATATTTTCTTTGAATAAGTGATCATTAGAAAACGCAAAGTTCGTTTGTCGCTCCATTTTCTTAATTAATGTGTCGATAAAACTTTTTACTAATTCACGTTGGAGAGACAGACTAAATTGATTAAAGTGATGCGAAATGAAAAACGAAAATAGCTTAGCTGTCGTCTCGTTAATTTGATAACCAAGAGCATCGTTGATACGTGTCATACACGTCTTCGCAATTTCTAGTGATTGTTGATTCGTCGTAATATCATCAGTTGAATAGTCTCGACGTTTGTAAATAATGATGAAATGAATCAATAATTGCTGTAATTGTGCTTGAGAAGTTGCAATATGATGCTCGTTAAGTGTTCGCTCGATAATTGTCGCGATAGTTTGTCGATGTGCGTGCGGTAATTCATTCAATATCAATTGTTCAACGCCTTGATGGCCCTCAATGAGCTGATCTAAATGTAAAAGAGCATTGCGAATTTGTGTTTCTGAGCCTGTAACTCGGATGCCGTTACGTTTATGAACAGTGATCTGGAGATTGAAAGATGCACTCCATGCTTGAATTTGGTTAATGATTTCAGATACTTCTGTTTTAGATAGCTGGTGGGCGCGCATGATTTCCTTTATTGTATGCGACTTCTGATCCATGAGCAGGTGGTATCCAATAGTTATGACTACTTTATCCTGATAAGTACTTAGGTGTGCTACGATATTTTCAATTTCTGCAGGGGTATAGTTGTCGAAGTTTAATTTGAAGCCACGACTTTTATAACTTGCAATAAGATGTGGCGTAGCATTGTTAGCATTAATGAGTTTAATGTCATTTCTTGCAGTACGATTCGAGACATTAACATAGTTAGCGATTTCGGTAGCACTGATAAATTCACTTTGATTATTTAATAATAACTGTATGATTTTAATATGTCGCGCTTGCATACGGATTTGGACTCCTTTACGACGAAATATTGAAACTTATTCCCTTAATCTCAACTTTATTGTATTTTTAAAAATGAAAAATCACAAGTGGGTTTGGGCAAAATATGACATATTGAATAATAGCATCTTATTGAAATGTTTAAGTTAACTTATATAAATTGTTGTATTTATGTAAAGATTTTTATATAAATTGACAATAAATAAATTCTATGTCAATATATTAGTTGACACGTGTCAACTAATAGAATTATCCGGATGGTTAATTATGGAAGAAAGGGTGAATTTAATGGAACACCTTAACAACATTGGTGAAGCGGTTGTCAATATTGTTACAGCGTCTGAGAATGCTGACGGCGCTGGAATCGCTAAGGGCGTGATTAATATTGTTACTAACGCTGGCGGTATAATCGAAGATATCGTGCACATGTTTGTCGGATAACTTAGCAGAATCGATACACTCACTATAAACACACCCAACACGGCGGCTACACATTCTTTGTGTGGTCGCTTTTTTGCATGGGGAGTAGGGGCAGGTTATTAGTTTAAAATGTTCTCGCATTTCTAAGGTGAAAGTTTATTTATTGTAGTCCCCATTTTAATGAGGACTTGCGATATAATATAGATAAAGAATAAGGTTGGAACGGTTTTTATTGAAAATGGTGGGTGTGGCGTTTTCGCATAAATGTGCCTAGACCTTCTACAGAAAGAGATAAACTGGGGTGTGCGTGTTGGAAACATTTGAGGTTATTAAAGATTTTGTTATTTTTTCGTTTGAACTACTATGTATTTTAATAATGGGGTCATTTATATGTGTTTATTGGCCGTTTCAATTGATTATGAGTTTTTATGTAGTAACGAGAGATTGGGCTGAAGCGCACTTCGGAATAGAAGAAACTGGCTGCATAGGGATGTTAATTGCGATTTTTGTCGTCTGTATACCGTATTTAATTATCATTTTTTTATTTGGAAAGTTAGCACAAGTTATTGGAATAGGAGGCTGGATGATTGTTCTTTTATTCCTTATTGGGGTATTGATTCATTATTTAGTTGTGAAATTTCGGCGTGGCTAGTGGCAGTAAGTGAGTGCGAAACTACGATGTAATCTGCTTCAGTAACCATATTACAATTACACATTTATAAAAAATTGAAGTGGTTTAAGCCTAGAATATGAATTATCAAAATTCAATTTCTGCTTCTCAATTATTGCGCGGGAATAACCACTTTTATGAGAAACATTTTATCCATAATTGTGGGATAATAAGAGTCATGATTTAAATAACTACCTATAAAATACGAAAAAAGAGGCTAAGCACGATGCTTAACCTCAATTTTTTACCTCAAAACATTTTACTCAGAAATTACTTATCTGCTTTACGACGACGAATACCGAAGAAAGCGAGAATGCCTCCGAGCGCAGCCATGATTGAGATACCAGTGTTATTTGACTCGTGTTGACCAGACTCAGGAAGGCCTTGCGTAGTACCACGAACTGGCTGTTGCGTCTGATCTACTGCAACTTCTGTCACTTGAGTCGTATGGCCTTGAGCGTCTTGCTCAACGACTGTAACAGTATCACCTGATTTCAAGTTCACATGCTCAGGCGTTGGCGCGTTCCAAGTACCGTCTGAATTTACAGTCGTATGAATTGTTGTACCGTCCGGATAAGTGACTGTGATCGTGTTGCCCGGTGTACCATGCTGACCTGTCACGCCATTATCGTGATGCGTCACTGGATTAACTGTTGGTGTGTTAGGCGTGTTTGGATTATTTGGTGACTCTGGGCTGTTAGGACTTGTTAGTGTACCCGGCGTACCATGTGTTGCTTCAGGTGTTGTCGGTGTACCTGGTGTTGGTTGATTAGGGTTATTAGGGTTTTGCGGATTCTGAGGGTTGTTTGGATTTGTTGGATTATTAGGATTCTGCGGATTCTGTGGATTGTTAGGGTTATTTGGATTAACCGGTTCGTTAGGATTGTTAGGATTTACCGGTGTGCCAGGGTCTGTTGGCGTACCAGGATTAGTTGGCTCACCTGGATTAGTCGGTTGACCAGGTTGTGTTGGGTCAGGCGGTGTACCGGGATTTGTCGGATCGCCAGGGTTAACCGGTTGCGTTGGATCTGTTGGCGTACCTGGGTTAGTTGGCTCGCCTGGATTAACTGGTTCTGTTGGGTCAGTCGGATCTCCTGGGTTGGTAGGTTCAGTCGGTTGGCCAGGGTTCGTCGGCACATCTGGCTCAGCACCTGAACCTTGCATGAAACGACTGAGGTAGTTGTGATAGTCGTAAAAGTCTGATAAGCCGTTGCCTAATTGATTTTCAATAGTCGTTGTTTCAGTGATATTGTCCGCATCTTCATAAGCATCACTCTTCGTATTGATGATAAAGCCTTGTCCATCGAGGTCGTAACCGAAATCAATAGTTGCTTCTGTACCATCATCATTATATTGAATATCGTATTGATCTGTAACATCCTCTAAATCTTCATAATTAGGCACATAACTGTCTACCATTTGATCTTTTGATGAAGGTTTATAAATTTGTAGGTTACTAAGATTAGAACCTTGTGTAGAGATGGTTACGATAGAATGGTTCATTGGATGGTAACCTTCGTTAAGATATGTTGTACGAGATTGATGCTTGTGATCTTGACTACGTGAATCCCAGAATGAAGATACATAATCAGATTGATGTACGTAATCAAATTGAAGATTTGTAGAATATTTTTCACCAGCTACATCAATGTCGATTGGATAATCTTTGAAAGAATCGGTCGCATTTCTACGATTTGGGTAAGCTACGAAGTCAAAGCTACCTTTCACATCTTTATGTTGGTCTACGAAATCTGTGAAAGTGTATTTCACTTTATTTGTGTCTGGATCGTACTTCGCAGTTGCGACAGTTTGTGAACCATTGTCATTATAAGACTTCAAATCTTCAGGAACGATAGGGTCTTCCAAACCAGTAGGGCGTACGTAATCGCCGTAATCTACATAGAAGTAGTCACCAGATTTCACACTATTGTCTAGCTTGTAATTACCCTTGAATCTGAGATAGCCGTTGTTACCGATTTCTACATTATCTTTATTATCAGGATTGTTAGGGTTCACGCCAGAAAGATTGAGATCTGAGAAGTGCACGTTATCACTGACGTCAGAACCGTCGTTGTTTCCAGCTTCTTCTGTAGTTGGTTCGGCATCTCTAAAGCTTGTAGATTCGTTCTGATTTGTGGCAGAAGTTGTGCTGACAGGTGTCGCAAATAATGTAGTCGCATTTTTCTTATCTGAGTAGTCTTTAGCCGCACTTTCTAAAAATTTCTGTTGAATTGTAGCTTGGTCGTCTTTATCGAAATCAATGTCGGAGTTCTCCGCGATTTCGTTCAGATCAGATTCTGACATTTGGTTACCTGTTTGGTCTTTGTAGTGATCCACTAAATCTGATTGATTTTGGATATTTGTAGAATCTTGTTGAGAATTTGTATCGTCATTTGATTGTGGCATTGAGAAAAAAGTGTCTTTACTGTGGTCGGATGCTTGATTGTTGTCGCCATCATCATTGTTAGATTGTTGTGAGATTGTGTTTTGTGTTGGTTGAGTTGTATCTTGAGATGATGAAGCGGATGTATCTTTCGTTTCTTTATCATGTTTAGGTGATTGTACTTGGGAAGATTGTGGTGCTTGTTGAGCTGATGAGTCAGTTGTGCTTTGATCAGAATTTGAGTTGCTTTCGTCATTTTTTGAAGTAGATTGCTTCATGTTTGAATTTGTAGATGTTGTGTCATTAGCGGATTGTGATTGAGATGAGTCAGAATTTGCGTTTTGGTCATTATAGTTTTCTGCATTTGAGTTAGCAGAATCGGTAGTGTCGTCTGCTTTATTGTCAGTGGTTTGTTCAGAATTTGAAGGTTTGCTTTTTGAGTTTTGGTTAGCATCAGCTTGTTGTGGTTGTTCTTGTTCTGTTTTACCGTTGTCTGTATCGTTTTGATCTGATGGTTGGTTAGAAGCAGGTTGGTCATTCGAAGTTGTAGAAGCGTCAGTGTCTTGTTCATTGTCAGATGTTTGAGTGTTTTCCTCATTTTGCGTTTCAGAATCCTGGTTGTCATTAGTATCTTCGCTTTGAGTATTGCCAGAATTTGAATTTTGCGTATTTTGAGTTTCTGTTTCTGATGTGTCAGGGGAATCTTGAGAAGTTTGATCTGAAGTGTCTTGTTCTGTTTGATTCGCTTGGTCATTGTCATTTACGACATCTTCAGAATCTTGGTTTCCGTTATCTTGAGAAGATTGAGCTGTCGTCGTAGTTGTGTCGTCAGACTGCTGTCCTTGTTCTGCGGCATGTGCTTGTCCTGCACCAAAGAACAACGTTGCGCCTACAACGATACTTGCTGTTCCAAATGTGAATTTACGTATGGAATAGTTATGCTTTTTATTCATAAATTGTGGTGAGTTTTTTCTCATAATCAAAGCCCCTTTCTTAAATATTATGTACCACCCTAGATGTAAGGCCACTATAGCTAAAATGATTTCGAAATGAATGATTGTACAATCAATTTTAATTACATTTGTAAATCACAGTATTGTTATAAATATAGTGACCTTTTTAAGTTTTACCCGAATACATAATGGACTAACGATAAATAAGAGACTTTTTCTAATGCACACATAACTTAGTTAAGCGTAACTTAAATTAAAATGCTTATCTTTACATATACAATGGATATAAATATAATATAGTTACAAGCTATTTAGTGTAGTTTGGTATTTAATTAACTATCCCCAAGGAGTGGGACGTAAAGCATTAGTGTTTTAGCGTCTCATTCCGTCTTTATAGATTTAAATCAAATATTCCTCATTTTATCTTCTGAAATCACTATAACTGTAAAGCACTTTCATACCAGTCGAACGTTCATTTATTCGAAAACTGATAACTATCTTACTGCGATAGACCTCACATTATTTGATATAATGTACTACAAATCCAGAAAGTTAAAAGGGGTCACACTTTGAGTATTAAAAGCAAGATTATCAATTATCGTAATAATCGTGGTTTATATAAATATGTGAATATGCGTCGGCATAAGCGAATTAAGAAAAATTATGTACTCCTAGAATCGATGCATGGGGGTGCTGTTACAGGACAGATATATTATTTAATTCCAGAAATTCAAGATACTCTTCGCAATAGTAAGGTTTTTGTAGTTTCACAAAATCCTGAGGAAGATGCGCAGTTTTTGAAAAAAAGAGGACTGTCTCATTTTAAGATTGTGAAGCATATGTCCTTAGAATATTTCGAATTACTAGCAACTGCCCAGTATCTCATTAATGACACGACGTTTTATCCATTTTTTAATAAAAGAGAAGGTCAGCAATATTTCATTATTTGGCATGGCACACCTTTAAAGAAAATGGGCAAAGATACGGCTCATATTTTTGATTTAGCGAATGTACAACGAAACTTTTACATGGCCGATCAAGTTATCGTCAGCAACGACTACTCGAAAGAAATTATGGCCGAAGCCTATAATCTCAATCAGGTGTATAACGGTGACATAGTTGTCGGGCCGATGCCACGAAATAGTGTCTTTTACGAAAAACAACTGCGAGAAAGAATACGTCACGACCTTGATATAGAGGATAAGAAAGTGTTGTGCTACATGCCTACGTGGCGCGGACAGATCGGTAACGTGAGTGATGCGCGTCAGTTAGAGACAATGTTGTTGTACTTAAATCAACATTTAGATGCAGATACCGTGCTATATGTGAAATTGCATCATCTCGTTAAGCGTCAGCTAAAAATGAATTACAGTAATATTAAATTTGTGCCGGATCAGTATGAAATTTATGAATTTCTTACTGCTACAGATGGTTTAATTACTGACTATTCTTCAGTTATGTTTGATTACTTGAATATGGATAAGCCGATCATTTTATATTTATATGATCTGGCAGAATATCAGCGAGAGCGTGGACTTTATCAGTCTCCATCAGACTATCCTTTTACTACAGCTTATACATTATCAGAGTTAGCAGAGTCTATTACAAATTTAGATTCTGAGGTGCATTACACTAACATTAAGGATGAAATGGTTCCCTACGATAATCGACAAGGTGCAAGAGAAATTGCGGAATTAATGATAAATAGTAGTATCTCAAAAAATATTAAAAGTTATCGTCTTGATGGTAATAAGTCAATTATTGCCATACATTTAGATTCCAATAACGTAGATGAAGTACTGGGCAAAATGCAGTCGTTAGAAAGTACGAGTGCGCAATTTATACTTTATTTCGATAGAGAAACGATTTCTGTTGAACAATTCCCACAGCTGATGAACATGCCGGACAACGTGACGTTCTATCCAACTTTAGGAAATATGAATGGTAATTTCTTAGATCGTTTAGTTATGAAGAAATCACAGTTGAAAAAAGTTATGAAAAATAAGATGCGACGTCTAAAAAACGAAGAAGAAAGACGTTTGTTTGGCGATGTCGCTGTTGATTGTTTCGTTACTTATGTAGCTTCTGAAAACTCGACGTTAATTCCAGCAGTAAGTGATAGAGGTAAGACTGCGGTATGGCTTAGTTCTAACTTATCTCAAACTCAAAGTAAGGCGATGTTGAATAAAGTGAATTTAAGGAATGTTGAGTTTGTGGTCACTGAGAATCAAGACTTGGTTAACCATTTTTCAAAAATAGCTCAACCTCAATTCATGACAGAAAGTGAGTTTCTGCGACAATTTTAAAATGAAAATCTGTGGTATCAGTGGTGAGATAATATGAATTTTAGATAACCATTATAATGATAGAAAGGCTTGCGTTGAACGCAGGCCTTTTTTACACGTCTAAGCTTCAGAAATTACCCAGCCATACGGGTCTGAAAGCGCAGTCCAATCAGCTTCGAGCTCATCACTATTCACTAAACAAGCATCGAGTTCTTGCTCAATTTGTTTGGTATCGAGGTTTTGACCGATAATGACAAATTGCGTCTTACGATCACCGTATTCGATGTCCCAATCTTCAGCTACGTCTGGGCGTTGCGCTAGGATAGCTTCCCGTTTCTCCGGTGCTAATCCTGCTACCCAGTACGTGACAGGGTGAATATTACATGAAGAACCGGCTTGAGACAGCAGACAAGCAACGTGGTTGTATTGGGCGAGCCACACAATGCCTTTAGAACGGACGATGGATTCATCAAGTTGTTCTAACCATTTATGAAATCTTTCAGCATGGAAAGGAAGTCTTCTTGAATAAACGAAAGAAGAAATACCATATTCTTCAGTTTCTGGCGTATGTGCTTCATGGCCGCCTTCAGTTAATTCCTTAATCCATCCTGCAGAATTACTCGCTTTCTCAAAATCGAAACGATGTGTATTCAGAACTTCAGATAATTCAACTTCAGCATTAATCGTTTTGATGATTTTAGCTTCAGGTTGCAGTTGTTTCAACACGCGTTCGAGCTTTTCTAATTCTTCAGGGGTAACGAGGTCAATTTTATTAATAACTAACACATCACAAAATTCCACCTGATCGATTAACAAATCTGCAATCGTGCGCTCATCTGTAATGTCAGCACCTTGACCACGATCTGTCAGCAAATCTTCAGAATGAATATCGTGTGTGAAGCGGTTCGCATCAACGACTGTGACCATGGTATCTAGCCTGCATATTGAAGTGAGATCGATGCCCAGATCCTCGTCCACGTAGGAGAAAGTTTGAGCGACCGGAACAGGCTCAGAAATTCCTGTAGATTCAATGACTATGTAATCGATGTTGCCTTTCTGAACGAGGCGCTCGACTTCTTGAAGCAAATCGTCACGCAAAGTACAGCAAATACAACCGTTTGAAAGCTCTACCAGTTTCTCATCTGTTCGAGAAAGACCGCCGCCATCCGCCACGAGATCCTTATCGATATTGACTTCACTCATATCATTTACAATAACTGCAATTCTGCGTCCATCACGATTATTCAAAATATGATTCAACAATGTCGTCTTTCCAGAGCCTAAATAACCACTCAGTACTGTAACAGGTATTTTCGACATACTATTCCCTCCATGGTAGATAAAATTTTGTTCTAGTTTCCTTTCAATAAATAGTAATTGTTACGATTTAAAATTGTACTAGAAATTTACAGAAAATCAAGAGGGAGAGATGACGGAATCATTTTATGGTAATAAAAAAACTCCAAAAATTGAAACTTTGCGCGTTCAACTTTTGGAGGTCAGTAGTTCTTTTCTTAAGTTTTAAATAGTTAATTTTTCTTATTTTTCTTCGCATTAAGTGCTATAAAATAGCCGATAAGCGCAGCGAATACAATAAAGCAAAATTTTAGCATAATAAGCATCCTTTTAATAATTTATCATAATTCTAGTTGTTTTTTAGAAATTAACTCTTTTAAAAAATGTATCATATTTAGAACATATATTCGAAGTTTTATAAATTTATCTTTATCCCTACACTCCCAACATCTCTCTAAACGTCTCATCAGAATATGACTTTCTGTATAAATTACGTTTCTGCATTTCTGGCACGATAAGGTCAACGAAATCTTCTAAACTGCCAGGAAGTGTGGGTGGCATTAAGTTGAAACCGTCTGCCACGCCTTCATCAACCCACGTTTCCATAGTATCGACAATTTCTTCAGGTGTACCAATTAATGTGAGATGACCGCCACCTGCACTGAGATAACCTAAGAGTTCACGTACAGTGGGCTCTGTATCTTTGATAATCTCTAAGACTGTTTCGTATCTACCCACGGGACCCTTGAATACTTCAACTGGTGGCAGTTCTGGAACGGGCGCGTCTAATTCCCAATCTGAACAGTCTTGTTGGACGAAGAAACTGAGTTGTTTCAATGCTGAATCGATAGGCAATTGGTCGTCTAACGCAGCTTTTTTAGTTAAAGCCTCTTCATGTGTAGGTGCGACGTATGTCACGAGGCCTGGGAAGACTTTGATTTTAGCGTCGGGTCTATGACTTTCAGCGATAGCCTGATCTAGCTTGCGACGATAGGTCTTAGCTTGATTCAAGTTCCAAGAAACGGAGTACACTGCATCTGCATATTTGGCTGCTAAAGCTATGCCTTGCTTAGATGCTCCCGCTTGCATTGCGACAGGTTTGCCTTGTGGACTTTGTGGTGTAGTGGATGGTCCATTTACTTGAAAATGTTTCCCTTGATGAGCGAACGAATCGATTTTCTGACTATCTACAATTTCTTGTTTTTTGCGATCAGGTGAAAAAGCCTCAGAATTCCAAGAAGTGAGGAGTTGATTTATCACTTTCGCAAATTCGTCTGCTTTCGCATAACGTGCTTCTCTTTCTGGTAATTTAGGCATACTATGATTTTGCGCTTCTTGATCAGTCATTGAAGTGACGAGGTTCCAACCGACGCGTCCTCCAGTAATATGATCTAAACTTAAAAGTTGACGAGCCACGGTAAAGGGATTACTGAACGTGCTAGAAATTGTTGAAACAAGACCTACATGCTTTGTAACTTGTGAAATTGCAGTTAGATTAATGAGTGGATCGTACCAGAATGCAGGTAGGGAACGATTGTCACTAGGATTGAATGCTTGGTTGTCGGCGAAGAAGACTGCATCGAAATAGCCTTTTTCAGCAAGTTGTGCAAGGTGTTGGTAATAAGAAATGGAACCGATTTGTTCGATAGATGAGTCTTTCATGAGCCACGCAGCCTGATGGTGACCACAACCCAATAGTAAGATACCAATATGTATATGTTTGTTTTGCATTTTACGAAACCGCCTTTACTAGATATTTTTTAAAATTGCATAAGGAACTGTTTTACAAAAATACAAAAGCTAAAGCCCGCTATAATTAAAGAAACGAGCTTTAGCAAGATCTCATTAATTCATCGTTAAACCGCCATCAACTGTAATATTCTGACCCGTAATGTTGGTCGCGTGTTCTGATGCTAAATGAGCAACCATGTTAGCCACATCTTGAGGTGTAGTGACTTGTCTTGTCGGCGTAGTTTGAGCGATTAAATCAAACACTTCTGGCGTCGTAGCTGCACTTGCATCTGTCGTTTTCAACAAACCGCCAGACACTACGTTCGCAGTAATGCCGTGTTGACCCAATTCAGAAGCAAGATTACGAGTGAAGCCGATTAGACCCGCTTTGGCAGTCGTATATTCATGATAAGGCACCACCGGATTCTGATATAAATTGGTACCAATACTGATAATACTGCCGGAGTGACGCTCCATAAATTGAGGAATGACACTTTGAGAAACATTAAATGCCGCTTTCAAAGTACCGTTAATTTGTTGTTGATAGTCTTCCCAATTGAGGTCTTTAAATGATTTCTGCGCATTAGGATCGAATTTAAAGCCAACAAGCGCATTGTTGACCACCACATCGATTTGTCCAAAGTGCTCAGTGGCTTGTTTGACCATTGCTTCAACCTCTTCGCGTTCGGTAACGTCGGCTTGGATTGCGATGGCTTGATGTTCGTATCCTTTAATCAGTGCTTCAGCCTCTTCTTTACTTCGATGATAGTTCACTACCACGTTGAATCCTTGTTTGAGTAGCGTTTTGGCGATTGTTGCTCCGAGTCCTCTGCTGCTTCCTGTTACTAATACTGTTCTTGTCATATTTAACACTCCCTAGTCCAATTTTTTGGCAAATAAAAATACACAACCTTCACGAGGAAAGTTGTGTAAAAGACGTAAACGAATCTATAAATAATCATAGTAAGCGTGATTAATTATTGTGAATCGGTACTACACTTTCCTCCGCTAGCGCAAACTAGATCAGGTTCAAAGGGTTTGGGCCAGGCCCATCTCAGTTCGATGACACCCCTAGTGTATGTATGAAGTTATACTCTAAATGTAAGGTTATTACATGTCAGAGTCAAGATTAGTGAGTTTTGGTGGGAGGGTGAAAATGAAAAACTGTCACGATAATCGTTTGAAATTTAGAAATCTGTACATATTTTGTGAGAGGATAATTTTGTCAAAACTTCTTTAAGGTTCGTTTTTTAAGTTCTAAAATTTTAAAATTCATCTCCTAATCAACTTCAGATTATGGTACGTTATTAATAGATTATGGAAAAAATTGGGAGGGCTACCATGATTTATAAGTCGGAGAAAATGTTAAATATGATCGGTATAGGACTACAGATGTTGACTATATCGGTATTAATACCGTATGCGTTATATAAGACGCGCATGCATATTTATATTAATAAGAAACTTGAAGGGGTTGCTGACCAAATGATTGGCTATCCGATTGAATCATCGGATCAAACTTTATTTTGGTTATGTATCCTAATGATAGTGAGTGTTATTACAATAATATTAGCTTTTGTTGCTGCTAAAAATTTTAAAAATAGACCCAAACTCACAATAACTTTGATGTTTATTTGTGCTTTCTTAAGTTTGGTGACGAGCTTGCCAGCTGTCGTAATTTGGATTATTGCTGGTATAAAGACGATAAATACATATAAAAGAAATGGTAGAAGTGAAATAGTGAGAGAGAATGAAACTTCAAAAATTAAAAAAATGGACGGATTTGAATTAGGATTACTTATAGCAAGTTTGTCTATTAGTATTCTTTGTATATTTATTTACGCGTTAGCAACTATCCCTTATGCAATGATTATAAATTCTGAGGCATCCCGTACATTCTATCGCGATCCAAGTGTCATAGATGGTTATACTCAAACCATGATATACAAATCATTTTTATATACGAGTTTCATATACTCTGGATTATTAGTTACCGTAATTGCGATAGTAGTGCTGATTATCTATTTAATTAAAAGTAAAAGCGTTAATTTCTTAAAAGCGAATTTATTTATTATCGTTGGTTGTGCTAATTTAATATTTAACATTATTGCAGGCATGTTCTTACTTATATTAGGAATTCTGTTATATAACAAAATGGGACAAAAACCAGAATATGATGAGAATAATCGACGAGAAGAATTAGCACAGTAAAAAATAGCGAGATTCACTGGAATGGTGAGTCTCGCTATTTAATTTACTTCTCATTCTCATAAATTTCTTCATTAACAGTATTTTGCAGTGTATTAACTTGATTTAATCCTGCTTTCATTAGGATGAAAACTAAAAGCCAACCGAGGACAATTAAAATAATGATTTTCAGGTTATAACTACCTAAAAATGTTATATTTACGTCCCAAATTGCGTGTAATATAACAGATGCGAAAAAGAAAAATAAGAATCTTGGATCTACGATGTTATTAAACTCGAATTTCGCTTCACTTTTAGCAATAACTACGGCAGCACCTACAATCGCCGCCCAAACAAGATGACTTCCAAGGCCTGTCCAAGCACGTAGGATGATCATATTCATGAAATCACCTTGAGTAAATAAGCCAAATTTCAAAATATAACCTGCTGATTCAAAGACGGCAAAACCTGCTCCAATTGCGGCTCCTATGAGTAATCCATTAAGAATCTTATTTGTCTTACTCATGTTCACAATTATGATAATGATAATTGCTTTACCAAGTTCTTCTACGATTCCTATAGAGATGGCATCAGTGAGCGTCATTAATCCAAATACTTCTGCCTCTTCGCTAAATGATACAAAGTTATAGAGGAAGAGTGTAACTAAAAGTGAGAATACGCCCCCAATAAAGAACCATTTCAGAACTTCGAAGATACTGATATTTTTAAAAGCGTTAGTCTCATAGAAAAAGAAGAGTCCTGATAAAGGTACAGTTAAGGCACCAGTAAAGATAAGACCTGGAATGGCGTTCTCATTTCCAAATGATGTAGCCATAACCCATAAAAGTACAAATGTTATAGCCATGGCCGCAAATACTCGAGAAAATAGCCATGGGCGGCCCCATTCATTGGAAACATCTTTAAGGGCAGGCGTCGTTTCTTTAGTACCTGCAATAAAGATGCGATCGGCTTCTTCTCGTGAGTGAGATTTAAATACTTCTGAGAACATATCGCGTAAATTGAGATTTAGACTTTCTTCATTTCCTGCCATTTTACCGATAGATTTCGTCGTATTGTTGAATAATTGTTTCGCTTCGTCCGCGAGACTCACGTTCTCTTTAGTTTGATTTTCGAGAGATTCCGTATGTGAGAAATTAGAATTTGAAGCGGTCGCTAAGTTGAAACCGCACTGCATACAGAATTTGTCGTCTGGATTGACTTCTGCATGACAACTTGGACAGTGAGGGACTGAAGTAGTTTGTGCTTCTTCAGAATATGTAGCACCATCATTTTCTAAATTATTACCGCAATACATGCAGAATTTATCTTCAGGATTAACTTTTTGATTACATTTCGAACATTGCATGAGCATCCACCTTTGTTTTTTTATGTATAGTCATATTTTAATTTATTATTAAAGGAATTGCTATATGATTTTTGGATTGATTAAAAGGGGAAGCACATAATTTACGCATACTTAGAAAATAGATGTTTAGAATTTTTTAAATAAGTAATTAAATTCACGTTATTTCATGATAAACTATGTTTGAGCAAAGTCAGAAGGGAGTTTACATAATTATGAAATATAAATCAGAACGTGTGTCATCTTGGGTTGCTGTCGGATTAATGGGACTCGCATTATTAGGGTGCTTTCTAGGAACTATCTTTTTCGCAATTATGGGTAATCAAACGAAAGAAGGACTTATAGCTACAGATGCATTTAGTTATAGTGAAGCTGATGATTTTATTACTTTGTGGGGACCTATATCAGTTTTTTTCCTCATTTCATCTATTATTCTCATTATTTTTGGTATTATTGGTTCGATTTGGATAGGCAAGAAGACGAAAGCAGCAGCGATTATGCTTTTGGTTATTGGTATTCTATCAATAGTCTTTAACTTTTGGCCAATCGGTCTGATTTGGATTATTGTTAGTATTAATCTTTTCCGCAAACATTCTAAAGAGCAACCTAGCCAAGGACCTCACCAAGGTACATATGATAGACAACAAGATTATACTAACGAGCAAGATAAACACGCTGATTTTCTAGAAGATGATGCTCGTCGTTATACGAAAGAAGTTAAAGACGATCCGTACAAGTATTAATAAATGTTAATGATATGTCACCCAATTATCGAAACAGTGATAGTTGGGTGGTTTTTTATTTAAAGTAGAAACCTCCTCCAACCTTGTCCCCATCTGTCTTAATAGAAATGTCAAATTTTCCTAACCTGCTTGTGTTGTAAAAGCAAGAAATCTTTATTATGATTAGAAATTGCGTGTGACAAGAACGATAACAATAATGAATATTTAGGACTTTTTAGCGAAAATCTAAAAGGTTCTTTTTGTTTTGTCCAGTATTTAAGAAATAAAAATTTTACTAAAGGAGATTGATTCTATAGTAGGAAGGGAGGACAAGTGAATATGAGTAAGAAAGCTATTCAAATTCACACTAAAAATATTATTTTCTGCTTGCTAGGTACGTTCCTCATTGGGGTGGGCGTCAATGCTTTTATCATCGCAGCAAACCTTGGTGAAGGCGGTACGGTCGGTATTTCCTTGAACCTCAAGTATACGCTCGGCCTCTCACCAGCGCTCACGTCATTTATCATCAACATTATTCTCATCGCGGTAGGTTGGAAGTACTTAAGCAAGACGACAGCGATTTATACACTCATCACGGTGATTGCGAGTTCGGTTTGGCTAGCGCTCACTGAATCTTTCAATCTGCATCTCCAGTCAGACTTTATTAACAGTATCTTCGGTGGTGCGTTTATCGGAATTGGTACAGGTTTCGTTATTTCAGCTCGCAGTACGCTTGGTGGTACGTCAGTTATCGCGAAGATTATCGATAAATATACGGAAGTGAAGACGTCGCAAGCGCTATTCGTCCTAGATACGCTCATTGTCCTCTCTTTCTTAATTACGATAGATATTGAGAATGTACTTTATACCATCGTTATGCTCTTTATTGTGGAAAAATGTATGGCGTTTGTTATTGAAGGTTTCAATCCTAAGAAGGCCATAACCATCATTTCTGAGTATAATGGTGAAATTAGCGACCAAATCCATTATGAAACAGGGCGCGGATCTACGTTGCTTAACGGTGTAGGTGGCTACGAACGTCGACAAACGAACGTGCTTTACGTTGTCGTGCCTCAAAACCAACTGGCACGTATTAAAAAGATCGTCAATGCGCATGATTCTAACGCTTTCTTAGTCATCCACGATGTACGGGATGTCTTAGGTAACGGATTTATGAAAATGCAGTAGGACGGATGTCTTAAAGTTGAATAATATGAGTGTACCCTAACCGAAAGTTGAAGTTTAAGACGGTTAGGGTACGTTTTTTATCTAATAGCGTTGATTAACTAGGAAGGGCGTCTTCTTGGTTGATATATTGAATCACTTTATCAATTTGTTCACTAAAAGAACCATCAAATTTGTGATCGAAGAAGGCGCTTCCTATCGTGAATGCCCATGGATTCACACGCTTAATGAAATCAAGTTTGTCGTAGCTATCGATACTGCCTGCAACACAAACGGGTAAGTCGTTCTCTTCTACAAAAGCTTCAATTAGTGCTTCAGGTGTCTCCTCATGTCGATAACCTAATAGGTCAAACCCACTAACACCTCGCTCTGATAAAGTTTGAGCTTGTTCAACAATTTGTGAGATGTCGCCTTTCAATACGGAAGGGCGACCCACTACTTCTCCAGCGAATGGAAGGTAAGTGATGTGATTGGCTAAACAGAACGTGTTGACGGAGTCGAAATATGTCGTTCCCATGAGAATCTCTGCTCCGCACGCTTTAGCAAGTTCCGCGCCCGCTAAACTGTTTGATTCATCATATTCAACGACTTCCAAAACTGTGGTTTTACCACACGACTTCATGTAATTAAACAATTCCTTCATTTCAATTTCTGGTAAGCCTTTATCTTTAAATCCCCAATATTGTGCTGCCGTATCTTTGCACTCCTCGAAGATTTGATATGCATTTTGAACTGTAAAGTCTTGATATGTAAGCATAACGATTAAATTACTATGATGCACGTTTCTCTCTCCCTTTGATGTGTAACTTCATAGACTATTGATTTTCTTATGTGGACAGTTTACACTTATAGAGTGAATATAACAATAGTTTTATTGTATTTTTTTATAAAAATATTTTTCAGTGAGGTATAAAAAACATGAATTTACTACGAAGATATATGCCTGACGCCTTGAGCGAGAGCGTTTATGATATCAATTACAAGAATTTATACGATGTGGGTTACAGAGGACTCATCTTTGATATTGATGGCACATTAGTTCCACACGGAGCGGACACTACAGAGAAAGTAGATGCTTTGTTTACTGAAATACATAATATAGGCTTTAAAACGTTATTATTATCAAATAATAGCGAGGCACGCATTAGTGATTTTAATCGTCATATCCAAACTCAATTTATTCCGATGGCAGATAAGCCGGATGTGAGAAATTTTCATAAAGCAGTTGAGCGGTTAGACCTTCCTAAAGATCAAATCATCGTGATTGGCGACCAATTATTTACAGATATTGATGGCGCGAATAAATGTGGTTTAGCGAATATATTAGTGAAATTTTTGATGCATGAAGATGAGACGAAGATTGGTAAGAAACGTCGCGTAGAACAGCTTTTACTAAAGGTGGGGAAAATATTTAAAATTCAACAACGCTCACCACTACAACATCAAATTAAGGAGACAGACATGACAGAACGTAAACCTTTAAGCGAAAGATATCCGAAACTTTATGATTTAGCAGTTAAAAAAGAAACAGCGAAACGCCATATTCAAGATTTGAAAGGGCGTAAAAAGTTTGCGCAACATCGACAAAAATTGAAGTTACCGAATGTGGTTCATACCGTTTCTTCATATTTGATTAAAAAAGGGCCAGGTATCGATCCTGTGCTACAAACGAATAAAGCTGACAATATTGATTTAGCAGCGTCTAAAATTGATGGCATTGTCATTAATCCAGGTGAGGAATTCTCATTCTGGACACTCGTAGGAAAAATTAATAAGAAAAACGGCTATAAAGATGGCCGTGTCATCGTGAATAATCAAGTTCAGGCCGGCATGGGTGGCGGAATTTGTAATTTAGCTAATAATCTACATTTACTTGTAATTCATAGTCCACTTCAAATTACTGAATTCCATGCACATTCAGATGCGCTCGCGCCTGATCAAGGTGAGCGTAAACCATTTCAGAATGGGACGTCAGTTTCTTATAACTACGTGGACTATCGTTTTAAAAATCCAACTTCGCAGAAAATACAAATCTGCTTATGGGTTGCTGATGAAACATTGTATGGTGAATTGAGAAGTGAAGAGGCCTTTCCTTGGAAATATCATTTAGAAGAAGAAAATCATCGCTTCGTGAAAGAAAACGGTAAATACTATCGTAAATCAAAAATCTATAAAGTGACTGAAGATGCGGCTACTTCTAAAGAAATTGACCGTGAACTCTTATTGGATAACCGTTCTGAAGTCATGTTTGATTATGATTTAATTCCAGAAGATCAGATTAAAAGTGAATAAGGAAGTGGGATTTTCTCACACATTTAAATAAATAAAGGATAATTCAACTCGAAAAATAGAAAGCAGTGATGCTGATGACTCAGTTATATGAAATTTATCTAGAAAATGATGAAACAGTCTTTACGGTTGGCAGTATAGTGGCTGAAACAGAGGAATTATATATTGTTGAATCACTTGATGAGACAGGACGATTGGATAGTTTCCAACTTCGACCAAAAACTAAAGTAGAGAGATTAGTCAGTGCTTCGGCATATCTTGAATTGATGGAGTTTAATAAGAGCTATAATGTCGAAAATGGGAGCTATAACCCTTTAGGTTTAGAAGTAAACTATGATGACTATAGTGATTTAGAAAATGCGTGGTATCAAATGCGAAATTCAGGAGATATTTATACTATCGTTACAAGCACTCATGAAGAAGTGTTGGTTGGTAGTGTTAAAGATATTTTTGAAAAAGATATCGTAATTGCGGCTATTGATTTCGAAGATTTCACTCAAACAGAGGCACCCATTGATAAAAATGACATCATTGCTATCGATATTTTGAGTTATGAGAATGTGTTACTTCAAAAGTTTTTAAATAGAAGTAGAAAAATTGAATAAAGTTGGCTAAATGCCATATGTAGAAGCGGGACAGTTTAATGTCTCGCTTTTTCCGTTTTCATCATCAGTTTCACGAAGTTTCTCATAAACTAACGTTAATTTTACCCTTAATGTTAACTTATATGTTTATTGGGTTTACAATTACCGATTTTCAATTTAAGATATAAATATCCTATTAAATTTTTAAAGTAATTGGTGAGAAAAATGAATATTTTTATTACAAGTACGAATACAGACGTTGGTAAGACGTACGTTACAGTGAATCTGTATCACTTTCTGAAAAATGAAGGGTACAACGTCACGATATTCAAACCTTTTCAAACTGAAGAAATGCCTGATGGAACCTACCCAGACTTGGAAATGTATAAGAACGAGTGTGGATTGAGTTACGAAACCACATCACTGTATAAATTTAAAGATCCTATTTCTCCGCATTTGGCATTTAAGAGAGAACCGCATCAAATGTTCGATAGACAAGTAATTATTGACCGTACAGAAGAATTAGCCGCAAGACATGACATTGTGCTAATCGAAGGTGCGGGTGGCATAGCAGTTCCGATACATAACAGTGACAAAGAATGGTACATGACGGCTGATCTCATTAAGGATACTGGCGCTGATCACATTATTAGTGTCGTGCCTTCTAAACTAGGAGCAATTGGTGATATTGTCGTACATCAGCGTTTTTTAGAGTCGCAGAATTTACCTTCCAACACACTTATCATGAATCGTTTTTCAAATACTGATGTAGAACAGGACAATCTTTTAACAGTAAAAGATTTATTGCATCAAAACGTTGAAACTTTTCCAGAAAATGGGGTAGCCTCAGAAATTCCAAAATCAATACTAAATCACCTGAAAGGAGTTAAAAACGATGAATCTTCAAAAGCATGAGGATTTAGTTAATAAAAATTTAGAATATGTGTGGCATCCGTTCACGCAAATGGGAGTTTATTCAAAACAAGACCCAATTATTATTGAAAAAGGGAAGGGTAGCTATCTCTATGATACGAAAGGAAATAAATATTTAGATGGCTATGCTTCGCTGTGGGTGAATGTGCACGGGCACAATGATAAGAAATTGAACAAAGCGATACATAAGCAGTTGGACAATATTGCGCATTCCACTTTGTTAGGATCTTCAAATATTCCCTCCATTGAGCTTGCAGAACAACTCGTTCGAATCACCCCGGAGAGTCTGAAGAAGGTCTTCTATTCGGATACAGGTAGTGCAGCTGTTGAGATTGCGATTAAGATGGCTTATCAATATTGGAAAAATCTTGATCCAGTCAAATATGCGAAAAAGAATAAGTTTATTACGTTACATAATGGTTATCATGGGGACACAATTGGTTCAGTAAGTGTAGGTGGTATCGATGCATTTCATAAGATTTTCAATGACTTGATTTTTGAAAATATCCAGGTTGATTGCCCATCTTTCTATCATAGTGATTATGAATCTGAAGAGGAAATGGTGGAATCGATTCTCACGCATATTGATACGATTCTCCAAGAGAGAGCAGATGAGATTGTAGGTTTTGTGATGGAGCCGTTGATTCAAGGTGCGACGGGTTTGTTCGTTCATCCAGCTGGCTTTCTAAAAGGCGTCGAGAAACTTTGTCGTAAGCATAATATCTTATTGATTGTAGACGAAGTCGCGGTTGGTTTCGGTCGTACTGGACAAATGTTTGCGTGCTATCACGAAGATGTGAAGCCAGATATCATGTGTCTAGGTAAGGCGATTACTGGAGGTTATCTTCCGTTAGCTGCAACGCTCACTTCTCAAAAAATTTACGATGCTTTCTTAAGTAATTCACATGCTGAAAAGACATTTTTCCATGGTCATACGTATACAGGAAATCAAATTGTATGTGCCGTCGCTTTAGAAAATATTCGTCTGTTTGAGAAGCGAAAACTGTTAAAACAAATTCAACAAACTTCAGCTATCTTGAGTAAGAAATTACGAAAATTGAGTACGCATCCTAACGTAGGAGATGTGCGTGGCCGCGGTTTAATGTATGCCGTAGAGCTAGTGGAATCTAAGGAGACTAGCGAACCTCTCAATATTCCAACTGTTGAGCGTATCATTCACGAATGTAAAAAGCGTGGCTTAATGATACGCAATTTGGAGAATATCATTACTTTCGTTCCAATATTAAGTATGTGCAAGAAAGAAGTTAAGAAAATGACAGATATCTTCACCGAAGTATTGTTGGAAGAATTAGGTCAGTACGAATTTTAGAAAAGTGAGCTTGATAAGATGGATATAACTCAAAAGTTGAGTCAGTTGGAGGAACAACAGCGCTATAGAACTTTGAAAGAAGTACATCATATCGAAGGTAAGACGATTCGTTTGGGAGAACGTGATTATATTAATTTTACTTCGAATGATTACTTAGGATTAGCGCAATTGCCGTTAGATGCCGAGGATTTCTCAAAATTTGTAGAGCAGTACGGTAATAATTTGTCCAGCTCACGTCTCGTAAGTGGGAACTCGGTGTTATATACAGAAATTGAACAATTACTGAGTCAGCACTTCGATTTTGAAGAAGCGGTAATTATGAATAGCGGATATGATGCGAACTTAGCGTTATTCAATGCCTTTAAAGGTGAAGCGGTTATTGCGTTCTCAGATAGTGAGAATCATGCGAGTATTATTGATGGGCTGAAATTAAGCCGTATTTCCAAGGAAATATATCGTCATTTGGATTATCAAGATTTAGCACGACGACTAGCAGCATATCCAGATATTACGAAATTGATTGTGACAGATAGTGTATTTTCCACTAATGGTGATCTCGCAGATATTGAATATTTGGTAGAGCTCAAACGGCAATTTCCTAATACCTGGCTGATTGTTGATGATTCGCATGGGCTTGGGTTAAATTACTTTGATGATTATCAGAATATAGATGTAATCACTGCCAGTTTGTCTAAAAGCGTAGGGGCACACGGTGGCGTTATACTGTGTAGTCAGCTGTTTAAAGAACTGCTTGTGAACACTGGCCGCGCATTAATTTACTCTAGTGGTATGCCTCCATCGAATCTTTACTTCATTTTAAGAAATACTCAAGCTATGTTGAAGGAACCATATAGGAATCAGCATTTAAAGCAGTTAAGTGGTTATTTTAATAGCCAGTTATTCTCATATTTAGGTAAAAAGTGCGACTTACAGACACCAATTAAAAGTATTGAATTGGACGATCATGATGAAGCGGAAAAGTATTACCAAGCTTTAATGGGAGCTGGAATACTGGTGAGTTATTTTCGTTACCCCACTGTCAGCCATCCAACTTTACGCTTTTCGTTAACCTATTATCATCAAAAGTCAGATATCGATCGATTATTTCAAATCATTTTAAAACAGAAAGAAGATGAAGAAACAGATGTTTAGTGTGAAGATGCGTGCGAGCCAAGATAATGAACATATTAGTGGTGCGGAAACGATATGCGAAGAGCATGATATTGAGACAGCAATACAGCATTTCTTTAGAAAAGGGTTCAATCATCAAAATGGGAAAAGTGATTTCCTGAATCTGAAAATAGAACAGGTAAAGGAGCCTCTAATTCAACTTTCTGCTCTTCAAATTATTGATGAACAACACGTGGATTTAGCGAAATTATGTACAGAAAATGGCATCACTAAACAAGCGCTTGAACGAGGTTTGGATTACATACATGACGATACACGGTACACGGGCGCGCTCATTCTCTCGGCGCAAACGGGGGAACGTCTAGATCAGTCCGGTAAACGTGGCGTGCGAGCCACTCGTTTTCGTTTCAAAAACACTCGTGAACATATTCAGTTGAAAGAACGTGTCCAAGATTCACTATCTCTAGCGACGATTCTCACACATCATGACGCCGTACATGGAGAGTTGTGTGTTTCAGATGATATGCATTATACGACCGGTTACTTCGCGACGAAAAGGTCAGGGTATCATCGATTATATAACGTTAAAGAAGATAATAGTCGTGCTGGTGGACGTATCGTTTTCGTTGAGGACAGTCTAAATATTGAAGACTATACAGAATTTCTAGAATTAGTGCCGAAACAGGTGAATTATTAGAGCTGACCGGTGAATTTTAGAAGTTTAAGACTGCGGGTGTAGTAGGAAAACTAAATTTTGTGTTAGAAGATAGATAAGTACACAAACATTTATAAATAAGTAAATTTGAAGCGGAACGAAGACAAGCTCATAAAAAAGTGGGCTTGTTTTCTTGTATTATAAAACAAGTGAGACGAATTATAATTTTCGTCTCACTTATTTCTACCTAATTAAAAGTAACATCTCCGGAATCGTTATCAATATTAATGACATGCGTTCCATTTCCAACTCGACCATTTTTCAGTTCGTTTCTTTCTATATTAACGTCTTCAGAATCGTTTTTAGAATTTATTCTAGTATCTTTGAGCGCTTTATCATAACTGAAGTTAACATCACCGCTGTCATTTTTAATATCCATTGGGATGTCTATAGGTGTGTTTGAAACATTAATATCTCCAGAGTCGTTATCAAAATGACCTTTCTTGAACTTAGATTTCTCTATATTTATACCTCCAGAATCATTATTTGCTGTGAGTTTGCCTAAGTTGCTATTTTTAACTGTTATATCTCCGGAGTCATTATTAAGTGTAGTATTCTCACTTTCTAAATCAGTAATTGTTGTGTCTAAGGAGTAGGAGTTTAACTTAGTATTTTTAAGTTGATGTGGCACAGTAACTTCAATTGTATTTTCGTTATTATTAAAAATGTTGAAAGAGATAACTTTTTTCTTCATACTATTAGAGATGTTTAAAGTGCCTTTATTATTATCCGCTTTAGCATTCACCTTATCTTTAGGACCGATGATTTTCACGTGAAACTTTTCGCCTTTTTTAATTTTCACATCTCCAGAACCGCTTTCGATATTTAAATTTTTAATATTTCCTTCTATATTTTTATCTACTAAAGTAGAACTTTTAGTGTGCTTTGCCTCTTCTCTCATATCTTTTATCCCCAGAATTCCAAATACGACAGCGAGGATGAACCCGACTACAAAGATGATACCTAATATCTTTCTCATGCTGAAGCACTTCCTTTCACGACATGAATGTTCCATTTAAGATATTTAATGAATAGTATGCTGAGCCATTTGACAGCTACGATCAATACGACGATGAGCATCATTAACACGCCGATACTTGCGATGGTGATGTATATGTCGCCGTGCTCGATGGGTCCGTGTTCAGGGTTCACTGCTTTGACGATTAAAAAGACTGGGAACATGAGTAGGGTGATGCCGATTGCTACGAGTCCGACTAAAATCATCAATAAGAAGAATGCTGGAACGAGCACGATAAAGAAGTTGAGTAAACTTAAGCCCATGACCGCAAGAATGGCTTTACCGATGTTCTTAGAACCACCTTTGGATTTTGCACTTTCCACAGCTAATGTCGCATTCAACTCACGCGCAAGTTGCTTCGGATTTCCGAGTTCTCGTGCGATTTCTTCTTCAGATTTACCGTCTTCCTGACCACTAATGAAATGCGTTTCATATTCAGCGAGCACATCTTGACGGTCTTCTTTAGTGACGTGCTTGAGATGCTTATCCAATTGCTTCAAATATTCATTTTTAGTCATTGATCTCACTCTCCTCTAAAAATAAATCAATTGCTTCAGTAAAACTGCGCCATTCATCGAGTAATGTAGCTAAACGTGCCTGGCCGCTTTCAGTAATACTGTAGTATTTACGTGCCGGACCTTCTGTAGATGGTTTAAAATACGTCGTGAGATAATCGTCTTTAACAAGGCGGCGCAATAATGGATAAACTGTGCCTTCTGAGATACTAATTCTTGGTGTGATGCGTTGCACTAAGGAATAACCATATTGATCTTCGCCCTGAATGATCAACAAGACGATGAATTCCAAGGCACCTTTCTTAAATTGTATGTTCAATATTTAGACCTCCACATCGTTCAGTATTAAACATTGTATAGTAGTGACATGTTTAATATAGCACCTACTATTATACATTGCAAGGTACTGTGTTAAATATAGCTGAAATTATTTTACAAAAATGCGAAATGGCGCACATTCAAGCCGCTTAAATCGAGTTATTGAACAGTTAAGAATTAGTTAAGAATGATTAATAAACAGTTAATGGGATTCGGTGACCATCCAGATTAAGATAAGTATTGTAAAAATTAAATGAAAGAAGGAACTCACAATGAAAATTAAATCACTACTTATCTCTACAACTGTCGCAACATCTCTACTACTTGGCGCATGCGGAAATATGGACGACGACAAAGATATGAAGAAATCCGATGACAACAAGATGGAAAGTAAAATGGATAAAAAAGACAACATGAAAGATTCAAAATCTAACAAAATGATGAAAGAGGGCATGTTTAAAGGCGAAAATAAACAAATGGTCGAAGGTAAGGCGATGATTAAAGACAACAAACTCATGCTCACTGATTTCAAATCTTCAAAAGGTCCAGACTTACACGTGTATTTAACGAAAAATGGCGATGTGAAAAATGGTATGAAGATCGACAAAGTAATGTATGACAAGAAAGAACAAACTTTCGATCTTAAAGATGTCGATATGAAAGATTATGATAGCGTGACGATTTATTGCGATAAAGCGCATGTTGTTTTCGGTAAGGCGATGTTGAAATAAGAAATGAGAAATTGCTCCCCAAAAGCAGTTAAATATTTAGAAACTGAACTTTGACCTCAGTAAGCGGTAGATATGAGATAGGATGTGATGCACTATAATCAGTTCTATCTCATTTTTTAATAACAGAAAGGACGTGGATATTAATGTTGAAATTATTTTGGAAAGTGGTCGTCTTACTCATACGATTAGGTTCTGGAATCGTGATTCTGAAACAAGGATTTGAGAAATTAACTGGAGGATTTGCGGTAGATGGGCTCGTGCCTGTTATCCAGTCGAATCAAGATTCCCCCGATTGGTATAAGTTCTTCTTTAGTCATGTCGTCGCGCACCAATTGGAGTTATTCCACTGGATGATTCCACTCGGCGAAATTGCGATAGGTCTCGGGTTGATTCTCGGCATTTTATCATATTCTGCAAGTTTCTTTGGTGTATTTGTCATGTTAAATTATCTTCTCGCAGATATGATATTTACGTACCCATTACAGCTATTTTTCTTTATAATATTGTTAATGAATAAAGAGACGTTACAGACGTTGAGTTTGTCACACTTCTTTAAGAAATCACAGCTAAGGACTGATAAGGATGGAACATATACTAATCGTTGATGATGAAGATGCGATTCGCGACATATGTAAGACGTACTTTGAATTTGAAGGTTATCAGGTGACAACGGCCGCGAATGGTCAAGAGGCCATTGCGTTATTGACCGATGAGGTAGATTTGCTCATCCTCGATATTATGATGCCGGAGAAAGACGGTTATGCAGTTGTTCAAGAAATGAAAGCAATGCAGCTCGATATTCCATATATTTACCTCACTGCCAAGACGACGGAATCTGAGACGATTTATGGTCTCATGTTGGGGGCTGATGATTATATTAAAAAGCCATTTAGCCCTCGTGAACTTGTGATTCGCGCTAAAAATCTTTTGTCGCGTGTGAAGAAATCGTCACGTACTCAAGAAACGTTGACGTTGGGTTCGCTGATATTGAACAATGTGACGAAAACTGCGACGGTTAATGGTGAAATTATTAATTTTCGCGTTAAAGAATTTGAATTGCTTTGGTACTTCGCAACACATGTGGATGAGGCGCTATCAAAGACAGACTTACTCGAACAAGTCTGGGGCTATGAATATTATGAAGATATGAATACCCTCAACGTCCATATTCACAGAATTCGTGAGAAATTAGAAGTACATCATTATGAAGATTACGAAATTAGTACAGTGTGGGGACTCGGTTACAAGTTCCAGAGGAGGGGTTAGATGACGATACGTAAACAGTTATTCATATCTTTTATTAGTTCCATCGTCATTTCTACACTTTTCCTTCTCGTTCTTTATAAAATGATGTGGTTCGACGTCCATCAAACGCTTGTATTAACAGCATTCTCACTTATATCTAGTTTGATCACTGTAATGATAGCGATGACTTTCCTCGTACCTACGATTCATCGGTTAGAAAAGTTGAATCTACAAACTCAGAAAGTGTCTGAAGGACATTTTAATATAGAAAAAATTGATATTCACACACCTCGAGAATTGAGTGAACTTAACGATTCCTTTTACTATATGGTAGAACGTGTGCAAGATCAGATGGTACAAATTCAAGAGGAACAAACGGAAAAGGTACACATGATTCAAAATTTAGCTCATGATTTGAAGACACCACTGGCCAGCATCAAATCCTATTCCGAAGCGTTGAAAGACGGTGTGATTCAGGGAGAAGAAGCGGAAAGACACGCACATCAAGTGTTGATTACGCAGAGCGAACGCTTAAGCCAAATGTTCGATGACTTAACTGCTGTGATGACGTTAAGTGACGCTTCAAGGCCTCAATCAGCTATACAGATGGATCAGCTTCTCGTCCCTATATTTGATGCCTTTCAACAACGTATTGAACAAGAACATCGTCAGTTAGATTTGAGAATGCCTAAGCAGATTCCTCGTTTCAAGCAAGACAAGGTCGCTTTAGAACGAATTATTTCAAATTTGATAGACAACGCCTTGAAATTCTCACATTCAGGTACGCCGATTATTGTAGAAATTGAGGAAGATGACACACATCAAATTTCTATTTCTGTCATTGATCAAGGTATAGGCATAGCGACAGAAGAAATTCCATTTATCTTTGACCGTACTTATCGTGTAGAACAATCCCGAAATCTCCAAACGGGTGGTTCTGGTCTCGGCCTGTATATTGCGCAATCTTTGGCTGAACAGATTGGCGCTCATATAGAGGTTGAAAGCGAGCTTGGAAAAGGGACGAAGATGACGGTGAGGTTTTCAATTATAGAAGAAACTAAATAAATTGCTGAGTTACGATAGTTGAATTATCGTAGCTCTTTTTTTGTAAAATAAATGTCGGTTTCTTTGTTGAAATTTTTCTCTCAACACACAATTCAGTATCGCGAATTAGAAAAGTGACCCACTCAAACTAAGGTCGAAATAAATTTTTTTAATTTTTTTCGTAAGAGTGAAAACAAATGTATAACTAGTTGACCGTTATCAAGGTTCGTTTAAAAGAGTTATTTCGTTATATATTACAAAACCGTATTGTATTCAATTAAGTAATGTCTATATATCCAAAGCGTCCCTGAATTGTTATATTTAATAAATTTGAGTAAAAAAGTACTCTATATTTCTTCGTAATCCTGAATTTTACTGAGTTTGAATTAAGTTGTTAAAAAATTAGTGAACCTAAGTATATTGATTTACACATATCAACAGATTCAAATGAAATAAGAATAATTACATAATCCATTTCTGATTTTATACAAAAAGTTAACTATGAAAAAGATTAACAAATGTAAGTAATTCTATTCATAAATAAATGTGTAGACATCTGTTTAGTTTCGTCGTACATTGTGGTAGATAAAATTATAGTCTCTATTACATTAGGGAATAAATATTTTACATTACCAATAATTTCGGGGGTAGTTAATTTGAGAAAGAGAAAACCACAAGGAAAATTAGATTTCATTCCGAACAGAAATAACAAATACTCTATACGACGTTTCACAGTCGGCACAGCATCTATCTTAATCGGTGCCACACTTGTATTTGGTATCAACAATGATGCGAAAGCGGCTGAAACGAACGATGCTCAAAGCAGTGTGAGCGCGAATGATAGCCAAAGTTCGAATGACGATCCTAATAATTCAACTACATCTCACGACACATCATCACAAGAGACAGCACATGATCCTCAAGTAAATAACGACGCAAATCAAGATAATCAAGCACCACAGGAATCCAATACTGAAGAATCAACACAGTCATCCCAAGATTCTAATGGAACTGCACAACCTTCTTCCTCTCAATCACAAGCTTCAGATAACCAAAGTAATCCTTCACAAGATGACGTAGATCAGCCAGCCTCAAATGCTGATGACGTACATAAGTCAGACGCTGCACAAGCTACAACTGACGAAGACGGAGCGGATAACAGTGATGCTGACGATGAGACAAGTAAAAATGATTCACAAGTAAACGAAACTGAAAAACAAAATCAACCTGACGACAATTCAGCTAAAGATGACGTGGACAAACAGGGTGCGTCTGATGATAACGTTTCAGACGACAACGCTGCTGAGTCTGACAAAGAACAATCTAGCGACGACGCGAAAGATAAATCTGATAAGGAAGCTAAAGACGATTCACAATCATCAACTGATGGTAAATCGGAAAAAGATAGTCAAAAAGAAGAACAATCTAAAAAAGGTTCAAATAAAGCAGAGTCTGATAGCGAAGCTCAGTCTACTAAAAGTAAGTCCGGCGAAGATCAACCTGAAGAAAAGCAAGATGATGACAAATCAGGTGATGATCAAGCGGACGAAAAGTCTGATGACAAATCATCTGATAAAGAAACTGGATCAGATGAAGATGACTCAGATTCAGTAGAACAAGGAAAAGACAAATCAGATAACGAAACTCAAGAAACAAAAGACACAAAAGCTTCAGATTCTGATGAGAAAAAAGACAAATTACAATCTAAGTTAGACGACGCAGATTCTAAAGATAAAGAAGACACTGTGAATGATTACTTAAATGATCAACTTGGTGGCGAACAAGCGAAATCTGTACTCGAAGATGCAGATATTGACTATGACAAAGATTCCAATGCGACAATTTCTAATAAAGTATTGAAGTCTGCTTTAATTCAATTCGCAAATCAAAAAGATAAAGATTCACCACAAGCGATTCGTCCAGGTTCAGCATTCTTTAGTGCTTATTCAACAGAAGCTGTGACACGTGCAGCAAAAGATACGAAAGTCACAAAATCTTTAGGTTATGAAGATAACTATAGTTTTGCGCAAATGATGTTTGATCCGGATAGTTTAGACACTGATGAGGCTAAGAAATCAACGACGATTCCATTCAAGATTCACAATTATATGTCAGGATCTAACTCTTTAGATAGATATAAAATTGATTTGAACTTGGACCCACGTTTAGCTAAACACGTTACTAAAATCTCGGCTAATCCAATGAATAAAAATACACCTGTTGAATTCAAACGACTTAAAGATGAGAATGGCGAACTGACTGATACATGGGAAGTTAACTATATTCGTGCGGAAGGCGGCCTCTTTGGTGGTGCGACTATCTTAGCAACTTACACAGCTGAGAACGGTAAAATTGAACTTGATGATACCGTTGAAAATATTTTAAAAGAAGAAAATTTAGAGAACGATAAATTGAATTACCATATCTATGTACGAAATGATAAAACAAATAAAATTATTCGTACAGCGGAAAATAGTGGTTACTTCTTAACAGACGTTGATAAAGAGCTCACTGATAAAGAAAAAGATTTATCTGATGCTAACCAAAAATCTTTCCTAGGAAGTTCAGGTTCTGTTCAATATAATCAAGATATTGGAGAACATGGTGGTTTATTGCTAGATCAAACCATTATGAAAAATAGCATTTTCAGCTACAACTTGTATGCTGATAATAAAGAATGGACATACAACTATCAAATTGATAAAGACCTTTTACCATACATTTCAGGAGCCGAACTTCACTTACATGATTATGAGGGCTTGTCAGGTTTCAATAAAAATTACAATGCAAAAAATAAGGTTGCAGATCTTTCATTAGATAAAGATGGTAAAGGTTCAATTACAGCTAAAGATATGAATAAGTTGATTGAATTTAATAACTCAACTCCTGAACCAATCGGTATTCGTATCGTCTTGAAATTCAATCAGAGTCCTAACAACATTTTAACTAAAGATGCAGAATACGATGATGATGGAAATCTCATCCGTGAAACAGTGAAACAGAAAGAACTCTTCAACTTCAACGGTTACTTAACTGACAACAAAGGTAAACTCATCAATAACACACTTGGTACATCAACGCTTGCAATCCAAGACTATGATAGAGATGGCTTGCTCGATAACTATGAACGTCAAAACACACATTCTGATCCATTTAACCCTGACACTGATGGTGACGGCAAGAATGACGGCGACGAAGTAGTGAACTACAAGACATCTCCACTCGTAGGACAACCGAAAGCATCTGATATTACTACAGAAGACACAGTAGTAAGTGGTTCTGTACCATTGAAAGACGGTGCAGCGACTCAAACTGCGAAAGTTATCAATTCTGATGGTGAAACAGTTGGTACAGGTACAGTAAATTCTGATGGTTCCTTTAGCGTAAATATTCCTAAATCACCAGAAGGTACGTACACTATTGCGATTGATTCACCTGACTATGAGAATGACGAAACAAATACGTTCAAGATCGTAGACACTTCTAAAGTGCCAGCACCAACAATTAATCCAGTTAGCGATAAAGATAATGAAGTTATCGTTAATGGTACAGGCGGTTCAACTGTAACGGTAAGAGACAAAGACGGTAATACAGTGGGTACAGTAGATATTCCTGATGGTCAAAGTTCAGGTACGATTCACCTAGACAATCCATTGAAAGCAGGTACTGAATTAACTTCTACTGCTAGTAAAAATGGAAAAGAAAGTGATCCTTCAGATACAGTGACAGTTGATGATAAGACTGCGCCAAACCAACCAACAATCGACGAGGTAACAACGAATAACACGTCAATTAGTGGTAAGGCAGAAGCAGGCTCAACTGTTCACGTGAAATTACCTAATGGTGATACAGTGAGTGCAAAAGCTAATGACGAAGGTGCATATTCTGTAGATCTTCCACAAGACCTTGAACTCAATGGTGGTGACACTATCACAGTCACTTCTGAAGATGATGCAGGTAATATTTCTGAGTCAAATAGCACGAAAGTTATCAATAAACGTGCACCTGAAGCACCAACTATCAAACCTGTTTCAAGTGAAGATAATTCACTTACAGGTACAGCGAAAGCCAATATCACTGTAACAGTTGAATTTCCAGATGGCTCAACCCTTGATACAAAAGCCGATGATCAAGGTAATTACACAATCGATCTAGGTAACAAGAAACTAGACGGACGCGAAACATTGAAAGTCACTGCAACAGAAGACGGTAATACTTCACCAGCTACGACAACTGTAGTTAAGGACGATACAGCACCTGATGCACCTACAGTAGATGATGTGGGCAGTGAGGATAAAATTGTAGAAGGTACAGCTGAGCCTAACTCAATCGTTACCGTGCATTTTCCAAATGGTTCAGTTGTGGAGTCACATGCAGGTAAAGACGGCCGTTATAACGCCGAAATACCTAGTGACTTGAAACTTAAAGGCGGAGAAAAAATCACTGCTACAGCCAAAGACATTGACGGTAACGTATCTAAAGAAGGTTCTACTACTGTAGAAGACAATACAGCGCCAGATGTGCCAACAGTCGTAGGTGTAAATAGTACAGATAAAGAAGTCACAGGTACAGCCGAACCAGGATCCGAAGTAACTGTACACTTCCCTGACAATAAAACAGGTACAGCGACAGCAGACGACAATGGTAATTACACTGTGAAGATTCCAGACGATGTAACTCTCAAAGGTGGAGAGAACATTGACGTAACTGCTAAAGATAAAAAGGCTAACGTCTCTGAACCAGCACATACTGTAGTATCAGATAAGACAGCGCCAGATGCACCAGAAGTAGAAAAAGTTAACAGTAACGGTGATAAAGTGACTGGTACAGCTGAACCAGGCTCAACTGTGAAAGTGACGTTCCCTAATGGCAAAGAGTCAGAAGGTAAAGCCGACGATCAAGGTAACTTCAGTGTAGATATTCCTAAAGAAGCTAACCTCAAAGGTGGCGAGCAACTGAACGTTGTTGCTGTGGACGATAATCACAATACTTCAGCACCAACTTCTGTCACAGTAGGAGATAAGACAGCACCTGACGCACCAACAGTTGATGATGTGAAGAGTACAGATAAGACTGTCACAGGTGAAGCGGAACCAGGTTCAACAGTGAAAGTTTCATTCCCTGGGAACAAGACTGGTACAGCAACAGCCGACGATAACGGTAAATACACAGTAGAGATTCCAGAAGATGTTGAATTAACTGGTGGCGAAGACCTCACAGTTACAGCGACAGACAAAGATGACAACGAGTCTGAAGCTACTCACGCAACAGTAGAAGATAAAACGGCTCCAGAGAAACCAGAAGTTAACAAAGTAACTAGTAATAGTGATAAGGTCACAGGAACTGCTGAGCCAAATTCAGAAGTTACAGTGACATTCCCAGATGGTCAACAAACGAAAGCCACAGCAGACAAAGATGGTAACTTTACTGCAGGCTTACCAAAAGGTGTCACACTTAAAGGTGACGAAGAACTTCAAGTTACTGCTAAAGATGCGAACGGTAATACTTCTGAAACAACTGAAGTTACAGTTAAAGATGAAACAGCACCAGACGTTCCACAAGTGAACGACGTAACTACAGATAGTAAGACAGTAACAGGTAGCGCTGAACCAAACTCAACAGTCACAGTTCACTTCCCAGGCGACAAAACTGGTACAGCAACAGCAGATAAAGACGGTAACTACACTGTAGACATTCCAGAAGATGTCGAGTTAAATGGTGACGACGAAATCAGTGTGACTGCTGCAGACAAAGACGGTAATACGTCAGATGCGAAGACAGTGACAGTTACTGACACAACAGCGCCGGACAAACCATCTGTGGATGATGTGACAAGTGATAGCAAACACATTACAGGTCAAGCTGAGCCGAAATCTACGGTAACTGTAACGTTCCCAGACGGCACAACTGCGACAGGTGAAACAGATGATAATGGTCGTTATACAGTTGATATTCCTGAGAAGATTGACCTTAAAGGCGAGGAAGAGTTAAATGTTACAGCAACAGACAAAGCAGGCAATACTTCTCAAGCAGAGACTAAGACTGTAACAGATACAACAGCTCCAGAAATACCTAAAGTAGATGGCGTCACAAGCGCTGATAAACACATTACAGGTACAGCAGAGCCAAATTCTCACGTTAAAGTCACGTTCCCAGATGGCACGACTGCGACAGGTGAAACAGACAAAGACGGTAACTTTACAGTTGATATCCCTAGTAAAGTAGATCTCAAAGGTGGCGAAGAGTTAACAGTCACAGCTACTGATGCTCACGACAATGAGTCTACGCCTGCGAAACTTCCAGTAGCAGATAAAACTGCGCCAAACAAACCATCGGTTAAAGGCGTAAACAGTACGGATAAAGAAGTTACAGGTACAGCCGAACCAGGTTCAACAGTTACAGTTAAGTTCCCAGGAAATAAAACAGGTACAGCTACTGCTGACGACGACGGAAACTACACTGTTAAAATTCCTGACAACGTCGACCTACAAGGTGGAGAAGAACTTGAAGTGACTGCGACAGACAAAGCAGGCAACACTTCAGATGCGACAACTACGACTGTAGCAGACAAGACAGCACCAGATGCGCCAACGGCGAACGATGTGAATAGTGAAGATAAACAGTTGACTGGTAAAGCCGAACCAGGCTCTGAAGTAACGGTTGATATTCCTGGACACGACCCAATTAAAGGTACTGCGGATCAAGACGGAAACTACAGTATCGACTTACCGAAAGACTTAGAAGGTGGCGAAGAAATCACAGTTACAGCTAAAGATAAAGATGGCAACGTTTCTGGCGAGACTAAGAAAACAGTAACTGACGCGACAGCGCCAAAC
>NZ_KV804785.1:0-94620 GCF_001811435.1 Staphylococcus sp. HMSC071G07
ATCCTGAGCCAGGATCAAACTCTCCATAAATAATAATGAACGTTTGATTAGCTCATAAAAATAAGTGTTATCAATAACACGTTGTGTTTATTGGAATTAACGTTGACATATTGTCATTTAGTTTTCAATGTTCATAAGAAATTAAATAAGATGGAGCGGGTGATGGGAATCGAACCCACAACATCAGCTTGGAAGGCTGAGGTTTTGCCATTAAACTACACCCGCTTATGAAATTTAAAAAAGTTGATGCGGTCGAGAGGACTCGAACCTCCACGGGATCTCTCCCACTAGGCCCTCAACCTAGCGCGTCTGCCATTCCGCCACGACCGCTTAGCAAAATGACTAATCTCTTTTGAAAGAAGTCTCTTTAAAAAGGACAATTACCATTTTATTATGCGGTTAATGTTTTGTCAATGAGAATTTAATAGAAAGTTAAATTTCTTTATTCCCTCTTCAAAACGTCTTAATCATTTTTACAACGATTATTATCATAGCTCATAATTGAGTGAACGTCAATACATACACACAATTTCTTTAGTGTAATTTATCCTATAGTTAAAATCAGCGAATTTCAGAGGGATCAGTTATCTTATGACCGTTATTTCTTTAAAGATCTTTTTAATTAATTTGTTACTACTACTAAACTACACATATCTACAAAGTGAGCTCTATTATATTTCAAATTCATTTTTTAATCTCAATCTATAATTTTATTTCTATCTTCATCATTTCTCTCACTTATTGATTCAGTCAAACATCCTCCCCCCCTCGCCACTCAACAATAATTTAAAAAAGCAATAGCCAATCACTCTTGACTACTGCTCTTCACTAGATCTATTTAAATTTTGTATCAGCCTTTTATAAGCACTACCTCAAAAGATAACCGTCATTGCGACACCTAAAATATAAGTTTAACAACATTACTCGCAGAGAGCCTTCAATAATACGTAGCTATCACAAACGAACCAAAGGATACCTCACTCTTCCTAACCAACCTTTTACTTTCGTCCTTCTACCAACTTCAACCTTCCACCGCACTGACCACAAACACGTCGACGTGTATCGACTCTACGTATGCGATGGAATTTCACTCCACATCTCTTACATTGATAAACATAGTTCACACGATCTGCATAACTTTGAACCGGTGTACAGTAGCGAGGTGCTCCCACTTGCTTACTTAATGCTTTAAAGTCTTTATCGCGATGTTGATAACCTTTCCTTTCTAAGTGCAAGTGATAGTGACACAATTCATGCTTAATAATATCTATCACTGCCTGTTTCCCAAATTTCTCAAATTGTTTGTAGTTAATTTCGATATTATGGGAGGCAAGCATATATCTTCCACCTGTCGTTCTTAAACGGTGGTTAAAATAAGCACGGTGCCGAAAGGGTTTCCCGAAACTTTGACGTGAAATGACCTCAGTCATTTCTTGAATGTCTTGATCATTCATTTAGATCGACCATCGATAATGAGACTTTTCCTTTATTATCATCAACTTGAATAATCCACACATCGACGATATCTCCAACACTAACAATATCCATGGGATTTTTAACAAAACGGCGTGACATTTTAGAAATATGAACAAGGCCATCTTGCTTCACTCCGATGTCGACAAAGGCGCCGAAGTCCACGACGTTTCGCACGGTACCACTCAATTTCATACCTTCTGTTAAATCCTCGATAGATAAGACATCTGATTTCAGAATTGGCGCATCGAAATCGTCACGCAAGTCACGGTGTGGTGCTTTCAATGATTTAACGATATCCTCTAGCGTAGGTAGACCAATATTCAACGTTTCAGCAGTCTCCGATAAGTTCAATTTCTCGAGCGTGGCTTTCAACTGATCTGAACCTAAATCTGCTGATGTCATGCCCACGGAATCTAATAACATATAAGTAGCTTCGTAACTCTCAGGGTGGATTGAGGTATTGTCTAAAGGTTCTTCGCCATCAACGATTCTCAAGAAACCGATACTTTGTTCAAACGTCTTCGCCCCTAAACGTTTCACTTTAGCAATTTGAGAATGATGCGTTATCGCACCTTCTTCTTCGCGATAAGCGATAATATTTTTAGCAATGGAAGGAGTGAGACCTGATACGTACTGCATGAGTGATTGCGAAGCTGTGTTCACATCTACACCGACTTGGTTTACCGCAGTTTCCACAACGAAAGTTAAAGCACTCTCAAGTTCTTTCTGATTCACATCGTGCTGGTACTGCCCTACACCAATCGATTTCGGATCAATCTTCACAAGTTCGCTCAGTGGATCTTGGATACGTCGTCCAATAGATACTGCACTGCGCTCTTCGACTTGGAAATCAGGAAATTCTGCGCGCGCAACTTCCGAAGCTGAGTAAACCGACGCTCCCGCTTCATTCACAATCACATATTGCACATCTAAATCATGTTCTTGAATGAGACCTGCGATAAACTGCTCCGTTTCACGACTTGCGGTACCATTTCCAATCGCGATTAAATCCACGTGGTGACGTTGGATAAAATCAATAACAATACGCTCTGCCTCTTTCTTCTTATTCACTGGCGGATGAGGATAGATCACACCTTTATCAACAAAGGTACCATAAGGATTGATGACGGCTAATTTACAACCTGTACGAAACGCGGGGTCTACCCCTAGAATTTGTTTCCCTTTCATCGGAGGTTGTAGAAGTAAATTTCTTAAGTTTTCACCAAACACATCAATCGCATGTTCTTCAGCGCGACTAGTTAAATCACCTCTGATTTCACGCTCAATTGAAGGCATAATAAGTCGTTTTAAACTGTCCTTAATCGCCTCAACAATATAAGGTGTCGCTTCAGTTTGTGCAGATGCTTCATTTTTACGAATAAAGTTCTCAATACCTCGTGTATCCACGTCAATCTTCACATTGAGAACCTTTTCTTTCTCACCACGATTCATCGCAAGGATACGGTGATTTGCCACCTTTTTCACAGGTTCACTAAAGTCGTAATACATTTCGTAAGTGCCTTGCTCATCTTCCGCTTTTTTCTTTTTAGTTGCAGTGATGACTCCGTGTTGATACGTATCTTTCAAGATTTTTTGACGATATTTCGGGTTGTCGGAAACTTGTTCAGCGATAATATCTTGCGCACCTTGTAACGCTTCTTCTACAGACTCAACTTCGTCATTCAGATACGCCTCTGCCGCAGTTTTGACACTTTCTGTAAGCGATGATTGTTGTAGCCACTCTGCCAACGGTTCCAACCCTTTACGTTTCGCTTCAGTCGCACGTGTTTTCTTCTTCTGTTTATATGGTCGGTATAAATCCTCAACTCTCTGTAATTTCGTTTGCTTGAGGATATCTGCTTTGAGTTCATCCGTAAGCATACCTTGTTGCTCAATGTTATGTAGCACTTCTTCCTTTCTCTTTTGCAAGTGCACGACATATTGATATTCATCGTTAATCTGTTTGATTTGAACTTCATCGAGCCCACCTGTTTGTTCTTTGCGGTAACGCGCGATAAACGGCACCGTATTATTATCTTCAAGTAGTTGTAACACGGCCTTGATTTGTTGAGTTGTAAAATGATATTGTTTTGCGATTGATTGAATGAGCTGTTTATCCATAATTGCCTCCAACATTATTACTTTTCTTCAATTCTGTTCAGTAGAATTTTGCTTAATATGTATTCACTTTTTCTATTTTTAAAATGAGTGACACAAACGCATTCGATTTAAACATAATTTCCACAGCACTACGACTTTCAAATCTCACGTCTATACGTTGTGTATTTCAGGTAAAAGTTACGCGCATCCCTGTCATTCTGAGAAGATACACCATTCTCAAAAAGCGACCTACGCATCGAACTCTCCCACCGCTACCCTTACAGTAGCTATCAAAAGTCACTCAAATATTGAACTACACACCTATTTTAACATATAAAAAATAGAGGTAAGGGCGATTCAATTACTTCAATGGGCATTCTGCGTAATGCCTCTGCTCTACAACTATAGAATCCTAACTACGAAGGCTAGGGTCCGAACCCCAGACGATATTTGCACAATTATACTTTCACCATTGTGTCACGTTCGGGGGTTCAAGAAGATATATTGTCTCATAGCGGGTTCGACTAAAAGCTATGAGCATACTTTAACTTCTATAGTCATATTGGGTACGTCCTGACCTCTATTTATGTGCTGCTTCTTGTAATTTCTTGATAGCAGTTCGTTGTAATCTGGATACATGCATCTGACTTAATCCAATCCGTTCACCAGTTTCTTTCTGGCTTAAACCTTCGATAAAGGTACATTGGATAATTTCACGCTCTCGATCGGATAATATCGGTAGAATCTTCTCCAAGATCATCCGCTTCTCCGTCAAATCATAATTATCATCTTGTGATCCCATAATATCTAAGAGTGTAACGGTAGAACCGTCTTTGTCGGCTTCGATGGAGTGGTCGACACTTAGTGCATTATAGCTTTGACCCATTTCCATCGCTTCGAGTACTTCTTCGTCTGTGACTTCTAAACGTTGAGCGATTTCCGAAATGGAAGGAGAGCGTTCTAATTCATTTGTTAAATCATCCGTTACTTTCTTAATCCGTGGACCGATTTCTTTGATACGTCTCGGTACATGAACACTCCACGTCTTATCACGCAAGTAACGTTTAATTTCACCTATCACTGTAGGGACTAGAAATGCCTCGAACTTTCGATCATAAGAGAGGTCGAAGCGATTAATAGCCCCTATTAAACCAACCATCCCTACTTGTACTAGGTCTTCGTGATGAGACTGACCTTTAGAGTACTTATAAGCAAGTGATTCAATTAATTTGTTGTAATGTTGCACAAGTTTATCTTGCGCATGTGTATCTTCACCGTTCTGATGCTCTTTAATCCATTGGTTGATTTGTTCAGGTGATATTTCGTTAACTGATTTCGACTCTTTCGTCATTATTTCGCACCTGCTCTTTGTTTAAATACTTTGTCATACTGATTGTTACGCCTGACTCTTTATCAACACTCACTTCGTCCATCAATGACTCGATGAGGAATAAACCTAAGCCACCTTCGCGAAGATAGTCGATATTCTCATTCTCTTGATAAGGTCCGAGTTGCTCTTTCGCTTCTTCGTAATTGAAACTTTCACCTTGGTCAGAGATAACAATCTTAATCTTATCATCAAAGATTTCGTAACCTAAGTTAATCATTCCTTGTTGTTCTTTATCATGATAAGCATGTTTGACTGCATTTGTCACGGCTTCACTCACAGCAATCTTCGCATCTTCAATATCATCATAAGATGCACCTGCTCTAGTGAAGACACCTGATAATGTGAGACGGATTAAACTGACATATTCAGCAGAAGCTGGTAAACACATTTCGATGTAATCTTGTTTCGATTGCATGTTACTCAACCTCCGTTCCTTCGTTAACATGCATTAAATCTTTCAAGCCAGTGATGTCGAATAGACGACTAATGCGATCTGAAACGCCTAGTATATAAAGTTGCTTGTCATGTTGATTTAATGCTTTTAACGTTCCTACAAATAAGCCTAAGCCAGTAGAATCCATATAGCTCACATTTTCTAAATTTACATGTATATCTTTCGTACCTTCTTGGCGCATTGGAACGAGTACATCTTCCAATTCAGGTACGGTATAAACGTCGAGTTCGCCGCCAACTTTGACTTCATAATATGTGTCATGAGTCACAGTTTCTATATTGAGATTCATTCTCCTACACTCCTAATTATAGTTTACTTTCCTAATATACCCAAAAAAGACAATTTGTAACCGAACAGCCACGTGCAACTAATGCACACGTTTAATGATAAGTATGGTTAAATCGTCACGTTTTTTAGGATTTTGAATCTTTAGCAATGCCTCATAGAGCAATTGCACAATATCTTGCGGATGCATGTGCTTGTACTCTTGAATGAGATTTAATAAATAACTTTTATTAATAAACTCACCATTATCGTCACGAATTTCCGTGACCCCATCGGTGAAGATAATGATTAAATCATCTATGTAGATGGGAACTTCTTGCTGGTCATATCTCGTGTGTTGATCTACACCTAGCACTGTGCCTCGAACACTAATTTCCTCAAATGAATTCTCTTCAGCACGAAAGATGTAGCCTGGTTCATGACCTGCCGAACTGCAGTAAAGGAGATGATTCATTTCCTCGTACAGACCGTAGAACATCGTCACAAACATATTCTGATTGACGTTCTTCTCTACTACCCGGTTCAGACGTTTCAGGCCATCACTCGGAAGTTGCGAATGGCCGTATGAGTCCATCCCAAACTTGATCATACTCATCGCTAGCGCTGCAGGAATTCCCTTACCGATGACATCCGCCACAACGAAACTCATCGTTCCATCTTTATGATCAATCAAGTTGAAATAGTCACCGCTCACTTTCTGCGCTGCTACTGAAATGGCACCAATCTGAATACTATCAAATTGGGGAATCTCCGTCTTTAACATCGTTTGTTGCAGACGGGCCGCTAAATCGATTTCCTTGTCATGGTGTTGCAGCCTATTCACTAACCGTTGATAATCTCGATAGCTATAGCCGAAACCTTTGACTACTTCCTCAAGCACTTCAAGCGTAGTCATAATTTGCGCCTCAGATAAGTTGAGATTCATAATGTAACTCTTATGAATGTCGACGATATCCTCAGGCAAGACATCTTTCTTAATCACTTCATCAGTAAAGTTCATACAAATGGTGCGCAATTCTTGAGTGAAGCCGGATTCTAAACTTTGGTTGATGAGCGACTTATATTGTTTCTTGAACTCTTCCACGCTGTATTTCCTCCTCAGAAAGCGAAAGTCTCTGATGTCTTTCTCACTGTCTTGTGATTTGTCAAAGTCTATCCATGCGAGTCAGAACATTGGACAACTTTCTTATTGCTTCCTCACACTCTTGCAGTAGCTACGTTAACCCAGCTAGGTACAATGAAAGTCATACACTAAATCATTATGCGCATCTCTACAAAGAGTCTAGCAATACCTATTATGATAAAAATAAAAGCGAGATAAACATGCTTACCATTCACATTTAGCTCTTAACACTTTTTAAAGCTTTAGGAGAACCTAAAGCTTTAAATCAAACATTCATCGTCATCAATTCCGATGAAATTACTTATATATTAACATATTGATGAAGTAATTTTAAACTTAATTATATAAAACCACTTTCTCATATGTTAAATTGTATTAAAAATTTATACGTTAGCTCTGTATGTATGTCTTTATAAAATGAGCTTTAATGAAGTCCTAAGCTGATTCGAATCGCTTTGTTGACTTCTTCCATCTTGCTATCAGATAGATATGTAAGCTTTTCCTTAAGTCTCTTCTTGTCTAACGTTCGAATTTGTTCGAGAAGAATAACGGAATCTTTGTCCAATTTATATTTCTTCTTCTCAATTTCAACGTGGGTTGGTATCTTAGCTTTATTAATCCTACCCGTAATTGCCGCAACAATTACGGTAGGACTATATTTATTACCAGTATCGTTTTGTATGATGACAACGGGTCTTACTCCCCCTTGTTCAGACCCTTGTACTGGTGATAAATCAGCTAAATAAACATCTCCTCTTCTCATCGTTCATTATTGAAATTGGAACTGATGTAAGATTCGTTACAATCACAAGCTTCACATTCAAATGGGAAAGCTTCTGTTGCAAGGGAGAGATTTAAATCAGCCATTTGGGAGTAACCTTCTTTGAGCAGTTGTTCGATACTATGATTCCTACTTTGATTGAAACCAGACATGCATAAGACCTCCACCGTTTTAATTTTTAAAACAGATTTGTGATTCCTATTTAGGAACATCATAACAAATTTTAAAAACGGTGACTATACTATTTCAGTAATTCGTTATTAATTCGTGTATGATCTTCATATTGATAAAGTCTCGGTAAACGGCGACTCAAGTTACAGAGCACTTCATAATTAATCGTCTGTTGTTGTTGTGCTAAGGCTTCTACAGATTGCGCATCATTACCGTCTTCGGTCATGAGAATGACTTTGTCACCTATTTCAACGTCATCTGGAACGCGTATAATCGTTTGATCCATACATACGCGACCAATTACTTGGCACTGTTTGCCGCCTATCTCAACGTAAGCTCCAGACATGGACCTCAAATAACCATCTGCATAACCAATTGGGATTACTGCAACTTTTTCGCGTTCTAATGCTTGATACGTCCAGCCATAACTTACAGCTGTCTCTGGATCTAAATATTTCGTCTGCACAACTTCTGTTTCCCAGGTAACACTTGGATAAAGTTCAACAGAAGTTTGTTCTTTCATATACTCAGATGGGTAATATCCATAAAGTGCAATACCTACGCGCACTGCGTTACAGAAAGAGAAGTTCTCACGCAAACTTCCAGCTGAATTCTGAGAATGAATATATTCAGGTTTATCCGCTTCATTAACGATTGTTTCGAATTTCTGTTGTTGTTGATGCATTGCCTCTCCAGGTTCATCTGCACATGCAAAGTGCGTGAAGACACCTTCAAATACCAAGTTAGGCGTATCTTGAATTAACGCAATCGTTTCTTTGTATTCTTCAACTGTCGTCATACCTAAACGACTCATGCCACTATCAATTTTAATATGTAACCAAATATCTTTCTCATTATCGTCATCAATTTGAGTAATTGCTTGATCTAACCACTCTTTAGATGGTACCGTCATCGCTACTCGGTGTTGAATCGCTTTCTTAACATTCTCTGGTGGAACCACGCCAAGAACGAGAATCTTTGCACTCACACCATGCATGCGTAACTCGACTGCCTCATCTAACGTTGCCACCGCAAAGAAATCTGCACCTTGCTCCATTAAATAACGTGCAACGTATACACTTCCTAGACCATAAGCATTCGCTTTCACTACTGGAATCACCGTCTTATTCGGGTGCAATCTTCCAAAGGTTTGATAATTTCTTGCAACCGCTGGCAAGTCGATAGTGAGTAGACTCGATCTATAATATCTTTCCGACATCTCAACATTCCTCCTGTAGTGTTTGTATATTTCAGTAATAAAATTTATCGTCGTCTTCACAAATTTTAAGCTTATTCCTCTATAATCACTTCGCTCATCGCATAATTATCAGTATGCGTAATGCTCACATGTACACGATATGTATCATGATCTATGCATGGTTTGCCTCGCGCATCGTTATAACAATCAATCTCATTAAAAGCGACAGTTTGACCGATTCCTGTACCAAGCGCTTTACTATATGCTTCTTTACAAGCGAAACGTCCAGCTAGAAATTCTATCTTACGTTGTTTAAGTTGAAACTGTTTGAGTTTCTGTTGCTCATTTGGCGTAAGTATGCGCTCAATCAGTTTAGGTTGACGATGATACAGCTTTGTGATGCGTGGGATTTCAACCAAATCAATCCCGATTCCCACTATCATGACTCCACCTCTTTTAGTTTAGAACAAATTTTGAAAGTTTATTTTCTATTATATAACTGCTTCTCGTTTTTTAAAAAGGAAAAGCTGAAGAACCCTTGGATAAAATGAAGATAACTTTAACTTTCGCTTGGGAGCAGGACAGAAATTTATCTATTTTCGGGTGCCTGCCCCGCAATGAGAATGACTAAATTCGAAAAAGCGAAGCGCCTTATTCAATAAGCTACTTCGCTTTTATTTCGTACTATTGAAACAGTAATAGTTTTTACTTAAATTTCATTTTCGTAGTGACTTTCTAAAGTCTTTGCTTCACTTTCTACCCCTTGTCCTTCGTCTTGCGTACTTTCTTTGTGTTCCACTTTATCCTCTTTACTATATTGCTGTAATTGTTGCTTTAACTCTAAAGCGACATCTTGAGGAATTAAATTAATTTCAGCATTCCCTCCAGCTGTAGAAAGAATGACATCAGCGAGTCCAAAGTTACGCATTATAATTCCTTCATACGTATCGACGTTCTGTACTCTGAAATGTGGGATTTGATCGGTTTGAATAAACCACAGCCCTCTACGAATCGTCGTATGATGATCCTCGACGCGATAGCGAAAGACTTTGTATTTATATATCGGAGAGATCACAACGTATATAATGATATGCAGCACTATGATTACAATTCCAACTCCGCTTAGCCACCAATATACAGTTGGATTGTTAATGTGTAGTAGAAATTTCGCAAACAACGACATCCCAACTAGCGCGAGCAGAATGACTACACTCCATATCCCACCTGCGATTCGCATCACAGCCTTGCCCCTCTCATGCATAAAGTTATAATTTGGCATCTCTTCCACCTCCTAAATACCAATCTTTCACTTCCTGAGATGTCTGTCGCTCTGCAAATCTCAGCCCTATATGTTGATTCGTTGCAGCTTGAGCAATTGTCACTTTGAACGTTTGTAAATGACTCCGTTGCATGAAAGGATTACTTTTAATCGTCATACCAATCAGCTTATCTTGCTTAATATAATACTGTTTCATGCTGAATAAACGTGCATTGCGTATTGAAATTTCATCATCGATGATTCGAGAACCTGAATTTTTAATCGCTAGTATACTACGGATAATAAGTAAGGCGATAATCACGCCTGCTGCAATATACAGATAAGGTTGCCAGAAGTAGTGTACAATCGCAGCAATCGCTAACAAGATAAGAGATTCACGCCAGAAATATCTGTGAAAGCTTCTCCATGGCATCCCAGGTTGAACCTGACCGAAACGCATAGATGGCACAAGTTGATTGAGCAGCTCATACCCTTTATCTCTTTTAATAAAAGGCAAGCAAGTCACATGACCATGAGGTGTAGCTTCACCATCGCCATCCTCCATGTCACTCGTGATAATCAAACTCAATGAAGTGTAACCAAATAACTTTCGCAAATACGATTGCTTTTCCTCAACAGCTTGAACACGATTCGTCGGTACGGTCACACTTTTAACACTAATAAGGCCATAACGAATCTTAAGTTGATGACCTGTTTGGCTCAAGGTGAAACCATAATGTCTGACAAACTCAATACCTGTGCCGATGATATAACAGAGCACTAAAAATACGAGGACTAAAATAATGCCAAACGTTACTGCACTCTGAATGAGATGTGAGAATTCACCGAATAATTTGTCCCAAGGTATATACTGGTTAACAGAGAGAACGATAGGTCCGACAGTAAAGATCGTCGCGCCGATTGCACCACTCGTCATAGCCATAAACAAGACTTCTTTAAAGGTTAAGTGATAGAGATGATGTACCGGCACATCCGCTTGAGCAGCTTGATCATCATGAGTTTCTTCTTGATTCATTTCTGTTTCGGTTACATCGCCATCTAATCGATGTTGCGCGTGTTGAATTGCTTGCTCTATCGCTTCACTTTGCGCTCGTGATACGCTTTCAAGGTCTACACCATCACTTGGCGTCTTAATCTGTAATTTCACACCACCTACAAGTCGTTGTGCGAGCTCTTGTTGTGTATCAATCGATTGAATACGACGAATATCAATTTCCTTGCGTTTGATATTCAGCACACCACTTCGAACGATAAAGTAACGTTCCTCTAGCCAATAACGTGTATTATAAACTCTGAGAATATTTGCTATAAAAGTTATGAGAAATATTAAAGCGAAAACGCCAGGTGATAAATAAGAATAAGGATTAGTGAAATCGAAGTTGCGAATCCCAAACAGAAAGAACAAGATGATGATAATAAAGTTCTGCTTAATCGCATTAATAATTCCCGTCATGTAGGAGATCGGATGCAGTTTCTGCGGCTCAGACATCGGTATTCACCCCTTTCAGCTTCGTCAACAGATGTTCTTCTATTTCTTGTACCGTCGTCTCATGCATAAGCGGCAATTCAACTCCGTGGCCTGCTGTCACGACTTCCACTTTACAAAGACCCATGCGATGCAATATCGGATTCTCATTACGCACGATAAATTGAATACGCTCAATATTGACGAGCTTCTGCTTTTTAAAGAAAAAACGATGATCCACTGCGAGATAACTCTCAGTGACTTTGTAATATGTAAAGCGATACGCTATTAAAGGTTCGAAAATGCAATTAATGACAACAATCAAGCCTATTAAAGCAATTAAATAAATTAACCAACTCCACCAATGAAAGTAAAGCGTTAGGAATAAGAAGAGCCCTAACAATAGAAAGGCGATAACAAAGTTCATTGCTTGGACAAGATAATAATATTTCTGCACTTCATTTGGAGAACGTTGGAATCTAGTGTATGTATCCATCGAAATGATATGTCACTCCTTCGCGATTTAAATAACGCCTTTAGTATAGCATAATGAAAAAAGCTTTTGGAAATTGATATAAGATAATATGTTTATATTATTTAAATTTCGTTACAACGACGCTAAAAAGTAAAAAAACGAACGCCCTACTACCGGAGCGTCCGCTTTGTCAACTTGTATTCTGTTATGCAATTAGATGTGCATTTCTTCGCACACGCGCTTACAATCTATTTCTTATGATCTGCGAAAGTACGACCTTTTTTCGTACGTTTACGATCACGATCGCGTTTGTCTGATCCACGACCTTTATAATTGCGGTTGTTACGTTTATTCTTATAACGATTATTGCGTTTATCGAACTTACCGCCTTTACGTGATGGCTTGCTGCCGCGTTTACGTGCTAGTGGTTTTTCAAATGTCAGTTGTACCTCTACATCGTCATTTGATTCAACGAGTTCTTGTAACATTGCAGCTGTTAACTCAATCGCACTGTACTCATCAAGTAATTGTTCAGCAATGCGTTCAAGACGTGGTTCTCTGTCACGTTCCATCCAGTTCTGTACTTTATCCTTAATATCTTTCTCACGAGCGCGTAAGACTTCTTTACGATGAGGTGGTCTTAAAGCACGCATTTGACGTTCATTCGTTTGTTCGATTTGACGAATGTAATCCATCTCGATTGGGTTAACGAATGTTACAGCGATACCTTCTTTGCCAGCACGACCTGTACGTCCGATGCGGTGTGTATAACTTTCAGTATCTTGTGGGATATCGAAGTTATAGACATGACTCACACCAGAAATGTCTAGTCCACGTGCCGCAACATCTGTCGCTACAAGAATATCAATCTGGTCATTTTTAAACTTCTTCAAGACTTCTAAACGTTTTGCTTGCGTGATGTCCCCGTGTAGCCCTTCTGCTTTGTAGCCTTTAGATAAAAGTGCACTCGTTAACTCGTCGACACGCCGCTTGGTACGACCAAAGACGATTGCTAAGTCTGGTCGATGAACGTCTAAGAAATTCGTAAACGTCTCAAATTTCTCAAGTTCTTTCACAATCGTATAGAATTCTTCGATTTGTGGATCTGATAATTCATTATTCATCGTCTTAACGATTTCAGGATTGTTCATAAATTGTTGAACAAGATTTTGAATCGCTTTAGGCATTGTTGCTGAGAATAACATCGTTTGACGTTGTTCTTTCGGAATCTTGTCCATAATAAATTTCATATCATCAATAAAGCCCATGTTCATCATTTCATCCGCTTCATCTAATACAAGCGTATGAATACCATTCGTTTTTAACGTACGACGGTTAAGATGATCAATGACACGTCCAGGCGTTCCTACAACGATTTGTGGGCGTTTCTTCAACGCTTTGATTTGTCTATCAATTGGCATACCACCAAATACAGTTACCACACGTACACGTTGTCCTTCACTAAATTCTCTCAATTGTTCAGCCACTTGCATAGCGAGCTCACGCGTAGGTGCTAGAATCAGTGCTTGTACACCATCACGTCCTACAACTTTCTCAATCAATGGAATACCAAATGCGCCGGTCTTACCAGTACCTGTTTGCGCTTGTCCTAATATATCTCGACCCTCAAGGGCGTAAGGGATGCTTTCCTGTTGAATCGGCGTAGGCTCTTCAAACCCCATATTGTGAAGGGTTTCTACTGTTTTGGCCGAGATCCCTAATTCTTTAAAGTTTTGCAATATAATTCTCCTTTATTTATCTGTATTACAATACAAATATGTTCACTTAATTTACTTCAACTTCTTAATATTACCACCTGGCTTACAGAATAGCAATCCTCCCAGATTGTATAGAAGATTGAAATTATTCTCGTCAATCACTTTTCAAGTTTCATAACTTCCTCTTACCCGCTCAACCAAAACAAAGCACTCAAAAGCATGATGCCTCTGAGTGCCTCCTCTATCTATATAAATCTTTTTTATCTTAGTCCTCTAATAACGCATTAACGACTTCTTCAAGTTTCATTCCACGAGACCCTTTTACAAGAACAACCGAACCTGGCTGAATGATGTTACGTAGCTCGTTTATCAACTCATCTTTATCGTCGAAGTGGTGATTCGTCTTCACGTATGACGTGCTCGCCTTCGCAATGGCTTGAGATTCCGCACCGAGCGTATAGACGACATCAATGTCTTTACGATGTGTGTGCTCGCCGACAGATGCATGCATCACTTCACTCATCTCGCCAAGCTCTAACATGTCACCCAGCACGAGAATCTTCTGCTCACCATCCATGTCAGCCACAGTATCAATCGCCGCACGCACACTTGTTGGACTTGCATTGTAAGCATCGTTAATCACGACTGTGCCGTCCGCTTTCTTATGTTGTTCCATACGCATCGCTGTGAGTTGAACTTGACTCAAATTACGGTGAATCGTTTCATAGTCAAGGTTCATCGCATGACCCACGGCAATCGCAATTGCAGCATTCTTCATGTTATGCGTACCGAGTATCGGTAGATCGTAGGCTTCTTTCTCGTTAATTGTAAAATGAATACCTGAATCTTCAACATCATTGAGCTGACATACATAATCGCATTCGTCACTTAAACCTATACTTAAACTGTCGAGTTGTTGAAGTTTCTGGACATGTGGTTTGAGTAGAGGTTCGTCACCATCATAAATAAATAAACCATTGTCTTTCATTCCTAGCACAATTTCTGCTTTCGCTTTAGCAATACCTTCACGTGAACCTAAATCTTGCATATGAGATTCACCAATATTTGTAATTACCCCGATATCAGGTTGCGCGAGTTGAGAAAGTGCCTCGATTTCATGGTAACCTGACATGCCCATTTCTAAAATAGAGACTTCGGTATCTTCATCTAACTGAAGAATAGTGAGTGGCATACCGATTTCGTTATTGTAATTACCTTGTGTCTTTTTAACTTTAAACTCTGGAGCTAAGACACTTTCAATCAAATCTTTCGTCGTCGTCTTACCATTTGAACCTGTGACTGCGATAACTTTAGGGTCAACGTGGCGAAGATAAGCTTGAGCGAGTTGTTGTAGTGCTTGTAATGTGTCTTCCACCCAGATGATAGGACCGTCAACTTCTTCAGTAAGTGCTGTATCTCTCTGATGGAAGCAAGCGCCTGCCCCATCATTCAACGCTTGGGGCACGAAACGGTGGCCGTCCACATTCTCTCCTTTGAAAGGAATGAATAACGTCCCTTGCTGTACATCGCGAGAATCAATCGTCACACCCTTAATTGAGCGATCTAAATAAGCGGCATCAATCTCGCAATCAATCCAATCTTGAACTTGTCTTAAACTTACTTCAATCATCGTTTATCGCCTCAGTCAATTTGATATTTATTCTTCTTCTTATCTTCATATTTCTCTTTCGCTAAAGAGATTAATTTCTCGATAAGGTCGGCATAAGATAAGCCCATGTTCTCCCATAAACTTGGGTACATGCTATATTGTGTAAATCCTGGCATCGCATTCGTTTCATTAATAAAAATCTGGTTGTCTTCTGTAACGAAGAAATCTGCGCGAAGTAACCCTGAACAATCTGTAGCTTTAAACGCTTCGACAGCCATGTCACGTAACGTTTGTTGGACGTCTTCATCGAGTTTCGCTGGGATTGAAAGTTCAATCTTACCATCTTGATATTTCGCTTTATAATCGTAGAAAGCCACATCTTTAAGTACTTCTCCTGGTAACGTCGTCTCAGGATAGTCATTTCCTAGTACAGCTACTTCCACTTCGCGTGCAGTAATACCTTGTTCAATTACCAATTTACGGTCAAATTGGAACGCTTCTTGGATGCCTTCAACGAGCTCTTCTTCATTGTTACATTTACTAATTCCTACGCTTGAACCTAAGTTGGCTGGCTTCACAAATACCGGAAATTGTAATTTATCGTTAACGAGTTTCAAGATATTAGAACGGTATTTTTCAAATTCGCTTCTGAGAAAGCTCACGTAAGGCAGTTGTGGTAAACCGCGATGCGCGAAGAGTTGTTTCATCACAAGTTTGTCCATTGAACTTGAAGCAGCAAGGACACCATTGCCTACATATGGAATATCTAACACTTCAAAGAGACCTTGAATCGTGCCATCTTCACCATTCGGTCCGTGCAATAGTGGAAAGACTGCACTATAAGGTTGGTCGTCGTGTGTCTCTAATAATAGACGTGAGAAATCGCCACTTTCGATATTTTGTAAATCAAGTTCGTCAGTACTTGAGATGGTTTCAGTAATATTTTCTTTCTTTTTCCAGTCACCTTCATTTGTTATGTAAATGATATCGACGTGATAGTGCGATTTGTCTATCGCATTGAGCACGTTTTGCGCAGTGAGCATAGATACGTCGTGTTCTGCGCTTTTCCCTCCATAGATGATACAAATATTTTCTTTAGCCATAACTTAGCCTCCATAATCAATTCTTAAACTACATCATATCACGTTTAGCATGTATGTTGCATTTACCAACTTGTCTAAATTATACAATATATTGTTTGTCGTTGAGTTGAGATTTTTAAAATTCTAGTTGTTCTTATACCCCTACTTCTAGCAAATTAATACAAAGTTCGATAAAATCAGGATATACTATTAACTTAGAAACTATCGAGCAATAAAGGGGTTCAATATGAATACGTCACGTCAAACGAAACATAATTCGTGGATTCAAAGAGTGGACTGGATTATCATTCTATTCCTCATCGTCTTTGCGCTGATCAGTGTGACCATCATCAGCTCTGCGATGGGCGGCGGTCAATACAGTGCAAACTTCAGTATTAGACAAATCTTATATTACATATTTGGGTTTATCATCGCCCTGTTCATCATGTTTATCTCACCTAAGAAGTTAATGAAATATACCTATTTAATGTACGGCATTCTATGTGCAATGCTCTTGTTGCTCATTGTTATGCCAGAAACACCCATCACACCAATCATCAATGGTGCGAAAAGTTGGTATGCGCTTGGTCCTGTCAGCATCCAACCTTCTGAATTTATGAAGATTATCTTAATTCTCGCGTTGGCGAAATTAATCACGCGACACCATAAATTTACTTTTAACAAGTCTATCGAGACCGATTTCAAACTTCTATTAAAAATCATTGGTCTCTCAATCATTCCGATGTTGCTCATTCTGTTACAAAATGACTTGGGGACAACGCTCGTACTCTGTGCGATTATCGCTGGTGTCTTGATTGTCAGCGGTATTACTTGGAAGATTCTTGCCCCTATCTTTATCACGGCTATCGTCGTGGGCGGAGGCATTATTCTTTCGATTATCTTCAAACCGTCGTTGATTGAGAACATGGTCGGAATCAAGACGTATCAACTCGGTCGTATCAACTCTTGGCTTGATCCGTATACTTATAGCAGTGGCGACGGTTATCACCTCACCGAATCTCTGAAAGCAATCGGTTCAGGTCAACTATTCGGTAAAGGATTCAACCACGGTGAAGTTTACATCCCTGAGAACCACACTGACTTTATCTTCTCAGTTGTAGGTGAAGAATTCGGATTCCTAGGAGCAGTCGTACTGTTGCTGCTATTCCTTGGATTTATCTTCTACCTTTCACGTTTAGCAGCGAACAATACATTTTCTTACAACAAGACTTTCATCATCGGTTATGCGACGTTAATTCTCTTCCATGTCCTACAGAACATTGGAATGACGATTCAACTCTTACCGATTACAGGTATTCCTCTTCCATTTATTAGCTATGGCGGTAGTTCACTGTGGAGTCTGATGGTCGGTGTCGGCGTCTTACTTTCAATTTCTTATCACATGCCGAAAGCTTATTCAGAAGCGAAGCCAAATAACTAAATCTATAGGTTAGTGAATGGTTAATATATTACAATGCTCACACTTAATCTTTATTAAACAGAGAAAAACCTCTCAATGTCTCACTCACATTGAGAGGTTTTTAGCGATTGAACAAGCTCTAGTTCCACGTATGTATCATACGTTCCCGTCCGGAAGCTAGACCTATAATTAAACGAAGCGATGTATCATATGTTGGTGCACGTCAGTAAACCTTACTAACTATAGCACGTGACAATTAAGCTATCGCTAGTGGCAACTAGAACTCATTATTAATGGTTCATTATGACGTTGCCAAATTATTTCAATTTGTTTGTTGCCTTTACTGTGGTAGGTAAAGTTTGCATCACTTCGAGACGTGATTTCGTCTTTTTAATGTTGACACCTAATGATGATAATAGTTTAACTACATTTTGAACTTTACTATTACGTTTCGTCATATCATCACTCCTCATTGTAACTCCTTACTTTCTATACTACCCCAATTCACTCCGGATTACTACATTATTTTTGGAAAAAATATTTTTCATTTAAATAATCGACAATTTTATGTATATAAGCAAGCTTTTTTCTAAACAACGAGGATGGTAAAAGAGAAGAAGTGTTGCCGCTAAAAGTGTGATTCAACTAGAGACTTAAGCGAGTAATTTACAACGTATATATGAATTTACCATTATTGCTCTCGGTATCCGCTCTTTATCTAGATTAATAAAGAATCGTATAACCTGCATCATAAATTTCTTTCTCAATCGCATTCAAATTCGCAGGCGTTTCAAAGGTAATCGTAATATCCCCTTTCGCACCATCAATATCTACCTCACTCACACCAATCATATCAGATAAGATGTGCTTTAATTCTTCGATTTGATCTTGCGTAGAAATCGTTTCTGTATACACGTGTTTAGTTTCCATCTATATCAACTCCTTTCTTACTTAATCTTTCATCAATTTCTGAAATGTGACGAGCAGTTCTTCCATCGCTTCCTCTTCTTCACCTTTATTCACTTTGTTCAGAATGCAACCTTTCATGTGATGGTCTAACAATTGCGTGGCAACACTATTTAACACTGAACGTGTCGCTCTAATTTGTGTGAGAACATCATCACAATAGACATCTTCATCAATCATGCGATTAATGGCTCTCACTTGTCCTTCAATCCGATTTAATCGAGACTTCAAATTTGCTTTGGTCTGTTCAGAATGATGCGCACGATCCATAACAATCCCCCCTAGTGATAATCTAATACGGAGCTATCGTATACCCCGTACCCGTATAAGTCAAGTGAACATCATAATATATCATGTTACAATAATATAGAACTTTTAGAAGATGTCTACAAACTGTTATATAAAGGAGGTTAAAGTATTGTTAGAGTTTATGTACAACGTGTTCCCATCGACCAACTTGATCATCAATATCGTCTTAATTAGCGCGTTTATATTAAACTTAGTGTTTGCCTTTACGATTATCTTTATGGAGCGTCGTCAAGCTGGTGCGATCTGGGCCTGGATCTTAGTTCTCGTCTTCCTGCCGTTAATTGGCTTTATTATTTATTTACTTTTCGGCCGACAGATTCAACGTAAGCATATTTTCAAGCTAGATAAAAAGGACGAAGTCGGACTTCAAATGATTATCAATGATCAACTTGAAGAGCTTCGTCGAGGTGATTTTTCTAAAAACAACCCGTCTATCGTTAAATTTAAAGATATGATTCAAATGTTGCTCTACAATAATGGGGCTTTCTTCACCAATGACAATCAAATCGATATCTATACGGATGGGCATGAGAAATTTGATGCGTTGCTGAAAGATATTTACGCCGCCAAACACTACATACATATTCAATATTATATCTTTAGAAATGACAATTTAGGTAAAAAGATTCTACAAGCTTTGGAAGATAAATTGGACGAAGGACTTGAAGTTAAGATGCTATATGATGATATGGGCTCCCGTGGCTTATCCGTCAAAGCATTCAAACGGTTCCGTCAAAAAGGCGGCGCAGTCGAAGCATTCTTTCCATCGAAATTACCGCTGATTAACTTGCGTATGAATAATCGAAACCATCGTAAAATTGTAGTGATTGATGGAACGATCGGCTACATTGGTGGTTTCAACGTCGGGGACGAATATCTCGGTAAGAAGAAACGTTTCGGCTATTGGCGTGACACGCATCTTCGTGTGACGGGCGATGCTGTAAACGCCCTGCAACTACGCTTTATGTTGGACTGGAATGCTCAATCTTTCCGCGATACGCTCAAGTACGATGAGCGCTACTTCCCTGATGTCGAATCTGGCGGAGACATCGGTATGCAGATTGCGTCGAGCGGTCCGGATGAATTCTGGGAACAAATTAAATATGGGTACTTAAAGATGATTTCAGCAGCGAAATATTCTATTTATATTCAAACACCCTATTTCATACCCGACCAAGCCTTTCTAGATGCGATTAAGATCGCAGCTTTAGGTGGTGTGAATGTTAATATTATGATCCCTAATAAGCCGGATCATCCCTTTGTTTATTGGGCGACTTACAATAACGTTGCATCTCTCATCGAAGCGGGCGTAAACATTTATCATTATGACAATGGCTTTCTCCACGCTAAGACGATGGTCATTGATGATGAGGTAGCAAGTGTAGGCACGACCAATATTGATCACCGTAGCTTTACGTTAAACTTTGAGATCAACGCCTTTATTTACGACCGTGATATAGCAACGCGTTTACGTCATATTTTTGAAAATGACATGAAAGTATCCTACCCTTTAACGAAAGATTTGTATCAACAGCGTAGTTTATGGATTAAATTTAAAGAAGGTATCGCTCAGTTGCTCTCACCTATTTTATAATGACAACGATTAAACATGAACGAACTTCAAAGGAGTTGAAACCTATACTATGGAAAAGACAGAACAAATTTGGCGTGCTGAGCAATATATGAAAGAAGTCCATCAATACGATGCCTCAGGACATGATGTTGCGCATGTCTATCGCGTAGTGAGTTTGGCGCTCTATCTCGCAGATCAAGAAGATGCGTCAGCGGATACGCATGTGATTCATTTGGCAGCTTTATTGCATGATACGGTGGATGAGAAACTATTTATAAAGCAGGATGCGCCTGAACAGCTTCAGCGTTTCTTAACTGAAATTGAATTGACTCACGCAGAAATTGAGAATATACGCCACATCATTCAATATATGAGTTATCGTGGCGGGCGCAATAATCATGTTACTTTATCACTCGAAGGACAAATTGTGAGAGATGCAGATCGATTGGATGCATTAGGTGCAATTGGCATTGCGCGTACGTTCCAATATGCAGGTCATAGTGGCGAAGCGATGTGGACGGGTGACGCGACTTTCGACCAATTAGAGCAAGCGTCTGAGGATGAAATACAATCCCTTTCTCCTTCTGCCATTCAACATTTTTATGAGAAATTGTTTAAGCTGCGTCATTTAATGCATACTAAAAGTGGTCGTACATTAGCGGAACAACGTCATCAGTTTATGAAACAGTTTGTAGAAACATTTCTGACTGAATGGAATTTCGATAAATCACAGTTGGATAAAAAGTGAATGAGGAATCAGAGCGAGAGTAATTGTATGTAGGTTATTCGGGGGCTTAAGGTAGCTTCAGTCCCCCTTCTTGCTTCTTCTTAGCACCAAAAAAAGTGGAATTTCGCTTGAAATTCCACTTTTTCTTTATCTCATATGCATTATTTTTTCTTTTTATTAGAAACAACTTGCGTATTTTTACCTTTTTTCTTGTTGTCAGCATTGTTTTTATTATAAGCATCAATCATAGGCTGTACTTCACGTTGCGCAACTTTAGAATAATGGATGTTTGCGATAAATGTTTGAATAACCAAGAATGCCGCACTGACTGACCAGTACAGACCTAATGCAGAAGATGAACTGTAAGAAATCCAGATAATCATAATTGGTGAAATGATCATCATCATGTAGCCCATTTGTTTCTGCTCTCTTGGCATACTCATACTTGAAACGTATGCTTGTAAGAAGTAAAGTACACCGGCAATAATTGTAATCCAAATGTCAGGTTTTGCAAGGTTGAACCATAAGAAGTGCGGATGTGCTGTAAAGCCACCGCCTGTTGGGTGATACTTCAGTACGAAGAATAAACTCATGATGATAGGCATTTGAATGATGATCGGTAGACAGCCCAACATGTTCTTCATTGGGTTCATGTCATATTTCTTATAAATTTCCATCATTTCTTGGTTTGCTGCCATCTTCTCTTCTTGCGTACGTGAACGTTTCACTTTCTCTTGAACTGCATCAATATCCGGCTTCGCAATCTTCATTTTTTCACGCATCATATGACTATTTTTATAGTTTGATAACATGAAAGGAAGTAAGACGATACGAACCGCTAATACAATGACGATGATCGCAAGACCATAGTTGTCATTAAAGTGCGTACCTAACCAGTGCAAGAGCTGATCCATTGGATGTACAAATGTATTGTAGAAAAAGCCATGTTGCTTTTCAGGTTTAGAATAATCACACCCTGCCAACAATAACATTGCACCTAACAAAGGTAGTAGCGCTTTTCTCTTCATTTTTCCACCTCTAACGATATATTCACACAAAGTTTATTCTATCATACAAGTATAGAAGTAGAAAACAAAAACTGGCGATTTACTGAGATTCTTTCGCACTTTGTAAGAAATTTGCAACAGTACCTCGAATGTCATTACTTTGCGCGATTGCAGAAATGACAGAAACGCCGTCAGCACCTGCTTTGAAGCAGTCTTGGGCATTGTTAGTCGTAATACCGCCAATAGCGACAATGGGTAAGTTGCCTACATATTCTCGAAGTGTTGGAATCATATCTGGTCCCACCGGTGCATTGGCATCATCTTTCGATTGCGTCGCATACATCGGACCGACACCAATATAATCCACATGCGTCAAATCAGAATGCTGATATTCTTCAACATTGCCAACGCTTAAACCGATGATTTTATCTTCAAATTCAGAAGCAAATTCTGCCACTGCTGCGTCGTCCTGACCCACATGAACACCATCAGCGTCAATAGCTTTAGCAAGCTCAATATCATCATTGACGATAAAAGGGACGTCATATTGATGACAGAGCGCCAGGAGTTCTTCGGCAAGTTGACGTTTATCCGCACCTCGTAGTGCTGTCGGTCCTTTTTCACGAAATTGATATAAAGTAATCCCTGCTTCAAGCGCATCTTTCAACACTTCATGAATCATACGCTCACTCTTAATATCTTGTGTACCGCAAATAAAATAAACTTTTAAATCCGTAGCTTTAAACATTATGACACCTCTGTCACTTGCTGACACTGTTCAAGATCTTTAATTGAGACATGAGATAAACGATCGATAAAGTGCATTTTAAAAGTACCTGGACCTGCACCATTCGCTAATGACTCCGCTTGTTCTGCCGCAATGTTGAATGCACTCACTGCCTCTATTAAACATTCCGCATCAGGGTGGCGATCACGTTGTAAGAAACTTGCGATGACCGCGCCGAGCAAGCAACCTGCACCTGTCACTTTCGCGAGTAATGGCGAACCATTCGCTAACTCGAAACAACGCCCCTCTTGAACCACTACATCTTTCTCACCTGTGATCAAAATCGCTGTGTGGAATTTGTCGTATGCTTTCTTAGCGATATCCACAGCATCTAAATCATCTGCGCTATCTGTTCCTTTCATCGTCGTGTCAGAATCAAGAAGCGTCAGAATTTCTGAAGCGTTTCCTTTAATGACTGTTGGACGAACCACTTTCAAGAATTTGCTGCAATAGGACTTACGAAACTTCGAAGCCCCTACTGCAACGGGATCAAAGACAATCGGACAGTCTTTCGATTGCGCGGTGTGAGCAATCGCTAACATGTCCTCACCGCGCGCTTGCGTTACTGTTCCAATGTTAATTAACAAAGCGCCTGCCACTTGAGCGAAAGCATCTGATTCTTCTGGCGCCTCACTCATAGCAGGACTCGCACCTATACTCAATAATCCATTTGCTGTAAAGTTCTTCACCACATCATTCGTGTAGCACACAGTTAATGGATTATTCTCTCGTAATTGATCTAACTTACTCATCATCTAAGCCTTCTTTCTTCATGTACGCGAAATGATTTACTGGGCCGCGTCCTTGCCCAATTTCTGGCGTATACTTAATGCTCAAGGCAATAAAGTCTTTCGCTTTCTTCACAGCTTCGTATATCGTACGCCCCTTTGCAAGTTCTGCAGCAATCACTGCTGAGAAAGTACAACCTGTGCCGTGTGTATGTTTCGTATTATAACGCGGTGATTCAAACGTGTAGACATCATCGCGAGTGAATAAATAGTCTTTCGCATGCGTACGACTTGTCGCATGTCCACCTTTGATTACGACACCCTTACTGCCAATTTCATCTATAAAGATGTGTCCCGCTTTGTAGACATCATCTTCAGATTCAATCTTCATCCCCACGATTTCTTCCGCTTCAGGTAAGTTCGGTGTCGCTACATCTGCGAGTGGTAGTAAAATGTTCTGTAAATTGCCTTTCGCTTGATCATCCATTAATGAGTCGCCACTTTTAGCCAACATCACAGGATCAATCACGTAAGGAATATCAGGATAACGCTCTAAATATTGACGAATTAATTTCATCATATCTTCTGACGCAATCATCCCTGTCTTGATTGCATGTGGAAGCTCATCGTCAAAAACGCTATCTAACTGTTCTTGAAGCCAGTCCAGCTCGAGGTTATGAATATGTTGAACCCCCATTGTGTTCTGAGCGACGATACTCGTAATCGCCGCCATTCCGTATACGCTACAAGAATGGAAAGATTTCAAATCTGCCATGACTCCTGCGCCGCCTGTAGGATCTGTACCTGCTATCGTTAAAGCAATCTTAGGCTTATTCATGCGTTTGACCTCCATAGTTCCACGCTTCTTGGTTGTAAGACATACCGAAGAAATTGCGTTCGTGAATTGTACTTTGTAAGAAACTTTCTTTCACTTCTTGACGTTCTTTGTCATCCATATCGGCAGTTAATTGATCCATTAATTTATCCATCACATCGACTAAGTCATCCATTTCTGTACTGTAGAACTCAAACCATTTCGCTAATACAGAATCACGATTGAGTGCATTGTCATTAAGCGCTCTCTTCGCAATGACTTGATAAACGTATGGACATGGTGCCATCGCTGCTATCGTATGGGCTGCGTTCTCTTTCGCATAAGCATTGTAATACATATGTTTGATGTAGTGATCGCCGCTCGGTGGCCAAACCTTTTCAGTCACAATCTCTTCGTAAGGTTTGTTCACGTAATCCGCTAAGATTTCATGCGCTTCAACTTCGCCATCCACGATAAATTGAATCTGTTCAACGAGGAATTTCACTTCGTCGAGACTTGGCACTTTAGGTATGAGTAATGCATAGATATTCGCAAACTCACGTAAGTAAGATGCGTCAGCTTTGAGATAGAAATAAACCGCTTCATTAGGCAATTTGCCGTGTAACATATCTTGGATAAAAGGATCGTTGTAAATGTCCTCGATAATAGGTTGTGATGCTTCTTTCAATTCTTCGGAAAACTTCATCATTATGCCTCCTAATAAAAAACTACATTCCAACGTAGGAATGTAGTTTTAGACAGAAACATATTGATATTAAGGCTAAAATACTACTTTCCTACGTTGGTACTAACCAATTCAGGTTATAAGGGTCTGACATACCGTCATCTCAGCTTACTAGCTCCCCTAGTAGTTTAATGATTTATTTGATTTAAACATAACAGATTTAGCCTTGTGGTGCAAAAGAATGCGTTGCAATTTCAATATGAACTATTATCTTATTGTTGTTCTTGTTTATGCACTTCAGTCAATTTGTCGATAATCGCTTGAGCTAAAGCTTGACTACCATCATATGCGAAATATTCCGTATGGTTCGCAGATTTCGCATACCAGTCGACCACATGTACATTTTTATACCGTTTCTCAGCGGCGTGAATCTCGCTGTTTACATGGTTCTGATAATCTCTAGGCACACGTGTGGTCACTAGATAAATATTCGCATCTTTCAAAGTGCCGATGAGCTCATCGAGTTGTTCTTTCGTAAAGTCGCCGTTCGTACCGAGTTCAAGAACAACGTCTTGTTTCGGTGAATTATAGTTACTATACGAACCTTGGACGAGTGGTTTCGCTTCAATGAGTTGACGCCCTACTTTACCGTCGATCACTGCTTTCGGTACTTTATCTTGGAAGACTTGACCGATATCCACCATTACGGAATCACCAATTAACAATGGTTCAATCTTCTTCAAATCGAGTTTCTTCGTATCTTTATTAATCTTCGGACCTGTCGTTGGTTGATGTTGATGCAGCTTTTTCTTGTTACTGCTAAATGATGTTTGTTTCTTCTCGTGGTGTTTAGAAGCAAGTGAGTCGAAACGTCCAGTATAGAGTAAGGCAATCGAAGCTACGAAGACGAGTAAAATAAGCCCACGTCCGAAGCGTTTGATTTTAATTGGATTAATAGAGAAAGCCTTCCAACCTTTGCGGCGAATCGGATTCTCTATACAATGATAAGATAGTTCTGTCATCGCTAACATGAGCGCGATATCAATCATATAGGCATACCATGGGATTTGTCCGGCTACAAAATGCTTGTGCGTAAATACGATGACTAGGAAATGCCACAAGTAGAGGCTGTAAGACCTTTTACCAATATAGACAAAGAGTGGATTACCCATCACTTTCGCAAAGTTACCTGAAGGATGCACTGCACTCGCAATGACCAACAACGTGAGTAGTGAAATCGCGTAGAATCCGCCGTGATAAAGCCAACTACTCTCATATTTTACCACGACGAAGAGCACGAGCAGAACCACTGTGCTGACTAAACCTATGATATCAATGCTCGACTTTAGACCTTTGGAAATATCTTTCTTGAGACTAAAAGGCGGCCATAAAAAAGCTAAAAGCGAACCTAATAGCAACGTTTGAAGACGCGTATCCGTACCGAAGTAAACGCGCGAAATATCGTGATGAAGATGGAACAATATCGCCATCGTCAACATCGACACTAAAGAGATAATGAAGAGCATTGACATGACGAGTTTCTTATTATTCAACTTTAACAATAAATAAAGAATGATTGGATAGAAAACATAATATTGTTCTTCAATCGCTAAGGACCATAAATGCTTAAACGGCGCTATCTTGAACTGATCAAAGTAATCTAAATGTTGGAAGATATACCACCAGTTCGACACGTAGAACAACGCAGCTAAGACATCTTTCTTCGTTTCAGTGATAATACTCGGTTCAAATATCAATATATAAATGAGCGTAATCACGATAAGGAAGAATAGTGCAGGTATCAACCTCTTAAAGCGTCGTAACCAGAATTGTCCAAGATTAATACCTTGATTGAGATAATACTCTGAGACGAGCAACGAGGTAATCAGATATCCCGATATGACGAAGAACGTGTCTACACCGAGAAAGCCACCCGTCAGCCATTGACTATTGAGATGATAAATAATGATGGCTAGTACAGCGACAGCCCTAAAGCCATCAAGACCTGGCATATATTTAGGTTTATACAATTTATGCGTACGTTTCATTTCATGATTTGTATTCATGCTGTCATCTTTCCTTCTTATTATGTATATCGAGTCGGTAGTGCTGGAGTTCAATGGAAATCGGAAATCTTTATGTGCGTAGTGGTGGTTCGTGCGAATTTGTGTAAGTTATTTACCGAATTAGGACGTGTGATGCCCCCTAGTCGATGTGATTAAATAACAAAGTTATAGAAGTAAACTGATTCTTAAATTCACATTCTTGTTATATATTTTTAGATTAAAATGCAATTAAAAATTATTCCATACTTTCGCCTCGCATGTCTTATAAGAAAATTAAAGAATAGATTTATTTTAGCATACTTTGAAGTGTAGGAGTAGAGACTTAAGAGGAAAATTTTTACGGAGAATTAATGATTAAGAGAGAAATTCAATAAACCGAAAGAATAAAACAAAGAGCAGGACTAAAAACCTTTATAGATTAAAGTCCTGCTCTTATACTCACTTATTTATTATGTTCTTCAACCAATCGACGTGTGATTAGATCTGTCAATGCTTTACTTCCCTCGTATTCTAAATGAATACCATCGTAAGCGAAATAGTCCTTATGTCCTTCTGATTCTTTATACCAATCAATCACATGAACATTTTTATGCTTTTTCTCAGCTTTATGCATTTCTTTATTCACATGATCTTGATAATCTCTTGGCACTCTGACAGTAACGAGATAGATATTTGCGTCATTAAAGTTTTTAATCAATTCTTCTAATTGATCCTTAGTAAAGTCACCATTCGTACCGAGTTCGAGCACTACGTCTTTATCTTTGTTAGTGTAATCTTGATATTTATCTGTCGCTAAAGCATTGGCTTCAGTTAATTGGCGTCCTACTTTACCATCAATTGTCGCATTAGGCACTTTATCTTGGAAGACTTTTCCGATATCCACCATGACTGAGTCACCCACGAGTAACGGTTCTAAATCTTTTGCCTCAGTCTTATCTTGCCCGTCCTCTGAATCTTTCTGATCATCCTTGTCTTGATTGTCATCTTTTTTATCGTCTGAAGCTTTTTTGTCAGAATCAGAAGATTTTTTAGGCGAATTAAATGACGGTTGTTTCTTCTCTTCATGAGATTTAGCCCAACTATCAAAGTTACCGTTGTATAGTAAAATAGTTGGAATAATTAAAATCACTAATAAGCCTAATCTACCAAATTTCTTGAATTTAGCCGGCATAAATGAGAATGCCTTAAAACCTTTTTTACGAATAGGTCGTTCAATGTAGTGATATGATAACTCAGTTAACGCTAACATGAGTACAATATCAATAATATAAGCATAAAATGGAAGTTGACCTGCTACGAAATGTTTATGTACGAACACGATGACAGGATAATGCCATAAATATAAACTGTAAGATCTTTTACCTATATATACGAAAAGTGGATTTCCCATTAATTTAGCAAACATTCCACTTGGATGTACGGAACTTGCGATAACAAATAAAGTCATAAATGAAATGGCATAAAAACCACCATTATACAGCCATTTATCTTCAGAATTAAGGAAAATAAGTAAGCAAACTAATACGAGTCCTCCTACAATTCCAATCGTATCAATTAACAGTTTCAATTTAACCGAAATCTTTTTCTTTAGACTAAAAGGTGGCCACATAAACGCTAATAATGCACCTAGTAATAGGGTCTGAAGACGTGTATCAGTGCCAAAGTAAACTCTTGACGTATCATGTCCTGATAGATTTAGGAAAATCATCAGTTCGAGCGATACTAACGACACGAAAAATAAGATGATAAACGTGATCTTCTTATTTGTAAATTTCAAAAGTAAAAATAAGAAGATAGGATAAATCAAATAGAATTGTTCTTCAATCGCTAATGACCATAAATGCTTTAAGGGCGCAATTTGGAATTGGTCAAAGTAATCTACATTTTGGAAGATATACCACCAATTCGATACATAGAAGAACGCTGCAATGATATCTTTCTTTATATCAAAGATAATCTTTGGTTCAAAAATCACTGTATATAATAAGACAATTCCTAGTAAAAATAACAAGGCGGGTATGAGTCTTTTTATACGACGCTTCCAGAATTCGAATAAATCAATCGTACCATCTCTGTAAAATTCGGCTACTAATAACGCTGTAATGAGATAACCAGATATAACGAAGAAAGTATCTACTCCGAGAAAACCACCAGGTAACCATTGCGCATTTAAATGAAATATAATGATAGCGATTACAGCAACAGCTCTAAAGCCATCTAATCCTGGCATGTACCTCGGTTTTAAGTACTTATTCACTCTCTTAAAATCATTATCATTCATTTGTATTCCACCCCTATTATGTATCTGACATCAAGCATCATTCTGTCTATAAGTACTTTAAATTAATTTTTAGCTCTTTCTAGTAGATCTAATTTTATTAAATTTTTTAATGGTTACGTTTTTTCTCCGAGATGCCAATTGCACTTCACAATATTCATTTTTACTGTAAAACATAGTTTTTTAATTCATTTCAAAAGTAATATAGTTAATTATAAAAAGGAATAATTACTCTAAAGATTTAATTTTCACCTAATAGATATCCCTCGTCTTCCCAATTTTGTAGTTAATTTCAATAAAATAAGTTTTTAGCAAACAGATTTAATAACAATCACCTTATATATACTATTACATTCACAAACATAATTCAATATAATATTAGAATATGTCTAGTAATTTGAAATATCTATTTAATTTTAAATAAATTATTATAATACGACGTACTCGTCATATTTTGTATAAACATTTAAAATTTAAAGTTTACCTAAATTTTATTAAGCGAAAATAAAGCTTTGTAAAGCGTTTAATGAATCAATAATAAGAGAGTGGTTAAGAAAAAGCCAGAGAATATATGTAAAGAAGAAAGATATCAAAAGCATCATAATAAAAAAACTGGAAAGGCTAATGCCTTTCCGGCGTTTCTTCAATAAATATTATACAGTTTCAGCCCAGTGGCTTGCACCTGATCCACCGTTCCAAACTTTATGAGCTACTTGGTCTTGTACGTGTTCAGGTACTTTAGCTGGAGAAACACCTTGGTATTGAGAAGGTGCTACGCTATCCCATGTGCTTTGTAAGAATTGGTATTTACCTGCTGCACCGCTTGATGGGTTTACTGCAGTTGGGTCACCGCCTGATTCACGTTGAACGATGCCTTCCATACCAGCTGGTGTACCAGCGCTTGAACCTTTAGATGAAGTTGATTGTTGTTTTGGTTGAGCTTGTGTAGTTGATTCTTGTTTAGGTTGTTGAGTTTGAGCTGTTTGTGGAGCTTGTTGTTGTTTAGGTTGTTGTTGAGTTGAAACTTGTTGAGTGTTTACGTTGCTAGTAGTTGCTGCTTCTTGAGTGTTGTCTTGTTGAGCAGCTTCACCGTATCCGTTCCAGCTCCAGCTCCAAGTTGAACCATTTGATTCGAAGTGGTAATGAGCACCATTGTAGTCAAAGTCATAGTTATATGAACCCTCTTGTACAGGGCTTTCGTTTAATTGTTGTGGATTGTTTTGAGCTAATTGAGCTAATTCAGCTTTGTTTACTCCTTGTTCAGCTGCGTCTGCTGAGTGATGACCACCCGCTACGCCTGTTACTCCTAATCCTACTGCTACTGTTGAAGCAATTAATGTTTTTTTCATTATCAAAAATCCTCCTATAAGGTAATTAGTTTTATGATCAATTTGCAAGTACTACTATAACATCCATATTTGCCTCGTAGGTTACAGTGAAATAAAAAAAACACGCACTTCTTTACAACATAATTACATTAAATTCTTTTAAGATTAAAGTGAATTTAACTTAAATTCCTTTCATGACAGTTCTCATTTATATAAATTTACGTATTATTATGTAACATTCATGTAATTTGTCTGATATTTCATCACCAAAATGGCTCTTTATTTATGTATATTTGCGAGTTGTCAAAGGGAATTTCAGCTAAATATTAAGCGGCTACTCTCTATTAATGGACAAGGTCAATAGAAAGTAGCCATATGAAAGTATAAATTTAGGAGAAATAGAAAGTTAGTTTGTGTTCGTTAAACAATTTCAATAATTTCGTCTGGATTGATAGTTAAGGGATCTGGATTATCAAATGGATTATATGATTCTATAATTGAAGTGTGAGTTTGGACTGTATTGTCTAATTTGGGTGATGACATAAATTTAATATATTCGATATTGATCTCGGAAATGAAATGTGTCTGGCCTTCTTTATCGTATTTGCTTGAGTGTAATTGACCGGTTATGCCTACGAGTGAACCTTGCTTGAGATAGTGTTCAATATTCTCAGCTAGTTTCCCAAAGGCTTTACAGAATAAAAAGTCAACGATGGGTTGATTGTTCTTATCACGATAATTGCGCTCCACTGCAACAGTGAAAGTCGCTCTTTTCCTCCCTTCCTTATCATAAATTTGAGGGTGTTTAGTAAGTCGCCCTACTACTGTAATATTGTTTAGCATGTGTCACCTCCTTTGGTAAGCTTATCTTATGCTAAAGCTTAAGCGAGAGTCAAAGTGCAGTTTTAGAGATAATCGGACAATTCTACCTAAAGTAATTGACGAAATTTGCGTGTTGCATTAATTTATAAGTTATAATGTATGTATAATGAAAGAAATCGTAGTATTTAAAATTTTTTAAATGGATGTGAGACGATGAAGACTTTCAAAGCTGTCCGCTTTCAAATTGTATCTGAACAAGGCGGTTTAACTGAATTTGAACTTGAAGATGGCGTTATTATTAATAAAGAAAATAGAGGGACAGGTTGGTTACTTGAAATCGTCATCTCTGATGCACATTATGAAGCGATGAAACAATATCAAGATGAAGGTCGTCTTCTTGATATCCGTGTAGTAATTACACGTCCATCTAACGACCCTGCACTCTTTGATGCAACGATTCAACGTATAACGAAGCTAGAAAAGACGATTTCTGTAGTCTTTGAATGTCATATCTATACGTTACGCCAAGTCTACGCTGAAAGCTTGCTTGAGCAACTCGTAGACGAAGGTCTATCTGGTGAGGAATTGAAGAAGACCTTTAATCGTATGATGAAATCGAAACCGAAACTCAAAGATGAGCGGGCGAATAAGTAACCGCACAATGATCTTTCCCTTAAATAGCCGTAATCTCTATACATTAAAAAGCTCGTAGATGCATTCAACACATCTACGAGCTTTTTCTTATTTCTTCTATTATTGTGGATCTTGCAATGCAAATGTGAGTTCACAACTACACGCAAGCTCGCCATCTACTGTTGCTTTAGCTGAGCCTTTACCGATTGGCCCTTTCATTTTAGTAATTTCTACTTCAAGTCTTAAAGTATCGCCAGGCGTAACTTGACGTTTAAAGCGACATTTGTCAATTCCAGCGAATAAAGCGAGTTTACCTTTATTTGCTTCGTTATTTAAAAGTGCTACTGCACCCGTTTGAGCTAATGCTTCTGTAATCAAGACACCAGGCATGACCGCATATTCAGGGAAGTGACCTTGGAAGAAAGGTTCATTACCTGAAACTTGTTTAATGCTCACACAGCGTTGACCTGCTTCGTACTCAACTACTCGATCGATAAGTAAGAACGGTTGTCTGTGTGGGATAATGTCTTTAATTTGGTTGTAATCGAATATCGTTTCCATAAATCTGCCTCCAATTTTAACTCAATCCATTTTACCTAGAACTGTCATTTAATCATTCACACGTTGAATATCCGCGCCTAATGATTTCAACTTACCATGTAAATCGACATAGCCACGGTCAAGGTGTTTCAACTCAGTGACTTGCGTCGTACCGTCCGCAACGAGACCTGCGAGAATCAGTGCTGCTGCGGCTCTTAAATCTGTCGCTTTCACTGTCGCACTTTGTAAATGACTCTTGCCTTCAAGCTTAGCACTACGTCCTTCTACAGAAATATTGGCGTTCATACGCTTGAATTCACCTACGTGCATGAAACGGTTCTCAAAGACAGTTTCTGTAATTACTTTATGACCTTCTGCAGTTAAAAGCAAGGCCATCATTTGAGACTGCATATCTGTAGGGAATCCTGGATGCGGTAGTGTCTTGATATCTACTGGCTTGAGTTCGCCTTCAGCAGATACCCGTATCGCATCATCTTGATAGTCCAGTTGAACGCCCATCTCTTCAAGCTTGTAAACAAGACTCGTCATATGTTCTTTAATCGCACCTTTGACGAGGATATCACCACGAGTAATCGCACCGGCAATGAGTAATGTACCTGCTTCGATGCGGTCTGGGATAATCGCATGTTCTACGCCATGTAATGCTTCAACACCATTGATTGTAATAGTATCCGTGCCGGCGCCGACGACATTACCTCCCATTTCGTTGATGTAATTCGCTAAATCAACAATTTCAGGTTCGCGTGCTACGTTCTCAATCACAGTCTTACCTTGCGCTAATGATGCAGCCATCACGATGTTCTGAGTCGCGCCAACACTTGGGAAGTCTAAGTGAATTGTTGTACCTTTCAAACCATCTTTGGCATTGGCGTAGATAAATCCGCCATCCATGTGAATGTCGGCACCCAGTTCTTCAAATCCTTTGATATGTTGTTCAATTGGACGAGAACCAATCGCACAGCCTCCTGGAAGTGCTACTTTCGCATGTCCAAGGCGTGCCAATAATGGTCCCATCACGAGTATACTTGCACGCATTTTACTTACATATTCGTAGGGTGCTTCTTCATTAAGTGTCTTCGTTGCATCCACTGTGACGCTTTCGCTATCCTTGTCATAAGCAACTTCAGCGTTTAACGTTGAAATTACGTTGTTAATTGTTTCAACATCGCTGAGCGCTGGTACATTTCGCAAGATACTTTGTCCTTTACTAGCGAGAAGAGAAGCCGTTAACACAGGTAATACTGCGTTCTTTGCGCCAGAAACTTGCACCTCTCCTCTCAACGTGTTGCCACCATTAATTACTATCTTATCCATCTTAAATCCTCCACTTAAATCCGATTCCACTGGGATAGTTGAAGTCATCGCTACGATGCTTCCTCTCCCCTCATTTCTATCCGATAAAGATTTATTTGATTTACTTTCTTTAACTGAAATGACGTCAGCTGAACTCTGTATTTCGCTAAGTTCAGAAATCGTTCACAAGGGTTGACGACGTCATCGCGTCATTGTATTGCATACCCTTTCTCAATTATTTATAACGTTGATGCTCTAGCCTTTCATTCTTAAGGTTGAATGTTCTCCTTATAGTTAAATTAAGAAACTGTTGCAGTACAACAATAAAGTTGTTGCCGTTTCATAGCATCAATTCAATAAATATTTAATTTGTGTTGAATATTGAAGTAAGTCGACGATAAAGTTACTTACTGCAGTACCCAATAATATCGCGAGAAATATCATGACGACCTGTACTTGAAGTGGATAGCCTTTTTTAAAAATCTGATCCAACCGCAATGAATGAATCGCCCAATAAGCCACACATATACAGACTACATGCAGTAAAATATGTATTATCGCGAATTGACTCAAAAAATTCATTTTTCAAGCTCCTTACTCTATTCGTTATCTATAATTGTACATGAAAGTGCGTTGAAATGATACTTTCTAAGTTGATGGTCAGCAACCATATATGAAAACCTTACAGAGCTACTTATAACGATACTTACATAAAGAAACTACCGAACAACTTGTGATTGCTCGGTAGTAAAGAGATTCATTTCCAAATTTTACGCTTTATTGCCCATCGAAATAGAAATTCTGTTCCAAGTGTTGATTTGACCGATAATAAAGATTAAATCTGTATACTCTTCTTCGCTGTAATATGCTCTTACTTTGTCATAAAGAGTGTCAGGCACTTTGCGCTCAGAAATTAAAGTTACATATTCAGCTAGTTCTAACGCTGCTTTTTCTTTATCACTATAAATATCTGTGTCGTCCCAAGCATTGAGTAAATAAATGCGCTTTTCATCTACACCTATTTTGTGCGCATCATCAGTGTGCATATTCAAGCAGAACGCACAGCCGTTAATTTGTGACACCCTAATTTTAATTAATTCTTGTAATTCTTTATCGATAGTGTTGTTTGCCAGTAATTTTTCCATTTCAAACATGACTTTTATGTTATCGGGTCTCACTTTTTCATAATTGATTCTGTTAGACATTATAAAGACTCCTTTATTTCTATTTCTCTCTACTTAAATCATTAATCTGAATATGTATTTTCACAAAACTTTTGCTTATGAAGTTAATTTAATTATATCCATTTTACAATTAGGGATTGCAGCCGTTAGCTTAAGCGCGTTTAAACCTGGCGTTTCAGGTAATAATGATTGTGAGGTGATAAATATGGCAGTTAAAATTGCACGTATCTATGATGCTAAAGAAGAGAAAGGCGTACGCGTGCTCACAGATCGAGTCTGGCCTCGAGGTGTATCGAAAGAAGATGCTAATTTAGATCATTGGCTTAAAGAAGTGGCACCAACGAGTGATTTGAGAAAATGGTTCAATCACGATCCACAATTATTTGGTGCTTTTAAAGAAAAATATGAGAAAGAGCTCAGAGAAAACGATGATCAAAAAGAAGCATTTGAAGAATTGAAACAAATTGTTAAAGAAAGTAAACAAGACGTCTTACTTCTCTTCGCTGCGAAAGACACTGAACATAACCAAGCCGTAATCTTAAAAGATTTACTAGATAATCAATAATCCTTACGCATTGGTTCACAACTCAATAACGAGAAACAAAAAAAGAAGTTCCCATGACAGGAACTTCTTTTTCTATATTATTGCATGTTAGCGACACGAATTCTATTGTTCGCACGTTTCAAAGCACGTTTCGCTCTATAGATGTCGCTGTTATCATCTTCACTACTCAAATGAGATTCTGCTCTAGATTTTGCTAATTCAGCTCTAGCTACATCTATTTCAGTAGCAGGCTCTGCAGTTTGAACGATTATAGACAATTTATGTTGTCTAATTTCAACAAAGCCTTCACTTACTGCAATGTATTCTGAACCATTCGCAAAGTTTACTTTGACGTGGCCAATATTAAGTGCTGCAACTGTAGGTATATGTCCATGCATAACACCCATTTCACCAGCTGTTGTCTTTAAGACAGCAAGTTCAACATCTTCGCGTTCATAAACAGAACCATTAGGAGTGACTATGTTTAGGCTTAATGCTTTCATCATCCATACCTCCTAATATATTAAACTTCAACACCCATATCTTTCGCTTTTTCAAGTACGTCTTCCATACCACCAACGAGACGGAATGCGTCTTCTGGGATATGGTCATATTTACCTGCTAAGATGTCTTTAAAGTCTTCAACTGTCTTCTTAACTGGTACATATGAACCTTTTTGACCTGTAAACTGTTCAGCTACGTGGAAGTTTTGTGATAAGAAGAATTGAATACGACGTGCGCGTTCAACTGTCTTCTTGTCTTCTTCTGATAATTCGTCCATACCGAGGATAGCAATGATATCTTGTAACTCACGGTATTTCTGTAATGTAGATTGTACGCCACGTGCAACTTCGTAATGTTCTTCACCAACGATTGCTGGTTCTAATGCTCTTGAAGTTGATGCAAGTGGGTCTACGGCTGGGTAGATACCCATTTCAGTTAATTTACGTTCTAAGTTTGTAGTTGAGTCCAAGTGAGCGAATACTGTTGCTGGTGCAGGGTCAGTATAGTCATCGGCTGGTACGAATACCGCTTGGATAGAAGTTACTGAACCTTTAGTAGTAGAAGTGATACGCTCTTGTAATTGACCCATTTCTGTAGCCAATGTTGGTTGGTAACCTACTGCTGATGGCATACGTCCTAATAACGCTGACACTTCAGAACCTGCTTGAGTAAATCTGAAGATGTTATCGATGAAGAGAAGTACGTCTTGTCCTTCTTCATCACGGAAGTATTCAGCCATTGTTAAACCAGAAAGTGCAACACGCATACGCGCACCTGGTGGTTCGTTCATTTGACCGAAGACCATCGCAGTCTTGCTAATAACACCACTGTCGCTCATTTCGTAGTAAAGGTCGTTACCTTCACGTGTACGTTCACCAACACCGGCGAATACTGAGATACCACCGTGCTCTTGAGCGATGTTATTGATTAATTCTTGGATTAATACAGTCTTACCTACTCCGGCACCACCGAATAATCCGATCTTACCACCTTTAATGTATGGTGCTAATAAGTCTACTACTTTAATACCTGTTTCAAGAATTTCTACATTTGTAGAAAGTTGATCAAATGCAGGTGCTTGTCTATGGATAGGATCACGACGAGCTGAGCTATCGATTTCACCATTTAAGTCGATTGGCTCACCAAGTACGTTGAATACTCTTCCTAAAGTCTTCTCACCTACTGGAACACTGATGCTTTGTCCGCTGTCTTGAACTTCAGCACCGCGTTTTACGCCGTCTGTTGAGTCCATAGCAATCGTACGAACGACATCGTCGCCGAGTTGTAACGCTACTTCTAAAGCAAGTTTATGTGTACCGTCTTCTCTTTCAACTTCAAGGAAAAGCGCGTTATTAATATTAGGGACTTCGTTATGTTCGAAACGAACATCAATGACAGGACCCATGATTTGTGTGACACGGCCTACTCCCATGCTTTATTCCTCCTTTAATTATTATTCAAAAGCTGTCGCGCCACCAACAATTTCAGTGATTTGTTGTGTAATGGCTGCTTGACGTGCGCGGTTATATTCTAATGATAAGTCATCAATAAGTTCGCTCGCATTATCAGATGCATTCTTCATCGCTGTCATACGTGCAGCGTGTTCACTTGCTTTAGCATCTAGAATCGTACCGTAGATTAAGCTTTCTACATATTGAGGTAAGATTACGTTCAATATAGAAGCCTTATCCGGTTCGAATTCATATGAAGACATCTGTCCATGTCCGAGACTTGAATCTTCAGGAGATAATGGAAGAACTTTTTTCTTGCTTGGCTTGTTTTCTAAGACACTCACAAAGTGACTAAAGAAGATTTCTAATTCGTCGATTTCTTCATCACTATACAAATCTACTGCTTTAGTAGCAATGGATTGAATATCTTTGAATGTAGGTTGGTCAGGTACATCAGTCATTACTGTACGGATGTTATATCCTCTGTTTTCTAAGAAATCTATACCTGATTGACCGATGACGAGCAATTCAAATTCGTCTTGACTGTTGTGCTTTTCATCTAAAGTTTGAACGAGATTCTTAAGGATATTTGCGTTATACGCTCCGGCTAAGCCTTTATCACTCGTAATCACTAAGTAACCGCTCTTCTTAACTTCACGTTGTCGAAGCATAGGATGGTTCGCTGTTTTGTCAGCACCTGCAACTGCAGTAATCGCATCTTGCATCTTGTCCATATATGGTTTGAATTGCTTAGTATTCTTCTCAGCACGACGAAGTTTAGAGTTAGAAACCATGTTCATCGCTTGAGTGATTTGTTTCATCTTCTTCGTCGATTTAATTCGAGTATCTATTTCCTTTAGAGACGCCATTATCTCACCACCTTCTCATTCACAAAGTTAATTATTCTGATACACTGAAGCTTCGTTTGAATTCGTTAATTGCTTGTTCGAATTTAGCATCGTCAGGTAAAGCACCTGAAGTTCTAATTTCGTTTAATAAATCACTTGCATTAACTTTAGCCCAATCATTAAATTCACTTTCGAAACGAGTGATATCTTCTGTTGGGATGTCATCTAAGTAGCCTTTAGTAAGTGTGTAAATAATTAACACTTGGTTCTCAACAGGTAGTGGTTTGTTCTGCGCTTGTTTAAGCACTTCAACAGTACGTTTACCACGCTCTAATTTCGCTGCAGTAAATTCGTCTAAATCTGAACCGAATTGAGCGAATGATTCTAACTCACGGAATGAAGCGAGGTCGAGACGTAATGTACCTGCGACTTTCTTCATTGCCTTAATTTGAGCAGAGCCACCTACACGAGATACAGACTGTCCGGCGTTGATCGCTGGTCTTACACCTGAGAAGAATAAATCAGATTGTAAGAAGATTTGTCCATCTGTGATTGAGATAACGTTTGTAGGAACGTATGCTGAAATGTCCCCTGCTTGCGTTTCAATGATAGGTAAAGCAGTGATTGAACCGCCGCCTAATTCGTCATTGAGTTTCGCTGCTCTTTCAAGAAGTCTACTATGTAAGTAGAACACGTCACCTGGATAAGCTTCACGGCCTGGTGGACGGCGTAATAATAATGAAAGTTCACGGTAAGCTGCCGCTTGTTTAGTTAAATCATCATAAACAATTAGGACGTCTTTACCTTGGAACATAAACTCTTCACCCATTGATACACCTGCATATGGAGCGATGTATAACATTGGAGAAGGTTCAGATGCTGACGCAGATACAACGATTGTGTAGTCTAATGCACCAGCTTGACGTAATTTTTCAACGTTTGCACGAACTGTTGATTCTTTCTGTCCGATTGCAACGTAAATACAAATTGTGTCTTGATCATGTTGGTTCAAGATTGTATCGATAGCGATTGTTGTCTTACCAGTTTGACGGTCACCGATGATTAACTCACGTTGACCTTTACCGATTGGTACAAGTGCGTCAATCGCTTTAATACCTGTTTGTAATGGTTCGTCTACTGATTTACGATCCATAACACCAGTTGCTTTCTTCTCTACTGGACGTGTTTTTTCAGTATGAATTGGACCTTGTCCATCAATAGGTTGACCTAATGGGTTAACAACACGACCGATAAGTTCGTCACCTACAGGTACTTCCATGATTCTACCTGTACGTTTAACTTCATCGCCTTCGCTAATGTCATCATATGGCCCTAAAATAACGACACCGACATTTGATTCTTCTAAGTTCTGTGCTAAACCTAGAACGCCGCTTTTGAATTCTACAAGCTCACCAGCCATAACGTCATTTAAACCATGGATAAGTGCGATACCGTCACCAATTTGAAGTACCGTACCAACATCAGTTACAGACATTTCCGACTCATAATTCTCGATTTGTGAGCGTAATAATGCACTGATTTCTTCAGCTTTAATGGCCATCTATGTCACTCCTTCTTCGTTTATTAATTCACTCTAGTAAATTGCTTTTCTAGCTTTCTTAGATCATTCTGTACACTTGCATCCATCACTTTAGTATTTACTTTCGCTCTAATACCACCGATAAGAGAAGGATTAACATGATTAGACACAATGAGATGATCTAAATTAGTTTGTTGTTTGATTACTTCAGAAAGACGTTCTATCTCTTCTTCTGATAGTTGATATACAGACTCGATCTCTGCGAAGTCTTGGTTGTGATGCTCATTGTAAAGTGCTTGGAACACTTTAAATACGTCTGCTACATAGCTAAGATGACGATTGTCAGCTAGTATGTAGAGCATATTCTCAATATAGTCGTTCACATCTTTGAATACATTTGTGACGAATCTACGTCTTTGATGCACATCTTTAGCAGGATCTTCGTCTAAATCTCTCAAAGCGTCGATATAAGATTCGACAGCTTGATCAATCGTAGCGAATTCTTCATAAATTGCTTCAAGCATATCTTTATCAAGGGCGACATCATAAAGGGCTTTGGCATATTTCTTTGCTACTTGTGCCATTATTTATCCCCTGCCTCTTTGATATACTTTTCAACTAAAGCTTTCTGATCTTGTTCAGAAATTTCTTTTTGAAGAACTTTAGACGCAATCAGAACGGAAAGCTCTGATACTTGATTATTAATATCTGCTAAAGCACGCTCTTTTTCACTATTGATTTCATTTTGTGCTGTTTCAATCATACCGTTTGCACGCACGTTCGCTTCATGAATAATCTCTTCATGTTGTTGACGTGCTTGGACTTTAGCGTCCTCAATAATACGATGTACTTCTTCTTGAGTTTCTTTAAGCGTTTGTTGGTTTCTTTCTTCTAACTCTTGTGCGCGAGCTTTTGCTTGTTCTGCATCGTCGATATCTTTGTTGATATCACGTTCACGTTGATCCATTACTTCTTTTAATGGTCCCCAAGCAAATTTCTTCAGTAAGGCAAGTAAGATTGCGAACGTAATTAACGTTACAATAATAGTACCCCACTGAGGGACGTGCGCCGCACCGAGTACGAAACTGTTTGTAGTCGCAGTCACTTCCTCAGTACACTCCTTTCATTCATAATAGCGTAATGCTTGTAAACAAAAATGAATGGCGAAAGTCGGCTGACTTCGCCTTTAATTGACTGTAATTATCTAGACATTACGATGAATGAAATTACAAGACCAAGGATAGGCAATGCCTCAACTAAACCAATACCGATGAACATAATTGACATTAATTGTCCACGTGCTTCTGGTTGACGCGCTACACCTTCGACTGTTCTTGAAACGATAAGACCGTTACCGATACCTGCACCTAATGCTGATAAACCGATTGCAATTGCTGCTGCTATTAAATTCATATTATAAAATCCTCCTAATTATAAATAAGTAATAAGTTAAATATTAATGGCCGCTTTGAACTTTGTGGGACATGTAAACCATAGCTAACATAAGGAATATGTAAGCTTGGATTGTACCGACGAACACTGAGAAACCTTGCCAAACGACAAGACCAGGTAGCCCAATGATCCAGCCCCATGCTGGTTGTGCGAACACAAGTGTTGCAAGTAAACCTAAAAGAAGTTCACCAGCAAAGATATTACCGTAAAGACGGAGACCTAACGTAAGAGTTGAAGTGAACTCTTCAAAAATGTTGATGATTGCTAAAGGCCAATACGGTTTTGCATAATCAACAAAGTACGTCTTAGCACCTTTCATCTTCACACCATAGAAGTGTGTAAGAAGAACCATCAATGTTGAGAGTGTCAATGTGACAGTAGGATCAGCTGTCGGTGATTTCCACCACAATTTATCATCACCGGAAGCGATAGACATTGGAAGACCCAACATGTTTCCGACGAAGATAAAGAGTATCAACGTGACAGCTAGGAAGTGGAACTGGCCACCTTTCTTCCACGCCATGTTACTCTCAATAATCCCTCTTACGAAGTCAAACACCCATTCGATGAAGTTCTGCTTGCCTGATGGACGCTTCTTCAGATTACGAGTACATATGATTGCGATAATAAAAACGATAAGCGCTGTAATCACCATCATAAGAATGGAAGATAAATCAAAAATGATATCGAATCCGAAGAGTTTCCATGTGACAAGAGGATGATCGTGTTCCATAAACTCACCTCTTTCTTGTAGAACTATTTAGTAAGATAGAAAGGTCTAAATATCATTAAAAAATAAGAAATAATTAGACCGATGACCACACCAAAAATATTAATATGCTCTTTGAACATAAACCATATGACACAGACAATAAACACTGTTAAATATCTCCAAATGCTGCCCGTAGAAATATGTATGGAATCTGCACTACTACTTCGTGCAAGGTAATATTCAAACATAAAAGTATTTACCAGTGATCCCGTCGTGCCTAGGATTAAGCCTAATATAAATGGTGAGTTTGTGAAAAAAAGCACAATACCCAGTACAATTATAGCATACAGGTAGTATTGAATAAATTGTTGAAAAATGACGTAGAAACGTTTCAAATTATGAGCCTCATTTCTCTCGAAAAGTCCGCATTGAAAACCGTTCCACTCACATAGTTTTAATAATAATATAGGGGGAAATATGTGTCAATTCCATTAGAATTTTTCTCTTAAAAACACCTAAAAAATTCATGATTTTGTCACATTTCCCGCCATATTATTAACGAAATGGTTCCGGTTTCGTCTTTGATAAGCCTAAATAATATTTAATATGCCCTACTATTCTTTCCGAAGCATGACCATCGCCATATGGATTGGATGCATCGCTCATAGCACGATACACAGCTTCGTCAGTAAGTAATTCATGTGTTGCTTTATAGATGTTCTCTGTTTCAGTTCCTACTACTTTTAACGTACCTGCTTCAACACCTTCAGGACGTTCAGTAGCATCTCTCAGTACAAGTACAGGCTTCCCTAATGAAGGTGCCTCTTCTTGCACACCGCCAGAGTCAGTAAGAATAAGATGTGCTTGTTGCGCAAAGTTGTGAAAATCAACAACCTCTAGTGGTTCAATTAATTCTATTCGATCATGCTGCCCTAAATATTTGTCTGCCAACTCACGCACTTTTGGATTTTTATGCACAGGATAGACCACAGTCACATCAGAATGATCATCAACGATGTTTTTAACTGCCTGAAAGATATTGCGCATAGGTTCACCGATATTCTCACGTCGATGAGCTGTTAACAAGATCACGCGTTGATTTGGATGTCGATTCATCACTATAGATTCATAGTCATCACGTACTGTATAAGCCATCGCATCAATAGCTGTGTTACCTGTGATAACGATGGATGATTCAGGCTTGCGCTCTGCTCGAAGATTCTCTGCTGCTGTTACCGTAGGAGCAAAGTTCAAGTCTGCCATCACGCCAACCATCTGTCTATTCATCTCTTCTGGAAACGGAGCATATTTATCCCACGTTCTTAAGCCCGCTTCCACATGACCAATAGAAACCTGATTATATAAAGCTGCGAGACTGCCTGCAAAGGTCGACATCGTATCGCCATGTACGAGTATCATATCTGGCTTCACATCTTTAATAACATCATCAAGTTGCGTCAAGATGCGTGAGGTCACCTCAGTTAGTGACTGCCCTTGTTTCATGATGTTCAGATCGTAATCCGGTTCAATATGAAAGCTGTGCAATACAGAATCTAACATTTCACGATGTTGCGCAGTTACGACTACAATGGGCTCAAGCATTTCCTCTTTCTTTAAAGCTTGAATCAGAGGTGCCATCTTTATAGCCTCTGGTCTTGTACCAAACACCGTCATTATCTTCTTCATCGACGCCACTCCTAAGCTTGACTATTTCGTACCGAATAATCGGTCACCGGCATCACCAAGACCCGGAATAATGTACGCATTCTCATCTAATTTCTCGTCTAACGCTGCGATGTAGATGTCAACATCTTCGTGTGCCTCTTTCAATTTCTCTACACCCTCAGGCGCAGCAATGAGACACATAAAGCGAATGTGTTTCGCTCCTCTTTTCTTCAATGAATGAATCGCTTCGATTGCTGAAGCTCCTGTCGCTAACATAGGGTCAATAACGATAATTTCACGATCTTCAATATCTTGTGGAAGTTTCACAAAGTATTCCACCGCTTTTAACGTTTCAGGATCGCGGTATAAACCTACATGTCCTACTTTAGCTGCAGGCACTAAGTTGAGGATGCCTTGCGTCATGCCAAGACCTGCTCTCAATATAGGGATAAACGCAAGTTTCTTACCTGATAAACGTTTCGCAGTAGTTCGTGTCACTGGTGTATCGATTTCAACATCTTGCAACTCGAGGTTACGCGTTACTTCGTATGCCATAAGCATACCTACTTCGTCTACAAGCTCTCTAAATCCTTTCGTACCAGTGTTCACATCTCGAATATAACTTAATTTGTGTTGAATCAACGGATGATCAAATACATGTACTTTCCCCATGGTTATGTTCCTCCAATATTAATTATATAGTGGGTACTTAGAGGTTAGTGTACGCACACGTTCTTTCCCTTCTTTAAGTACTTGTTCATTCTCTGGGTCTTTCAAGACTAAGCTCATTATTTTAGCCACTTCTTTAAAAGCCGCTTCGTCAAATCCACGCGTCGTCGCTGCTGGCGTACCTAAACGTAAGCCACTTGTCACGAATGGTTTTTCTTGATCAAATGGTATAGTGTTCTTATTACAAGTAATACCGATATCATCTAATACTTCTTCAGCAACTTTACCAGTAATGCCGACTGAACCTTTAACATCTACACATACGAGATGGTTGTCAGTACCACCTGAAACGATACGGAACCCTTCTTCTTGAAGTGTTTCAGCTAGCACGCGTGCATTAGTGATAACTTGAGCTTGGTAGTCTTTAAAGTCAGGTTGTAAAGCTTCACCTAATGCAACAGCTTTAGCAGCGATAACATGTTCTAACGGTCCGCCTTGAATACCTGGGAAGATCGTCTTATCTACAGCTTTCTTGTACTCCTCCTTGCAGAGAATCATACCGCCACGTGGCCCACGCAATGTCTTATGCGTCGTTGTCGTCACGAAATCTGCATACTCCACAGGGTTAGGATGTAAGCCTGCTGCAACTAAGCCAGCGATATGTGCCATATCCACCATCAATTTCGCTCCAACTTCATCTGCAATTTCCTTAAAGCGTTTAAAATCAATTTGACGTGAGTACGCTGAGGCACCTGCTACGATAAGTTTCGGTTGATGTTTCTGCGCGATGCGTCGCACTTCATCATAGTCAATCTTCTCAGATTCTTTGTCGACGCCATACTCGACGAAATTATAGAACTGCCCGCTAAAGTTCACTGGCGCACCATGTGTAAGATGTCCGCCCTGACTTAGATTCATGCCTAATACAGTATCTCCATGTTCTAATGCGACAAGGTAAACGGCCATATTCGCCTGAGACCCAGAATGAGGTTGTACGTTTGCGTGTTCAGCGCCAAACAACTCTTTCGCACGCGCGATAGCGAGACGCTCAGAGACATCAACGTAGCTACAACCCCCATAATAGCGACGACCTGGATACCCTTCAGCATATTTATTCGTTAGTACTGAACCTTGTGCCTCCATTACCGCTTCTGAGACAAAGTTTTCTGAAGCAATAAGTTCAATATTATTATTCTGACGGTTAAATTCGTTCTGAATTGCGTCATAGATTTCTTGATCTTGTTTCTGAATGAATGACATAAGATAACCCCTTTTCTGTATTAGTCGTATTTCGCACGCTCGCCACCTATCTTCTTAGGTCTTGAGGATGCGATAGTGACAACTGCTTCCCCTATTTGTTTAACTGATGTACGAATTGGAATAGCAACATGTTTCAAATGCATACCAATCAATGTTTGTCCGATATCAATCCCTTTAGGAACTGTGATAGATTCCACGACCATCGGATCTTTCATATGTTGATAAGCGTATGTTGCGAGACTTCCTCCTGCATGTACATCTGGAACGACTGTCACTTCTTCCATCGTGTATGGATCGTAATCAGCTCGCTCTATGGTGATCGCTCGGTTAATATGTTCACAACCTTGATAGACGAAATGCACTCCTGTTTCTTTCTCGATTTGTTGAAAATGCTCAAATAATGATTCAGCAATGTCCATCGAACCCACTGAACCAATGCGTTCACCGATCACTTCGGATGTCGAACAACCAATGACGCATAATTCACCTTTACGGAAGAATTGTTTTGCTTTGAGTTCGTCTAGTAATTGTTGTAAGCTTTCCACACTCCCACCTCTTTCTTGTGAAGATTGGAGACAAGCGCTTGCATACTTCGTCGAATGATGTTGTCGCTTGCTCATTTACCTGAAGTAAAATCGCGGCTCTCCATCATGTCTTCTCCTTGCTTGTCAAACGCTTTCTCTCAATCTTCTTTTTGCGATTTGGAAGACAAGCGCTCGCATGCGTCGTCGAATGATGCTGTCGCTTGCTCATTTACTTGAAGTAAAATCGCGGTGCTCCATCATGTCTTCTCCTTACCTGTCAAACGCTCACGCTCCACCTTCGTTCATCGTCAATCGCAATAAATAATAATAAACAGACTCATAGCATGGTGCTATACAACTTCAATTATAACGTATTTATTGGCCGTCTCATACTATAAATATATGCGTCACACATTTCGTACTTTAAACTCAGCTTTACTGCTCATTGCTCAACTTTTCACTTAATAGACGAACCGCATGGTCAATCTGCTCAAACGTCTCCTCATAAGTCGCTTTACTGCCACCAATTGGATCAGCAATATCCCCGTCTAGGCCAACATATTCATTAAGCGTAAAGACATGACGCGCATCCGGGTTCATCGACTGAATAATCTGTTGATGTTCACGCGTCATCGTCAGAATTAAATCCGCTTCCTTAACGCCGTCCCCTAGTGACTGCGCAGAATCAGGTTCAGGATAGCCTTTCGATTTGAGAATATCTATGCTATGCGCGGATACTGGGGCGCCATCCATCGCAAAGATACCTCGCGATTCGCTTTCTACATTCGGCATATAATGTCGCGCACTGCTCTCTGCTAGTGGGCTTCGACAAGTGTTACCTGTACACACGAAGATTATTTTCATAACTCATCCCCCGTTACTACTTCTTGATTCGCAGCTTTCATTAAACGATTCATATACGCTTCCGCTTTCGACTGATGAGTAAAGCCATAAATATACGCACTCGTAATTTTATCTTCTATATCTAACTCATGTAGGATGCGATACAGATTATGGTTAGCCGCTTTTACATCTTCTTCGTCGTCACACAGTGAGATAAAATGCCCGTTGTTTGGCACCCATTCTTGAAGACTTTTCGGAACGACAAATGCAGTATGTTGCCAATCTTTATCATTTGAGATAGGCCCATTCAATTGTGTTAACACGCTTACCGGTGTATCTGGCGCGTAATGCTTATATTTCATACCCGGCGCAATAGGTTTCCCATCTTTCAAACCACTTTTACCTTCTACACTGTGTGGTAATACAGCTTCAATCATCTCTTTCGTAACCGCTCCTGGACGTGCAATTTGGAAAGGATAAGTCGTACAATCTAAGACCGTACTCTCAAGTCCTTCTTCACTTTGATCGCCATTCACTATGCCAGCAACACGACCGTTCAAATCGTCGAACGCGTGCTGAAACATGGTAGGCGAAGGTCGTCCACTTAAATTGGCGCTTGGTGCCGCTATAGGTAAATTGACATACTGCAGTATACGACGTCCCACAGGATGGCTTGGCATTCTAACTGCTATGGAATTTAAGCCTCCTGTCACACGTTTACATAAATATCCTGCTTTCAACGGTAAAATAAAAGATATAGGTCCAGGCCAGAAAGCTCGCATCAGCTCACGAACTTGTGGAGACACTTCCTCAACGAAATCATCAAGTTGAGTCATGCTATGAATATGCACGATCAATGGATTATCTGAAGGTCGCCCTTTCGCTTCATAGATACGCTTTACAGCTTCGTCACTACGTGCATTGCCACCAAGGCCATAGACCGTTTCAGTAGGAATAACGACAAGTTCTGACGCTTCAAACTGTTCTTTAATTTCATTTAAATCTTGTTCACTAATATGATCACGCATATGCCAAACTTTCGTTTCCATCCGACTTCCCTCCTTTGAGAAAAAATGTATTATCGTTATCGCTAAACTGTATAAAAAAAGAAGGTGTGAGTGAGCATAACTTTAGTTTGTAATCTAAAGTTTGCTCTTCTCACCCCCCTTATACTCAAGCATTCTAATATAAGTCATTTTCGCTTATAATCATGTCTTAATCTGTTCATGATTCTGACGTCCATACAAATGAAGCAATACGCTCATTGCCATTGATGTCTTGAATAACCTCAACATTGAGCCATGGGTATAACGCATGAATCAATTGTGTAATACGTTCCCCTTGTTGGTAACCTATTTCAAAGGTGACTATTGCCTCTGGATTCAGCACTTGAGGAAGTTCTTTTAAGATTTTATGATAAATCGCTAAACCTCGCTCTTCTGCAAATAACGCTATCTGTGGCTCATAACGTCGTACAGACTCACCCATCACCTCAAGCTCGTCTTCACTGATATAGGGTGGGTTTGAAATTAACCCGTCTACTTTAATCCCTTGCTCTATCAGTGGTTCAAGTGTGTTACCTTCAAGAAATTGAACATCTACCTTGTGTTCAGCAGCATTAGCACGAGCGACTTGCAACGCTTCTGACGAAATATCCGTAGCGAACACTTCCGTGGATGGCGCAAGATGCTTAATCATAATCGGCAAGTTGCCACTGCCAGTACCTATATCAACCACTCTCGCATGAGGGCGAAGTTGCTTCACAAAGTGCAACATGACTTCCTCGGTTTCTGGCCGTGGGATGAGGCAAGCTGATGATACCTTGAACCGTTCCCCATAAAAGTACTGATAGCCGAGGATGTATTGAACAGGTTCACCTTGAAGTAAACGTTTCATTCCTCGCTTAAACTGGGCTACCTCATGTTCAGGCATCGCTGCGTCTTTCTTCATTATAAAGTCATTACGACGCCAGTCTAATAACTCGAAAAAGAGCCATTCGACACTTGCACGTTCCACACCGTATATTTCTGCTTCGCTTTGTGCTTGTTGCAGTACCTCGCTATAGCTCGCCATTATTAAGTTCTTTCAATTTCTCAGTTTGCTCTGATAGTGTGAGCGCATCAATAATTTCATCGAGTTTACCTTCAACGATTTGATCTAATTTTTGAATCGTTAAACCGATACGATGGTCTGTCACACGATTTTGTGGGTAGTTATATGTTCTGATACGTTCTGAACGGTCACCTGTTCCTACTGCTGACTTACGTTCAGAAGCGTATTTTTCTTCTTCTTCTTGAACTTTCATATCGTAAACACGTGCTTTTAAGACTTTCATCGCTTTTTCACGGTTCTTAATTTGAGATTTTTCATCTTGAGAAGTTACAACCGTACCTGTCGGTGTGTGCGTAATACGTACAGCTGAGTCAGTTGTATTAACGTGCTGACCACCTGCACCACTAGAACGATACGTATCAATTTTAATATCCTCATTACGGATTTCGACCTCTACGTCTTCAGCTTCTGGTAATACCGCTACCGTTGCTGTAGAGGTATGGATACGACCGCCTGATTCTGTCTCAGGTACACGTTGAACACGGTGCGCACCGTTCTCATATTTCAATTTAGAATAAGCACCTTGTCCTTGAATCATGAAACTAACTTCTTTATAGCCGCCGTGATCACTTGCGTTCATTTCCACGATGTCTGTCTTGTAACCTAATGTTTCGCTGTAACGTGAATACATTCTTAATAAGTCACCTGCGAAGATAGCCGCTTCATCCCCACCAGCTGCAGCACGAATTTCCACAATAACGTTCTTGTCATCATTAGGATCTTTAGGGATGAGTAAAAATTTCAGTTGTTCTTCAAGTTTAGGAACTTGAGGTTTCAAATTGTTAGCTTCTTCTTTAAGCATATCGATTTCGTCTTTGTCTTTCGTTTCTCTTAACATGTCATCGATATCAGCTAAATCCTCTTTAACCTGTTTATATTCGCGGTACACCTCGACCGTCTTTTGCAAATCTGCTTGTTCTTTAGAATAAGCACGGAGTTTGTCCGAATCATTGACAACTTCTGGGTCACTCAATAGTTCGTTTAATTGTTCATATCTTTCTTCAACAATATCTAATTGATCAAACACTTAAAGTTCCTCCTTCTCTTTCTCGTCATCACTCGGTGCAACGATATGATGTGCACGACACCGTGGCTCATAACTTTCATTAGCACCTACTAATATTACAGGATCATCTACTTTCGCTGGCTTACCATCAATGAGCCGTTGCGTGCGGCTTGAGGACGAACCACAAACTGCACAGACTGCTTGAAGTTTAATGATAATTTCACTTACAGCAAGCATTGCAGGCATCGGTTCAAACGGCTGTCCACGAAAGTTCATGTCTAGTCCTGCTGTCACAACACGATGACCTTGATCAGCGAGTTGTTCCGCTATATGTACAATTTCAGCGTCGAAGAACTGTACTTCATCAATACCAATAACATCGACGTCTGATAAATCATATTTAAGAATTTCGGCAGCGGTAGTGATATTAAATGCTTCTATCGCATTACCGTTGTGGGACACAATCTTGTCTTTGTCGTAACGATCATCAATCGCAGGCTTAAACACAATCACTTTCTGTTTCGCGTAAAGCCCTCTGCGCAATCGTCGAATCAACTCTTCAGATTTCCCACTAAACATGCTTCCTGTAATACACTCTATCCAGCCAGAGTGATAAGTTTCGTACATGATGTGATCCACCTTTTTAAAAACATAATCGGTTTATTATATCATATTTTGGGGAGTGAGACAGAAATCAATTTATTGATTTCGTTGTCTCACCCCCGCAAGGACGACTAGTGTTCGAAACTGCATAGGCAATTTCGAATTCAGTCGTCTACTGCGTAATTACTTAATTAGAACTATTAGTAACTTACACTTGCTTTCAAAGCTAATACTTAATTGAGACAGAAATCTATGTGATTTCGTCATCTTAGTATTTGAGACTGCGCCAGCTATCTCAAGTATAGTCAGCTACTGCGCTTATGTATAAACAGAAAAAAGCATCCCCATACACGGATGAGAATGCTTGAATGTTAGAATTAATTGTTGTTGTTTGATTTGAAACCAAATTTCTTGTTGAAACGTTCCACACGACCATCCGCAGCTGCGAATTTTTGACGTCCTGTGTAGAATGGGTGTGAATCTGATGAAACGTCTAAACGAATTACTGGGTATTCGTTGCCGTCTTCCCATTCCATAGTTTCTGATGATGTTTTAGTAGAACCACTTAAGAATTTGTAGTTAGTTGTAGTATCTAAAAAGATAACTTTGTGGTAATCTGGATGGATTCCTTGTTTCATTATTTTCAGCTCCTTTGCCCTGAACCATCTGGAACAGAGTTATTTATGAGTTTTTAACCAATACTAAATCATTATAAGTGCTATATGAGTAAAACGCAACCCCTTGAGGTAGAACTCTTCATTCTTTCTCTCTTACAATAAAACGCTAAGCATCAGCACAGTTTCACTAAATAATTGGCTTACCGGTCTTCGTACTTTCTTTCGCTGCCTCTTGTAATTGGATAAAGAATTCATGGTTGTTATCAGTGCGTTTTAACTTGCGGATAAAACGCTCTGTGAAATCGAGTGAATCTGTAAACATGTTGCGTAACTGCCATAGTGATTCAAGTTCTTTGCGAGAAATAAGCAATTCTTCTTTACGTGTAGAACTACGACCGATATCAATCGCTGGGAAGACACGACGCTCAGCGAGTTTACGATCAAGATGAAGTTCCATGTTCCCTGTACCTTTGAACTCTTCGTAAATCATGTCATCCATACGTGAACCTGTGTCGACAAGTGCAGTAGCAAGAATCGTTAAACTGCCGCCCGCTTCGATATTACGCGCTGCACCGAAGAAAGCTTTCGGTTTGTGTAATGAAGCAGGATCAAGCCCACCTGATAATGTACGACCACTTGGCGGGATAACTAAGTTATATGCACGAGCAAGACGTGTGATAGAATCCATCAAGATAATCACGTCTTTACCGATTTCGACGAGACGCTTCGCACGTTCTAATAATAACTCAGCAACTTTCACGTGGTGTTGTGGTGGTTCATCGAAAGTAGAGTGCACGACTTCCGCACTTTCAACAGAACGCTCAATGTCTGTAACCTCTTCAGGACGTTCACCAACAAGTAAGACGAAGAGTTCTGCGTCTGGCTTATTCTCAGCCATCGCATTAGCGATTTCTTTCAAGAGTGATGTCTTACCTGCTTTCGGTGGTGCAACGATGAGACCACGTTGCCCTAGACCGATCGGCGTGATTAAGTCCATGATACGTGTTGAATAATTTGTTCGCGTTGTTTCGAGCATGATGCGTTCTTCAGGATAGAGAGGTGTGAGCGCTTGGAAGTGAGGCCGTTTCTTAACTTCTTCCGCATTCTCATCATTGACGAAGTCGACTTGAAGTAGGCCGTAGTATTTCTCGTTATCTTTTGGCTTTCTCACTTTACCTGTGACCTTGTCACCACGTTTAATTTCAAAGCGACGAATTTGACTTGCGGAAATGTAAATGTCCTTCTCACCTTTGGAGTAGTTGACTGTTCTCAAGAATCCATAGCCATCTGGTTGTATATCATCGAGAATCCCTTCCATGTAGTAATTCCCGTCTTTTTCCATTTGCGCTTCCATTATCGCAAGCACTAATTCTTTTTTATTTAATTTACTATAATTGGATAACTTTAAGTTTTTAGCTTTTTGAGTGAGCTCTTTAGTAGTGTTGTGTTTATATAACTCGTGGAACGATTCATATTGAGGAGATGTACGTTCTTTTTCAGGCATAATCTTGCACCCATTTCATTTAAATTTAGTTAACAAGATTGATTGTTATATAACATTCTGGCATATCATCCAATAAGTCGAAGAGCGCCTTATAAGATGATGAGTTAAGATATGTATAATTAAGCTGTATAACGTACAATTTACACGCGTTCTCGGTGCACTATCGTCTGAGTTGAATCGCAGTCCTATATTCAATAATAGGTGACTACCAATTTCTTAAATTATATAATCTTCTCAATCTTATTACCTTAATTACTATAGCAAAATTTATCCGCAAATACAAAAACATTCTTGTCCTGACTTTACGTTTTAAAATGACAAGTATTTGGCACTTCTCGTCATAGCCCTCATCACGATTCATACGCATTTAAAAGAGCTCGTTCAAAGCATATGCCTTGAACGAGCTTGAAATCATCTTCATCTATTATTTGTAATAACCTGCGATAGATTTCACTTCTAAGAATTCTTCGATACCGTAGTCGCCCCATTCACGACCTAAACCTGATTGTTTGTAGCCCCCGAATGGAAGATCAGGTTTACGTCCAGCTTCGTTAAGTTCTACAGTACCTGCTTCAATGTAGTGTGCGATATGACGCATTGTTTCTTTGTCTTTACCGAAGACGTAAGAAGCAAGTCCGTATTTCGTATCGTTCGCAATTTCAATTGCTTCGTCAATGTCATTGTAAGTGATGATTGACATTACCGGACCGAAGATTTCTTCTTGTGCAATAGTCATTTTATTATCTACATTATTAAAGATTGTTGGACGTGCGAAGTAACCTTGTTCGAGACCTTCTGGTTTACCAGGGCCACCGAAGAAGAGTTCTGCACCTTCTTCAACACCTTTATCAATATAAGATTGAACTTGATCGAATTGTTTTTTACTAATGATTGGACCTACTTGTGTACCCTCTTCACGAGGATCGCCAACTTTCACTGCTTCGAATTGTTTCTTCACAGCAGTTAAGAAATCATCTTTAATGCTTTCTGGAACGAGTGTACGTGTACCTGCAGTACATACTTGTCCAGTGTTGTTAACAACTTTCATTGTTGCGGCTTTCGCTGCTTCCTCGATATCAGCATCATCAAGGATAATATAAGGTGACTTACCACCTAACTCAAGAGATACTTTCTTGAAGTCTTTAGACGCTTTCTCCATAATCTTGCTACCTGTACCGCCTGAGCCAGTGAATGACATCATGCGTACTTTAGGGTGTTCACTAAGTGGGTTACCTACACCTTCACCGTCACCGTTAACGAGGTTGAACACACCTTTAGGTACACCGACTTTATCGAAGATTTCAGCTAAGATGATTGCCGCGTAAGGTGTTTCTTCAGACGGTTTCAAGACAACTGGACTTCCTGCTGCAAATGCTGCTGCGAGTTTCAAGGAAGTTTGGTTTGTTGGGAAGTTCCAAGGTGTTACGAGACCAGCAACACCAATACCTTCTTTAACTACTAAGTCGTCGCCACGACGTTCTTCAAATTCAAATGAATCTAAGGCATCTCTTGCTGCTTGGAAGTGATTGATGCCTGCTTGGTAGTGTACATCTTCAGAAACTTTAAGTGGTGAACCTAATTCATCAGTAATTGCTTCGATGATATCTTGCTTTCTATTCTTGTATTCTTGCAAGATTTTGTCTAATAATTCTTTACGTTCTTCTACTGAACTATGACGGAATTCCACTGCAACTTGGTCTGCAGCTTCTACCGCTTTGTCGACATCTTCTTTATTACCTGCTGCGATTGTTCCTAATACTTCTTCTGTCGCAGGGTTGATGACTTCGAGTGTTTCACCGCTTGCACTCTCTACCCATTCACCGTTGATATATTGTTTATTATAGTTTCTCATGATTATTATACACTCCTTATTTCGTGTTGGTATTACTATTTCCTTTTTCCTAAATCATTAAACATAGTAAAATGGTAAGGTTTATCCTATTAGAAAAAGCGATAGTACGCAACGAAATTGCTTTCCGTCGCATCACTACCGCTTAATGAGTTGAAATCATACTATATTGATTCGCCAGCACTAATGTTCTTCAAGTTGAATGTGTTCTTGCGCCCACTCTTCAATCGGTTCGAGTGCTTGAGCGAGTGAAATACCTTTATCTGTAAGTTTATAGACAATCGTCACTGGATCGGTAGAGACGATGTCTTTCGTTAGCAATCCCCAATCGCTCAATTCCGTCAGTTTTAAACTGAGTGAACGTGGCGTAATTGTCTTTAAATCTCTCTTCATTTCTGTAAAATGCGCTTGGTGCTCAGGACATCGTGAAAGATAATTGATGATTAAACCGTTCCAACTGCGCCCGAGTATTTTAAAGGTTTCTTCGAGATAAGGACATACTTCCATTTGCATCACCTTTTAACCAAAGTTGGGATAACGACTTTAACTGAAATGATTACTTCATAAATTAACCATGGCGATTCAATAAACGCCAACTTAGCCTTCTCATTTCAGTACAAATCTTATATTAAGTATAGCACATGACTTTAAACTTCTTCAGTCCAAATATCTGCACCTAAACGCTTCAATGTTTCTACAATTTGTGTATAACCGCGATAAATATGTTTCACGTTGTAAATCGTAGTTACACCTTCAGCAAGTAATGCCGCCACAATCAGACATGCACCTGCACGCAAATCACTTGCATAAACACTTGCTCCGTGAAGCGTTGAAGGTTTGATTGTCGCAGTACCCTGATCGGCAGAAATATCTGCGCCCATGTTCTGAAGCTCTTCAACATGTTTGAAACGGGCTGGATAAATCGTATCCGTCACAAGTGAAATTCCCTCACTCAAGAAGAGTAGAGGTGTAATCGGTTGCTGTAAATCTGTAGCGAAACCAGGATAAACGAGTGTCTTAATATTCACACTGTCATATGGCGATTGACGACGAATCGTTACACTATCTTCATGCATATCCACATCGACACCTAGTTCTTTCAATTTCACTGTGAGTGGTTCTACATGCTTAGGAATAATATGGTCAATCGTCATCTCTTCGGCACAAGCAGCCGCAATACACATATAAGTTCCCGCTTCAATACGATCAGGAATCACTTGATGACGTGAGCCGTGAAGATGCTCAACGCCTGTAATCTTAATCGTACTTGTTCCTGCGCCCTTAATATTTGCACCTAGACTAGAGAGAAAGGCAGCGACATCCACGACTTCAGGTTCTTTCGCAGCATTCTCGATTACTGTCTGTCCTTTCGCACGCACAGCAGCAAGCATAATATTAATCGTCGCGCCTACACTGACCATATCTAAGAAGATATTTGCACCTACGAGTTGATCCGCTTCAATCTTCATAGATGTTTCACTCGACTCATCCACGACAGCACCTAACGCTTTAAATCCTTTAATATGCTGATCAATTGGTCTTGGTCCTAGTGGGCAACCACCTGGCAGACCAATGACACATTTTTTAAAACGGCCCAGCATTGCGCCCATCATATAATAAGACGCACGTAAAGATTGTACTTTATTGTTCGGTAATGGTGCATTCTCAATTTCTGTCGGATCTACATCTAGCGTTGTACCGTCTAACTCAGTATGGATATTCAAATCGCCCAATAAGCTTACTAGCGTATCGACATCAGAAATTTGCGGCAACCCTTCTACCGTTACCTTATCTTCCGCTAGAAGCGTAGCGGGTATTATCGCTACGGCACTGTTCTTAGCACCGTGATTATGTACTGTACCAGAAAGTGTTTGACCACCTCTGATTTTAATCACTTCTTGAGTCATGCCTATGTTCTCCTTTATCTCATCTCGATCAATTTTCTAAAAATACATTATTAGCATTATAAATTATTATAATATAGTTTGCAAAGTTTCGTTAGCTTTGTCTGAATATAAGTGTAAAAATATTTATATTGTGCGCGTAAATCTAAATCATGTAAGTATATATCATAGTTATGCGAAGATTTACGTTAATCCTTTCCCGATTCTAATTGAATTAACCACATGCTGCACGAGAATCTAAATCGTTGAAAAAAGCCAATCTTTATGTCTTTTAAATCCACTTTATTTTTTTACATATACCACAGATTGTAATTGCTCAATTGAATATGTTTGATCACGCTATCTTATTCCACGGAATATTATACCAAATTTCTGCTCAGAAAGTATAAAAATTATATGACCAAAGATGAATTTCTCAATATCAGAAGTCAGTCATCTTAAGTGAGCCTTAACGAGTGAGAGGTTACTACTAAGCGCAGAATATCATCGATGAAAGCCACATGATATGAAGCTCGATTTGAAAATATCGCATATCTTAATTACAATTATTAAGATATATCATGTGGGAGGTATCGCTATGTCTAAGATTCTCAACACGCAAATCAATGGCGTGTTTAATCGTCTAGAGAAACAAGAATTAGATATACAAATGGCTGCTCAGTGTCTCATTCAAGCGATTGGCGGCGAAGGACACGTCTATGTCAAAGGCTATGATGACTTGAAATTCTACGAAACATTTGTCACTTCGAGTAGTGAACGCTTAGAATCAAGCAAATTGTTAGATGAGCTAGCCGGCTTCAATGAACTAGATACGACAGATAGAGTTTTTCTATTCGGACCCTATTATTCTGAAGAGATGGCTGAGGATGTACGCAAACTCATCGATATCGATGCAGATTTTGTCGTGATTTGCAATAAACCGAAAGAAACAGAATTCCCTGATCATCTATTCCATTTCGTTAATTTATCTACGCCACGTCCCATTGTCTATACCGAAGACTATGATAAAGTTGTCACGCCTCATCCAATTGCTTTCAACTATGTCTATTATGAAATCTATACACAAATGGTAGAAATGATTCGGGATTTAGATCTTTAGTTTAGACCTTTGATAAGGTATATATAAATATTTTCATACTTACGAAAAAACATCTCATTTGAGCTGACACTACTCAGCAAATGAGATGTTTTATTATGCTATGAGATTTTATAACATGCTGTTTTAGTCTTTGGTGAAGAAAGGACAACATTCACTAACTTTCTTCCTACCTTCCAAACAATCATTTTAAAATTGAAAGGTTAAATGCGCTCGTTCACCTCTTATTGTTGTTTCTCTTGATGTTTCAAGCTTGCTTCTACAAAGGCTTTGAAGATAGGTTGAGGTCGATTTGGACGAGACATAAACTCAGGATGGAATTGGCAAGCGACAAAGAAGTCATTCTCTGGCACTTCTACCATCTCAATTAAACGACCATCTGGACTTGTTCCTGAGAACACCATTCCATTTTCTTCAAGTTGTTCACGATAGTTATTGTTGAATTCATAACGATGACGATGTCTTTCTTCAATATCTGTCTCATTATAAATATCGTAGGCAAGTGTGTCTTTTTTAATATGACAAGGATAAAGACCTAAACGTAACGTACCACCAAGATCCTCGATATCTTTCTGTTCAGGTAATAAATCAATAATTGGATGTGGTGTGTTTGGATCAAGCTCTGCTGAGTGTGCACCCTCTAAGCCGAGCACGTGACGCGCAAATTCTACTGTCGCAAGTTGCATACCGAGACAAATACCGAAGTATGGTACATTGTTCTCACGTGCATATTTAATCGCCGCAATCTTACCTTCACTTGCACGGAAACCGAAACCACCTGGCACGAGCACGCCATCAACGTCTGATAAATAATCCGCCACGTTGTCGTCAGTGACTTCACTAGAATCAATCCATTTCACTTTCACATCTTTCTTGAATGGATAGCCCGCGTGTTTCAATGATTCAACGACAGATAAATACGCATCTTGCAAGCTGACATACTTACCAACGAGACCGATAGTAATTGTGCCATCTAAATTGTTCACAGTATTAAGCAAGTATTGCCACTCGTCTAATTGTGTTTCGTATTTCGCTTCAAGACCTAGACGCTCAATTACGATGTCATCCATATCTTGATCGCTGAGTTGAAGTGGAATTTCATATAAAGATTCTGCGTCACGACATTCAATAACACTACGTTCGTTGATATCGCAGAATAGCGCAATCTTATCTTTCAAGTCTTGTGTCATTGGGTATTCAGTACGGACCACAATTAAGTCAGGTTGAATACCTAATCCACGTAATTCTTTCACACTATGTTGTGTCGGCTTCGTCTTCATTTCTCCTGCTGCTTTGATAAATGGTAACAGTGTACAATGCACGTACATCACATTATCTCTACCTAAATCGCTGCGAATTTGACGAATTGCTTCGATAAATGGAAGCGATTCGATGTCCCCAGTCGTACCACCGATTTCAGTAATAACGACATCTGCATTCGTACTTTCTCCAGCAAGAAGTAAACGTTCTTTAATTTCATTTGTAATGTGTGGAATAACTTGAACAGTACCTCCGAGATAATCACCGCGACGTTCTTTCTTCAACACATCAGAATAAACTTTCCCTGCAGTCACGTTAGAATATTGATTTAAGTTAATATCGATAAAGCGTTCATAGTGACCTAAGTCCAAGTCTGTTTCAGCCCCGTCATCTGTAACGAAGACTTCACCATGTTGATAAGGACTCATCGTACCTGGGTCAACGTTTAAATATGGATCAAATTTCTGAATCGTCACGTTGAGACCGCGGTCTTTCAAGAGTCGTCCTAGCGATGCTGCCGTAATTCCTTTACCTAGCGATGATACTACGCCACCTGTTACAAATATAAACTTCGTCATTGTTCGACCTCCTATTGTCGGGCAGATTTAAGTTTTAACATTTTTAAATTTAATTCGTTAATATGTACATCCATTCAACTGTAGTGAGAGCGATGATTTGCACTAATCACACGTCGTACGTTCAGCCTGTTGATGTGGTTAAAATTGTTACCGTACAACGCGCTAAAATGCACTTGATAAAAATCAACTTAGATTGTTTTTAACATCGAATATTCTCCCACTTATAATAAAAAAAGCGCTCCCTCTCACACGTTGTAAGGGGGAGCGTATAACATTTATACACGTCGTCCTATTTTAAGGAGCCCGAATAAAATTTTATCACTTTTACAGAAAAAGTCAATCATCGCCAACAACGATTAATCATTCATATCTGTTTCATCTTCGTCAATCACGATGTCGTTCTCGTTCATTTCATCGTCGACTTGTTCTTCATCTTCGTCTTCGACATCTTCTTCAGTTTCACCTTCGTTATTTGGTTTCTCTTCGTCGTCCTCTTCTTCATCGCCTAGAAGTTTGAGGTTCTCATCTTCTTCGTCATCATCGTCTAAGATGTCGAATTTCTGAATCGTTGGTGCGATTTTTTCTTCAATATCATCTACAGAATACCAGTCTCTAAGACCCCATTCGTTCTCACCTACGTTAAGGAAACGACCGTCTGTATTTAAATCTGTATAGAATTGTACGATTCTGTTTTCGATTTCGTCATTTTCATAATGACCAAGTTCTTTAAATTCGTCGATAATATCATATAAATTCATCGTTTCGCCTTTTTGATTTAACATCGTATAGGCCATATCGATAAATGATTTTTCGTCTACCATTTCTTTAGTATAATCTTGAATCTTCATCATCCATATACTTCCTTTCACAGGCTGTTCTTTATCATAGTTTACAATGAATTGAGCAGAGCGACCTCACCTTTGACCTCACGAAGTAAATACTCACACAGCGTTTACTCCGATTCTGAAGTCTCCTCTCAACCTTGCTTACATTCGTATTTCATACTTAATCATATTAACAAAGTTAAATGATAAATGACAATATTGAATTTCGCAACCCACTTAATAATTGATATATTTTTCAAACATCACGTAATGTTCCGTCGCACTCGTCTCCACGAAGTTGCTGTGTGTACACATCGCTCGCAGCTCGTCATGCGCTCCATAGAGGGTTATCGTTATCACATTCACATCTTTAAAATGCTTGCGCACATACGTTGCAACTTGACGTAAAGCACTTTGCGCAATATCACTTTGGCGCATCTCTTCGTCAACCTCAATGGCAGCAATATTAATTCTGGAGGTATGTAATTCTAATGCTAGAAAGCCTACTTTCTCATCATCTTTCAGTAAGTCTACGATGTAAATCCCATGATCATCTTCTTGCGTGTTTGGCTTGAGACGAAGCGAAGATACAAACTTCGCATCTAAATCAAGATAGTAGAGTCGCTCTTTACCAATCGGACCTTCCTCCTTCGTCGCCGCATGCATAAATCCTGAGCGTTCATACAAGTTCCATGCCGCTTCATTCTCTGCATCTACGACGAGATACAAGTGGTTAAATTCCGGGAAGAGCTCCTGTACATATTGTGGTAAATACATCATTACCTTTGTGCCATACCCATGCCCTTGAAAGGCTTCGTTCACCGATAACGAACGCACATACACCACGTGGTTTGGCGTATCATAACCCTCATGTTGATAATATTCATGTAGCACGAAGAAAGCGACTACTTCCCCTTCTTGATTACGCGCAATATTCGCGACACGGTGCGGATCTTCGAGGGCTTCATCGAGTACGTCCTTTGGTAACGATGAATAAATTTGTTGACGCTCACTTAATTCAAATTGTTCCACTGCCGCGCGGTAACATTCTTCAAATTCTTGTACGATTAAATCTTCAAACTGTGTTTGATAAACCATTCATAATCCCCTTTTGTTAGTCTCTTGTTATCTTACCCAATTTATTGAATTTAGTAAAAAGTTACAGTTATTTATTTCTCTAACCTTGATTTACCCACAAATTATTATAATATTAGAGATGATGTAAATATAAGTTGAGGTGACAACATATGAAAATCGGTATCGATGCCGGAGGAACTTTAATCAAAATCGTGAAAGAAGAAGCAGAAACACGTACATACGAAACTAAGTTAACGACTGACATAGATGAAGTGATCGAGTGGTTAGACCAAGTTGACTGTGAAAGTATCAGTTTAACTGGTGGTAATGCCGCATTAATCAATGCTCGTTTAAGCTGTCCATCCCGTGTCTTTGTGGAATTCGACGCAGCAGCTAAAGGTGTAGAAATGTTACTGCAAGAACAAGGTCATGATTTAGACAATTATATTTTTACCAATGTAGGGACAGGAACTTCTTTACACTATTCAGATGGCAACGGCCAACAACGTGTAGGCGGTATCGGTACTGGCGGCGGTATGATTCAAGGCTTAGGTTACCTTCTCACTAACATCCAAGACTATGAAGAATTAACCAACCTAGCGCAACAAGGTGATCGTGATAAGATTGATCTTAAAGTCAAACACATATATAAAGATACAGAACCACCTATTCCAGGTGATTTAACTGCAGCAAACTTCGGCAATGTGCTCAATCATGTGAATGATGTGATGACTTTAGCTGACAAACTTGCTTCAGTTATCGGTGTGGTCGGCGAGGTCGTAACGACAATGGCGATTACTGTGGCGCGCGAATATCAAACGGAGAATGTCGCTTATATCGGCTCATCATTCCATAACAATCCGTTATTGAAATCAGTCATAGAAGACTATACCGTGTTGCGTGGATTTAAGCCATATACGATTGATAATGGTGCCTTTTCAGGTGCTCTAGGCGCGATTCATTTATAATATGAATCGTGAAAGTTATGCGCTCATTATTTCCTACAATACAACAAGCCCCGAACTAGATTTGAATGAACAGAGTAGTGACGCACTTAACCATGCGTCGCCTCTTCACCCTCTCCAATCTAGCTCGGGGCATTTTATATGTTCTTTAGAATGTTAATTCGTTTGAAACTTTTTGTGCAGAAACTACTGTACCTACGACGCCAGTCTTCAAATCGATGGCAACTGCATTGTCATCATCACGAAATTCGTCTAACCATTCTCCAAAGACTTCACCTTCTACTTCGATGAGTTCACATTCTTCGAAGTCTTGGTCGCGAACGGCTTGCGCTCGCTCTTTATCACTCCATACTGGCATAATGTTAGGTTTCTCATCTTTATGGTCACTAATCATCATAAATTGTTGTTGACCTTTTTGAGATAAACCATACACTGCGTCTTCTTTCGCCACAACTTTCACAAACTCTTTGAGACGAATGTTGTCTAAATCAGACATCAACTCATTCGTTACAGCGACTACATCTACGAGTTCCCCTTCACTAGGGCCTGTTAGATTGATAAGGATTTCATCGCCTTTATCAAAGACCTCATCCAGTTCGTAAGTGACGAAGCGGTCAATATCCATTTGATGGATTTTGTCGTAATTAATATCTTCTTTCTTTAAAAAAGCTTCTGCATCTTTTTTCTGTGTCCACATGCATACTACATTTTTACCTAATACTTCATGCTTCACTAGCTTTTTGTCATGTGTTGCAATAAAAAATATTTCATTCACTAATATGTCTTCATAAAAAGAATAATTTCTGTATGACATAGAATTCCCTCGTTTCTAATACTATAAATGTCACTCATATAAAATATAAATTAGAATATTTTTCGAGTCAAACAAGTGGATTAGCAAACGCTTTTCTGAGCAAATTGTAAGCGCACTCGTTTGATGTGCACTCAGAATTTAAAGGTCCACCTGCTCTTCCACTATGCTTTCATAACCTTTAAACTTGTCCTAATTCTTTCAGAAACTGGGTCTCTAAATGCTCTATTTCTTCTTTACTGCGCCCATGCCAAATACAGCCAAAGCGCGAACCTACGAATTCATCCGTAAACCACTCGCCATCGTAATAAGACAACGGATAAAGCACACCTTTCTCAACATATTTAACAATCGTCTCGTAAAAATGCGCATTATCTTTTTTCGCAACATAACTAAAGAACTTATGATAACCCGGCGTCAACAAGGGTTCTAGTAGCAACATATCTGTAGAACCGTTCTGTCTGAAATTTAAATCAATCGCATAAACCTCTCCTTGGTCATCCACGAGCAAATCAAATCCTGCTACGCCATGAAACCCTTGGCTCACACCTATCTCCATAATACGACGTCCCGCTTCAATCACCGCTTCAGGTACTTCAGTCACATTCTCATTCCCATTATAAAAACCATAATCATTCGTCAACTGTTGCGCGCTACCTAAGTATTGAATAGCTTCGCCTTCCTTACACGCAAATTGTACACAGTAATTTGCGACAGCTTCGACTTTCTCTTCGACAATCATATGCGCCGTCTGTTCTTGAGCAGCTTCAATACGCTCCAAAGCATCCACTAATTCTTGCTCATTGTAGACGATAATTACACCGTATCCTCCAGCAGTAGGTAAATCATCTCCCGGTTTCAACACATACGGAAAGTCCCACTGCTGTAATTCATCCTTCAATTTATCGATTTCCACCACAGCGCGTTTCGGCAAGTACTGCCCTGCTGTCCATTCAGGAATCTTCGCTTTATTATTCAGTGCGATAAACGTCGTTTTATCTAACGCATAGTACGTGTCCTCTAAGATATCCTCATCATGGACGTACTGAAAGTAAATCTTCTTTCCTCGTTCATGCGCTAGTTCTCGCAACAAGCCTTCATAACTTTCCTTACTGTTAAAAGGCAAAATGTGCGACGGCTTCGGCATGTCTACAAGTTGAAATAGATGTTCCAATTTCTCTGTTACACACGCTTCATGTACGATTACCGGCAATTCATTTGAAATGAGTAATTCTCTCCCAGTTAAAAAGTTAGATTGATGTTCCTCGGGTTCTAACCAAGGATTTGAAATATAGGAAGGCCTCGCAGAATATACGACATCTTCCGCGTACAAATCACTCAAAGTTAACTTTGGCTTAATCCCCTTGCTTTCTGTCATTTAGTCGTCCCCTTTATATGTTGATGCTCTGTGCGAATGGCTTCTAACAATTGCGGATCTTCAATTAAGTTCATTCCCATCAATGCGATAATCTTAGCACCTCTCAATAAAGCTTGATCTCCATGTGCACTAATTGCTGCCTCACGAAAACGGTGCGTGTGTCCGACGAGATTACGTGAACCAATTTTAATATGAGGATGAATTGTAGGAACAATGTGACTCACATTACCAGTATCAGTCGAACCGTAACCGAAATCATCATCACTCACTTCTTCGCCGAGTTCACGTGCATAATGTTCAAATAAATCATCAAGTAAAGGCGCTTTCACAAATTCGTTCACACCATTTTGAATCGGTGAAAACTCGTAGTCACAACCTGTTTGAATCGCAGCACCACGTGCAATTTCGCCTACACGTTCAGTTAAGTGATTTAACGCTTTGCGTGTTAATGCACGTGTATAGAATCTCGCATGTGTGTAATCTGGAATAATATTCGCAGCTTGCCCACCATCTAGAATGACGCCGTGCACGCGTTGGTCTTGTTCAATATGTTGACGTAGTTGCGCGATCCCATTGAAATAAGAAATCATCGCATCTAACGCATTTCGCGCCTCATAGGCTTTCTCTGAAGCGTGTGCACTTTTACCATAGAACTTAATGTCGAGCACATCTACGGCTAATGTATCAATCGTACGATACGTTTCGTTGCCAGGATGAATCATCAATGCCACATCAAGTTCATCGATGATCCCCTCTTTCACGTAAGACGCTTTCGCACTGCCATTCTCTCCACCTTCTTCAGCTGGACAACCTAATACGATGACCGTCCCGCCGAGTTGCTCAATCACTTGTTTCAACGCGATACCTGCGAGCACACTGGCTGTTCCAATAATATTGTGTCCACATGCATGTCCTAAACCTGGTAAGGCATCATACTCTGCTAAATAACCAATTGTCGGCCCTGGTCGTTCACTTTCGTATTTAGCGATAAACCCTGTGCCATGTCCTGCAATATCTTTCTCCACCTCAAAGTCGTGTTGCGTGAGTTGGTCGATGAGTGTTCGTGAAGCAAAAATTTCCTCGTTTCCCAGCTCAGGTCGTTGATGAATCTGATGGCTAATGGTTAAATACTCATATTGGTGATTGTCGATATAGTCTAATAGTTGTTGTTTGATCCCCGTCATGTTTGTAGTGCCTCCCGCATGTGCATCTGTATAGAATTATATTTAATATACCTAATTTTCTGAAATTATTAAATAAATATTACTCTCTACTCTCTTCTTTTTTATGAAAGTAGATTGCTATTTATTTTAGCGAAATCTGTGTCATTTGTCATTAACTTTACCTCATGTGTTTATGTATTTTAATCTACCGGTTACACCACGCGTGACGTCCATTGTAAAAGGCTGTGAGTGTTGTTACAATAATGAAGAATCTAGTAGTAGGAGGAAATAGTATGCCAAAAATGAACGTTGAAAGTTTCAATCTCGACCATACTAAAGTGGTGGCACCTTTCGTTCGCTTAGCAGGTAAGATGGAAGGTCAAAACGGAGATAGCATTTATAAATACGATATTCGCTTTAAGCAACCTAATAAAGAACACATGGAAATGCCAGGTCTTCACTCTTTAGAACACTTAATGGCTGAGAATATCCGCAATCATAGCGACAAAGTTGTCGACATTAGTCCAATGGGTTGCCAAACAGGTTTCTACGTATCATTCATCAATCACCAAGATTATGATGATGTCTTACAAATTCTCGAAGACACGCTTAACGATGTCTTAAACGCTGAAGAAGTGCCAGCTTGCAACGAAGTTCAATGCGGTTGGGCAGCAAGCCACTCGTTAGAAGGAGCGAAAGAAATCGCACAAGCCTTCTTAGATAAACGTAATGAATGGAACGAAATTTACAGTTCAGCTCAATAATTATTAAAAAATGCCATTCGATACTACGCATTGTGCGTTCATCGAATGGCATTATTATGTGTAAGACGAGCTAAGGCAATTGCATATAAATCGTTTGTTAATTCAATCTCTATCTCTCTCATCTTACCTCACATTTTACAATTTACTAATCACACGCATAAGGATAAATTGTAATGGTAATCTAGCATAAAGTACCCATGTTGGTAATTGCTTATCACCAAGCGGTAATTTCTTACGTGCCATATAAATGTTAGCCGGGAAGACAGCAATCAAGAAAGCGTTGATACTCTTCTTCCAGAATTCACTTGGACGTTTAAGTGTCATGATGATACCGAAGAGAATTTCAAATACGCCAGTAACTAAGACAGCTGTCTTACGTAATGGCAAGTAATGTGGCACGATATTTCTAAATTGACGTTCTTTCACAAAGTGTAAGATACCGATTCCTACGAAACCAATACCTAATAAGATTCGGATGAATTGTTTCATCTGTGAACCCCCATTTCTTTTAAATAACTTTTACCATACTCAGGCAACTCAACTCCAAAGTTGTCTGCGATAGTCATACCAATTGAGCTGAACGTGGCATCTGGCGAAAGCTCATAGCAGTAATCGACTTGCGGACTATACATTAAGACAGGCACATATTCGCGCGTGTGATCTGTTCCCTCTGCAGTTGGGTCGTTACCATGATCAGCCGTAATAATCAGCAAATCATCCTCTTTCAGATGTTCGATAATTTCTGGCAAGCGATCGTCGAAATCTTTCAACGCTTGCGCATATCCGGCTTTATCACGACGATGACCATATTTCGCATCGAAATCTACTAAGTTAAGGAAACTCAAACCTTCGAAGTCTTGCTGTAAGGTCTGAACGAGACGATCTACACCATCCATATTATCAGCGGTACGTATCGCCTGCGTCACACCTTCACCATCGTAAATATCATTGATTTTACCTAAAGCAATCACGTCATAATCCGCTTCTTGCAGCGTATTCATCACTGTCTTCCCAAAGGGTTTCAACGCGTAATCATGACGGTGAGCTGTACGGGTGAAATGCCCTGGCTCGCCAACGTAAGGACGTGCGATCACACGACCTACGAGATATTCAGGATCCTTTGTAATTTCACGAACTTGTTCACAAATATCATAGAGTTCCTCGAGTGGAATGACATCTTCGTGAGCGGCAATCTGTAATACAGGATCAGCTGATGTGTACACGATCAAATCGCCTGTCTCCAGTTGATGTTCGCCCCACTCTTCAATAATTTGTGTCCCTGATGCAGGACGATTTGCTACAACTTTACGTCCTGACACACGCTCGATCTCATCAATCAGTGTTTGTGGAAAGCCTTCAGGATACACTTTGAAGGGTTGCATAATATTCAGCCCCATAATTTCCCAGTGCCCTGTCATCGTATCTTTACCAATTGAGGCTTCACTCAACTTGGTATACCATGCTTGAGGCGTTTCTGTAGATGGTACACCTGGTAAAGATTCTATATTACCTAAACCGAGTTGAGCGAGATGCGGTAATGTCACGCCGCTATCTTCGAGTGTGTGTTTCAATGTATGCGTGCCTTCGTCGTTAAAAGCGGCTGCATCTGGGCCTTCTCCAATACCTACAGAATCCATCACGATGAGATGAACTCGTTTAAATGGCTTAACCATTGTGTTTCAGCTCCATTTCTTCTCTACACTTATTCTAAATCATCTATGAAATCATCGACAATCGTCGCGCATTCATGCCATCGTTATTCTAAGGCATCAATGATTGCTACACCTGCACTTGCGCCGACACGTGTCGCACCTGCTTCAAGCATTTGAAGGAAATCATCGGCAGTACGAACGCCACCTGAAGCTTTCACTTCCATCGCTTGGCCTACTGTTTCTTTCATTAGTTGAACATCATGTGTCGTAGCACCGCCACCTGCGAAACCAGTCGATGTCTTCACAAAGTCAGCCCCAGCAGATTGACTCAATTCGCAAGCTTTCACCTTTTCTTCATCTGTTAATAAGCACGTTTCAATGATGACCTTCACCGTCTTATGATTCGCAGCTTGAACGACAGCAGAGATATCTGCTTCTACACGTTCATAATCTTGTTCTTTCAATGCTCCAATATTGAGCACCATATCTATTTCTTGTGCACCATTTTTAATCGCATCTTCAGTTTCAAACACTTTAGTTTCAGTTGAAGTGGCTCCAAGTGGGAAACCAATCACGGTACAAATTAATACGTCACTATCGCCTAACTTCTCAGCTGCATGACGCACATGCCCTGGATGGATACAAATAGATTTGAATTGATACGCTTTCGCCTCATTGATGAGTTGGTCAATTTGTTGCGTCGTCGCATCTGGTTTTAATAATGTATGGTCAATATACTTCGCATATGACACATGGATGCCCTCCTTAAGTAATGGGTAATAAGAGTTGAATGTTAGTGAGTTCAAATAGGTTTGGAAGTCATTTTACTAGTAAAAGTATGCGCTTATACGTGAATTCGTATTGAAATGCTTAATTGTAATACAATCGACCTTCCTGCATTTTTTAAAACGACAAAGCTTTCAGAAAACAAAACATTCAAACTCTGTTAAAATAATTTCCATTTTTATACTACAAAAATTCGCCAAAATAATAAACCAATGTTATCTTAAGAAAGAAGAAAAAATGAAGGAGCAATGGAACATGACACAAGCTACACCGCATATTCAACCTAACGGCGTACCTATCGCTAAGACCGTCTTAATGCCAGGAGATCCACTCCGCGCAAAATACATCGCTGATAACTATTTAGAAGACGTGCAACAGTTTAACGAAGTGCGCAATATGTTCGGCTATACAGGAACTTACAAAGGGAAACAAATCTCAGTGATGGGTTCAGGCATGGGCATGCCAAGTATTGGAATTTACTCATATGAACTCTACAATTTCTTTGATGTTGAGACGATTATCCGCGTGGGTTCATGTGGTGCGTTACAAGATGACATCAATCTATACGATATCATCATCGCTCAAGCCGCTTCTACAAACTCAAGTTATGTAGACCAGTTCAACATTCCAGGCCATTATTCACCTATCGCTGATTTCAATCTCATCACTGAAGCGCAACGTCATGCTGATGCATTAGGCGCTACGACGCATGTAGGTAACGTGCTCTCATCTGACACTTTCTACAACGCTGACGAAACGTTTAATACGCAGTGGCAACGCATGGGCATTCTCGGTATTGAAATGGAATCTGCAGCGCTTTACCTCAATGCGACCTTTGCTGGTAAAAAGGCTTTAGGGATCTTCACTGTAAGTGATCATATCTTTAGAGACGAAGCGACAACAGCTGAAGAACGTCAAAATGCTTTCACACAAATGATGGAAATTGCTTTAGAAACAGCTGAATAAATACGAAAGCCTAGATGCAACGCCTTTGAATAAGCGCGTTACATCTAGGCTTTTTTTCATTATAAGCTATTAACATAAGGTGAGAATTAATATCGTTACTATCTTCTTATTCACCTAAATAAGATTTCAACATCCAGTTGTGTTTATCAATATCTGTTTGCATACCGATAAACATATCTTCAGTCACGTCATCTTCTGCTTTACCTGCAACTTCAATTGCTTCTTCTAATTGTTTAGAAACATTAGTGAAGTCTTTAGAAAGTTCAGCAACCATTTCTTCAGCTTTGTAATATTTACCTGCTTCATCGATGATTGAAATGTCTAAGCTTTCTCTTAATGTCGCTACAGGATTTCCTCCGATAGCTAAAATACGTTCAGCTAAGTCATCGATAAATTGACTTGCTTCATCGTAAAGTTCTTCAAATTTAGTGTGTAGAGCAAAGAAGTTAGGCCCTTTCACGTACCAGTGGAAATTGTGTAATTTAGTAAATGCAACCGTCCAGTTAGCAACCTGTTGGTTCAATACGCGTACTACATCTTCATTATTATTAGCCATGATTATCTCTCCTTTAAGTTAGACGTCGACTAGAACGCCTTATCTTTAATCATTATTATATCATAATGAGTTTAATCATCAACAACAAAGCTCACAAAGTTTAATGTTTCTAAAATACCTTTATCACAGCTTTTAAAAGTATTTATTTATACCTCAAACTCTAATATTAATTGAGAAAATAGAACTTTAATTGATAATATCGTTAGTCTTCTGCATGTTCTTGCTTATCAATAAAAAATGATTTTTCATAGTCATTCGGACGATGCCAATGTGTTTTCCACATAATTTTGCGATTTTGAGCAAAAAAGTCATACGCCGCATCACGAATCACACTTGGAACTAATTTCAATAAATAAGCCATCCATTTAAATTTAGGCAAGGTTGCGATGAGCGATAGTATGGCATCAGATTTATATCGTAAGTGGTCGCCATGTTGCACAATCACGCTATCGTATTTTTGAGATTCAGGATAATCCTTTTTAAGTTTTTGACCCGCATCACTTTGTAATTGCACAAATTCATAACGCGGAGATAAACCATGTTGGATGAGCCAAATCGCATAGTTATAGCAATAGACACAGGTACCATCATAATAAATTATAGGCATGAAGCTCCCTCCATTTACATTTCATCTTACTCATCATATATCCTTTTTAGTCTCGCTTAAATCATATGACTATTTCTCCCTCAACCAACTAAAAAGAGAACTCAAGCTACTCCTTTCAGTCACTCAAGTTCTCCAATTCAAACTCTATTCAATTATTGATCCTCATTCACACGGACGATACGTGTATATTTCAAGAATTGAGGACTATATTTCTCTTTAATCGTCGCCAAATCATCGTATGTGATACCAATGATATGCCAATTCGGATTAAAGTGATAGAACGAATCTTTCTTACGAGACCACTTAATCATCTTACCCTCTTTGTTATAACGCGGTAACGTAATTTCGTAGCCATCAAGGACATTTAAATACATTTGGAAGACATCCGGATCAATGCGATTGAAATTATCTATGACTAGGTAACTTTTATCCTTACGCGGCATATTCTGCGTGATAAAGCCTTCACGGTAATATAACGCGCCGTTTTCGTTCGGCAAATATTTTCCGTATAGCATATCTTCAGTAAAGTCAGGATGGCCTGTCGTAATAACCGGATTAGCATTCGTCTTCTGCAGCAACTCTTGAGCCGCTTCTAAACCTTGTTTATCTCGATTGACCACGAGCAAGATGAACGGCTTAACATCATCCTCTTCTGAGTCTAAGACATGCGTTTTTTCAACTTTCTCAAACTGTGGCTTCAAACCATTATTCTCACTCATTTCAAGAATGGCTTCGTACTGCGTTTGAGATAAACTTGCGATCGCTTGTTTCGCATTTTCCTGTAAAAAGTATAAATTCTTCAATTTCGGATGTTTATTTAATGTCGTTAACGTTACTGGATTAATCGTGCGTTCGAAATAAACTTCAATAGCCGAGCTATTCGTACGACCTGGAATCGGTGGCTTCTCGTGTAAATGATGTGACACTTCACCTAATCCGATCACAGATTGATTCGCATTCTTATTAAAGAAGACGAGTTGATCTCCAACTTCCAGCTGCGTATAGTGATGATAACCATTACGCTTAATTCCGTTATATGTATGTGTATAAACGGTATAATCTTCATCAGGTTCAAAGTCCTGTGTTTCAGAAAGGAAGAAATAACGAGGAATCTTCGTTTCACCACGTCCTAAACTCACGATTAATTCGAATTCTTCTTCTGTAATTTGATTAAATAATGTTTCTTTCATATTACGCATTCTAAATTCAAGTTGTTCACTTCGCTTCAAATAGTCGGATGTGAGCGGTTTTAACTCTTCTTTCAACTCGAAGTGCACACGAATCTTATTCTGCGCGCCAGTTTGCACACTGACAATCTCCCCATGACCTAGGAGGCCTGTATCCATTTGCACTTGATAGAAGATAACTTGGTCCCCTACTTGCGCATTTTTAAAAGCTCTAAAGCCTTGTGACGGATTGAAATGGGCTCCTGATTCAAATAACGTAGTCTGTCCTACGAGTGGTTCGTGATGGTCCCAACGATTATACCCACAATTCAACCAAAAGTAATTTGTTTCCTCAGCCATGTAGAATACTCCTTGCTTCTCTAAGTTTATACTATCTTGTCTATTATAAGTTTAAAATGTAACGAGTACAAGAAATTCTGAAACCATCTCTTCGTACTCTCAAGTAAAATAAGTGCTATCCAATCCACATATGTTCTATCATTTACGTTCTAGACGTAGCTCCTCGAGTAGGTTCGGCGTTAAATCTTCTGTGAGTTTTTGCAATTCTCAACACAATACGCTGTCTACTTTTACCATAAATGCGTGAACCACATCGTCACTAAACTTGATACGATGACCACGAACCATATGATCAGTCCGAGTAGGATTGGTTTAAATCCTGCTTCTTTAAACTGTTTAAAATTCACGCCCAGACCGATACCCGCCATCGCAATACTGATAAAGAATAGAGAAATCTTTTGAAAAACATGAATAACCGTTGGGGAAAAGTTAAATACCGTACTGATGAGTGAAGCGAGAATAAATCCAACGATAAACCACGGAAAGATCTTCACAATCGACACATTCGCGTCTTTCGATTTCATCTTATTCATCGTTCTCACTGCGAAGAATAACACGACCGGAATAATCATGAGGGTGCGCGTAAGTTTAACGATCGCACCTGTCTGAAGTGCTTGATGACCGTATATGGATGACGCCGCAATCACACTTGAGGTGTCGTTAATCGCCGTCCCACTAAAGTAACCAAAGGCAGTCTGACTCATATGAAAGAGGTGACCCATGGGCGGAAAGATGAACACTGCAATCAAATTAAACAGAAATACGGTAGAGATTGAGAATGCGACTTCACTTTCCTTAGCACGGATGACGGGGCTTGTAGCAGCAATCGCTGAACCACCACAAATCGATGTACCTACACCGATGAGTATTCCGATATTCTCATCAATATGTAACAACTTTAACAATAAATAGACGATTAAAAACGCTACAATTAGCGTAATAAAGATGATAGGTAGCGACTTCCAACCCACACTACCAATCGATTGAAAGCTGAGCGTAAAGCCCAGAACGATAATGCTGTAGTGAAGCACTTTCTTACTGCTAAATTTTATTCCCGGTTGAAACGACTCAGGTACGCGCCAAATATTACCGATGATCATTCCGGTGACAATAGCAAATATTGCGCTACCAATAATAGGTAGCCAAGTACCGAGAATCGTCGCTATTACTGCGATACCCACCGTCAGAATTAATCCTTTTAAACGATTCATGTTATCACCTTTTCTGCAAATCTTCTAGGTTCGTGATGACTATAGGGCGAATGAGAACCTCATTGATGCATCATTGAGAATGCACCGAACAACGGCATAATATTGATGAGTAATCCTCCCAGTTTCAGTAAGCCATTCACTTCTTTGTCACGCAGTGTTACAGCAACACAAATAATTCCGAGAATATTTAATACTATCGGCACAAATAATACTGGAAAGATTGGAAGTTGAAGAAATATACCTGCGCCGGTGATGACACCACAAATCAGTGCGATATAAATAAACTTCTGCATCGTCCATACGCTCCTTATATTATAAATAGCTGATAATGAGTTCAAAGTCACCTTCGAATACTGTATCTAAATCGTGAGATGTGAGGATAAAGTTGGAACCTTTTTCAATAGCAAAGATATCTCCGTCTGTAATCACTTCACCTTGACCGTCGATAACTGAAACTAAGACAAACTCACGTGGTTTCATATAATTTAATGTCCCTGATATTTCCCATTTCACCATGGTAAAGAAGTCATTAGACACGAGTTGCGTCCGCTTGTGATTCTCTCGATACTCAATATCTGTCGTCGAAACATTTTCAATATCAGGCGTTTCTAACACTTCAAGTGCTTGCGTCTTGTTTAAACCTCGATGATTCTTCTCATATTCCCGACCATAATCGTAAATACGGTATGACACGTCAGAAGACTGCATCGTCTCATATACGAGGACACCCGCACCAATTGAGTGCACCATACCTGCTGGAACATAATAGAAATCGCCTGCTTGCACTTCAACTTTATTGAAGAGCCCATCATAATCTTGCTGCTGTAAACGCGTGAGATTATCTGGTGCTTCCTCATCTTTGAAACCATAGATAATCTCAGCTCCTGGTTCTGCTTCAACGATATACCAACACTCTGACTTCCCGTATTGGCCATCTTCGTTCTCATACGCATAGGCATCATCGGGGTGAACATGTATCGATAAAGGGCCTTGTGCATCAATCAACTTCGTCATAAGCGGAAATTCATGACTCGGAAAGTCCCCGAACAATTCTCGATGTGAATCCCACACCTCATCTAGCGTGCAACCTGAGAATCGGCCTGTTGTAATCTCACACTGTCCACTTTGATGTGCAGAGATTGTCCATGCCTCACCCACTGTGTCACTAGGCAAATCGTAACCGAATGTCGTTAACTTCTTCCCACCCCAGACTTTGTCTTTCAACACTGGTCTTAAGAATAACGGCATTACTGCACCTCCGTCTTAGTATTCGCTACACTCTATCTCTCTATAGCTTTATATGTATATTCAATAAATTGTCGTCAATATATATTTGAAACCTTACTTTTATTAATATCTTAACGAACACTTACTCTGATTGTATCACAACATGCGGGCTTCGCGGTAATTGAGTTAGGTATAGACGCCGGTTCAAGCCCTAAACGTCACAATTTCTTAATACTTTCACTACAGTTTGTTGCTTTTTGTAGTTAAAAGTAAATAATTGCACTAAATCAAGTCTTGTTTTCATTTTAAGATAGGCATTATAATTGAATTAGGAAGTAATTAAAGACTTCCGGTGATGATTTAAGCATATAAGGTAATAGATATGATAAAGCAATAAGTTGATTGAAGCGCAACTTATTGACTTGAAAATTTGCGAAAACCCCAGTCGTTAATCACGACTGGGGTTATTTTATACGATATTTTATGACTCCATTAGAAATTATATGCATCTTTTAATTTACTGTCGCTTCACTCATTTACGCGCCACTCTGCATTAAATTTGTGCAATCGCTTGCTTAATATCTGTGGAACCTTGAACAATTTGGAATTCTTGATTATCTTCCCCGTCTTCATGTGCAACTTCTTTTAACACGGTAGCAACATCCTCACGTGGAATCGCACCGTTACCTTCAAAGAAAGCACCGACATCAATTTTACCACTACCAGATTGATCTAAAAGTAGACCAGGATGTACGATAGTGTAAGTTAAACCAGATTGTTTAAGATATTCATCCGCGTAGTGTTTCGCAATCGTATAAGGTTTCAAATCTCCACTTGCGTCAAACGCTTGGCGACGAGAGTCATACGTTGAAACCATGATAAAGCGTTGTACACCGGCAATCTTGCTCGCTTCTATCGTCTTCACTGCACCATCAAGATCGACGATGATTGTCTTATCCGCGCCAGTGTTACCACCTGAACCTACAGAGAAGATAACTTTGTCGAAACCTTTCACTTTCTCTTTCAGCGTATCAATATCATCTTTCTCAACATCAATGAGTTGTGCTTTAATACCGCGTTCCTCTAACTCTTTCTGTTGCTCTTCAGAACGAACACCTGCAGTGAAATCTTCACCATCTTGAGTTAATTGATTTACAAGCTTGCTACCTACGCCTCCATTAGCGCCGATCACTAAAATACTCATCTGTTCGGCCTCCTATCTTGTTCTTTAAGTATTTGAGTATAGCTTACCGTAACAAGTCGCTTAACTCTTGTCCAAAGTTTGACTCAGTTCGAAGAATATTTTAATATATGAATATATGTTCATATATTAAAATAGGAGATTATACATATGGAGAATCAAACGCAAGATATCGAACGTCATACACTTGAACGCGTGACGGAAATATTTAAAGCGCTCAGCGATGGCAACCGTGTAAGAATCTTACATTTATTAATTCAACATCCCTGTAGTGTCGGTCATATTTCACACACGCTAAATCTAAGTCAATCCAACGTCTCTCATCAACTACGCTTATTAAAACAAGCACATCTTGTTCATGCACAGAGACAAGGTCAATCTAAGATTTATCAACTCGACGACCAGCACGTGACACAACTGTTAGAACAAGCACTCAATCATGCGACACATCATTAGGAGGCTCAATTATGTCTGAACACACACACGACCATTCACATGCACACAGTCATGTTCATACGAACAACAAGAAAGTGCTGCTCATTAGTTTTATTCTTATTTTCACTTTTATGATTGTAGAAATTATTGGGGGTATTATTGCCAATAGTTTGGCATTACTATCAGATGGGGGGCATATGCTAAGCGATGCGATTTCGTTAGGCGTGGCGCTCATTGCTTTTATCTATGCGGAAAAGCACCCGACAGTTAATAAAACGTTCGGTTATAAACGCTTTGAAATTCTTGCTGCACTCTTTAACGGCGCGTTGCTCTTCGTCATTAGTATCTTTATCATTATCGAAGCGATTCAACGCTTTATGCAGCCAGCCGAAGTGCAGTCGACACAAATGTTTATCATCAGCACAATTGGTTTAATCATCAATGTTGTCATCGCAGTGATGATGTTTGCCGGAAGCGATACAGAGCATAACTTGAATATGCGTGGCGCTTTCTTACACGTTATTGGTGACCTACTCGGCTCAATTGGTGCGCTTATCGCAGCAGTACTAATTTGGTTGTTTGGCTGGAATTTAGCCGATCCTATCGTCAGTATCCTCATGTCATTGATTATCTTGAAAGGTGCATGGGGCGTACTCAAATCTTCTCTCAACATCTTGATGGAAGGTACACCGGAGAATGTTGATTTAAATACGATTATTGAAGCGATTACGGAAGAACCTGAAATTAATAATGTGCATGATTGTCATATTTGGACGATCTCTAACGATATGAATGCATTGAGTTGCCATGCTGTAGTCTCACCTACACTGACGATGGTTGAGACCGAAGCGGTATTAAAACGTGTGGAACATAAATTGAACCATTTAAATATTCAACACGTGACGATTCAATTGGAGACGGCCAATCACGATCATGAAGATGCTGTATTCTGTTCAACACTCCATCATGATGAACACCAACATCTACATTCACATGCTTAAATTGAAACTGTGAGTAAGCAACGATATGGACGAGTTTCAAATTATTTTGCAGATCTCGTCTATATTGTGAGTTTACTCACGGTTTATTTTTGTGTTAAAACTATGTAAAGTCAACGATTGAGAGGCTTAATCGTTGTCTATTTATTTTGAAAAAGATATAGTATTTGATATTGTGTGTATATCAGTGAAAAGGAGTGCAAAAAATTGTTTAGTTTTCATACATCGGCTTTTAAAAGTATTAAGCCACAAAACTGGAAAGTCATAGGCTTTACAGTTATCAGCGCAATCATGCTAGCAATTATGACTTTCGCTAGCTATGTACTTTTAGGTTTATCAACGCAAGGTTTAGAGCAACAACAAATGCAAGCTCAATTGGGCGGTGGCAGTGGTAATACCGCTTCAGCATGGTTACCTGTAATTGCTGCTATCGTTCTCGTCGCCCTACTCTGGATACTCTTAGCCTACCCAGTATTCTCAAGTTTAATTTACATGATAAGTAAAGCGACGCGAGGAGAGACAGTTAATATCCGCGATATCTTCTCAACATTCTTTAAAGGGAGATATGCGAAAGCGTTATTGATGGGTCTCATATCAGTTATCATGTTTATCATCTATTTAATAATTAATGGATTAATTATTTATCTTTACTCTGAATTACTTCAATTAATCCTTAAACAATTCGCTAAATCGTTACAAAACTCAAGTAACCAGATGACAATCTTTACGACAATTCAAATAATAAATGGCATACTCACTTCATTAATCATAGCCATTCTCACAATTATCCTAGCTATGATTGTAATTAATATGACAACTTCATTTGTAAATGATATTAACCGTAGTGTAGGTACAAATGTTAAAAATGGCTTTAAAGGAATTAAGAACGGCCATAAAACATGGTTCAAGTTCTTCATTGGAACACTCTTAATATGGTTGATTAGTATTTTAATAAACCATGTTTTAATGCCAATCATTGCAATTAATACCCAACAGATGTCACAAAATGTAGTCGTTATGATTATGCAGACGATGAGAATCATCTGTATGATTGTCAAAGTGATTCTCTTCTATATCCTTACTGTAGGAATGGTTCATTACTTTAATCGAAACGGCAAGAAACCAGAGAAATCAACAAAAGCATAAGTATAATGAATAAGCCAGTCAGTGGGCATCTGTCTCCACCGACTGGCTTTTTTCTACTAATAACTCTACATTTTATCCTCTCTTAACTACAATAAGTGTTCCTTAAGGTAGTGTGCTGCGCCATCTTCTTCGTTCGTCAACGAAGTCACGTCTTTCGCTAATGCTTGCACTTCAGGACGTGCATTCTTCATCGCAACCGTGTAATGACCGAACTCAAACATCGCACGATCGTTATCGCTGTCTCCGATAACTAAAGTACTTTCACGTGGAATATTAAAGTGTTCAATCATCTCTTTAATCGCTGTTCCTTTATTCACCCCATATGCCATGGTTTCCGCATTAAAGCGTGAAGAATTTGAAACTGAAATATTCAATTGCTCTTGATCTTCAATCAGTTGGTCACGGAAAGCTTGAATTTGTGATTGTTCTTTTGAGAATAAATATATCTTCGCGTACGGTTCATCCGGTAAGGCTTCTACCCATTCGACTTTATCCTTTAAAGCATCTTTACGCGAATGCCATTCACTCACGCTTACTCCGCCTATAGGTTCCTCTTCAGCAACCATCGCTTCGATCCACTCTCTATTTTCTGTTAAAATGCGTCTTTGCCCATCATATGGAAAGACTTCATAATAAATGTGGTTGTTATGAGCTAACTTTACAATGTCTTGTACTTGAGCTAAAGTCATGCCATGTTGGAATATCGTCTCGTCTTGAACCTTACCTTGTGTACCGTTTGAACTAATGATGCCATCGACACTGAAATCCTCTGATACAAGATAATGAATCTCGTCATGAGAGCGCCCTGTAGCAAGAAAGACTTTATAACCTTGCGCTCTCAATTCTCGAATAATTTGAGTAGTATCCTCACTCACTCGGTTATCACTATGTAAAATCGTTCCATCCATATCAAGGAAGATTGCTTGTACATTATCCATTATGCTTGACCTCCAACGTCTCTTATTAACGTTATTATCTCACTTCGTTGGAGTGGACTCAATCACTTCAGCTTTTGAGAAATAGAGCGTATCGCCCATGTAGCCGCGTTAACTCAACAGGTCGGTTGAAAAATGCCGAAAGTGTGTCGCTATTTAGAACCGCTTCAATTGCACCTTGTTTGTAGCATTCTCCATCTTTTAATAGGAATCCTTTGCCCACCTCAGAAGTCAATTCCTCAACGAAATGCGTGACATAAATGACTGCTAAATCAGGATAATGATGGTAGAGATTGTCGAGCGCAGTTAATACTGCTTCCCGTGCGAGAAAGTCCAATCCAGAAACCGGCTCATCTAACACGAGTAAATCAGGCTGTCCCATTAAAGCACGTGCAATGAGTACGCGTTGTCTTTCGCCAGTAGACAATAGACCATAATACTGCTCTTTAAAGTCCTCCATTTCTACTTGCTGGAGTAAGTGCAACGCATTCTCTCGTACTTCTTCTGATGGCTCGGTATATAAACCGATAGATTTATAAGCCCCACTCATGACGACATCTTTAACAAGTTCCCCTTCTTGAAAACGTTCCATTAAACTATTAGATACAAAGCCTATATGATTACGCACATTGTCAGCGGAGTAACCGACTTTACCTGGTTGCATGCCAAATAAAGTCATTTGTCCATTAGTGGGTGATTCGTAGGCATTGATGATATTTAGCAATGTGGTTTTGCCTGCTCCGTTGAGACCATAGAGCACCCAGTGATCGCCCTCATTGATGGTCCAGTCAATATCATTGAGTATCGTCTTTCCCTTCTTAATACGTCCGATTTTTTCAAGATTGATAAGCATGTCCTTCCCCTCCTTGTACATGATTAGCTTTATTGTACGATAATTCAGATATTTTTAAAACCTCAATTTACATATAAAAAAAGAGAGCAAATGCACGAAAGCATCTACTCTCTTCTAGTAAAACATACCACTCTTATTCTACTGTTACAGATTTCGCTAAGTTACGTGGTTTGTCCACGTCTAAGTCACGGTGTAGAGCTGCATAATAAGCAATCAATTGTGTTGCTACTACAGATACGAGTGGTGTCAATAATTCGTGAACTTGTGGAATCACGTAAGTGTCGCCTTCTTTCTCAAGACCTTCCATTGAAATCACGCAAGTGTTCGCACCACGTGCTGCAACTTCTTTCACATTACCGCGAATTGAGTTATTCACGTTCTCTTGTGTCGCAAGTGCTACTACTGGTGTACCCTCTTCAATCAACGCGATCGTACCGTGTTTCAATTCACCACCAGCGAAACCTTCAGCTTGGATGTAAGAGATTTCTTTCAGTTTCAACGCACCTTCAAGGCTGACATTGTAATCAATTGTACGTCCGATGAAGAATGCATTACGTGTATCATCCATAAATTCTTTCGTAATATCTTCTAACTTCTCAGCATCGTCTACAATCGCTTCAATCGCTGTCGTCACTTTCGCAAGTTCTCTTAATAAGTCGACTTCTGCTTCGCGACCGTGTTCTAACGCAACGATTTGAGACAAGATTGAAAGCACTGCGATTTGTGCTGTGTAAGCTTTCGTAGACGCCACAGCTATTTCTGGACCTGCATGTAACAATAAAGTGTGGTCCGCTTCACGTGACAATGTAGAACCTGGAACGTTCGTAATTGTGAGTGATTTATGACCTAATTTCTTCGTTTCTACGAGTACAGCACGACTGTCTGCAGTTTCTCCTGATTGAGAAATATAGATAAATAATGGGTTTTCAGATAGTAATGGCATGTTGTAAACGAACTCTGAAGCAACGTGTACTTCTGTCGGAACGCCTGCCCATTTTTCAATAAACTCTTTACCTACTAAACCAGCATGATAGCTCGTACCTGCTGCGATAATGTAAATACGATCTGCTGCCGCAACGTCATCCACGATATCTTTGTCCATCTTCAAGTTACCTTCGCAATCTTGATACTCTTGGATAATACGACGCATAACGGCTGGTTGTTCGTGAATTTCTTTAAGCATGTAGTGATCGTAAACGCCTTTCTCAGCGTCTGCCGCATCAATTTCAGCAGTGTATGTTTCACGGTCTTGAACATTGCCGTCTTGATCTTTAATAACTACGCTCTCACGTTTCACGATAACAATTTCATGGTCGTGAATTTCTTTATATTGATTTGTTACTGGTAACATTGCTAACGCGTCTGAAGCAATGACATTAAAGTCGTCACCCACACCGATGAGTAATGGTGATTTGTTCTTCGCAACGTAGATCGTATCGTTATCTTGATCGTCTAAAAGACCAAGTGCGTATGAACCTTCGAGCATTGAAACTACTTTCGTAAATGCTGTTTCAGTATCTAAACCTTCGTTAGCGAAGTGTTCAATAAGTTGTACAACAATTTCTGTATCTGTTTCTGATAAGAAATTCACATCACTTAAATATTCTGCTCGTAACTCTTCATAGTTCTCGATTACACCGTTATGTACAAGTGTGTAACGTTTAGAAGCAGATTGATGAGGATGTGAATTTTCGTGGTTAGGTACACCGTGTGTCGCCCAACGTGTATGACCGATACCTAGTGTACCGTCAAAGTCATTGTCATCTGCTACTTTTCTTAAATCAGCAATACGACCCTTTTCTTTAAATACTTCAGTACCTTCGTCGTTAGTTAAAGCAATACCTGCTGAGTCATAACCTCTGTATTCTAATTTCTCTAAACCTTTAAGTAATAGTTCTTTGGCATTATCATGCCCAATATAACCGACAATTCCGCACATAAATTATTTCCTCCAATAATCACACGAAACAAAGCATGGAAGCATAGACTAGAATTGCGCATAGGAAAAGAAGACATCGATGGTTCTATCCATGCCTGTAATCACACACCTTTTCAACGCATCCTAGCAACTGCTCTCTTACAGTTCGTGTGTTGCTATAGTCATATAGGCTTGCTTAATAACTTTGTGCACTAAGTTACCCTAGTGTTTTCATCATTAAGCTTACGAATGAGCCTAACCATCCGGGATAGCATCCGCCGAAATCTCGATAACTATCCACCTCGTCTACAAATACAGACGACCTATCTATTAAGATTTCTGATATTAAACCTTAAATAATGGATAAGACACTGCATTTGTACTGGCGCTTTAACTGAATTATGTTGTCTGTCCTCCTTTCTATCAACATACATAATTCTACAATGTAATGGTCTTGTAATGCAAACATTACCACATTGGAACCGCCCCTTGTTTATCCCTTTTCTACTATAAGTAAACATGGTTTACAAAGTGACGTTTGTCACACTTCGACTGACAAAGTTGTCATTAGTTGTTATTGTGCGAACGCTTACACACCTCATACAATAGACTTATAAACTTATTGAAAAAGAGGTGTCCTCAATGTCAGATACACAAGAGAACAAAGGAATCGGCCGTAATGTTCAAGCCTTTGGGTCATTCCTCAGTAGTATGATTATGCCAAACATTGGTGCGTTTATCGCTTGGGGCTTAATCGCAGCGATCTTCATCGATGGCGGTTGGTGGCCTAACAAAGATCTCGCAAGTTTGGCTGATCCGATGATTAAATATTTAATTCCATTACTTATCGCGTATAGTGGTGGTCGTCTCATCCATGAAATGCGTGGCGGTATTATTGCTGCCGTTGCAACAATGGGTGTCATCGTAGCAATGCCGGATACACCAATGTTACTTGGTGCTATGGTTATGGGGCCTTTAGTCGGCTGGTTGATGAAGAAGACAGACCAATTCATCCAACCTCGTACCCCACAAGGTTTCGAAATGTTGTTTAACAACTTCTCGGCCGGAATTCTTGGTTTTATTATGACGCTCGTAGGATTTAAGATTATCGCACCTATTATGCACGGTATCATGTACATCCTATCCGTGATCGTGGGTAGTCTTGTACACGCGCACTTATTACCTATCGTAAGTGTCATCATTGAGCCAGCTAAGATCGTATTCTTAAATAACGCGATTAACCACGGTGTGTTCACACCCCTTGGCGCAGACCAGTCCGCACATTTAGGTAAATCTATTCTTTATACGATTGAATCTAACCCTGGACCAGGTCTTGGAATTCTCGTCGCTTACATGATCTTCGGTAAAGGAACTGCGAAAGCAACATCATATGGCGCAGGTATCATCCACTTCCTCGGTGGTATCCATGAGATTTACTTCCCATATGTATTGATGCGTCCGTTACTCTTCATCGCAGTGATCCTTGGTGGTATGACAGGTGTTGCAACTTATTCACTCTTTGACTTTGGTTTTAAAAGTCCAGCGTCACCAGGTTCATTCTTGGTCTACATTTTCAACACACCTAAAGGCAACTACTTGCACATGATTCTTGGTGTGCTACTCGCAGCGCTCGTTTCCTTTATCGTCGCATCACTTATTTTACGTTTTACTAAAGAACCTAAACAGGACCTTGAAAGTGCCACAGCACAAATGGAACAAACGAAAGGTAAGAAATCAAGAGTATCTTCACAACTATCAGGGAACAAAGATACTAAAGATGCGTCAGCTCAAACAGATAAAGCTGAAGATGAAGGTACTACGTCTGATGCTAGTGCTGAAGAGGAAGAAGACCTCACAGAGAAATATGATACTGAGAATGTCGATGCGCACGACTACAGCAAGATTAACCACGTCATCTTCGCATGTGACGCAGGAATGGGCTCTAGTGCAATGGGTGCCAGCATGTTGCGTAATAAGTTCAAGAAAGCTGGTTTAACTGATATCGACGTAACGAATACAGCGATTAATCAGTTACCACAAGATGCACAACTTGTCATTACACAGAAGAAATTAACAGATCGTGCAATCAAACAAGCACCAAATGCGATTCATATCTCTGTAGATAATTTCTTAAACTCACCAAGATACGAAGAGTTACTCGAACAGTTAAAGTCTGATCAGTAATACTTCAACCCCATAGATCAACTAAAGGAGGATACAGCTATGTTACTGAGCAAACGTGAAAGAGCCATCACTGAAATGTTACTCAAGCATCAAGATCAATATTTAACGATATACGATATTGCTCAAACGCTTGCTGTCTCCTCTCGTACGATACATCGAGAATTGAAATCACTTGAAGAGACGTTGACTCAACTGGGGCTGAAGTTGGAACGCGTCGTGCGTAAAGGCGTGAAGTTAAGTGGCTCAACTACTGCCGTTGACCGGTTACAACAACTCGTCCAAGATCAACCCATGGCAGACTTATCTGAAGAAGAACAACAAGTCATCATCTTATATGCCTTAATCCAAGCAGATGCCCCTATTAAGCAGTACAGTCTCGCACATGAGATTGGGGTCTCAACTCAAACACTGTCTAAAATATTGGATCAACTCGAACAAGTACTCACTAACTATCAACTCACACTACAACGTAAACGCGGCGAAGGTATTTCACTTCAAGGTGCAGAATCTAAAAAACGTGAGCTACTGAGTTTATGGATGGTCAACAATCTAAATAGCACAAGTGTTTACTCTGTTATAGAAAATCACTTCGTTTATCAGTCACTCAATCAAACACAGTTATCTATGGTAGATATGGATAAGATTTTTCGTGTCGAACGACTATTAATGGATTATCTTGATTCACTGCCATATACATTGATTGAGTCAAGCTATATCACATTGACCGTTCATATCGTTCTGAGTATTGATCGGATGCAGAAAAATGAATATGTAACTTTAGAGCCTGAAGTTTACGAAGAGGTACATCATACCCGTGAATTTGAAGTTGCAACTGCACTTGCTCATCGTTTAGAAGCGATTTACGATGTGACCTTTACTGAAGCTGAAATTACCTTTATCACAATTCACCTTAGAGGTGCGAAGCGTAAAGATATCACAGAAGATGATGAGCATGACGAAACACGCATTCAACGTTTTATCCAACGCGTAAGTAACTTTGCGGAGATGGAATTTAGTGAGTTAGATACGCTAACTGAAGGATTGAAGTTGCATCTCATTCCTGCTATGAACCGTTTGAGAGCAAATATTGAAACCTATAATCCACTTACACAAATGGTAAAACAGAAATATCCTCACCTCTTTCACAGTGTGAAGTTGGCGGTAGAGGCAACGTGGAGCGATTTAAACTTTCCTGATAGCGAGATTGCCTTTCTCGTTCTCCATTTCGGCGGTGCTATTAGACGTGAGGAACATCACACGTTAAATGTGTTAGTCGTCTGTAGCAGCGGGATTGGAACAAGTCGTTTATTAGCGACGCGATTGGAGCAAACCTTTCCAGAAGTCACGTCGACGAATCAAGCTTCAGTTGGAGAGTTAGCGCACATGTCGCTTGAAACCTATGATGCCATTATTTCGACAGTCAATCTTGATATCGAAGCGGATTACTTAACTGTTAATCCTTTACTGCCGGATACCGATATTCATCTTGTCGCTCAATTTTTAAAAAGCCAGAGTGACTACACGCAAACTGAAACTAAAACTGAAATTCCGAGCAACCTTTGGAAGCCGAAACAACCTTCTCAAACACAACGAGATACTGAAGAAATCTTAAATCAAGTTCGAGATGGCTTACAACTTCTTGACCACTGTGAAGTTGAACAAGTTCACGTGGATGATGTCGTAAGTTATCTAACAGAAAGTTTATATCAAAGGAAGATTATCGACGATCGACAGTCATTCTCTGAATTGCTGGTAGCCCGCATGGAACAAGATGGTTATGCATTAGCGCCCTATCCTCTTGCTCTTCCACATCTGAGAAGTTCAGTCATCCAGAAACCGATGTTGCTTCTCACTGTGTTAGAACAACCACTCGAGCTACCAAATCATAATGACACACCGATTCGTTATTTAATTAATATCTTTATTCCTGACGATCCTAACTTAGCACAACTCGTCAGTCATTTTACCGGTGAACTCATTCACCACCTTGATGATATTGACGTACTGATGTCAGAACCAGACAAATTGATTTCAATACTGAAAGATCAGTATGTCGCCTATTTACAACAAATCTTAACTATGGAGTGATACGATTATGAGCGAATTATTTAGCAATGACAATATTTATCTTAACCAATCTATTAGTACACAAGAGGAAGCCATCGAACAAGCTGGCCAAGCGTTAGTTAAAAGTGGCGCGGTGACTGAAGGCTATATTCAAGCTATGAAAGAGCGTGAACAACTCGTATCTACGTTTATGGGTAACGGTTTAGCAATTCCGCACGGTACTGATGAAGCGAAGACAGAAGTCATTCAATCAGGTTTATCTTTAATTCAAATTCCTGAAGGTATCGATTGGGATGGCGAAACAGTGAAAGTCGTAGTAGGTATCGCAGGTAAAGATGGTGAGCATTTAGACTTATTATCTAAGATCGCGATCACGTTCAGTGAAGAAGAGAATGTTGAACGCATCGTCAACGCGCAATCTGCAGAAGAAATCAAACAAGTCTTTGAGGAGGCCGATGCATGATGAAAGCCCTACATTTCGGTGCCGGCAATATCGGTCGCGGTTTCATCGGTTTCATCCTAGCTGATAATGAGGTCAAAGTAACCTTTGCGGATGTCAACGAGACGGTGATTCATGAACTTGAGCAACAACATGAATACGATGTCATTTTAGCTGATGAAGAACGTACGACGACACGCGTTCACAATGTTGATGGTATTAATTCTAGTGAACCTTCGGAAGCGTTGAAGCAAGCGGTATTGGAAGCGGATATTATTACTACTGCAGTCGGCGTGAATATTTTACCACTTATCGCAAAGACATTTGCACCTTATCTGAAAGAGAAAGAAACACCCGTCAATATCGTGGCGTGCGAGAATGCGATTATGGCGACAAATACGTTGAAACAAGCTATTTTAGATATTACAGGGCCACTAGGTGACCACATCCACTTTGCAAACTCAGCTGTTGACCGTATTGTTCCTGAACAACATAACGAGAATTTGTTAGACGTCGTTGTCGAACCGTTCTTTGAATGGGCGATTGAGCGTCAACATTGGTATGGGCCTGAGTTAGATCATATTCACTATGTGGATGATCTAACACCTTACATCGAACGTAAGCTCCTCACAGTGAACACGGGTCATGCGTTCTTAGCTTATGCAGGACGTTATCACGATAAAGCCACTGTGCTCGATGCCATGAAGGATACACAAATTAAAGACGGTTTGAAACAAGTGCTTTCAGAGACAAGCCAGTATATTACGTCTAAATTCACTTTCACTGAATCACAACAGGCACAATATGTGGATCAAATCATGGAACGTTTTGAGAACCCTAATCTTTCTGATGCGGTTACACGTGTTGGCCGAGGCACTTTACGTAAAATTGGTCCTCAAGATCGCATTATTAAACCACTCAATTATCTTTATCAACAAGATTTACCTCATGAAGGATTGCTGAAAGCTGCAGCTTATCTGTTAAAATATGATGATACGAATGATAAAGAGACGGTTGAGAAGAATAATTATATTAAAAACAACGGTGTTGAAGCATTTCTTAAAGAATATGCGCACACTGATGAAGGTTTAACTCAAGAAATTGTGCGTGAATACAACGTATTAGGTTAAGCGATTAGATAAACTAAAAGGATTCGAGCTCGAAGTAATTAGCTTCATGCTCGAATCCTTTTTTAGTTATATACGTTTTTTGAATTGCGAGATTTGCTCTATTATAAAGCGATTGCGTATCTCAACTTTTATTATTGGCGCTAGTTAGCAATTATTCTAGCCCCATATGTTCTTCAACGACTTTAGCTATACGTTCAGCGTACGCTTGTGCTTTCTCATCAGTTGCCGCTTCAACCATGACACGTACGAGTGGTTCTGTACCTGAAGGACGCACGAGAATACGACCTTCTCCGTTCATATCCACTTCGACTTTCGTCATTTCTTCTTGTACTGCAACATTTTCTTCAACACGATGTTTATCCGTTACTTTCACATTAACGAGTGATTGTGGATACTTCTTCATTTGTGCAGCTAATTCGCTAAGCTTTTTACCTGTAAGTTTAATCACTGAAGCTAATTGCACACCTGTAAGTAAACCGTCACCTGTCGTATTGTAGTCCATCATCACAATGTGACCTGACTGTTCACCACCAAGGTTGTAACCACCACGACGCATTTCTTCAACCACGTAACGGTCGCCGACTTTCGTCTTGTTTGATTGAATACCTTCCGCTTCTAACGCTTTGTAGAAACCAAGGTTGCTCATCACCGTTGAAACAATCATATTATGGTTTAGTTCTTGGTTCTTCGCCATTTCTTGACCGATAATAAACATGATTTGGTCACCATCAATGATGTCACCTTTCTCATCTACCGCAATCAAACGGTCACCATCGCCATCAAATGCGAGACCGAAGTCACATTCTTTCTCAACAACCGTTTCAGCAAGTTTCTCAGGGTGAGTAGAACCTACTTGGTCATTGATGTTGTAACCATCTGGATTACAACCGACCGTCACTGTGTCCGCTTCTAAATCACCGAATAAGAATGGAGCTAGAGATGAAGTAGAACCATGTGCGCCATCTAAAGCAATCTTCATACCTTCGAAATCCACATCGACGGTTGATTTAAGATAGCTTAAGTACTTCTGAGAACCTTCGAAGTAATCAGAGTAGTGTACGATATCTTCTCCTACAGGTCTAGGAATGTCAGGGTTCTCTGCATTGAGTAATTCTTCAATTTCTTCTTCTTGAGCGTCAGAAAGTTTGAAACCATCTGAGCCAAAGAATTTAATACCATTATCTTCAACCGGATTGTGTGAAGCAGAAATCATTACACCAAGCTCTGCTTCCATTTCTTTGGTTAAGTATGCGACACCTGGTGTAGAAATCACACCTAAGCGCATCACTTCAGCTCCGATTGAGACGAGACCTGCGATGAGTGCAGACTCTAACATTTCACCTGATACACGTGTATCGCGTCCAACAAGTACCTTAGGATGTTTCTTATCTTTATTATGTGCAAGTACATAGCCACCATAACGTCCGAGCTTAAAGGCAAGTTCAGGTGTTAAATCTTGGTTTGCGACACCTCTGACACCATCAGTACCAAAATATTTAGCCATTGTTATTAACTCCTTTGTATCTTACGTATTATTTGATATAGACTTTCGCTTGTGTCTGATCTGGATCAGCTTTCGTCACATGCTTAGGCAATTTGAGAGTAACCTCTTTCTCAGTATCCTCACTCTCATTATCGACATCAATTTCCCCTGTGATTTCGTCGATATCCTTTAAGTCATCTTTATTTCCATAAATTTCAATTTCATCATCATCTAGTTTCACTTTATCTACTTGATGTCCATCGGCTAAACTACCCACCACTTTAGGTGCGATCTTCACCTTTTTACTATAAGGTTCCAATTTAGCTGATAAATTCACTTCTTTAGGTTGAATCGTCACATCTACTTTATTGAGCTGACTATCAAATGCAGTAATTTGTGCTACATCTGTAATATCTTCAGAAATTGTACTTGAATCTTTGTACGTCGCTTTCAAGTAGGCAATCTTCTTAATCTGTTCTTGTCCGCCAGTGACTTTCACAGTACGTGGAGATACAGTTTGTTCGCTAATCTTGTGCTCTCCATCTACATTGTTCTCACTGACATCTGGCTCAACTTTCATCGTCTTAGTGACTTTCTGTTCGAGATTGACACTCGCATCTTTCGGTTTCACTTCATAATCTAGATCTTCATCTAAACCTTTAACTTCAAAATCTGCTGAATGTTTTCCCGCTTTTTCACCAGTTAAATCAAGTACAGCTTTAATATCTTCGTTCTTCTGTGCTTTCAACACTTGAGAACGTGTACCTGATAAATCTACGTTAACTGTTTCTGGTGCGCCACTCGCATACAGTGATTTGTGATCGTATTTCACCTCAACAGGCACATCGTTCAGTGTCTCTGTCGAATTCTGTCCGAATTTATCTGCATTGAACACATTACCGAATACATTATTCACGGATAGGAAGAATAATACCGCTAGTGCTAACGCGATTAAGCGCAGCCCCCATTTACTCTCTAACATCTATTTCACACCTTTCTCTTGAAAGTGTGTGCCAAACCAATGTTCAGCCAACAATTCTTCAAATGCATCTGTAGAAATATCTTTACGCAACTTACCATCGAATGTCACAGAGATAAACCCTGTCTCTTCAGAAACGACAGCAGTAAATGCATCTGAAACCTCAGATATACCTACAGCTGCTCTATGACGTGTACCTAAACTCTTCGCGATCTTCGCACTATCAGAAAGTGGAAGGTAACAAGCTGCACTTGCAATCTTCGTGCCTTGAATGATCATCGCACCATCGTGCAGTGGCGTATTAGGTATAAACACGTTCGTTAGCAACTCTTGAGAAATGTCAGAATCGAACGGTATACCCGTTTCTATATAATCTTGTAAGCCTGTCTCTTTCTCAAAGACAATGAGCGCACCAATACGACGTTTCGCCATGTATTGAATTGCTTTCGATACCGCTTCAATCAGCTTATCTTCATTGCTGTTTAAATTACTTGTATATCTTTTAAATAAACTGCCTCGCCCTAGCTGTTCAAGTGCCCGTCGAATTTCAGGTTGGAAGATAACGATTAGCGCTAATACCCCCCATTGGATGACGAGATCAAACAAGTGGGATGTCGCAGTCAGGTTCAGCATCTTACTCACTTGTTGGCCAATAACGATGACCACAATACCCTTGAGCAACTGAATCGCTTTCGTGCCTTTAAATACTGTGATAACTAAGTAAAGGACATACCAAACGATGAGTAAATCAAGGATGCTCGTAATGACGCTTACCGTATTCCAATGATTAAAATAATTGGATAATTCCATAACATCTCCTCCGGTAATCTGTTCCCATGCTATCCATTATACCAATCATAACTATAACTGTCATATATAGTTACAGCTAAATTCTTCTTTAGTTTGAAAATTGAAATATTAGATTTGTATGGGGGAAATTCAGGAGAACTTTGAGGTATGGTGTAAGTGGTGATTGTGAGTTGGAGTAAAGTTTTTGTTGGAGAAAAATAAAAAAGTGGGATAGAGCAAGAAAATGGGATATTTTCTACGCTCAATCCCGTGTTGAAAAGTTAAAATGCTTTATGAATGCAAAGCCACTTAATGCGATAAATAAATTTAATCTCTAAAAAGTGAATGCCGTTCATGTTAGTACTATTTAATCACTTCAAGTATATCATCTTAATTAGTCAATTATTTTTAAAACTGTTGCTTTTAGACTAACAACCAATCATACTTTTATTTTTAAATTAGAGTAACGATTCACCTAAAAAGCTTCCAATTAAACCGACAGCTTGTTCTGCAGTACGATTCTTGTTATCAATTAACGGATTTACTTCCACAACATCCATAGAGGTAATCATCTGAGATTCGTGTAATAATTCTAAAGCAAAGTGACTTTCTCGATAAGTTAACCCACCAAGTACTCGAGTGCCTGTTCCTGGTGTTTCTACTGGATCTAAACCATCTACGTCTAATGAGAGATGGATGCCATCCGTTTTATCTTTAAGATAATTGATAGTTTCCTCAATCACATGCTGAATACCATAACGATCAATATCAGCCATCGTATAAGTTTGAATGTGATGTTTCTTGATGTACTGCTTCTCCCCTTCGTCTAAGTCACGCATACCGATAAGAACGATATTCTCTGGTTTAACTTTAGGAGCGAATCCACCTAACTGAACGAGACCTTCATCACCTTCTCCAGCAAGTACACGAAGTGGCATACCATGTACATTACCTGAAGGCGACTCCTCAGGAATATTCAAATCACCATGTGCATCATACCAAATCACACCTAAGTTCTCGTAGTGTTGGCTCACTCCAGTAATAGAACCAATAGCCAGCGAATGATCCCCTCCGATAACGAGTGGGAAATGGTTACGTGCAACGCTTGTAGATACCGCTTCACTTAAATTCTTAGACACTTCCATTATTTCATCATAGTTGCGTAGACCTTCTTGCGGCCCATGAAATCGTTCCAAATCAACCCGAGGTACATCAATATTGCCTCTATCCTCCACTTCAAGACCTAAAGCTTGAATGCGTTTGACGAGTCCAGCATATCGAATGGCTTCCGGTCCCAAATTAACCCCTAGTTTGGGTTGACCATATGTAGTAGGTGCACCTATGATATCTATCTTCTTATTCATCAATCACAACCCCTTTGTGTTAGATATATGGTAAGAATAAACGAATAGTATAAAACATTCAATTAACGATGCTTTAGGGAGAGTTTGATAAAAGGGATTGAATTACATAATATATCAGAATGCTGATTGAAGATTCATTTTAGAAAGTGGTTTATATCAATTTATGTATGACTATTCATATGAGAGAAGGTAAATTTTTTTGTAGAACTAACAAAGAGAAATATGTTGAAAGAAAACAAAACGATAATTTTAATTTGCAGTTATTGCAAGCCTCTCTGATTTGAGAAACGATATTTTCATAATACGAGTAACAAATCAATATTAGAGTTAGAACTAAATGATGCAACGGAGTTACTGAGCTCAGATAATTGTAAAAGTACAAAAAAGCACCTTCATAGAAAGAAGGTGCGTGAGTGAGCCATAGAGGATTCGAACCTCTGACCCTCTGATTAAAAGTCAGATGCTCTACCAACTGAGCTAATGGCTCTTGGCTGGGCTAGCTGGATTCGAACCAGCGCGTGACGGAGTCAAAGTCCGTTGCCTTACCGCTTGGCTATAGCCCAATAATCATGGTGGAGGGGGGCAGATTCGAACTGCCGAACCCGAAGGAGCGGATTTACAGTCCGCCGCGTTTGGCCAACTTCGCTACCCCTCCGTAGCTATTAATTTGAAATGGTGGAGGATGACGGGATCGAACCGCCGACCCCCTGCTTGTAAGGCAGATGCTCTCCCAGCTGAGCTAATCCTCCACGAATGACCCCGACGGGACTCGAACCCGTGTTACCGCCGTGAAAGGGCGGTGTCTTAACCGCTTGACCACGGGGCCATATGGCTCCACAGGTAGGATTCGAACCTACG
>NZ_KV804786.1:0-1438 GCF_001811435.1 Staphylococcus sp. HMSC071G07
GTGAACTGCTCCCCATTAGTTGGACTGAGAAATCAGTTACCTACTAGTGGGGAGCAGTTGTATGCATACACGTAGTTCGTTGTCGGCGGGGCAGCGGGAAGAATTGGTGGCCCTTTTCGAGCAGGGTTGTAGTTACTGGGCTGCAGCGCATCATGTCGGTGTTGGTGTTTATCCAGTTCGCGCTTTGTTTCGTCGGTTCTTGCTCCATGGCAAGCTGTGTCTTGTGGAAAAGCCTTCAAAGCAGCAGTACTCCTTCGAGATCAAAAAGGAAGTTGTCCAACGCCATCTCACTGGCGAGTCAAAGATGAGTCTTGCCCGTGAGTTTGGCCTGTCGTCAGACCAAGTGGTTGGATATTGGTCGCGGAAATGGCGCAAAGGCGGCGATGACGCCTTAAAACCGAAGCCGAAGGGCAGGCCTAAAGGTTCAGCTAAGCCGAAAGTGCTTTCTGAAGAAGATAAGCTACGTCGCGAAAACGAACGGTTGCGGGCCGAAAATGCCTACCTAAAAAAATTGCGGGACTTGAGGAATCAGGGACGCGCCTGAAAGTCCAAGCGATCGTCATCCTCAAGTCTCACCACCGCTTGGAGTACCTCCTAGAGGCAGCCGGTATGCCGCGGGCGACATTCTTCTACCACCAGAAACGACTCAGCGAGCCAGATAAGCACGCTGCGATCAAGGACGCTATCCGGGAAAGCTTCGAGGTTAACAAACATCGCTACGGCTACCGGCGAGTGTTGCTGGACCTGCGCAACAAGGGCTGGGTGGTCAACCACAAACTCGTTTACAAACTCATGCGCCAGATGGGGCTTCGGGCCAAGATCCGCCAACGCAGACCGTATATTTCCTACGCAGGAACTAAAAGTCGCATTGCTGACAACAAGCTTGACCGCAAGTTCACCCCAGACACGCCAAACACCGTCTTTGTCAGCGACGTCACCGAGTTCAGGGTCGCAGGCCGAAAAGTGTATTTGTCACCGGTGATGGACTTGTTCGACCGCTCAATCGTCGCTTACACCGTGGCTACATCGCCGACGGCAGCGTTTACCGCCGAATCCTTGACTAAGGCGATTGCAGCCTGCACGCCGAAGCCTGGGTGGATGATGCACACCGATCAAGGCTTCCAGTACCAGCATTCCTCCTGGCGTAACCTGATCAGTGACAACGGCGGTGTCCAGTCAATGTCGCGAAAAGCCAACTGCTACGACAACGCAGTAATGGAGAACTTCTTTGGCCACTTGAAAACCGAGATGTACCACGGAGAAGTCTTCGACACCGTCGAGGACTTTAACCAAGCCATCGAAGACTACATCCAGTGGTACAACACCGAACGCATCCAACAACGACTCAAGGGCCTGACCCCGATGCACTATCGGAATCAGGCCCTTGAGTCCCTCACCGCCTAGAATTAAACCAGTCCAACTTTTGGGGGCCAGTTCA
>NZ_KV804787.1:0-1663 GCF_001811435.1 Staphylococcus sp. HMSC071G07
GGCGGATTCTAGTGGTCGTGGAAACACTTCTTATGTTTCGGTTGAGTTTATCAGTGCGGCCATTTTCTCGGCTGGTGTTTGAAAGCCCAGGGTTTTGCGGGGGCGGCGGTTGAGTTGCATGGCGACGAATTCTAGGTCCGCTGCACTATGGACGCTTAGGTCTGTGCCTTTAGGGAAGTACTGCCTTAGTAGTCCATTGGTGTTTTCATTGGTGCCTCGCTGCCACGGCGAACCAGGATCGCAGAAGAACACGGGACAGTTTGTCGCTACAGAAAAGGCCTTATGGCAGGCCATTTCACTTCCCTGATCCCAGGTAAGTGATCCTTTGAGATGATCTGGCAAGGTAGCAATCGCTTTAGTAAGTGCTTCATTTACTTCGGTAGCACTATGCCCATTAGGTAAATGCAGCAAGATGACATAGCGCGTGGTTCGCTCTACTAGCGTGCCAATTGCAGACTTATTACCCGCGCCTAAAATGAGGTCGCCTTCCCAATGACCTGGTACTGCTCGGTCATCTACTTCTGCTGGCCGGTCGGAAATCATCACCATAGGGTCAACAAACCGCCTGCGGGCACTGCGCGTGCCACGAGGTCGACGTTGGGCGTGACCGCGACGCAGTGCAGCAGCGACTTCCTTTTTCAACTCGCCTTTAGCCTGGAAATACAAAGACTGATAAATAGTTTCAGGACACACGTACATAGTCTCATCACCGGGATAGCGACTGCGCAACCTCCCAGAAATCTGCTCCGGCGAGTACCTATCTTTCACCATCGCCCAGACCACGGTGCGCAAACGTGGATTGGCATCAATCTTGCGCTTTTTCGGTCTAAACCTACGCAACACCGATTTACGGTGCGCATGCGTGGGAAGATACACCCCAAATTCATCCCGGTTGCGTTTAAGCTCCTTGCTGATAGTGCCAGCAGAGCGCTGAAGACGCCGAGCTATCTCACGTACACCTTTGCCTTGCCGGTCAAGATCAAAGATGAGCTCGCGTTCTTCTACCGATAAGTAGCGCGAAGAGATACGCCTATCGATACGCTGTTGCGGAATAACCTGGACTGGAACTGCTTGACGACCATCAACGTACTCAATTACCTGCATAAGCCTGTTATACAGCGCCACATCCGGGCCAGCCGGGACAAAAGGCACACGCCCGGTGGAAAGCTTAATGACACCTTTGTCTATATCAGCAGCATTACGCGGATGAATGCCACAGGCTAAAGCGGCATCTTTGCGCCCTAAAGCATTCGCACGCAGTTGCAGATAACTACACCGGCCAGTTGTGGCCGCAGCTTTTCGGCCATGCGGATTGCGCTTCCACAAACCAAGCTCAATACCGATCCGGTACACCGGAGAAGAGCCTATAGAAAGCTGGCGCGCAATATCCATCGGTGCCACACCTTCCAGCCACAGGCGAGCTATTTCCTCACTGTCATCCGAGCTAGTAGTCCTGCGGCGCTTGCGCGGCAAGTCCAACTCGCCAGCAAGCCGATAAGCCACCGACCGCGCTAAACCAACCACCCCAGCAGCCGCCCGTATTGAACTACCAGCCCGAACCAACGACGCAAACCGCGCCACAACAGCAGAATCCGGAACCCATTTCGACTCCACACAATCACCTAACCCATGTCAGGTGTTTCCACGACCACTAGAAATCAAG
>NZ_KV804788.1:0-46493 GCF_001811435.1 Staphylococcus sp. HMSC071G07
TCCGCAAGAGTAGGACGTTGCCAGGCAAACCGAACCCTTAAGGGTTCTTTTTTTTATACACTCGAAAGAAGCTTAACTTCTTTCCAAAAACCTATTCGAAGTAAATGAGCTCAGGATCGACGAAACAAGCGAAAGACGCAACGAGCTTACTCGAGGTAAGTGAGTAAGGAAAGAGTGCAGTTGAGAAAGATAATGACCTCTATTTACGAGAAGAGAAAGCTCCTTAGCGCCGATGGTAGCAGACTTACAAAGGTTTACAATTGCAAAGGCAATTGTATAAGTATAACTAACATACTAAAGTATGAAGTTATGCTTTAAGAGTAGGACGTTACCAGGCAATCATTAAAAGAGACCTGAAAAGGTCTCTTTTTTTCGTATATATAAAGGGATTGAATGAAAACGCTTGGCACCTAAGGAAGCGCAATGAAATAACGACGAGATTTTACAAATGTAAATGAGCAAGTTGTTTTATAAGCTGACGAAAGATGCGAGCGTTTGCCATCAATCACTTGAGCCCGTGAGGGTTCTTTTTTTACCATAAGTTAACCCAAAATTTGATTTCTTTTATCCATGAAAGAAAATGACTAAACTAAATACATTAGAAGAAAAAGATATTTACTTCCCAATAGATATAGGCTATTATAAAGAAAACATTAAAGGAGACATGCATCATGACACAAACAACAGATACAAGTTTAAAAGTTTATATTATATTGGGTTGAATTTTTGCAGGAGTAGCACTACTTCTTTTACCGCCTATTTTTGGTATAGCAAGTATTGTATTTGGAGCTTTAATTATTGCTAAGGGAAGAACATTGCATGGTATATTAATGATCGTTACAGCAGTTATTTGTACGCTTATCGGTTTGATAGCATCATTTGTAATATTTGCAAGTCAATCTGGATTTATTCTTTTCTAATTTAAAATGAGGCCTATTGAGGTCTCATTTTTTGGTTTATAAGTTGACTCAGACTTTATGATATTAGCTCTCTGAAGTATCTCGATTTCTCTCAACCTTCCAATCATTTTTCAACATTACCATCTATTGTATAAAACCAATTAATTGTCATCCTTTTCCACTTCAACTACACTTTATTCAAACCCAAAGACCTTATAGAAAGAATAAAGATAGGTGGTAATAAATATGAATATACTACTCACAGGTGCAACAGGACATTTAGGTACGCATATTACGGAACAGGCGATTGAAGCTCAAATTCCTAACTTTCATATCGGTGTGCGTAACAATAACAAAGTTCCTGACGACTGGACGCAATCAGTCAATGTTAGAACGTTGGACTACTTCGATAAAGACAAAATGGTAAAAGCCTTTGAAAATATCGATTTAATCATCTTTATACCAAGTATTATTCACCCATCATTCAAACGACTCCCGGAAGTTGAGAATTTAGTAGCTGCAGCTCAAGAAGCGCAAGTGTCACATATTATGTTTATCGGTTATTATGCAGATCAACATAACAACCCGTTCCATATGAGTCCGTACTTTGGATATGCGGAAAGATTACTGGCCTCAAGCCCGATCGACTACACGTATGTCAGAATGGCTATGTATATGGATCCACTCGTACCTTATTTACCTGAGTTAAAAGAACGTGGAAAATTAATTTATCCAGTAGGCGAAGGTAAGATCAATTACATTTCAAGAGCAGATATTGCAAAAGGCGTGGTTGCGTTACTCCAACAACCTGAGAAATGGGGTCAACGCTATTTGCTTGCAGGCTATTCATATACGATGCACGAGCTTGCTGATATCTTATCAGAAGTGGCTGATAGTCCTATTCAATACGACCCAGTGACGCGTGAAGAATTTGGTGAGATGTATGATGAGCCTCAAGGGTTCGGTCCGTTACTCGCCTCTATGTACCAAGCAGGCGAAATGGGACTGCTCGATCAAACTTCTGATGACTTTGAACGACTCACAGGCGAATGGCCTACGCCTTTTAAAGATTATTTAAAACAACATTACACTGAGTAATGCGAGTCATTATTCAATAACAATTGAAGTCCATAGTGTATTTAATACTTCAGCAACGTATAATATTTCGCTGAAGCCGAATGCATCTGTGGACTTCTTCTACTATGCATGATCTGAAAACCCTCCAACTCCGCCCTCATCTTCATATAAAATTTGTCACAATAATACGAAATTAAAGTAAATTTTATAAAAATCTAAAAAACTCAAATAATATTATTAATTATGTGTTTAATGCATCTATCTTCGGTTATTACAAGAAAGGTGACTATTTTATGAAGAAATTGAAACACATCCAATAATAGATAATAGAAGGGAGTTTTTTGGGATGCAAATGCTACTAGGTGGAGGGACATTGCTACTCCTACTCGTAGCGATGATTCTATTCTTGAAATTTGCACCTTATGGTAAGTCAGGGCTTGAAGCGCTATCAGGTGCAGCCTGTGCTTGAAGCGCTATCAGGTGCAGCCTGTGCGACATTCCTACCTCAAGCCTTTCTCAGCTATGTGATTGGCGGTATTTTTAATATTGAATTTATGAAACAAATCGGGGACAACCTCGGCAGCTTAGGCGGACTCGCAGTCGGGGTACTCACTTGCCTCAAGATGAAGACGAATCCTGTTTATGCGGTCATCATCGGTCTGGTTCTCTATAACTTCAGTTTACTACCAGCATTTATCGCAGCTTATCTCATCTCATTTGGACTGAAATTTATCGATAAGAAAGTGCCTGAAGGTTTAAATCTCATCGTTGTGATTCTATTAGCGCCAGCGATTACATATGGAATTGCTAGCCTGATCAATCCAGGTATCACACTCATGCTTGAAGCAATCAGTAACGCGGTCAATGTAGTAGGTGACAGCAACCCTTACTTACTCGCAGCGATTCTCGGTATCTTAATGCCTATTACAGGTATGACGCCGTTAAGTTCAATGGTTGTTGCCAGCTTCTTAGGCATTACAGGCAACCTTATGGCCATCGGTGCGTTAACTTGTATGGGTGCGTCATTCGTTAACTTTGTTTTATTCAAACGCTTAGGTATCGGTAACTGGGGTACGAGCATCTCTGTCGGTATTGAGCCACTTACTCAAATTGACAAGATTGTCCAATATCCACTCCAACTTTATAGCGTGAATGCGATTGTTGGGATTATCAACGGCTGTATCATTACGTTCAGCGGTCTGATCATCAATGCTGAAGGTGTCGCAACGCCAATTGCTGGACCTATCGTGCTCTTCGGTTTCAACGGTCCGGTTCAATCCATTATTACGATTGTAGTTGTAGCGATAAACAGCTTAGTTTGGAGCTTTATCTTTAGTATGATTATTAAACACTTCAATTTAGTGAATATCGATTTCAAATCGCTTTTCAAAGGTAAAAGTAAAGGCGCTCAAGGCAGTCAGTCTTAATTAGATTGTGCGAGCCGCAAGAGTGATAGAGACGGAGGTAGAATAGTCTTCTGCCTCTGTTTTTTTATTTGTTGTAAAATGACTGAAGTTACTCGCCCATTTATGACATACTCAAGAACGTGCTATAATAATTTCTAAAAGTGCTAACTTACTTAACGCAAAATTTTACGAAAAAAGGTGTCTGTATGACAACGCCACTTTACCAACGGTTACAACAATACATCAATAACGAAGCGATTTCGCTACATGTGCCAGGTCATAAGAATAATACGATAGGTCAGCTCGATAAGCTAAACTGGGCGATGGATATGACTGAGATTACAGGGCTAGATGATTTGCATCAACCTGACGATGTCTTAGCACAAAGTATGGCGGGGATAAATAAGCATCCTGACTATCAAGCGTACTATCTTGTTAATGGGACGACCTCGGGTATTCTTGCGGTAATGCAAGCTTTCAAATATGTGGAAGGTGACTATCTACTCGCACGCAATTCCCACAAATCTGTGTTCAACGGTCTAGATCTCGTGGAAGGTCAGGCGGAACTCGCAGCGACAACAGTGAGTGCTGACACGCATCAGTACGTCGCACCTCTATTTGATCAAGAACGACTTCAGAATAAACGTTTAGCTGTCGTTACTTATCCGAACTATTATGGTGAGACCTTTGATATCGCAAGTTTCGTCAACGCGTCTCATCAAGCAGGCGTACCCGTGTTAGTAGACGAAGCGCATGGTGCACATTTCGGTCTTAATGGCTTTCCGGAGTCAGCTCTGCAAACAGGTGCCGATTTCGTGGTGCAGTCTTACCATAAGACGTTGCCTACGTTAACGATGGGTTCAATCTTGTTTATTCATAAAGACGCGTCTCAGAAAGAAGCGGTCGAACGTTATTTAACGTATTATCAATCTTCGAGTCCGTCGTATTTAATCATGACAAGCTTGGAGTTAGGTCATGCATTTTATCAGCAGTTTCGTGACACACATTTTACCTATAAAAGAAATCAGCTGATCGCAGTGTTACGAGAACGCGGTTTAACCGTAAAGGAAGTGGCAGATCCGCTGAAGTTGGTGGTGTGTAGCCCGGGCTATGATGGTGAAACGCTTCAACTTAAATTTGAAGAACAAGACATCTACTGTGAGTTAGCGGATGATCGACAAGTGCTGTTGATATTGCCACTGTGGCATGAGGGAGATACGTTCCCGTTCGAGAAACTCATTGAACGCTTGCGCCGTATTCAAATTGATGAGCAAGCTTCAGAGACCTCAGTACCAGATTCAATGTCCTTAACGACAACACATGGGTATATCGCAAGTCAGCGAATGAACAAAGATAAAGCGGTCAGTCTAGAGGACAGTCTCGGGTGCGTCTTAGCAGAACCGATTATTCCTTATCCACCAGGAATTCCGCTTATGTTTAAAGGTGAAGTGGTCACGATTGAAATGATTGAACGATTACGTCAATGGTCAGAGCGACAATTACGCGTTGAAGGCCTGAGACACGATACTATACGAGTGAAGGATGAATGATATGTCAAAGTTTATTACCTTTGAAGGTCCAGAAGGGTCAGGAAAGACAACAGTTATACGCGAAATTACGCAGCGTTTAGAATCAGAAGGTTGGGAGGTCGTAGTCACACGTGAGCCAGGCGGTGTGAAGACCGGTGAAGATATCCGCAAGATTCTCTTAGAGGGAGAGGCGATTGATGATCGTTCAGAGGCCTTGTTATTTGCGGCGTCGCGTCGTGAACATTTAGTTAATAAAGTGCTTCCTGCTTTGCGTGAGGGAAAAGTCGTACTGTGCGATCGTTATATTGACAGCTCATTAGCTTATCAAGGTTATGCGAGAGGTATTGGAGTAGAAGAAGTACGTAGTATTAATGAATTTGCGATTAATGGATTGTACCCCGACCTTACGCTTTATTTAGATATTCGCGCTTCAGTGGGTATTCAACGTATTAATGATAATCAAAGAACCCAGAATCGTTTAGACCGAGAAAAATTAGATTTTCATGAGAAAGTAGTTGAAGGTTATCGCCAAATTATCCATAATGAACCTAACAGATTTGCTGTGATTAATGCGGAACAAAGTATTGAAGAAGTGGTCAACTCTGCGTATGAATCTATCATCAAATACTTAGAGAAAATATGATATAATGTTACGAAGAGGTGTTATGTTGTTATGAAGATGATTATAGCAATCGTACAAGATCAAGATAGTCAAGAACTATCAGATGAACTCGTAAAGCACGATTTCAGAGCGACAAAGCTTTCTACTACCGGGGGCTTCTTGAAAGCAGGAAATACGACATTCTTATGCGGTGTAGAAGACGAACGTGTCGATGACATCCTCAAGGTAATTGACGATACTTGTGGTAATAGAGAACAACTCGTTTCTCCAATCACGCCAATGGGTGGAAGTGCAGATTCTTACATTCCTTACCCAGTTGAAGTGGAAGTTGGAGGCGCTACAGTCTTCGTCATGCCTGTCGAAGCGTTCCATCAATTCTAACTATAACGGTTGCTTTATATGCCTTGGTTTCTGCGTCTAGATGAGATGATTGCTCCGCGCGATGTCTTTGAACAGCAATCACGCATATATAGCAGCCTTTTTACATAAAGGAGTCAAAGTGATGGATGAACAACAAATGTTGACTCAATCATACCAATCGAACCGGCTCTCACATGCCTATCTCTTTGAAGGCGATGACGCAGAGTCAATGAAACAAGTTGCGATGGACTTTAGTTCCATGATTCTGTGTGACGATGCGGAACAATGCCGCTCTAAAGTTGAGCATCACAACCATCCTGACTTTCTCTACGTCTCAACAGATGAGAACACGATTAAGAAAGAACAGATTGAGCGACTCGTACGTCACATGAATCAATTGCCAATTGAAAGCACGCATAAAGTTTATATCATCGAATCCTTTGAGAAACTCAGTGTCCAAGGTGAGAATAGTATCCTAAAGTTTCTCGAAGAACCTCCAGAGAACACGATTGCGATATTATTGACTACGAAACCTGAACAAATCCTAGACACAATCCACTCTCGTTGCCAACACATTCACTTTAAACCGATTGATAAACAACGTTTCATACAACGTCTAGAGGACCGTGATGTGCCTCGTGCGGCTGCTGAAATGTTGAGCACTTATACGACGCAAATTGAGACGGCTCTAGCGTTACATGAGGAAACAGATCTCCTTACTTTGCGTAAAATGGTCTTAAAGTGGTGTCAGCAATTAATGACGCAGTATTCTATGGCACTCATCGGCATCGTCGACTTATTGAAACATGCGAAGAATCGACGTTTGCAATTGCTCACACTCGCTGCAATTAATGGGTTCTTTGAAGATATGATGCATGTTAAAGTAGGTTTGGATCAACAATTAATTTACTCTGATTTAGGTGAACAATTTGAGCGTTTAGCTCAGAAACTGGACTATACACAAATTGTGTTAATGTATAATCGCATCACAGAAGCACATAAGAAGTTAAACCAGAATGTGAACCCTACATTAGTATTTGAACAAATCGTCATAAATGGGGTGAAATGACAATGCAAAATGTGGTAGGCGTATATTTTCCTAAAGCAGGAAAGCTTGAATATTATTCTCCACAAAGCTTCGATTTAAGTGAAGCACAATACGTTGTAGTTGAATCTACACGTGGTATCGAAATGGGCTACATTAAATATGGACCGTTAAACGTGGCGGATGAGGATGTCACTTTGCCTTTAAAGCACATCATTCGTGTAGCTACAGAAGCGGATAAAGCCCAATTTGAACAGAATGAACAGGATGCCGAAGTAGCATTCGACATATGTAAGACAGTCATCGATCAACTTAAATTGGATATGCGTCTCGTCAATTGTGAATATATATTGGACAAGTCTAAAGTGATCTTTAACTTCACCTCAGATGACCGTGTAGACTTCCGAGAGTTGGTAAAAATACTCGCTCAGAAGTTAAAGACACGCATTGAATTGCGCCAGATAGGGGTGCGCGACGAAGCAAAGTTGCTCGGTGGGATTGGTCCATGTGGCAGATCCCTATGTTGTTCAACATTCTTGGGAGATTTCGAACCGGTCTCTATCAAGATGGCGAAAGACCAGAACCTCTCACTTAATCCAACAAAGATATCTGGAGCGTGTGGCCGCCTGATGTGCTGTCTGAAGTATGAGAACGATCACTACGAAGAAGCGCGCGCACAGCTTCCAGATGTAGGTGAAGCGGTCGTTACCCCAGACGGACAGGGTGAAGTCGTAGGTCTCAATATTCTAGATATTTCAATGCAAGTGAAGATCGAGGGCGTTGAACAACCTTTAGAGTACAAGATGGAAGAATTAGAAGCATTGAAATAGGAGGCGTATGCACGTTGAATCGAACAGAAATATTTGAACGTTTAACGTGGTTAGAGAAGAACGTAGAAAGCATTAATCAGAATATGTCTGAGCTCAAGACGTTAGCTGTTGAACTTGTAGAAGAGAACGTCGCGTTGCAAATAGAGAATGAGAATTTACAAACGCTTATCGAGAAGAATGAATCAGCTAAAGATACTGACGTAGAACAGCGTAAACCTAAGAAGCCGCTAAGAAGTAAAGATAACTTAGCGATGTTATATAAAGAAGGTTTCCATATTTGTAACGGCGAGCTGTTTGGAAAGCACCGTAAAGGTGAAGATTGTTTATTCTGTTTAAAAGTGTTAGACGATTAATAAGCAATCAACGTAGTAATAGAGAGAAACGAAGGGATAGGATGTTTGCGATAGGCTTACTACAAGCATCGCCGTCCTATCCTTTTAATTTGAATGGAGGGCGTGGTAACTCATGTTACGTGAGCACGAGCGTTTAGATTATTTAACGAAAGAACATTTGCGCATTATTCAGAATGATGCGGTCTTCTCTTTTTCAACAGATGCCTTGTTACTCGCGCATTACACAACTGTGCGTAAGAATGACAAGGTAATGGATCTGTGTTCAGGCAACGGTGTGATCCCGTTACTGTTAAGTGCGAAGAGCACGCAATCTATTGAAGGTATCGAAATTCAGTCGCAACTCGTAGATATGGCTGAGCGTTCTTATCATTATAATCAACTATCAGACCGGTTGACGATGCATCATATGGATCTGAGGGAAGTTGCCACACATTTTAAACCTGCGCAATATTCATTGATTACGTGTAACCCGCCCTATTTTAAAATGAATCAACAACATCAACACCATAAAGAAGCGCATAAGATTGCACGACATGAGGTCATGTGCACGCTGGACGATTGTTGTAAAGCAGCGCGTCACTTACTCAAAGAAGGCGGTCGTTTCCTCATGGTTCACCGTGCGGACCGTCTTATGGACGTCTTAACGACAATGCGTCAGTACCGTCTAGAGCCCAAACGCTTAACGATGATATATAGTAAACCCGGCAAGCCTGCCCAGATGATGATTGTAGAAAGTCGACGTGGCGGCCAACAAGGCTTGGAAATCACTCCGCCGTTCTATATTTATACAGCAACGGGTGAGTATTCTGAAGAAATGCGAGTGATTTATTATGGATAAACATTATGTGTATATCGTGAAATGTAAGGACGACAGTCTCTATACAGGTTATGCTAAAAATGTGGAGCAAAGAGTCGCGAAACATAATAAAGGGTTAGGTGCCAAATATACGAAAGTAAGACGTCCGGTCGTGTTAGTTTATCAAGAAGTGTACGAAACGAAGTCAGAAGCATTGAAACGTGAGTATCAAATTAAGCAATATTCGAGAAATAAGAAGTTAGCATTGATTAAGGAGGGGTAGTGATGGCGACTTTATATTTAGTAGGAACACCAATTGGTAACTTAGCTGATATGACCTACAGAGCGGTTGATACATTACAAACAGTAGATCTCATCGCTTGTGAAGATACGAGAGTAACACAGAAGTTGTGCCAGCATTATGAGATACATACACCATTGAAGTCTTACCATGATCATAATAAAGAGAAAGAGACGGCACATCTCATCGAGTTATTACAGCAAGGAAATGACATTGCGCTCGTTTCTGATGCGGGATTACCATTGATTAGTGATCCAGGTTACGAGTTAGTAGTGGCTGCCAGAGAAGCACAATTACGTGTAGAAACGGTCCCAGGCCCTAATGCAGGTCTTACGGCATTGATGGCGAGTGGGCTTCCGTCTTTCACTTATACCTTCCTGGGCTTCTTGCCACGTAAAGACAAAGAGAAAGTCGAAGTGCTCAAGCAACGAATGTACGAAGAGAGTACATTAATCATCTATGAATCACCGTATCGCGTAAAGGACAGCTTACAAGCGATTGCGCGCGTGGATGACGAACGTCAAGTTGCGCTCGGAAGAGAATTGACGAAGCGATTTGAACAAATCGAAACAGGAACACCGAAGACGTTGATGCAGATGATTGAGCGTGAAGACATACGTCTGAAAGGTGAATTTGTCATCTTGATTCAAGGAGCTGCTTCAGAAGCTGATAATGCCTGGTTTGAAGACTTAACGATTCATGAACATGTCGACTACTACTGTGAACAAGGACAGAAACCGAAAGCAGCGATTAAACAGGTCGCGAAGGATCGACAGATGAAGACTGGCGAAGTCTACGATATTTATCATAAAGTTTAGTGCGAGATAGCGGTAGTTTCTGAGAAGGATAACGGCTTAGAGACATGAGCAAACGAGCGTTATAACATTGAAAATGACATAAGTTTAAATTTTGTGTTGGACCGTTTTACTAGCCAAAAAATCAAGATGAATCTGCCCATAGCATAGGTGAATTATGGTATTGTTAATAAGATAGGGCATTTGAAATACACACGACAAATGATTAAGAAAATAAAGAAATTCTAAATTCAATATGTGACGAATATCCAATACTATTAAGGTGCAGGATTGGCTCAATCAGCCTACCATCGTCCATTGAAACCATAGTTGAAGTTAGCTATTATTTATAATGTAAGAAATGAGGAGGAACACTGATGGCTCAAGAAACATTTTATATTACAACGCCAATCTACTATCCTAGTGGCAACCTACATATCGGGCATGCCTATACTACAACAGCAGGAGATGTCATTGCGCGTTATAAAAGAATGCAAGGCTATGATGTGCGCTACCTAACTGGAACTGACGAGCATGGTCAGAAGATTCAAGAGAAAGCGCTCAAAGCCGGCAAGACGGAGAAAGAATACTTAGACGAAATGATCGCGGGCATTCGCGCGTTATGGGACAAACTTGAAATCTCTAACGACGACTTTATTCGCACGACAGAAGAGCGTCATAAGCAAGTCGTGCAACAAATCTTTGAACGTCTGCTTAACCAAGGGGACATCTATCTCGGTGAGTACGAAGGTTGGTATTCTGTACCTGACGAAACGTACTATACTGAAACGCAATTAGTAGATCCAGTATACGAAGACGGTAAGATTGTCGGAGGTAAAAGTCCGGATTCCGGTCACGAAGTTGAATTAGTCAAAGAAGAAAGCTACTTCTTCAAACTTTCTAAATACACGGATCAGCTCTTAGAATTCTATGATGAAAACCCAGATTTCATTCAACCTGCTTCTCGTAAGAATGAAATGATTAATAACTTTATCAAGCCTGGACTTGAAGACTTGGCTGTTTCACGTACATCATTCGACTGGGGTATTCGTGTGAAATCGAATCCTAAACACGTAGTCTACGTGTGGATTGACGCACTAGTGAACTATATTTCTTCACTTGGCTACTTGTCAGATGATGACAGTTTATATCAAAAATATTGGCCAGCAGATATCCATATTATGGCGAAAGAAATTGTACGTTTCCACTCTATTATTTGGCCAATCTTACTCATGGCTTTAGACCTTCCACTTCCTAAGAAAGTCTTTGCGCATGGTTGGATTCTTATGAAAGATGGTAAGATGAGTAAATCTAAAGGTAACGTGGTGGATCCTAATGTACTCATCGATCGTTATGGCTTAGATGCGACACGCTATTATTTAATGCGTGAACTCCCATTCGGCTCTGATGGTGTATTTACACCTGAAGGTTTCGTAGAGCGTACGAACTATGACTTAGCGAATGACTTAGGTAACTTAGTGAACCGTACCATCTCTATGATTAACAAATATTTCGATGGTGAGCTTCCTGCTTACCAAGGTCAGAAACACGACATTGACCCAGACTTAGAACAACTTGCGACAGAAACAGTAGAAGTGTTCCATGAGAAGATGGACGAACTTCAATTCTCAGTCGCATTATCTACAGTATGGAAACTCATCAGTCGTACTAATAAATATATCGACGAAACAACACCGTGGATTCTCGCTAAAGACGAGTCTCAACGCGATATGTTAGGCAACGTTATGGCGCACTTAGTAGAGAACATCCGTTATATTGCGGTCTTACTACGTCCGTTCTTAACACATGCGCCGAAACAAATCTTTGAACAACTCAACATCAATACACCTGAATTATTTGAGTTTGAAAGCTTAACAACATATGGTGCATTAACTGAACCTATTATGGTGACTGAGAAACCACAACCGATCTTCCCACGCTTAGATAGCGAACAAGAGATTGCATATATTAAAGAATCTATGCAACCTCCGAAAGCGGATGAAAGTAACGAAAGTGAAGCGGCAGAAGAGGAAGAAGATAGCAAACCACAGATTGATATCAAAGCTTTTGATAAAGTAGAAATCAAAGCGGCCACAATTACAGATGCGGAACAAGTGAAGAAGTCTGACAAACTTTTACGCATCCAAGTTGAACTGGCTAACGAACAACGCCAAATCATCTCAGGTATCGCTAAGTTCTATCAACCTGAGGATATTATTGGTAAAAAGGTTGCAGTAGTGACGAACTTGAAACCTGCGAAACTCATGGGTCAGAAATCGGAAGGTATGATTCTGTCAGCTGAAAAGGACGGCGTATTAACGTTAGTCAGCTTACCTAGTGCCGTACCAAATGGCGCAATCATTAAATAAACGACTAACAGAACGCAAGTCAGGGAATAAGTTGAATGACGACAGGCTGCGAGTGGTGACAGGAGAGGTAGAACGCTTCTTCTGAGAGCTACTACAGCCTACCTTAATGGAGGAGTGTTAGTATGCTAATCGATACACATGTACATCTTAATGCAGAACAATACGACGAAGACTTAGAAGAAGTAATTCAACGCGCACGCGATAATGGCGTAGATCGCATGTTCGTTGTTGGTTTCGATACACCTACAGTAGAGAGAGCGATGGAACTCATCGACCAATACGACTTTCTATACGCGATTATCGGCTGGCATCCCGTTGATGCGATTGATTGTACAGAAGAGCGTCTCAACTGGATTGAAGAGCTTGCGCAACATCCTAAAGTCATAGGCATTGGTGAAACAGGTCTTGATTATCACTGGGATAAATCACCGAAAGATGTACAACAAGATCTATTGCGCAAACAGATTGCATTAGCTAAACGCGTAAACTTACCGATTATCATTCACAACCGTGAAGCGACACAAGATTGTGTAGATATCTTGCTTGAAGAACACGCAGAAGAGGTTGGAGGCATCATGCACAGTTTCAGTGCCTCTCCAGAGATTGCAGATGTAGTGATTAACAAACTTGGTTTCTACGTCTCTCTTGGCGGCCCTGTGACGTTTAAAAATGCGAAACAACCGAAAGAAGTGGCAGAGCACGTCCCATTTGATCGCTTGCTCGTCGAAACAGATGCACCATTCTTGTCTCCGCATCCTTATCGCGGCAAACGTAACGAGCCTGCCCGCGTGACTTTAGTAGCGGAAAAGATCGCCGAACTTAAAGGCGTTAGTTACGAAGAAGTTTGTCGTCAAACAACTGAAAACGCAGAACGTCTATTTAAATTATCATAGACTAAGACGAAAGATGTCGGTAAGACTGAAGATCATCCATGTGTTTACGTTCTTCACAGCCAACCGACATCTTTTTTAATAAATAGAGCTGCCAACGGAGAGAGGAATCTATACACTTCGTCAGGCGTGAAGATCATGAGAGAAAGGTGTCATCTATAGTGAAGATTAATGAGTTTATCGTCGTTGAAGGACGAGATGATACAGCACGTGTTAAGGAAGCGGTGCAGTGTGATACGATAGAGACGAATGGCAGTGCTATCAATCGTCAAACGCTAGAGGTCATCGCGCAAGCACAAGAGACGCGTGGTGTGATTGTCTTGACGGATCCAGACTTTCCTGGGGACAAGATTAGATCGATTATTACAGAACACGTGCCGGGCGTTAAACATGCGTATCTCGACCGGGCGTTGGCCAAGAGTAAGCGTGGTAAGATTGGTATTGAACATGCCTCAGAGGACGCAATTCGCCAAGCATTGTCACACGTGAGCAGTCCTTATGAAGAAGGAGAAGAATCGATTAGTAAGGCGACGTTGATTGATCTTGGGTTAATCATTGGTCCAGATGCACGTAGACGCCGTGATTTGATTGGAAGCCGTCTGCACATCGGTCATTCCAATGGTAAACAGTTATTGAAGAAGCTTAACGCGTTTGGTTACACTGAAGCTGATGTACGTCGTGCATTGGCTGAAAGCGAAGAAGAAAGGTAGGAACGTAATTCTATGGAGCATAAAGATATAGCGACACCGAGTCGAACACGGGCGCTGTTAGAACAACATCATTTTAACTTTAAGAAAAGCCTCGGTCAGAATTTCCTCGTCGATGTGAACATCATTCGTAAGATTATCGACGCTAGCGAGATTGACGCGACTACAGGTGTGATTGAGATTGGACCAGGGATGGGCTCGTTGACTGAGCAGCTCGCTAAGAAAGCACAGAATGTCTTGGCGTTTGAAATTGACCAACGTCTCATGCCAATTCTGGATGAGACACTCGCACCTTATTCGAATGTGCAAGTGATAAACGAAGATATTCTGAAGGCGGATATTGCGCACTATGTTCAAACCTACCTTGGCCATTGCGAACGTATCATGGTCGTAGCGAATCTGCCGTACTATATCACGACACCAATCTTGCTCAATCTGATGCAGCGTTCCCTTCCTATCGATGGCTACGTGGTGATGATGCAGAAAGAGGTGGGCGAGCGTTTAAATGCGCAAGTAGGAACGAAGGCTTACGGCTCACTTTCTATCGTCGCGCAATACTATACAGAGACGAGTAAAGTCTTAACCGTGCCTAAGACGGTATTTATGCCGCCGCCGAATGTGGATTCCATCGTCGTTAAATTGATGCAACGTCCATATCCTCAAATCGATATCGATGACGAAGATCGTTTCTTTAAGATGACCAAAGGCGCTTTCACACAGCGACGCAAGACGATTAACAATAACTACCAAAGTTTGTTTGTAGATGGTAAAAAGCATAAAAAAGCGATTACGGCATGGCTTGAAGCAGCGAATATTGATCCGAAGAGACGTGGAGAAACGCTAACTATTGAAGAATTTGCGACACTTTATGAGCAGTTGAAAAATTTTCCGGAATTGGAAATTTAAAATATTGACATCCTTATAGTAGGTTGATAAAATTGAATGTTTGTTTGACAAATCGCTTCAAATTGTGTTATTATACAATATGTAGCGAGGTGGAGCAATATGCCAAAAAGTATTGGAGACATCAAAAATTCACTTGATTGTCATTTAGGAAACCGAATTGTACTCAAAGCAAACGGAGGACGTAAGAAGACGATTGAACGCTCAGGCGTATTAAAGGAAACATACGCTTCAGTATTTATTGTGGAACTTGATCCTGAGAAACACAATTTCGGCCGCGTATCTTACACTTATACAGACGTGCTTACAGATAATGTACAGGTTTCTTTCGAAGAAGATAATCAGCAAGAAGCAGTTGCACACTAATTGAAGACAGTGATGTATTGTAGGTGAAATGAGATACATAATTTACTGCAGAGTGAAACAAGCGTAGGATGAGAGCTTAATGACGAGTTAAGATGCTTGTACGGCACGCAGACATCTACAATAAGAGGATAGGTTGAAGAGATATATTGGTAACGAACTTGCCAATATATCTCTTTTTCATTATGTGAAAACTTGCTACACTGTTAACTAACGACGCAAACGAATGATAATAATACTTAATGAGCAATTCAAAGGAGTAGTAACTCTTTTTATAAAATAGTTAATAAATAGACGATTGTAAATAGGAAAATAAGGACGTCAATATGCGGATTATGTTAAAATTTAAAGCAGAGAATTATTGAAACGAAAGAAGGTGGGAAGATGATAATAGAAACGGCTCCAGCGAAGATCAATTTCACATTAGATACACTGTTTAAGCGACCGGATGGCTATCATGAAGTTGAAATGATCATGTCGACGATTGACTTAAATGATCGCTTGTCTTTCGAACGTCGACAAGATCGACGCATCGTTGTGGAAGTCGAGCAGAATTATGTTCCTACCGATAGTAAGAATTTAGCGTATCGTGCAGCAAAGCTCATGACTGACACGTATCATCTCAAGCAAGGTGTCACCATTACGTTAGATAAAGATATTCCAGTTTCAGCTGGACTCGGTGGAGGGTCGTCTGATGCGGCAGCTACCCTTAGAGGTATCAATCGCTTGTTTGATTTAGGATGTTCGATGGAGGAGCTCCGTCAACTTGCGATACAAATCGGTACAGACGTCCCATTCTGTGTTCAAGGTCATACGGCCTTTTGTACAGGAAAAGGTGAACATATCCAACCGCTTAACAAACCACCTTCTGCTTGGGTTATTGTAGCCAAGCCAGATTTAGGTATCTCCTCACCAGACATCTTCCGAACACTCAATTTAGAAGAGAAACATGAGGTTTATACTCAATCGTGTTTACAAGCGCTAGAGATAGGTGATTATGAACGCTTGTGTCGTAGCCTCTCTAATCGGTTAGAGCCGATATCTGGGGAGAAACATCAAGAGATATTGAAGATTAAAGGCAACATGTTGCGCAGTGGCGCAGATGGTGCTGTCATGAGTGGCAGTGGTCCGACCGTATACGCACTCGCGCAGAAAGAACGCCAAGCTAAGAAAGTCTTCAATGCTGTAAGTGGTTGTTGTAATGAAGTATATTTAGTTAGATTGCTAGGATAGAAGGGATGAATAGAATGCGATTTAAGAGAAGTGAACGTATCGTCTTTATGACACAATATTTAATGAATCACCCAAACGAAGTGGTGCCACTCACTTTCTTCGTGGACAAGTTTAAACAAGCGAAATCATCAATTAGTGAAGATGTACAAATTATTCGCGAAACATTTTTAAAGGAAGGGCTAGGCGTTGTGAAGACCGTAGCTGGTGCAAGTGGCGGTGTAACGTACAAACCTAAGATGGGCGCTGAAGAAGCACGTAAAGTGGTTGACGAAGTGATCGACCGCTTACAAGAGAAAGATCGCTTACTTCCAGGCGGCTACCTCTTCTTGTCAGACTTGATGGGTAATCCTGCTCTACTCAACAAGATTGGTAAATTGATGGCGACGCTCTATATGGATGAAGATTTAGACGCTGTCGTGACGATTGCAACGAAAGGTATTTCCTTAGCTAACGCAGTGGCAAACATCTTAAACTTGCCAGTTGTGGTTATTCGCAAAGACAATAAAGTGACAGAAGGCTCAACAGTTTCAATTAATTACGTCTCAGGCTCTTCACGTAAGATTGAAACAATGGTATTATCTAAACGAACATTACCTGAAGGTTCGAACGTTCTTGTCGTCGATGATTTCATGCGAGCAGGTGGCTCTATTAACGGCGTGATGAATTTAATGAATGAGTTTAAGGCACGCGTAAAAGGGGTATCAGTACTTGTAGAATCCAAAGAAGTTAAACAAAGATTGATTGAGGATTATACTTCCTTAGTAAGACTATCGAACGTAGACGAATACAACCAAGAATTTACGGTAGAAGAAGGTAATAGTTTAGATAAGTTTGTACAGGAGGAGAGTCAACAACATGAGAGTGATTAATACTACTAAAGCACCGGAAGCTTTAGGACCTTATTCACATGCAACAGAGGTCAATGGTGTTGTCTTCACATCAGGTCAAATTCCACTAACACTGGAAGGAGAAATTGTGAGCGACGATGTGAAAGCGCAGACGAAACAAGTATTAGACAATCTTAAAGTTGTTCTTGATGAAGCAGGATCAGATTTAGATTCTGTCATTAAAGCAACTATTTTTATTGCGGATATGAACGATTTCCAATTTATTAATGAAGTTTATGGTCAATACTTTGAACAACACCAACCAGCAAGAAGTTGTATCGAGGTTTCACGATTACCGAAAGACGTAAAAGTTGAAATCGAACTTGTTGCTAAAGTAAAATAGTTTAAGGAATATAATTTTAATTAAAGATTGTTAAGCTTCTATACAAAGAGATACTAGGGGGGGCTCACTACATGAAAGTGACAGATGTAAGACTTAGAAAGATAGAAACAGACGGTAGAATGAAAGCACTTGTTTCAGTTACGCTTGATGAATCATTCGTAGTTCATGACTTACGCGTAATTGAAGGCAACTCAGGTCTTTTCGTCGCGATGCCAAGCAAGAGAACACCCGACGGTGAATTCCGTGATATCGCACACCCAATCAATTCAGACATGAGACAAGAAATTCAAGACGCAGTCATGAAAGTATACGATGAAACTGATGAAGTTATTCCAGATAAGAATGCGAAACCATCAGAAGATGATGCGGAAACAAGTGACTCAGAAGATACTGAAGCATAAGATTGAATACAGATGTGTGGCATGATTTGAAACATGACACACACCCTATAGAGATAGATTAATTGAGTTCTGATAGCAGATAAAGCTGTCAGAACTCAATTTTTTTGTTAAGTGAAGTGTAATATTGGATATAGTGAACACTAAGCTGTGGCGATCTTATGAATTGTTCTTTCGCTGCTCCCTATGTGCTTGGCGTCTTTTTTCTTCATCAGATAGGAAATTAGGATATTTATGAGGATTTCTAATTCCATCTACTGCTCCAAAAATGAGCACGATGATAAAGCATACTGCTGCGATACCTATCGTAATGACCCACCACCACATTGATTACACACCTCCTCATGTTATCTTTCAGTTCTACTTTAACATTTATAACAATAGAAAAATATACTAATTGTTAATAAAGAATAATCGTATATATTTCGAAAACTTACTTTAAATTAAAAAAGATGTAATAAGTGCGCTATAAATACCTATTGTTGAAGATTCTCCCCACACTCTTAACTTCTATAGCGAGCTGGCGTGCGTCTACCCCAATGCAATACCTCCCCAAATGAATCCTAATTTTTTGACGGAACAGTTAAATATTTTGAATTCAGTTTACATTCACCCTTTCGACCTTGAAAGGTAGTATTGCGTTAAATTATAATAGGATAGAAGTGTAATTTTTAATGGAGGGTTAGCATTCATGCATAGACGTGCAATCGTACTCGCAGCGGGCAAGGGTACACGTATGAAATCGAAGAAGTACAAAGTGCTACACGAACTTGCAGGCAAATCAATGATTGAACATGTGGTCAATAACGTGAAAGGTTCAGGCGTGGAGGACATTGTCACAATCGTCGGTCATGGTGCTGAGCATGTTAAGGAAACGCTAGGTGAGCAATCACAATATAGTTTCCAAGAAGAACAGCTTGGTACAGCGCATGCAGTTAAGATGGCTGAAGAACATTTTGCCAACCAAGATGGAACAACGTTAGTCGTATGTGGTGACACGCCACTCGTAACAGAAGAAACATTTCGCGCATTGCTCGAACACCATGAATCACATCATGCGCAAGCGACAGTGCTTTCGGCTACAGCGCCTAATCCATTCGGATATGGCCGTATCGTGAAAGACGAAGCAGGACAACTCGTAAAGATTGTCGAGCAGAAAGATGCAAACGACGAAGAGCAAGCGATAGACGAAATCAGTTCAGGCATCTTTGCCTTTGATAACGCTGTGCTATTCGACAAATTAGCTCAAGTGAAGAATGATAATGCGCAAGGTGAGTACTATTTACCAGATGTGTTGTCGCTCATCTTGGAAGATAACGGAACTGTGGAAATCTATCATACTGATGACTTTGATGAAATTATGGGCGTAAACGATCGCGTCATGTTGAGTCAAGCAGCTCAAGTATTACGTTTACGCATTAATGAGCAACATATGCGCAATGGTGTAACAATCATTGATCCAACAACTACATACATCGAAAGTGACGTCACAATCGGTATGGATACAGTTATTGAACCTGGTGTGAAACTCGCAGGTAAGACGTCTATCGGTGAAGATACGGTAGTCGGTCAGTATTCCGAAATCACGAATAGTACGATCGGCAACAATGTGTCTATTAAACAGTCTGTCATCGATGCATCTCACGTGGAAGATGACGTGAAGATTGGGCCGTTTGCACAACTTCGTCCAGAGTCCAATATTGGTGAGGGTGTGAAAGTCGGTAACTTTGTTGAGGTTAAGAAATCCGACGTCAAAGCAGGAGCGAAACTGCCTCACCTCAGTTATATTGGCGACGCTGAGATTGGCGAACGCACGAACGTGGGTTGTGGCTCTATCACGGTGAACTATGATGGTAAAAATAAATTCAAGACCGTCATCGGTAAAGAAGGTTTCATCGGTTGTAACACGAACCTCATCGCGCCTGTCACTTTAGGTGATCGTGTAACGACTGCAGCAGGTTCTACAATCACTGATGATGTACCAGAAGACAGTCTCGCGCTAGCACGTTCACGTCAGACGACGAAAGAAGGTTATTTTACTGACAAACGTTGATTCACAGTAAAGTGACGTAGTATCGTTAATGGATGTAAGCGTTTTTGCGTAAAAGGGTATAGTAAAGGAACAACATAAGAGAGGTAAGCAGAATTTCAGAATAATCGTATGGTAGGAAGAAGACGAGTGAACAGAAGGTTGCGCTAACGTCTTTCAGTAAGGCCTTGGTAAGTATGTTGCGGATAACTTGTAAGGGTGATTGCAACTGCCATCTTTTATATTGAGAAATGGACTTAAACTTTCGCACATGTTAAAGCATATTCGAATTGAACAAACTAATTGGAGGACTATAAATGTTAAACAATGAATATAAGAATTCTTCTTTGAAAATCTTCTCGTTAAAGGGGAATGAACCACTCGCTCAAGAAGTTGCTGATAGTGTAGGTATTGAATTAGGTAAATGTTCAGTTAAACGTTTTAGTGACGGTGAAATTCAAATCAATATAGAAGAGAGTATCCGTGGCTGTGATGTCTTTATCATCCAACCCACATCTTATCCCGTTAACTTACATTTAATGGAATTACTCATTATGATTGATGCTTGTAAACGTGCTTCTGCAGCAAACATCAACATCGTGGTACCTTACTACGGTTATGCACGTCAAGATAGAAAGGCGCGTAGTCGTGAACCAATCACTGCGAAGCTCGTAGCAAACCTTATTGAAACAGCAGGCGCTGATCGTATGATCGCACTTGACTTACACGCACCACAAATTCAAGGTTTCTTCGATATTCCAATCGACCACTTAATGGGTGTACCTATCTTAGCAGATTACTTTAAAAATGATACACAAATCGATCCAGAAGAATGTGTTGTCGTATCTCCAGACCACGGTGGTGTAACACGTGCGCGTAAACTTGCTGACATTTTAAAAACACCAATCGCAATCATCGACAAACGTCGTCCTAAACCAAACGTGGCAGAGGTTATGAACATCGTAGGTGAAATCGAAGGGCGTACAGCGATTATTATCGACGATATTATCGATACAGCTGGTACAATCACGCTTGCGGCTCAAGCGCTTAAAGACAAAGGTGCTAAAGAAGTTTATGCTTGTTGTACTCATCCTGTATTATCAGGTCCAGCTAAAGAACGTATCGAGAATTCAGCGATTAAAGAACTCGTAGTGACAAACTCTATTAACTTAGACGAATCTCGCAAACCAGAGAATACGAAACGCTTGTCAGTTGCTGAATTAATGGCTCAAGCGATTGTACGTGTTTACGAACGCGAATCTGTCAGTGTACTATTTGACTAATCGTAGCATTCTGTGTATAATGATTTCGTTCGTGATTTTACGGACAAATAAACACTTGCAAGCAACGGTAAAGTTGATGGGCAAGTGAGGAGCTCTAGACAGAGCAACTTTGAAAGGTGGAAATGAATATGGCTTCATTAAAGTCAATCATTCGTCAAGGTAAACAAACACGCTCAGAATTAAAGGCGTTAAGAAATTCTGGTAAAGTACCTAGTGTTGTTTACGGTTATGGTACTAAGAACGTTTCAGTTAAAGTTGATGAAGTAGAATTCATCAAAGTTATCCGTGAAGTTGGACGTAACGGGGTTATCGATTTAGGTGTAGGTTCAAAGACTATCAAAGTCATGGTATCTGACTACCAATTTGACCCACTTAAAAACAAAATCACTCATATCGACTTCTTAGCGATCAACATGAGTGAAGAACGTACAGTTGAAGTACCTGTACACTTAGTAGGTGAAGCTGTAGGTGCTAAAGAAGGTGGCGTAGTTGAACAACCATTATTCGACCTTGAAGTAACAGCTACACCAGAAAATATCCCTGAATACATCGAAGTTGATATTTCTGAACTTAATATCAACGATTCAATTTCAGTTGAAGACCTTAAGACTAAAGGTGACTTCACTATTGAAAACGACGAAAACGACTCAGTTGTTACAGTCGTACCTCCAACTGACGAACCTTCTGAAGAAGAAATCGAAGAAATGGAAGGCGATTCTGAAGCGGAAGAACCAGAAGTTGTTGGCGAAAAAGATGACGAAGAAGACAGTGAAGACAAAGAAGAAGAATAATCTTCTCTCTACTTCACACGAACAACTTGATAAAGTTGTGATGATGCAAAGCGCTATCTCCTTAAATGGAGGTAGCGCTTTTTGTAGCTGTGAGGGGTTGAGTAAGGGATGGTATGCAAGGTGCCGCTATAGAGAGAGCGAGAGCGCAAGAAATGTGTAGCGTGCTGCATGACATTGATCGTCTATTAACAAGGTGACAGAGCCACCATTAAATTCGTTCTCTAAGTATACTTATTAATCTATTAAAGTACACTTTTAAATAAAATCAGTCTGTATTATACTCTAATAGCAATGTATAATGAAATATTTTATAAATTCACATAAATTAATAGATTCGACACTATAATTACCGTTTAATAAAAATAGGTTAAACCTCAGACCTTAAATTAATTATCAATGAAAAATTTGACAAGATTTGTGGTTTGAATTACATTTAAATAGGATTTATAAGTGTGTAAATTTTTTATTAAGCAAAGAAAAGGGTAGTGTTTATGAGTAAAATTCAAAATCCATACATAAAGATTACATTATTGACGCTATTTTACCTCGTCATCATGGTTGTCTTGTATTTGATATACGGCACAGGCCAAACAGAGAATACATTTATTTATAACGAATTCTAAACTACATCGAGGAGTTTAATTAGATGAAAGACATATTACAAAGCATAGCGCACTTCAGTACAACTCAACCATGTACGAATGCGATACAACATGAAGATGAAACACTCACATACCAAGCATTAGACGAACAATCTACACGTCTTGCCCACATGATTCAACAGAGTACGAAACCCATCTTAGTCTATGGTCATATGTCACCTTACATGATTGTAGGTATGATTGGCGCACTCAAAGCGAATTGTGGTTACATTCCTGTAGATACTTCAATTCCTGAACAACGGATTCAATCGATTATTTCAAAGATTGAACCTGATTATATATTCAATACAACAGACGAAACTTTTACGAGTGATATAGCTGAAGTCATTACGATTGATCAGCTTGAGGATAGCTCGTCAACTGAAGGAGAGCTGCAAGGTATACAAGGCGATTCAATCGCGTATACTATCTTTACTTCTGGCTCAACAGGCGAACCTAAAGGAGTGCAAATTTATTACGATAGTTTAGTTGAATTTGCGAATTGGGTCGTAACTTTAAATGAGAATAAAGAAGGACAGCACTGGTTAAACCAGGCTCCACTATCATTCGACCTTTCAGTGATGGCGATTTATCCAGCATTGTTATCAGGCGGAACGATTCAACTCATCGATAAGACGATGATTAACAAACCGATGTTGTTACATGAGTTATTCCAACGCGAAGATATCAACGTTTGGGTTTCGACACCGTCCTTTATGGAACTGTGTTTAATGTTGCCTAACTTAGACGAGGCGTCACAGCCATCGATGCAGACGTTCCTCTTCTGCGGAGAAATCTTAGGACATAAGACGGCAACGATGTTAGTGAACAAGTTCCCGAACGCTAAAGTCTGGAATACGTATGGTCCTACTGAGGCTACTGTAGCGGTGACGAGCGTGTTAGTTACTGACGAGTTGCTAGCCAACAACGAAGTCATTCCTGTCGGTGTCCCACGCCCTGGTACAGAGCTGAGCTTGACTGAGGATAGCGAGCTCGTAATTACAGGTCAAAGTGTCAGTGCGGGGTACGTGAAAGACCCTGAACGTAGTGCGAAAGTCTTCTTCGAGCAAGATGGACGTCGCGCATATTATTCCGGAGATAGTGCCATTTATCGCGATGATAATTGGTATATTCAAGGCCGCGTAGATAATCAAATTAAGTTTAATGGTTATCGCATGGAACTAGAAGAAATCGAAGCGAAACTGAAGAAACAAACAGAAGTGAGAGAAGCGATTGTCGTACCGATTTATCGCCGTGGTAAAGTAGGTCATTTACTTGGCGTTGTAGCGACAGCAGCTCCTGTCGATGATGAGAAGCAAGCGACGCACGATTTAAAGGCGCGTTTGAAGAACGAACTACCGGACTATATGATTCCGCGTAAATTTGAGTTTGTCGAGCAACTTCCTTTAACAAATAATGGTAAGTTAGATCGCAAGAAAGTAAATGAGGTATACGGCTCATGACACCTTATGGCGACTTTCATTTCTTCTTAATTGCATTTATCGTTCTCATACCGATTATTCTGTTAGGTTTATTTGGCAAACGCTCTAAGATTTACAACTTTATTAGTACCGTAATTATGATTGTCTTGATCTTTTCAGATCACAAACATAATTTGTTCGGCAATGAATATCTCAGTTATCAACTTCTGAGTTTCATTCTGTATATTATTTGGCAAGTCGTGATTATCAAAGGTTACGAACGCGTGCGTACAGTGACAAATTCAACAGCACTTTATATCAGTGCCTTTGTATTGTCGATTATTCCGCTCGCGATAGTGAAGATTTGTCAAAGCTCATGGTTAGGCCATGGTCAGCTCCATATGCATAGTTCACGCTTAGTCGAACTCTTCGGCTTCTTAGGTATCTCTTATGTGATGTTTAAAAGTGTGCAGCTCATCATGGAATTACGTGACGGCTCAATTAAGAATGTTTCAATTATGAAACTCGTGCAATTTATCACATTCTTCCCGACGATATCTTCAGGCCCTATCGATCGTTATAAACGTTTCGTTAAAGACGACGACAAAACACCTGATGCGAAGACGTATCGCGGTTTATTGGAAAAAGCAGTGCATTATATCATGCTTGGTTTCTTGTACAAATATATAATTGCGCATCTTATCCATAGTTATGGCATCGTGCCATTACAAGCACATCACTTAACGACCTTTGTCGACTATTGGAAGTACATGTATGCATATAGTTTCTATCTGTTCTTCGACTTTGCGGGTTACAGTTTATTTGCTGTAGCGCTCAGTTACATTTATGGCATTCAGACACCAATGAACTTCAACCAGCCATTCAAAGCGAAGAACATCAAAGATTTCTGGAACCGTTGGCATATGAGTTTATCGTTCTGGTTCCGTGACTGTGTTTACATGCGCATCGTCTTCTACATGACTAAGAACAAGATGATGAAGAAGCCGTTAAATATTTCCAATTTCGGGTTCCTCGTGAACTTCGGAATTATGGGGATTTGGCATGGACTTGAATGGTTCTATATCATATATGGTTTCTACCATGCCGCTTTATTTATTCTATATAGTTATTATGAAAAATGGCGTAAAAAACGCTTTGGTAAGCTTAAGCATCCAGTATTCAACATCTTAAGTATTATTATCACTTTCCACTTTGTAGCATTTGGTTTCTTGATATTCTCAGGTGTATTATTTAGATAATTTTAAATAAAAAAGGATAGTTATAAAGGAGTACTCATATGGAATTTAGAGAACAAGTATTAGATATATTAGCAGAAGTAGCAGAAGACGACATCGTGAAAGAACAACCGGACATCGAAGTGTTCGAAGAAGGAATCATCGACTCCATGCAAACAGTTGGATTATTACTCGAAATCCAGAACCAACTTGGCATTGAAGTGTCTGTCATGGACTTTGATCGTGACGAATGGGCAACACCTAACAAGATTGTTGACGTATTGAACGACCTCCGATGAAGAAGTATCCAGCAATGATAGCTTTGGTGTTGAGCGCCATCCTGTTTATTGGGTTTCTATTAACGCCCGCCCAATGGTACCAACAGAAGTGGACGACATCTAAGCTATGCAAACAAAGCGTGTCCCTTTCTGACAACGTACTTAAAGGCACAGAGATTCAAAGTGCCATGTTAAAGAATGATGATTTCTACCCTGTTTACGGATCCAGTGAGCTCAACAAAGATGATCCGTATCAGTCAGCTATCTTGTTGAAGCACAAAGATCAACACATGTTCTACGTCGGTAAAGGTGGATCGACGAGTTTGATTCAAGCTATTACATTAGGCGCGCAATATTCGAATTTAAAGGGTAAAAAGATGACGGTGTTAATATCACCGCAATGGTTCTCAAAGAAAGGTGTTAACGATAACAACTACACAGGACGTTCTTCGAAAGAACAAGTTAACGCCATTTTTGAAAACAAAGATATCCCAGTTGACTTGAAGAAGCGTTACGCGAAGCGCTTGTTAGATTTCAAAGCGAATAAAGATAATGATTTTCTTAAAGATTACGTGAATGGCGATACTTCAGGTCATTTTATGAGCCCGTGGAAGATGAACAACTGGCAGAAGATTGAAGCGATTAAGAGTCACAAGCCAATCTCATTATCGCCGCTTAGTCAACGTGTAGACAAAGCGCCGGAGAAAGAAAGAGATTTCGACCAACTTGAGCCACAAGCGGTGAAGTTTGGTGACAAGCATAGTAAGAGCAACGAATTCGGCATCAAAGATCCGTACTGGAAACAGTTGCAAAAACATCGTCACTTCATTTCAAGAAATCATGAGTTTAAGATGAATTCACCTGAATTTAAAGATTTAGAGTTACTCACGGATACTTTGAATGCCTCAGGTGCCGATGTACAATACGTGATCTTGCCGGTCAACGGTAAATGGTATGATCATATCAATATCAAACCGGAGAAACGTTATAAAGTGTACGACAAGATTCAACATGTGATTGAGCAACATGATAAACATGGTACGATTTATGACATGCGTTCTGAAGACTACGAGCCGCATACGATGAGTGATGCTGTACACATCGGCTGGAGAGGCTGGGTCGTGCTCAGTGAACATATTCAAGAGCACATCGACGGTAAAGATAGAGCGCAGAAAGCAACAGATAATCAATAAGATTGTAATAAAGTTGGAATATCCTCAGCTACATCGAAAGTATAGAAGTTTGTGGCTGGCTAGTAGAGGATGTTCCAGCTTTTTCTATATCCATCGCATGATTCGCATACGACTTTGGGTAAAGAGTTATGTTATGATATACAGGAATACGTCTCGCGTGAGCAACGCGGAAATTAGCGCAACAAGCGGAGGTAACACAATGAAATGTATTGTTGGTCTCGGTAATATAGGGAAACGTTTTGAACTTACAAGACATAACATTGGATTTGAAGTGATTGATCACTTGATTGAACGACAACATTTTAAAATGGATAAACAGAAGTTTAAGGCGGCTTATACAATTGAACGTATAGGCAACGAGAAAGTGATGCTCGTGGAACCGCTGACGATGATGAACTTGTCAGGTGAAGCGGTCGCGCCACTCATGGATTATTATAATATTGATACAGAAGATTTACTCGTGCTATATGACGACTTAGATTTGTCTCAAGGGCAAGTGCGTCTGCGTCAAAAGGGTAGTGCAGGCGGCCATAATGGGATGAAATCAATTATTAAGATGATTGGTACAGATCAATTTAAACGCATTCGTATCGGCGTAGGACGTCCGACGAATGGCATGTCTGTTCCAGATTATGTCTTGCAGAAGTTCTCCAAGGAAGAAATGAAAGTCATGGAGAAAGTGATTGAACATGCGGCATACGCAGTTGAGGACTATATCGAAACATCTGATTTCGATAATGTAATGAATAAATATAATGGTGAGGTCAATTGAAATCAATAATAACGAACTATATAAACACAGATAAACGTTATCAAGAATTAGATAGTGTAGTTGGACAGAGCAATGTGCTAGTGACAGGCCTCTCCGCTTCAGCGAAAGCTGCCATCATAGCGGAGAAGTTCTTGAACAGCCATGAGCAGATGCTCGTGGTAACGAACAATCTCTATCAAGCTGAGAAGCTAGAGCAAGATCTTTTACAATTTGTCGATTCGACAGAGTTATACAAATATCCTCTTCAAGATATCATGACTGAAGAGTTCTCTACTCAAAGCCCCGAGTTCATGAGTGAACGTGTGAGAACCCTCACTGCACTCGTAGAAGAACGACGAGGGTTATTTATCGTGCCATTAAATGGTTTGAAGAAGTGGCTCACACCTGTCGAATTATGGAAGAATCATCAAGTCGAACTCGAAGTAGGAGACGACATTGATGTCGATGAATTTCTCAATAAACTCGTCAACATGGGTTATCGTCGAGAAAGCGTCGTGTCTCATATTGGTGAGTTCTCTCTACGTGGGGGCATCATCGATATCTATCCGTTGATTGGTGACCCTGTCCGTATCGAGTTGTTTGATACAGAAGTGGACTCCATCCGTGATTTCGACGTGGAAACGCAACGTTCCAATCAGAATCTCGAGCACGTGCACATCACGACAGCGAGCGACTATATTATTACAGACGAAGTGCTTAAACAGACGAAGCGTAACGTGCAAGCTGCCTACGAAGAGACACGTCCAAAGATTGATAAAGCTGTGCGCAATGATTTGAAAGAGACGCTTGAAAGCTACCAGCTCTTCGAATCAGACTTCTTCGATCATCAAGTGTTGCGCCGTCTCGTTGCCTTTATGTATGAGCAGCCCGCGACGTTGATTGATTATTTTAAAAATAACGCAATTGTCATCGTGGATGAGTTCAACCGTGTGAAAGAGACAGAAGTAGCGCTAACAGTAGAAACAGAAGACTTTATGTCTCAACTGATTGAGAGTGGTAAAGGTTTTATCGGACAGCAATTTCTGAAAGACGATAGTGTTGAATACTTGTTAGAGGATTATAAGATTACATACTTCACCCTTTTTACAGCAACGATGAATACGAAGATTGAGCATATCATCAAATTCTCTTGCAAACCTGTACAACAGTTCTACGGTCAATATGACATCATGCGTTCAGAGTTCCAACGCTACGTGAATAATGACTATACCGTAGTTGTCCTCGTGGAAACGGAATCGAAGAAAGAACGCATTCAATCGATGCTCAATGAAATGCACATTCCGACGTTCCTAGATACGGTGAGCAACGATATCACTGGTGGCCAAGCCGTCATTACGGAAGGCAGTCTATCTGAAGGCTTTGAACTGCCGTACATGCAATTGGCCATCGTCACTGAACGTGAGCTGTTTAAATCTAAACAGAAGAAGAAACGCAAACACACGAAGACCATTTCAAATGCGGAAAAGATTAAATCGTACCAAGACTTAAAGGTCGGCGACTATATCGTTCATGTGCACCACGGAGTAGGACGCTATTTAGGCGTAGAGACGCTTGAAGTGAATGGTATCCATAAAGACTACATTAAGCTTCAATATAAAGGTACCGATCAACTCTTTGTTCCTGTCGATCAGATGGACCAAGTTCAGAAATACGTCGCTTCAGAAGATAAATCACCAAGATTGAATAAACTGGGCGGTTCAGAGTGGAAGAAGACGAAAGCGAAAGTTCAACAAAGCGTTGAAGATATTGCTGATGAACTGATTGAACTATATAAGGAACGTGAGATGGCACAAGGTCACAAATTTGGCCCTGATACGCCAGAACAACACGATTTCGAAATGGATTTCCCATTCGAATTAACGCCAGACCAAGCGAAATCCATCGATGAGATTAAAGGTGACATGGAACGTACCAAACCGATGGACCGCTTGCTTTGTGGTGACGTAGGTTACGGTAAGACTGAAGTTGCCGTACGCGCAGCTTTTAAAGCAGTCATGGAAGGCAAGCAAGTCGCGTTTTTAGTGCCAACGACGATTCTCGCTCAGCAACACTATGAAACGTTAATTGAGCGTATGCAAGATTTCCCAATCGAAATTCAGTTGATGAGTCGTTTCAGAACGAGCAAGGAAATCAAACAAACGAAAGAAGGGCTGAAATCAGGTTACGTCGATATCGTCGTAGGTACACATAAATTATTAGGTAAGACGGTCGAGTACAAAGATTTAGGTCTTCTCGTCGTCGATGAAGAACAACGCTTTGGTGTGCGTCACAAAGAGAAGATTAAACAACTCAAGACAAATGTCGATGTGTTGACACTGACAGCCACACCTATTCCACGTACCTTACACATGAGTATGTTAGGTGTGCGTGATCTTTCAGTTATCGAAACACCACCTGAGAACCGCTTCCCGGTCCAAACTTACGTGGTCGAACAGAACACTAATTTTATTAAAGAAGCCTTAGAACGTGAACTCTCTCGTGACGGACAAGTCTTCTATTTATACAACCAAGTTCAGTCGATTTATGAAAAGCGTGAACAGCTACAAATGCTGATGCCTGACGCGAATATCGCCGTTGCACATGGTCAGATGACCGAGCGTGATTTAGAGGAAACGATGCTTAGCTTTATCAATCACGAGTTCGACATTCTCGTGACAACGACGATTATTGAGACAGGTGTCGATGTCCCTAATGCCAACACGCTGATTATTGAGAATGCAGACCGCTTCGGACTCAGTCAGTTGTATCAATTACGCGGTCGTGTCGGACGCTCAAGTCGAATTGGCTATGCGTACTTCTTACATCCGATGAACAAAGTGTTGACTGAAACGGCAGAAGATCGCCTTCAAGCCATCAAAGAATTTACGGAACTCGGTTCAGGATTCAAGATTGCGATGCGTGATTTGAATATACGTGGTGCAGGTAACCTCCTCGGTAAACAACAGAGTGGCTTTATCGATTCCGTCGGCTTTGATTTATACTCTCAAATGCTTGAAGAAGCTGTTAATGAAAAACGAGGTATTAAGGAAGAGAAACCTGACGCGCCAGAAGTCGAAATTGAACTCAATATCGATGCGTATCTACCAGCGCAATATATCCCTAACGAGCAAGCGAAGATTGAGATTTATAAAAAGCTCCGTCAGCTAGAAACGATGGAACAACTCAGAGATGTTAAAGATGAACTCATCGATCGCTTTAACGAATATCCACCAGAAGTGGAACGCTTGTTAGATATGATGGAAATCAAAGTCTATGCTTTACATGCAGGCATTACTTCCATCAAAGAGCAAGGTAAACAAGTCGAAGTTCTACTCTCTCAACAAGGTACGAATGACGTAAATGGTGAAGCATTATTCAAAGCGACACAACCGCTTGGACGAGCGATGAAACTCGGTGTGAAAGAAGGACAAATGAAAGTGAATTTAAACAAGAGTGCCAACACCCTCGACAACTTGAAATTCTTAGTTAAATGTATAGAGGAGAGTATGACAATACAAGATGAAGACTAAATCAAAGACCGCATTTAATGGGGTTGTCGTTCTCACAGCAGCTTTAATCATTATCAAGATATTAAGTGCGCTTTACCGCGTACCTTATCAGAATATACTAGGTGACTCAGGACTTTATGCCTATCAACAAGTGTATCCGTTATTAGCGCTGGGAGGCATCTTATCGGCTACGGCTATACCAAGTGCGACGACACAAATCTTTGAAGCGGAACGTTCAAGTGCGCGTTATACACGCATGTTAATTGTCGTACAAACACTCGGCATCAGTTTGTTTATCATCTGTTTTATCTGTGCACCATGGTTAACCCGCTTGATGGGCGACCCTAGTTTGACCACTATATTGAGAGTAGCGAGCGCTAGCTTTTTATTCATTGGGATACTAGGCGTCTGTCGTGCATATTATCAATCTGCACAGAACATGAATCCGCCGGCTATTTCCCAGGTAATAGAGCAGCTCATTAGAGTGAGTATCATCTTTATCGCTATCGGCTGTTTCGTCAAGCAGGACTGGACCGTCTACCAAGCTGCAACACTTTCGATTGGTGGCTCCGTTATCGGTGCGTTAGGGGCGAGCATCTTTTTTATTTCACGCCGTCCCTTTAAACTCACGTTAGCCGAGGAAACGCGTACGTCGATTGATTGGCGCCATTTCTTCTTAGCCGTCGTGATTTTCTCAGTGAGTCAAATACTCGTTCTGTTGTGGCAAATCGTGGATAGCTTTACCGTTATTCGTCTGTTAAAAGCAGTAGGTGTCCCTTTTAAAGAAGCAATCGAACAGAAAGGCATCTTTGATAGAGGTCCGTCCTTTATTCAAATGGGGCTCATCATTACGACGACGTTTAGTTTCGTCTTATTGCCCTTACTGTCTAAAGCAGTGAGAGAAGAGGAACATCATCTCGTCAGTCGTTATACCAACGCATCGTTAAAGGTAACGATTCTCATCAGTACTGCGGCAGGCGTTGGTTTGATCAACTTGCTGCCATCGTTAAACATCGTCTTCTTCCAGAATAACAGTCTACCAGGAACGTTGAGTGTCTTTATGCTGACGGTGATTTGTGTCTCGCTTATTATGATGGACATCGCGTTGCTGCAAGTGAAACAGCAAGAGAAGACTGTTCTTATTGGTTTAGTCGTAGGTCTCTGTAGTAAAATAATAGGTAACCTACTTCTCATACCTACCATTCACACGCTAGGTTTGAGTGTCAGTACAGTACTTTCGCTCGCGATCTTTGCTGGCATCTTACACCGCAAAGTGATGCAGCTCTACCCATTGCATCGCATGAAAGCATATGTGGGTAAACTCATCCTTGTGATGTTAGGCATGACGATAGTTGTTCAAGTGCTCATGTTCTGCTTTCCAATACACGGACGTATCAGCGGCCTGATTACGTTAATCATCAGTGCGTTAGCAGGTATTATCACTACAGTTATTTTAGTAGTCAAATTGCGCTTATTATCTTATAAAGAAGTGAAACACTTACCATTTGGCGACAAACTATATCAGTACAAGAGAGGAAGACGTCAATGACACATTCAATTACGATAGTAGGATTAGGTAATCATAGCTTAGAGGATATGACTTTAGGTGTTTATCGTTATTTGAAAGAACAGTCGCTGGTCTACGCGCGAACGTTAGAACATCCGGTCATCAACGAGTTGCAAGACGAAGTTCGCTTTGAAGGCTTCGATCATCTCTATGAGGCGCACGAACAATTTGAGGAGGTCTACCAAGCGATTACAGATGAGCTGATTGCTGCAGCGCAAGAGCAGGACGTCGTTTATGCAGTTCCAGGCCATCCTCGCGTTGCAGAGACGACGACACGTTTGTTGTTTGAAGCAGCAGCTAAAGATGACACATTAACAGTGCAAGTTTATGGAGGACGAAGCTTCCTCGACGATGTGTTTGAAGCGGTTCAAGTGGACCCTAATGACGGCTTTACCTTACTTGATGCGACAGCGCTTCAAGCTGATCAACTAAACATTCGCAATCATACGTTAATCACGCAGGTCTATAGTAGTCTCGTAGCAGGCGATGTGAAGATTACCTTGATGGAGCGCTATCCTGATGACCATCCCGTTTCCATTGTCACAGGCGCGCATGCGACAGGGGCGACGCGTCAAACGGTGCCGTTACACGAGCTAGACTTTGAGAGCGAAGCCTTTACGAACCTGACGAGCGTCTTTGTCCCACGTGTTGAAGCGGCGCAAGCTTACTACAGCGATTTCACTTATGCGACTGAAGTGATTGATTTACTTGTGGATGATGAGAAAGGCTGTCCTTGGGATAAAAAGCAAACGCATGATTCACTGAAACGTTATTTACTCGAAGAATCTTTCGAACTCTTTGAAGCGATCGATAACGAAGATGATTGGCACATGATTGAAGAGTTAGGGGATATACTTTTACAAGTATTATTACACACAAGTATCGGTAAGAAAGAAGGCTATTTCGATGTTGGAGAGGTCATTGCAAGTTTGAATGATAAAATGATTCGTCGACATCCACATATCTTCGGTGAAGCACATGCGGAAGATGAATCTGATCTACAAGAAATTTGGGCTGAGGCCAAGCGTAAAGAAGGTAAGCAAACGCGTGTGAAGTTTGAAAAAGTATTTGCAGAGCACTTCTTGAAGTTGTATGATAAGACAAAAAATAAAGATTTGAGCGAAGCAGAATTGAAAGAATATATTGAACGAGGAGGTCATGAAGCATGAGATTAGATAAATATCTCAAAGTGTCTCGTCTAGTGAAACGCCGTACTTTGGCGAAAGAAATTAGTAGCCAAGGACGCATCACAGTGAATGGCAATGTGGCCAAAGCAGGCACAGACGTCAAAGAGGGTGACGAACTCGTCATTCGTTTCGGTCAGAAGATCGTGACGGTCAAAGTGACTGGATTAAGCGAACACGCGAATAAAGCGAATGCGAAAGGTATGTACGAAGTTGTGAAAGAAGAGAAAGTAAGCGAGTCTTAAGAGAGGGGCACGTCATGAGTAAGAAAGTACAAGACATCGGCAATCAGTATACCTCATATGAGAATAAGAAGAAAAAGCGCATCCAAGCCAAGAAGCGCGTGGTCCGTCGCCGTATGACCTTTATCGGTGGCTTGTTACTACTCGTCATCATTGTCCTATCTATCATGGTTGTTGCGCAGAAGCATCAGAATGACCATGATGCACATATTCGACAACAAAAAGAACAGAAGTATCAAAAGCAACAAGACGAAGAACTAGCATTGAAAGAAAAACTGAACAATCTTAATAAGAAGAGTTACATTAAAAAAGTTGCACGTGACGACTATTATTTAAGTAATGATGGTGAAGTCATCTTCAAACTGCCTGATGATAAATCTAAGAAGGATGATGCTGGATCGAAAGATGATAAGAAATAACGATTGATTGCAATCGTGTAGGCATTTTAACCTACGTGATATAGTGCTCATCATGCACTGCAATACAATCACACAGGAGAAAAAATAATCTTTCGGTTCATTCTACCATTGTTAAATTATCTAAACAGGCATATAATAGTGATAACTTGAAATCATACCGGGAGGATTTATTTACAATATGTCAATCGAAGTAGGAAACAAGCTTAAAGGCAAAGTCACTGGAATTAAAAAATTTGGCGCATTCGTTGAATTGCCTGAAGGTAAAAGTGGCTTAGTGCATATTAGTGAAGTGGCGGACAATTACGTTGAGAACGTGGAAGACCATTTATCAGTAGGGGACGAAGTGGAAGTGAAAGTACTTTCGATTGCTGACGATGGTAAGATTAGTCTTTCAATCAAGAAAGCGAAAGATCGCCCACGTCGTCATAACCGCAGATCACATCATAGATCATCTCAAAATAAAGAAGCAGATTTTGAGAAGAAATTAAGCAATTTCTTAAAGGACAGTGAAGATAAATTAACGACAATCAAGCGTCAAACAGAATCAAGACGTGGAGGTCGTGGTGCACGTCGTTAATTGCGACGTAGCTTTCTAGAGCCGTACTTCACTCAATTGAATCATACCTGTATTCTAATACGCCAATAGACATCCGATATAGTTGATATATATATATACGAACGTGTGATGTGAGGTGAAATAGAGGCTAGCTGAGCATTCGAGACAAAGGGAAGAGATGTTCAGACAGCCTCTTTTTTATGAATCTGATACATAAGTCTTAAAGTAGTCAAGGATGGCAAGAGTCAATTCGCATTGTTGATTATTGAGGCTATTTGACGAGAGATACGCTTATCATAATGAAAGGGGGTCTAGACAGTTGAAAGTGAACGAAACGTTGTGGGGCGAACAAGAGCATGTTGTCTTAGCGGTGTCGGGCGGTATCGACAGTATGTGTTTGTTACATACGTTAGTGCATGATTTATCTGAGACTTATCAGCAGTTGAGTTGTTTGCATGTAAATCATGGGTTGAGAGCGCAGTCAGAGAACGAAGCTCAGTTATTACAAGACTATTGCACGACGCATGACATTCCGTTGTACTGTACTCGCTTGGATTTATCAGCAACAGTAGCAGCAGGCCGCAGCATTGAATCTCAAGCGAGAGAGGCGCGCTATAAATGGTTCGATCAACAGATGCGAGCGATTGCAGGCGATGTCTTGCTTACAGCTCATCACCAGGATGACCAAATTGAAACCATTTTCTATCGCTTGTTCACAGGACGTTCTACGCGCAATAGTTTAGGTATGGCCGACACGCAGCACCGTCATAATTATCGACTCGTACGACCTTTACTTGAAACTTCGAAAGCAGCGATTCAGCAGTATCAACAGCAGCACCTAGTTCCGTTTTACGAGGATGAAACGAACGCCTCCAACACATATGTGCGCAATGATATTCGAAATCGCATTTTACCTGAGGTGGATAACAACGCGCAACTCGACCCTGCACAGCTATTACGGTTAAAAGAATGGCACGACGCGCAACGTCAGCAAATTCAACAGCAGGCACGGACCTTTATTCAACGACAAAGTACAACAACAAGGCGTCAACCATACTATGAAGTCAGCAGAGAGGCTTTCGGCGAGTTATCGTACAATGTTAAAGTAGAAGTATTGGATCAACTCTTCGCTTCGATCGGCGACCATCAACCGCTATCAGAGAAGATGTATCAAGCCTGGTTTGAACAAATTGAGGGGACGGTTGCTCAAGCAGAAGTCCACACTACAGATAAATGGATAATTCGTATAGCTTATGATAAATTTATAATAATGGCTAATTCAAGCAGTGGTGAACCATCATCTCCACTAACGATTCGTGAAGCGGGTACGTATCACTTTAATCATTATGAAATTGTAGTACGACAAGAACTACCTCAAGACATATTGCCATTAAGAGTGAGAACGAAGAAAGATGGAGATCGTGTTGCGCTCAATCATCATACAGGGACGAAGAAGATCAGCCGTATATTTATAGACCAGAAAGTCGTGATCTCTGAAAGACAGCGTATGCCGATTGTTGAAGCGGCGAACGGAGAGATTATCGCTGTGGGCTCCCTTTATGTGCGGAAGCCATACCAGCAGCAATTAGCTATTCAAGATATAGGAGAGGTAGTATATGAAGAATGATTTACAAGAAATCCTGCTCACAGAAGCAGAGATTCAAACTTTATGCCAAGAGTTAGGACGTGAGATCACAGAAGCATATCGAGGTAAAGACTTGGTATGTGTGGGTATCTTAAAGGGTTCAGTGATGTTTATGGCAGATTTAATCAAACATATTGATACGCACATCACTATCGATTTCATGGACGTTTCTAGCTATCATGGCGGTATTGAATCGACTGGAGAAGTTCAAATTCTTAAAGATTTAGGCGCTTCTATCGAAGGTAAAGATATATTAATCATCGAGGACATTCTTGAAACAGGCACAACATTGAAGTCTATTACTGAATTATTGCATGCGCGTCGTGTGAACTCATTAGAGATTGTCACTTTATTAGACAAACCTAATCGACGCAAAGCAGATATCGAAGCGAAATATGTAGGTAAGAAGATACCTGATGACTTTGTAGTCGGCTATGGTCTCGATTACAACGAGAATTATCGTAACTTACCTTATATCGGTACACTTAAAGAAGAAATTTATAATAAATAATGCAGTAAGATTTAATCATCTATTGTGATGATATATACTTACTAATTAGGGCAGTATTTACATATTAATTGTGGTTCGCCCCTAACGTTGTCGTATACCATGTCTGAGTGGGCTTCCACCACTCAGCATGCTTATATATAACGTTACACATTTACTGAATCATGTCTTTATACTTATTAGATGTATACGTAAATTCATATGTTCAGAAATGCTTAGATCTTGTATAGAGATCGTCCAAGCCTGAGTCTCTACCTTTGTTGTAGAGGTTGTGGCGAGAGTTTGTTTGCTAGCTTGCAAATGAATAATTATGTTAAAATTTTGGTTAGTTTTATTATAGAAGTAGGAGGAAATCGCACATGCAGAAAGCCTTTCGCAATTTGCTCGTCATTGTAATTGTCGGCGTCATCATCTTTGGCTTATTCTCATGGATCAACGGTAACGGCAACTCGCCTAAACAGTTGACATACAACCAGTTCGAGAAAAAGCTTAACGATGGTGATTTGAAATCACTCGAAATTAAACCAGAGCAAAATGTCTACATGGTAAGTGGTAAGACGAAGAATGATAAAGATTATTCTTCAACAATTCTTTATAACAATGATAAAGAGTTAGAAAAAATTACTGATAAAGCGAAAAGTCAAAAAGACTTGAAACTAACAGTTAAAGAGGAAGAAAAACAAGGTGTCTTCAGTCAAATCTTGACGTCACTCATTCCAGTAGTAGTCATCTTTATCCTCTTCTTATTCTTCATGAGCCAAGCCCAAGGTGGCGGTGGCGGCGGTCGTATGATGAACTTTGGTAAATCCAAAGCGAAGATGTACGACAGTCAGAAGAAACGTGTTCGCTTCTCTGATGTAGCCGGTGCTGATGAAGAGAAACAAGAATTAATTGAGATCGTTGACTTCTTGAAAGACAACAAACAATTTAAACAAATGGGCTCTCGTATCCCTAAAGGTGTCCTCTTAGTAGGACCTCCAGGTACAGGTAAGACATTACTTGCACGTGCTGTAGCTGGTGAAGCTGGTGCACCGTTCTTCTCTATCAGTGGTTCTGACTTCGTAGAGATGTTCGTCGGTGTTGGTGCGAGCCGTGTGCGTGATTTATTCGAGAACGCGAAGAAAAACGCGCCTTGTATCATCTTCATCGATGAGATTGATGCGGTAGGTCGTCAACGTGGCGCTGGTGTTGGTGGCGGTCACGATGAACGTGAACAAACATTGAACCAACTCCTCGTTGAAATGGACGGCTTTGGTGAGAACGAAGGTATTATCATGATTGCCGCTACTAACAGACCTGACATCCTTGACCCAGCCTTATTACGTCCAGGTCGTTTCGACAGACAAATTCAAGTGGGTCGTCCTGATGTTAAAGGTCGTGAAGCAATTCTGCATGTTCACGCGAAGAATAAACCACTTGATGAAACAGTGGATCTTAAAGCGATCTCTCAACGTACACCAGGTTTCTCTGGTGCCGACTTAGAGAACTTACTTAACGAAGCATCTCTCATTGCTGTACGTGAAGGTAAGAAGAAGATCGATATGCGAGATATTGAAGAAGCAACTGACCGTGTTATTGCCGGTCCAGCTAAGAAATCACGCGTTATTTCTGAGAAAGAGCGCAATATTGTAGCGCACCACGAAGCAGGTCATACTGTTATCGGTATGGTGCTTGACGAAGCAGAAGTGGTACACAAAGTTACGATTGTACCTCGTGGTCAAGCTGGTGGTTATGCGATGATGTTACCTAAACAAGATCGCTTCTTAATGACTGAACCAGAATTGCTCGATAAGATTTGTGGCTTGCTCGGTGGACGTGTATCTGAAGATATTAACTTTGGCGAAGTATCTACAGGTGCTTCCAACGACTTCGAACGTGCTACAAATATCGCGCGTAAAATGGTTACCGAATATGGTATGAGTAAGAAACTTGGACCACTTCAATTCTCAAGCAGTAATAGCGGCCAAGTCTTCTTAGGTAAAGATATGCAAGATGATCCTGAATACTCAGGTCAAATCGCATATGAAATTGATAAAGAAGTACAACGTATCATCAAAGAACAATATGAACGTTGTAAACAAATCTTGCTTGAGCATGAGTCTCAATTGAAACTCATCGCTAAGTCATTATTAACAGAAGAAACATTAGTAGCAGAACAAATTCAATCACTCTTCTACGATGGTGTCTTACCAGAAGTCGATTACGATTCTGCTAAAGTAGTGAGCGAAGAAGACCCGGACTTCAAAGAAGGTAAGTACGGTAAATCTTATGAAGATATTCGCCGCGAACAACATGAACTCAGCAACACATCAGACAACGAAAGTCCTGATAGAGACCGTCGTGAATCTGAAGGATCAGAAGAAAATGAAGGTGAGTCAACAGGTCACGAACAAGCACCGAATATTGACAAACCAAGCAACCCAAGTGATCCGAACGATCCTAGCAATAGAAACGAATAAAGCAATCTGCTTGAAAAAGTCTCTTTCCGCTATCAGTATTTGGTAGTGGAAAGAGTTTTTTTAACTTGAATATAAAGAATAAACGTTGTAAAGTTTATGGCAACTTAAAATAAGTGTTAATAGATAATGACTAAAGAACATGATGAGCGCGACGAACTCAAGAGGTCTTATTCAGTTAACCTAAACAAGAAATAGATAAAGGAGAAAGTAATTATGACACAAGATTATATCGTTAAAGCGCTTGCTTATGATGGCCAAATTCGTGCCTACAGTGCGCTTACCACTGAAACAGTTCAAGAAGCTCAAACGAGACATTACACATGGCCTACTGCTTCAGCAGCGCTCGGTCGTACGATGACAGCAACTTTAATGATGGGCGCAATGTTGAAAGGGGATCAAAAGTTAACAGTTACAGTAGATGGCCAGGGACCTATAGGTAAGATTACAGCTGATGCAGATGCGAAAGGGAATGTGCGCGGCTACGTGAGCCAACCCCAAACGCACTTTCCGCTCAATGATGCTGGCAAATTAGATGTGAGACGTGCAGTTGGTGTAGACGGTGCGCTTTCCGTAGTTAAAGATGTCGGAATGAAAGACTATTTCACAGGTTCAAGCCCTATCGTTTCTGGGGAGTTAGGCGACGACTTTACGTACTACTTTGCTAAAAGTGAACAAGTGCCTTCCTCAGTAGGCTTAGGTGTGCTCGTCAATCCCGACAACTCTATCAAAGCAGCTGGCGGTTTCATCATCCAAGTGATGCCAGGCGCCGACGACAAAGTCATCAGTCAACTTGAAGACGCCATTTCAAATATGACACCGGTATCTAAACTGATTGAACAAGGGTTAACACCTGAAGAAATTCTTGAAGAAGTGCTCGGTAAGGACAATCTTCAAATATTAGAAACAATGCCAGCACAATTTGAATGTAATTGTGGACATGATAAGTTCTTAAACGCGATCCGTAGTTTAGGAGAAGCAGAAATCGAAAGTATGATTAAAGAAGATCACGGTGCAGAAGCACAATGTCATTTCTGTCGTAATAAATATCACTACAGCGAAGAAGAACTCCGCGACTTACTCCCAAATTAGGGGAGTGAGTGCATTACAGTTGTTTTTACTGAAAAATCTGATAGAATTAAAGTATATCCGAGGAGACAAGTAAGTTTTAAAAAACTGTACTATAAAGGAGCTAATAACTATGGCAAAGAAACCAGTAAACAATGTTGTTGAAGTCATTGGAGATACACCTGTAGTCAAATTGAACCATGTCGTTGGTGAAGACGCTGCAGATGTATACGTTAAATTAGAATATCAAAACCCAGGCGGCTCAGTGAAAGATCGTATCGCTTTAGCAATGATCGAACAAGCTGAAAAAGACGGTAAGATTAAACCAGGCGACACAATCGTAGAGCCTACAAGTGGTAACACAGGTATCGGTCTTGCATTCGTATGTGCAGCGAAAGGTTACAAAGCAGTATTTACAATGCCAGAAACAATGAGCCAAGAACGTCGTAACTTATTAAAAGCATACGGAGCTGAACTTGTATTAACACCTGGATCTGAAGCGATGAAAGGTGCAATCAAGAAAGCGAAAGAATTGAAAGAAGAATATGGTTACTACGAACCACAACAATTCGAGAACCCAGCTAACCCTAAGATCCACGAATTAACTACAGGTCCAGAACTTGTTGAACAATTCGAAGGTAAGACAATTGATGCATTCTTAGCTGGTGTAGGTACAGGTGGTACGTTAACTGGTGCAGGTAAAGTCTTAAAAGAGAAATATCCTGACATCCAACTCGTAGCTATCGAACCAGAAGCTTCACCTGTCTTAAGTGGTGGCGAACCAGGTCCACACAAATTACAAGGATTAGGTGCAGGTTTCGTTCCAGATACGTTAGACACAAACATTTATCAAGAAGTTATCAAAGTAGGTAACGAAACAGCTATGGAAATGTCTCGTAAAGTTGCGAAAGAAGAAGGTATCTTAGGTGGTATTTCTTCTGGTGCAGCGATTTACGCAGCAATCGAGAAAGCGAAAGAACTAGGTAAAGGTAAGACAGTTGTTACTGTATTACCAAGTAACGGTGAACGTTACCTTTCTACACCTTTATATTCATTCGACGACTAATTGTTATTTTAAGCGAGCACTTGAAGTGGGAATCCCATTTCAAGTGCTTTTTTAGATTGTAGGGTTGATTGACGAGTTAAGGTAAGGATTTTCGTGGTTTATGCGCTTCGGCGGGATGCGGTGTTGTGATGATTAGAGTGAAAGCGTAGAGATCTAAACGCATTTTAACTTTACATATTTAACTACTGAAAAAAGAGACATTTCAAGTTATCATGATAAAGTAGACTATTTTACCATACTAAAACGAATGGAGGCCGATGTGGGTGGCACATACTAAAATTATGGGAATCTTAAACGTCACGCCGGATTCGTTCTCTGATGGCGGTGAATACAATTCTGTAGAGAAAGCGCTACAAAGAGCGAAAGCGATGATTGAAGAAGGCGTAGATATCATAGACATCGGCGGCGTTTCTACACGCCCAGGACACGAGGAAGTTGCGCTTGAAGAGGAAATGGAACGCGTGATCCCAGTCGTGAAAGCACTAGCAGAGTTAGATGTTCAACTCTCTGTGGATACGTTCAGAAGTGAAGTGGCTGAAGCGGCTCTGAAACATGGAGCGACGATGATTAACGATCAATGGGCAGGTCTTTATGACCCAGAGATATTTAAAGTCGTGGCGCAGTATGACGGCGAAATCGTCTTGATGCATAACGGTGACGGTCAGCGCGACGAACCGGTTATGGAAGAGATGTTAGTGAGATTATTGAAACAAGCGAACCAGGCCGAACTTGCGGGAATTCCAGAGCAGAAAGTTTGGTTAGACCCAGGAATAGGATTTGCTAAGACGCGCGAAGAAGAGAAAGAGGTCATGGCGAGGCTAGACGAACTCGTAGCTACTGGTTATCCTGTATTGCTTGCAACGAGTCGAAAGCGTTTTATCAAAGAAATGGCAGATTATGAAACGAGAGCGAAAGAACGTGACGAAGCGACAGCAGCGACAACAGCTTATGGCATCATGAAAGGTGTGAAAGCGGTCCGCGTACATAATGTGGCCATGAATTACAAGATAGGTCAAAGTATGGATTACTTGAAGGAGAATGAAGATGCAAGACACAATCTTTCTTAAAGGGCTCGAATTCTATGCGTACCATGGAGCTTTAGATGCTGAGAATGAAATTGGCCAACCCTTCCTCGTCAATGTTCGACTAAAGGTTGACTTAAAAGCGGCGGGTGAATCTGATAGCGTAGAGGATACCGTGAACTATGCCGAAGTCTATGAAGACGTCAAAGCTATCATGGAAGGTCCACCAGTCAACTTGATTGAGCACCTTGCTGAACGTATTGCAAAACGTATAAATTCACACTATAATCGTGTAATGGAAACGACTATAAGTATTACTAAGCCAAACCCACCGATTCCAGGACATTATCAAGGTGTAGGAATAGAGATTGTGAGGGAGAATACGAATGACTAAAGCGTATTTGAGTCTAGGTAGTAATATGGGTGATCGCGAATATCACTTGCATGAAGCGCTCCGCTTGTTAGATCAAGTGGAAGGTATTGAAGTGCGTGACGTTTCGCCCATCTACGACACTGCACCGATAGGATATACTGACCAAGATTCGTTCTTGAATCTTTGTGCGAGCGTTGAAACAACGTTAAGTGCGCACGATTTATTGCATCATTGTCTTGATGTGGAGCAACAACTGCATCGTGTGCGTAAGATTCATTGGGGACCAAGAACTTGCGATATCGATATCATCTTATACGGTGAGGAACAAATTCAGGATGATGAACTCATAGTCCCTCATCCACGCATGGAAGAACGTGCCTTTGTGTTAGTGCCACTTCAAGATATTGCGTCTGATGCCATTGAACCGAAGACACAACGCCGTGTTAGTGAAATCCCTGTTCCCGATGATCGAGTGCAACGTATTGATTCATAGAAGAGAAAGGGCGAAATTCCTTTATTACAGCTCACTAGTCTAGTAGAATTAATAAGGTGAATAAATTGGCGTAAAGATACTACGCAATCATGCTTCTGGATATCACACAGGTGAAAGTAGAAGTGATCGCGTCTGCAAAGCTTTTACCTTTTAAAAAAGATAGGAAATAAATTGGTGTAAATCGATAACGCTAAGCATTCCTGGTTAAAAGGTATGGAGACCGAAGTGGACAATACAACAAGCGTAAAGGAGAGAAAGAAATGTCAGAAGAAATGAACGACCAAATGCAGGTCCGTCGTCAAAAATTACAAGAATTATACGATTTAGGAATCGATCCATTTGGTCAGAAATTTGATCGTACAGATATGGCAGAACCCCTACATGAACAATGGGATCAATATAGTAAAGAAGAGTTAAAAGAAAAAGAAGACGAAAGTCATGTTACTGTAGCAGGTCGTATCATGACGAAACGTGGTAAAGGTAAAGCTGGATTTGCGCACATTCAAGATCTCACAGGCCAAATTCAACTCTATGTACGTAAAGACCAAATCGGAGAAGACCAATTTGCGATTTGGAAGAGTGCTGATTTAGGTGATATCGTCGGCATCGAAGGCGTAATGTTCAAGACAAATACAGGCGAATTGTCTGTTAAAGCAAAAGATTTCACGTTATTAACTAAAGCGCTTAGACCTTTACCAGATAAACACCATGGTTTACAAGATATTGAGCAACGTTATCGTCAACGTTACCTAGACTTAATCACGAACCAAGATAGCACGCAAACTTTTATCAACCGTAGTAAGATTCTTCAAGAAATGCGTAACTTCTTGAATAAGAAAGGTTTCTTAGAAGTTGAAACGCCAATGATGCATCAAATCGCTGGTGGGGCGGCTGCACGCCCATTCGTAACGCATCATAACGCGTTAGACGCTACGCTTTACATGCGTATAGCTATTGAATTGCACCTCAAACGTTTAATCGTTGGTGGACTTGAAAAAGTATACGAAATTGGACGCGTGTTCCGTAACGAAGGTGTATCTACACGTCACAATCCTGAATTCACTATGATCGAACTTTACGAAGCTTACGCAGATTTCCATGACATGATGGATATCACTGAATCTATGGTGCGTCATATTGCGCAAGAGGTATTAGGTGAGACGACGATTCCATATGGCGAAGAACAAGTGGACTTAGGTTCAAGCTGGAAACGTGTACACATGGTAGATGCAGTCAAAGAAGCTACAGGTGTGAACTTCTATGATGTGAAGTCTGACGAAGAAGCACGTGACCTTGCGAAAGAACATGGTGTTGAAATTACAGATCACATGAAATATGGTCACATCGTTAATGAATTCTTTGAACAAAAGGTTGAAGAATCATTAATCCAACCAACGTTCGTTTACGGTCATCCTATTGAAATTTCACCTTTAGCTAAGAAAAATCCAGAAGATCCACGTTTCACAGATCGTTTCGAATTATTCATTGTGGGTCGTGAGCATGCGAATGCCTTTACAGAGTTGAACGATCCAATCGATCAAAGAGCACGTTTCGAAGCACAGTTACAAGAACGTGAAGAAGGAAACGATGAAGCGCACGAAATGGATGAGGATTTCTTAGAAGCACTAGAATACGGTATGCCGCCAACAGGTGGTTTAGGTATTGGTATCGACAGACTTGTCATGCTATTAACAAACTCACCATCTATTCGCGACGTATTGTTATTCCCATACATGAGACAGAAATAATATATTTGAAGCGGAACAGTCTGACTGAGGTCGGGCTGTTCTTTTTTTATGTGTGATTAGAGGGAGCGAGGGGGGGGAGAATTGCGCATAGAGGAGAGGGGGAGTGGATCTTGTGATGGGGTAATGACTTGTGGTGCAGTGTGAGATTCCGAATCAATAGAGATAGCATTCTGGCGTGTGGTGGTGAGTTGGTTGGGGGGTAGTTGCGGTGGAGAGGAAGAGTGGAGGTAGTCGTGTAATAAGTTCGGTGGGCAGTTGAGAGAGGACTATGAATTTGTTGGGAAGTTCAAGAGTGCGAATAGCGTGGCACGTAATAGAATGACTAGGAAAGTCGCTATGAGGTTTTAAGAGATAAGATAGTAACAGAATAGGCAATCTATTATCGAAGGTGGTATTAATACGTGCAGGAGGCAGAATAAAGAAGTGACGATTGTGTAGGTGTAGAAGCTGATAGTGGTTTAGACGATTGAGAGGTAAGCCGAAGCCTAGTTGCGGAGAAATACATAGATAGTAAAAGGGGAGTGTATGGTTAAGTTTTCGGAGTTAGCTGATTATCAAGAAACGTTATAGAGATGGACAAAGCAAAAAATATTAAATTAGTGTAAAAGAATCACTAGTCAATGGACGGATATATGTGCTAGACTATATAAAGTCTTGAAGAAGAAACGAGCGAAATTAAATCTCTCATAAAAAAGTTCAAACAAACTGTTGACTTTTTAGCTGAGATGAATTACTATAATAAAGTCGTCTTAAACAAGACAGATTGTTTGTAAATGAATTGCAAAGAAATTTTAACAGAGTGTAAAATTAACTGTTGCAAATGAGTTCGAAACAATGTAATATAAATAGAGTGAAGAAATTGTCTGGTGATGATGGTAAAGAGGTCACACCTGTTCCCATGCCGAACACA
>NZ_KV804789.1:0-487 GCF_001811435.1 Staphylococcus sp. HMSC071G07
CGACGAGCTACCGAACTGCTCCATCCCGCGGTAATGTGAAATACGGAGGAAGAGGGATTCGAACCCCCGCGGGCCGTTAAGCCCCTGTCGGTTTTCAAGACCGATCCCTTCAGCCGGACTTGGGTATTCCTCCATAATAAAAGTGCTAAGATTAAATTCAAATGGCGGAGGAGGAGGGATTCGAACCCCCGCGGGCCGTTAAGCCCCTGTCGGTTTTCAAGACCGATCCCTTCAGCCGGACTTGGGTACTCCTCCAAATTATATGGACCTTGCAGGATTCGAACCTGCGACCGAACGGTTATGAGCCGTTAGCTCTGACCAACTGAGCTAAAGGTCCTAAATATAATCACAACACTTAATAATGGCGGTGGAGGGGATCGAACCCCCGACCTCACGGGTATGAACCGTACGCTCTAGCCAGCTGAGCTACACCGCCCTATTATGTAATTTTAAATATATATGGTGGAGACTAGCGGGATCGAACCGC
>NZ_KV804790.1:0-22214 GCF_001811435.1 Staphylococcus sp. HMSC071G07
ATTAATAAGTTTTAATTTTGTCCCACGCTCTTTAATCTACTCTACTCTTAATCTAAGCTTGTTGGATTATAGAATTTACGGCCATCTAAGCCAAAGATTCGTTCGGTATATTCCCCTTTATCCGTTTTACCAAAGGCTTTTTCAAACATGTTCATCTTCGCATCAATATTATCGATAAAGGTAAGAATTTCCGCTTCTTTCAAATGTGGCGTTTTAGGTGAGCCAAATTCCATCTTACCATGGTGAGAAAGAATCATATGACGAAGTAACATCACTTCTTCTCCCTCGATATTAAGCTCTCTTGCGCTCTCAGCGACCTCATCACTCGCGATAGAGATATGGCCTAATAGATTCCCTTCAACTGTGTAAGACGTCGCCACAGGACCGCTCAGCTCTTTCACCTTACCTAGGTCGTGTAGAATGATCGCACTATACAATAAACTGCGATTAAGTAATGGATAAATATCACAAAGCGATTTCGCAATTTCTAACATGGTAAGGACGTGATAGCTCAGTCCGCCTCCAAAGTTATGATGATGCGTACTCGCTGCAGGGAATGAATAGAATTCATCGTGATACTTTCTTAATAAGTGACGTGTAATGCGTTGTAGACTCGCATTATCGATGTCAAGTAAATAGCGAGAAATTTGTTCTTGTATTTCATCTGGTGACATCGGTGGACCACTGATGAAATCATGAGCAGATAAGTTATCTTCTGCAGTCGCTAAACGATAGCCGTTCATCTTCATCTGTTTACGCCCACGGTAGTTAATGATGTCACCTTTCGCTAAGATAATTTTTTCTGGTTCCAGAATCTTCATATCTTCTTTCGTCACTGTCCAGAATTTCGCTTCTAGCTCTCCACTTTTATCTTGAAGGTGCAAAGTCATGTAGTCTTTCCCTTGCGCTGTCACACCTTGCGTCGCTTTATGGATGAGAAAGAAATGATTGACTGAATCTCCTGGTTTCAAATTTCCAGCATTTCTCATTATTTCGCACCGTCCTCTACTTTATTTAAAGTAATCATCTGTTTAGATGGAATGCCTGTGTCTTTAACACATGTGAAGTACAGTACTTGATAATCTTCTGGGAACTGACGAATAAATTTCATCATGCGTGCTTTACGATTTTTATCAAAATGAACGAAAGCGTCGTCAATAATGATTGGGAATGGATAATATGGTTTAAGCGTCTTGATGAGACTCAGACGTAACGCGATGTACAAGATTTCTTTCGTAGATTGACTCAACTCAACAGGCTGATAAACTTGTCCGTTACGCTGTTTAACCATGAGTTCGTCGTTCGCATACGACACTTGTACGTAGTGACCTTCTGTAAGGCGTGAGAAGATATCTGTCGCCTCATTCACCACTTGTGGTAGTCGTTGGTCTTTAATTTGAGCGATATGACCATCGACTAACGCTTGTAAATAACTGAGACTCGCCCAATCTTGCGCTTCGTCGTTCAATTGGTTCTTCAACATGTGATATTTATGACGTAAGTTCGCCAAAGTTTGATCCGTTTCCATATGCTTAATTTGTGAATTTAAGTCACTGACTTCAGATTGCATTTCCAAATATTGATCATTATACTCATCAACTTGTTGAGATAATGTTTGATGTTCAGTTTCAAGTTGCGCATACGTTTTATTACTTAAGTCTGAACTATCTTCATAAGAGTAATCTTGATTCTCAAGATATTTCGTTAAGTCGTTAAAACGATTTAAGTCTCGATGATATGTCGCATAACGTTCATGGTGTTGATAGTAATCTTCTTCGTTATCGACATCGATGTAATCGAAGAGTTTCGCAATCACTTGTTCATTGTCCTCTAAACGTTGTTTTAGTTGACGTAGCTCGTTCGAAATCAATCGAATTTGTTCTTGGTTACGCTGTTTCTTGTCTTGAGAAGTATGTGCGTGTTGTAACCATTGACGTACGTCATGGAAAAGTGACAAACGATTGAAGTGATGGAATTGATTCGCTGTGACATTTTGCGCATGATTGTAAAATTCTTCCAACGCTTTATCTAAGCTTGCTCTTTTCGTTTCTAATTCTTCAAGATGTTGATGAATGTCTTTAATCTTATTCATCGTCGTGATGCTATCAACGATAAGTTCATCTGACATTCGCTCAGAAACTTGTAATTCCTGCTTGATGTCTTCAATTTGTGCTTTCACTTGATCATAATTTTGACGTGTAGCGCTTAATGAATCATTAAGATATTGCGCTTTTTTCTCTAACGATTCTTTCGTCTTCATCGCATTAAACCATTGGTCGCGTGTGCGATATTGCGCATCGAGATCGAAGTTTAAGTCGTAGTTCTGCTCCAACGTGTCGATTTGACGTTGTAAGTCGTCAATTTCTTTCGTAAAGGTTTCTGAGTGACCAACTTCTTTCGTCTTAATCGCAAAGATACCAATGATAAAGATGAGCGCAAGCACCACGAAGATGCCGCCAAAAATCATATTAGCTGAAACGAATGAGAAGACGGCTAATCCAGCACTGACAATCGCTAGCACGATAAGCGCGATGCGTAACATCGCTTGCTGTTTCTCTTTCTGACGTTGTTCAACATCGAACGCTTCTTTCATTTTTTGGAACAAGTTATTCTTTTCTTCAAGTTCAAAGCGTTGTTGTTGATGTTGTTTCTTCTTCTCAAATGTTTCATCTGGAACAATGTCTTGCTCAAGTTGATTGAGCTCGTCCTGATTCGTATCTTGTTCGATACGATTCTCTTCAATATTACGATCCAATTGATTAAGTGAAGCCGTTAATTCTTGTTTGCGTTGGAGTTGTTCACTCACATGGCTTTTCATTGCCTCAGAGCTATCGACTTGCTCATGAACATCTTCCCAACCAATATTGAGCTTCAGACCTTTTAATTCACGTGACTTATCATCGATATCCTTTTGTACTGCATTACGTTCGTATTCTTTCTGTTTAATTTCATTCTCTTGTTGTTGTAAATGTGATAATGCATCAATATCCGGTTGCTTTGGCGCTTCAATATGACGATCATCTTCTTGAAGTTGAGCAAGTTTTTCTTCACGCAAACCAATATCTCGGCGTAAATTTTGAGTTTGAAGTTTCGCCGTTTCATAGCGGTCAATCCCCTGTTCTGGAAAGTCTAGTGGCTCGATATTGAGTGATTGCTCCAAACCTTTCCATTCTTGTGTTTGCTCATGTAAAGCTAACTCTTTCTGTTTTGACTCATGCATTTTAGATAACTGCGCTAAGTTTTGCTTCAAGTGATTTAAACGACGTTCTGCTTTATCTCGATCGTCGACGTAACGATTGTACGTCGTTAATTTCGCTTCTTCATCACGAATTTGAGAGGCTAACTCATCTAATTGGGCAATTTGTTGATTAATGATCGGTTTACGACCCGACTTTTTATATAAAGCCTCTTTCTTCTCGGCAATTGCTTTGCGCATTGAGGTAAACTCAGTTGATCCGAGTGCACCTGCTTGTAGCAAGAAATTCTGCAATTGCGTTTCGTCCATATTTTTATGAATATCTTGTAAGCCTAAGACATCGAACGAGAAGATATCTTGATACGTGCGCTTAGTGATGAAGTTCAATTCCTCTTTCAACCACTGCTCATCTTTAATTGAACCATTGGGCAAGTACACTTTCACATCACCCACTGCACTGCCCTTAATACGTTCAACTTCAATTTCAGAACCGTCATCGCGAATGATGGTCAACTTACCGCCATATTGATTGCCTAGTCGTGGCTCAAGGCGTGGCTCGTTCTCTTTACGCGTAGGAAAGCCGAAGAGAATAGAATGGATAAATGCTTGGATTGTAGATTTCCCTGCCTCGTTCTCACCATAGATTTCTGTAAAATACTGGTCAAACTCAATCTTGCGCTCGACAAATTGACCGTAACCATAGATCTCTAAAGACTTAATCTTCATCATGAGTCACCTCTCATATCAGATTTCAATAATTGTTCAGCGTGTGTAATCAATGCGTCACGATCAAACTCTGTGTAATCGTCGAGATACTTCGAGGCACGTGGGTTGAGATATAAATCATTCATCGCATGTTCAAAGACCTCATCATCGTTAATCAGTTCACGAGAGAACTCTTTACTCAACTTCTGTTCACGTTCGTATTTGAAATCGAAAGTTAAATCTTCAATATAGATAAAGTGATTCTCATTCAGCTCATAGTCATCGACCATTTCCTTAACCTGTAGTAACTCTTGTTGCGTCATAGGCGTATCGGAAGTAATATACACGCTTAAGCGGTAAAACGCTTTGCCTTGCGAACGTTTCTTCGCTTTGAAATTCTGAATCGCTTCGTATAACTTCTGCTTCGTATCCGCTTCTGTTTCAATCGTCGCTTCCTCAAAACGAATGGATTGCGTCGGTATGAACTTCACGTTGAGCTTTAAATCGTCACCACTAACGAGCAAACAACCTTTCTCTCCTCGTTCATTGAAATGACGACCTTGAATGTTACCAGAATAATGAATTTGAGGCATATCACTTAGCTGTTGACGTTCGTGAATATGACCTAAAGCCCAATAATGATAGAGTTTACTATTCAAATCTTCAAGGCGGAATTCAGTATAGCGATCTTTCTCATTGGATTTACTATACGTACCGTGTAGTACACCAATATGTAAGCCTTCGTGACCTTGACTTGAAGGGTACGCATCAATTTTATTCTCGTAACTTGCGTCGTTCTGATAACTGAAGCCGTGAAGGAAGATTTTCTCACCCTTTTGCGTAATCGTTTGATACGTTTCTACCTTTTCGGAAAAAACAGAGACGTTCGTCGGCCAAGATGAAGAAATCTTCGAAGATAACGGATCGTGATTACCATGACAAATATAAACGAAGATTTGTTCTTTATTTAAACGCTCAAACTGTTCTTGAAGAAAGACTTCAGCTCGCAGCGTGCGATTCTCCTGATCGAACAAATCTCCTGCTATGATAAGGAAATCAACCTCTTCTTTAAGCGCGATATCTACAATGTGTCGAAAGCTCTCGTAAGCACTTTGTTGAATGTCTTCAAAGATAGATTGATTGAGATGACTTCTAGATTTAAAAGGACTATCTAAGTGCAAATCAGCACAATGGATAAACTTCACCATATTCTAAACTCCTTTATTAACGATGATGTGTGAGGTTTCATGACTTCAGTTAGCTCACCCACATATTGGGCACTAACACACCATCATCTTTCACTACAGTTAAGTATCGATGACTAGATGATTAAACTATGTATAACACCTTCGTGCAATATCTATACTTGCACTTCTTACATGTTAACTGTACTTGTCTTGTAATTTATTATTCTACCATATACCTAAATACCCGTCGACAGAACCTCTAAGCTTAAATATGACTATTGTATGAGTTCTGCGCATTTTGCTAAGTGTAAAATGCGAGCGAGAATCGCAGAAGATTTCTTCTAGTGTAGTTTTCTGTGTGGTCTTCCATGAGATAAGAAAAATACGTAACGGTAACTATAAAGTGTCATAGATGAGTTGAGTGTGGTCTACGTGGTAGCTAGCTGAATCCGAGAAAGTACTACACTTTCTCGAACTCTAGTCATTCCACTACGGAGGCAGAACAACGAAATCAAGTGAATTCTGTTCTGCTCTCAAGCAAGCGAAAGTTAAAACAATGAATGGTATTAAGAGTAAAGGATTTAAAGAAAAGCATGAAAAAACCACAGTACTTCACGTACTGTGGCTTTCCTTCTACACTCACTATAATTAGTCAGCGTAAATTTCATCTAAAGGTTTAACGATGATTTGGTTGATTTCTTGGAATACTTGGCTCATTTTTTGTTCAGCAGCCATAAGTTCAGAAATGTTTGAGTCTTTTTCGATTTCTTGAGCTTGTTCTTGTGCTTTTTGAAGCTCGTCTTCACCGATTTCTTCACCTTGCATTTGTTTTTGTTGGAAGTTCATTTGAGTTTCACGGAACTCATCGAATAATTTTTTAGACTCTTCGTTTTCTTTCACTTTAGCGTAAGCATCTTTGATTGCTTTGTATTCATCGCTTTCACGTAAAGCTTGTTCTAATTGGTTTGCATAATCATGTAAATTTACTGCCATTTTGTTACACTCCTTTATTTGATCTGTGTTTTTACCACATCGATATTACAATAACATAAATCAAAACCTTATACAAAGATAGCTATTATGCCTTGCAGACAACCGATGATTCCTCCGAGCAAGAATCCTAGTAGCATAATCAACTTCAATTCCTTGTTGGCAATCTCAATGATGAGGCGCTCAATGTAGTCTAAATCGAACGTGTTAATTTGTTGTTCTATCATGCCTCGTAAGTTCACACGTTCCATAATCGGTGAAAGTTGACCTGAAACATAGTTGATAATGATCGTCGTAAGATGTTGCGATACATTCTTCTCAATGAGTTCGATGACTGATGGCATGAGTGAGTTAAGCGGTTTATGAACTTGTGTACGCAGATTGACTGAATCCATCAGCATTGTGACAAACGATTGGCCGAATGAGTTGAATTTGTCGTATGAGACGATTTCATTTAGCGTCTTAGACTTGAATGTTTCATATTCATTGTGAATAACTTGTTCAGCAATCTTATGTGCTTTCGGATGATTCGTTAAACGAATGAGTTCTGTACGAATGCGCTCCGCAATATGCTCTTTCGTCATAAACATCTGCAATAGCCCGATAATTTTACCTTTCTCTTGGAAAAACGTATCTAACATACTGTTGATATCTGCAGCACCTTTATCAGACGTCAAATACACTTTCGCGCGTTGGAATAAAAGTTCGGGCACGCCTTCCATCTTATCATCCGCAAACTGAATCACATTAGCTGGTAAGATTTCTTGTAGTGTTTGATGCTGATGCTGTTCGTAAAAGTGATCGAGTTTCTCTTGCGTCCAGTTCTCTGCTTTCTGACCCACTAACTCCACGGCATCGACGTCAAACTGTTGTGCAAAGTATTGAATCGTCACGTGATCAGATTTCAATTTCTGAACTTGCTTGTATAACATATCGTCAATGGCTTCACGTGTAGACGGTTCGTTGAGTTTCGACTTAATGAGCGATTCAGTAAGCAAATGCTCTTCGATAACTTGACCAATCTTTGTGGCAATTTCTTCACGTCGTTTCGGTATTAACCCCGGTGTGAATGGAATACGCTTACCAAACAGATGATAGGCTTTAAATGGATGGAATAACATGCGTACAGCAATCATATTCGTTACACCACCGATAATTGCCCCTATCACCATCATAAAGATTATTATTAAAAATGCGTGCATAATTTAACCCCTTAATCATATTACTAAACTAAATAAAAGAGTGAGACACTTTCGTAGAAACTTACGAACTGAGCGTCTCACCCATGAGTGAATGATTCAACCGATTTGATGGTTGGTTATTCAATTACTCTATCTCATAGACATTGTAGATAAATGTCTCGCTTATCAGGATTATGATTTAATCGCTGAGGAGATAACGCGTCTTCAAAGTTCGTCCTCTTCATCATATCACGTTATTCTTCAGGATTCTTCTATCATAATTCTTAGAAGATGTGCGCAAACTCTTCTTTAGTTAATCTGAGTAAATAAGTCTCAGCTTCTCTTAACTTAGAAGTACCGAAGATCGGTTGTTTATCACGGTCTAATACACGATAAAGTTCGCTGACTTTATTGCTTTGAAGGATGTAACCGTCGCGGTTATCCATTGTTTGCCAATAAATGTCACTCGTTGTTGAGTAAATTGGGTACGCACAGTGATTGCGGGATACAGTTTGAACCATTTCTAACGGATCGCATCCAAATGTACTGTTAAGCACTTCAGAATCTCTAAAGAGTGCGCAGATAGACACACATGTTGTCCAATTTGGTAAGACACGCTCTTTTTCAATTTGTACTAACGTCTTCTTAGATAGTCCAACTGTTTGAGCCATCGTATCTTGTGTGTAGCCCGCTTCGATACGAACCATTTTAAATTTTGATTGAATTAATTCTGTAAAATTCTGTCTATCCATTTGTATAATCTACCTTTCATAAAGAATATTTTATCCGGACACAAGAAATTGCAATAATACACACTTCTTGAAACACAAATATCATCTTAATATATCTTTAACAAAATGAAAAGAGTGAAACGACGTTTAGTGGTCATTTTTAAAATTACATAATTGTCGCAATAATGCAGCATAGAATTTAAAACTATCTTATATTGAACTAAGACACGATTAGAATTCATTTCACTTTATTAAAAACATATGAATCAAAAATTCGTGTATTACTCATCTCTTTAAACACCATTCATTATTATAGCTTATTTCACCCTATAATTCACTGGAAATTATTCGCAAATATTTAATTTTATATGAACTTTTTGTTGCACGAGACTATATGTAAGCGCCTTCATTAATTTTAGGCTCCTTCTAAAGAATAAATTCAAGAAAATAGCTGATTAATCATGCATTATTAACACCGCTTTGACTTGTCATCTCACCTTTATAAAACTTACATTACATCTTCTAAACAACTTTTACTCACTGAAGCCAAAGCACAATCCATCTAAATTAACTTATTCTCAATCGCATAAATCGCCGCTTGTGTACGATCAGTCACCTGCAACTTACTAAAGATATGGCTCACGTGTGTCTTAACCGTCTTCTCAGACACAAACAATGTCTCTGCAATTTCTCGATTGGTCTTTCCTTTCACCATCTCTTTCAACACTTCAGTTTCTCGCTTAGAAAGTTTATTCGTATAATGGGGTTTCTGACTCATCGCATCAATGACTTGCTGCGCCTCAGGGTGAATAATCTTCTCGCCGTTCAACACACGGTGAATCGTACGTATGAGTTGCTGAGGTTCCACATCTTTCATCTCGTAACCGTCCGCACCTTTCGTGATAGCAGAAATTACGTGCTCATCATCGGCATAGCTTGTCAGTACGAGAATCTTCACTTCGGGATAATTCACTTTCATCCACTCAGTAATTTCTATGCCATTCATCTCAGGCATCACAAGATCTAGCAATATCAAATCTGGACGGTCTTCCGTCTTCATATAGTTGATAAAATCTTGTCCATTTGAAAAGCCTTGCACAATTTCTAAATCATCCACAGTAGAAAGCAGAAATTCCAAGCCTTGTCTTACTATATAATGGTCATCAACAAGTATTACTTTATACATTCTTACTTCTCCTTTAAGCTCTATTCAACGGTACGACGACTTCAATTGTCGTTCCTTCGTTAGAGGAATCAATGGAAAGGTCGCCTTGCAATAACTTTGCGCGTTGCCACATATTATTTAAACCGTGCGAGATCTCACGTGTGTTATCCGTAACATCGAAACCTCTGCCGAAATCCCTAACACTTACATGTACATTCTCCTGGGTTTGCGTAATGGTAAGCTGGATTTCGTGCGTATCGGTATGTTTCTTCGTATTATTCATCGCTTCTTGAACGATGCGGTAAAGATGTTCTTCTACAGTACTTGATAAATCGATAAGTCCGTGTACTTCAGGATGTAGCGCTAACTCCAACATTTCACTATATTGCTTCAGCGCATGCACTAAACCGTGCTCTAAACCTACTGGCTTCAATTGCCAAATGAGCGCCCGCATCTCACTGACGGCATTCTGACTTGTCTCCTCAATGACTTTGAACGCTTGTTGAGCTTTTGCAATATCTGTGAGACCTTGTCCTGCATGAGCTGTCACTTTTACTGAGAAGAGCATTTGATTCACAGAATCATGTAAGTCGCGTGCTAAGCGATTACGTTCACTAATGCGAGCCGCTTCTTTCTCTTGTTCGGTTAATGTAATCCTTTTAATCGCCGAACCAATTTGGAAAGCTACTGATTCCAACAATTCAAGATCTTCTTCACTATACGTTTCTGTGTGCGGAGTAGCCACGTTCAGTAAACCATACTCTTCTTCGCCTGAGCGCAATGGTACTGTCGCATGATGCGTGATACCATCCGTCTCATCTGCATAATCTTGAGTCGCAAGATTAATACGCGAACAATTGATGATATTCGAGGCCTTCGTTAACTTCTTGTTCTCATACGCTTGCACACACCAACAACTGCCTTGTGTCATATAGGCGCACTGGTTACGCGTCAACGCTTTGGGTAAATGATAATCACTGACGAGCTCATGTTCACCTTCGTTATTGATAAAAAAGATCCAGCCCGTCGAGAATTCACTACCTTCAACGAGAGAACGCAAAGCCCCATCTAACATACTTTTCATTTCTGTTTCTTCATTAAGAAATTCAGCTATTTCTTTCAACAATGCTAAACGTGTCGGTTTTTCCATCATCATTCGCTCCAGTTTCGTCTAACTCTTATCAGTATATTATAATTTTAGGTGAGATGAAAATGTGATTTAGTTACGATTTTGAATGTGATATGATGGATGAGAATAATTGAGGAGTGCATGTTATGAATATTACTATTGCAGAAATCTATGATGGAATGACATTAAGAGAACTATTCCAATTTTTACACTTACCTAAAAAAGATCTACATCAACTTAATATGTCCAAAGAAATTACGATCAATGCGCAACCTGCGAAACTTATGGATCGAGTGCAAGCTGGTGACAAAGTCTACATCCCTACCCCTGAGGAGAAGAGCAACTATCTTCCAAGTTATCGCTATGCACAAATTTACTATGAAGACGATGATATGTTGATTGTGATGAAGCCTAAAGGGGTCAAGACGCATCCGAATGACTTAAAAGAAAGTAATACGTTAATGAATCACATCATTTATACCGTAGATAGCGAATATGTAGAGCCGATTCATCGTTTGGACCAAGAAACAGTCGGTCTATTGATTGTAGCAAAGAATCCTCTCATGAAGAAGATTCTAGATCGCATGCTTGAAGATAATCAAATCGATCGTATTTACCGTGCCAAAGTTAAATCGTTGCTTCCAGTTAAACCGCAAACGATAGATATGCCTATCGGTAAGGACAAGTTCCATCCAAATCGTAAGCGCGTCTCATCAACAGGTCAACGCGCTATTACACACATCATCGATTCAGAAATGCTTGAAGAAAACGTTTGTCAGCTTGAATTGAAATTGGACACAGGGCGTACGCACCAAATTCGCGTTCACTTAGCTGAAATCGGCCATCCTGTCTTAGGTGACCCTTTATATGGTAACTCTACCTTACGTCAACTTCAGTTACACAGCCATAAGATTGAACTTATCCATCCTTTCACTCGAGAACAAATTTCTGTTAGCTTAGATGACGAACCATTGAATTAGGTTAAAACTTTTGAGTCTTAGCGAAATATTTTTAAGATATAATTCTTTTTCTCTTTGTGAAAATCGATGCACATTGAGAATGGTAGTTCTAACTTCAAATCAAACAAAGAAGTTCCTACTCAACCGATTTCAAGGTTAAGTAGGAACTTTTTCTTAGATATCAATCTTTTATCTTGTTATATTGCGCGTGCGATTATCTAGGTTCAACCATATCTTCTGGTTTAATCCACTCTTCAAATTGTTCTTCAGTTACATAACCGCTATCAATTGCAGACTCTTTCAATGTAAGTCCTTCTTTGTGTGCTTTTTTAGCGATTTTCGCAGCTTTTTCATAACCGATATGAGGGTTTAAAGCTGTAACGAGCATTAATGAATTTTTAAGATACTTCTCGATATTTTCATCGATTGGTTCAATACCTACAGCACAGTTTTTATTAAATGTTGCCATACCATCAGCTAAGAGGTAAATAGATTGTAATGTGTTGTGTAAGATCACTGGTTTGAATACGTTTAATTCAAAGTTACCTTGTGAACTTGCTACACCTACAACTGTGTCGTTACCCATAACTTGAGTAGCAACCATTGTTAACATTTCACATTGTGTAGGGTTAACTTTACCTGGCATGATAGAAGAACCTGGTTCGTTCTCAGGAATTGCGATTTCAGCTAAACCAGCACGAGGACCTGAAGCTAACCATCTTACGTCGTTCGCAATCTTCATAAGGTCGCCTGCAAGTGCCTTTAACGTACCATGTAATTGGACTACTTCATCGTGAGCAGTTAACGCGTGGAATTTATTCTCAGATGAAACGAATGGATGGCCTGTGTTGTCAGCGATATGCTTAGCTACACGATCACCAAATTCAGGATGCGCGTTGATACCTGTACCTACTGCTGTACCACCAATCGCTAAGTTTAAGATATGCGCTTTAGATTCGCTGAGTAAGTCTTCACAACGGTCAAGCATAAAGCGCCAACCACTGATTTCTTGGCCTAAACGAATTGGTGTCGCATCTTGTAAGTGTGTACGACCAATCTTGATAATTTCATGGAATTTCTCTTCTTTTTCTTTAAAAGTATCACGTAATGCTTTAAGCGCTGGTTCTAATTTCGCTTCTACTTCACTGTATAAAGCAACGTGCATAGCAGTTGGGAAAGTGTCGTTAGAACTTTGTGATTTGTTAACGTCATCGTTTGGATGGATACTTTCGTCACTGCCGTGTTCTTTCAAGTATTCATTCGCCACGTAACTAACGACTTCGTTCACGTTCATGTTACTTTGCGTACCGCTTCCTGTTTGCCATACCACAAGTGGGAAATGTTCATCTAATTCTTTGTTAAGCACTTTGTCACATGCGTAAACAATCGCATCTTTCTTCGCTTCAGAGAGTTTGCCTAAGTCGAAGTTCGCTAATGCAGCCGCACGTTTCAATTGTGCAAAGCCATACACGACTTCGATTGGCATTTGTTCTTTACCTACAGGGAAGTTACGTTTACTACGTTCTGTTTGCGCTCCCCAATATTTATCTGCAGGTACTTCAATTTCTCCAAATGTATCATGTTCGATTCTTACTGACATTGAATTTCTCCCCTTCAATTGGTTATTTAACTTTAGTATAGCATTATTCTTTTTACGTCGGCAATCGTGAAATATAACGCTTTCATTATCCTAGTGATATCCATTTATATTTCTCACTATTTTCTTTTACTACATAAGTAAAAGTAGAGTCATCTCTTCTGAAATGACCCTACTTTATTCTGAGGTATTTGGCTTTAATTTTACTCTAAAAGATTATTGTGACTTCACTCTCACATGCGCAAATTGTGCTTTCACAGCTTGTACAATGGCTACTGCAGTTAGTATGAATAGAATAAGACCTATAACCAAAGTGACCGGACTTAGCGTAATTAAGACACCCAAGAATCCATGTAAAGATTGATAGAAACCATCTAATGCTTTAAATAAGATTCCTGTAATCAACACGCAACAGATGACGCTAATAATTACGCCTGTTTTGTTACTTTTAATAAAAGCTTGTCCAGTGACGTCATCAACGAGTCCTTTAGATAAATTCAGTTGCATTTGGATGACTTTAAACAGAATCGGCATATAAACTGCGCCAAGCGCCATCGGGAAACCTTTAATAGAGATGAGATTGACGATAAACGCTGCCAACATAATCCATTTCCAATTTCGATATAACATAATGTGCTCCTCATCGTATAATTTAGCATAGTTATTCTAACATATCCGTTGGATTGTGGCACTGGTTGAATGAGCAGTTAATAAAAAAGATGTATCGCCAAGTCTATCGACGATACATCTATGCGTGGTTGTTCGTTCAACAAGTGCGTTTCCTTACTCATCTATATCTGAACGAACGTCTTCATCATGTTCTTTGTTGAGTTTATCTTCGTCATTTTCCTCAGAAATTTGTTCCATTTCCTTTCCGAGTTCAACAACATCACTATAATCATCAACCATTTCATTGTCTGGTTGTTCTTCGTAATGCTTATCTTCCATGCTGATCACCTCTTTCAATCGCCGCGTGGATTAAGCAAAGTGTGCTGTGAAGTAGTGTTTCACATCTTCAGGTAAGCCTTCTGCAGCAGCTTCGTCAAGCACTACATTTACCATGCGATGTGTTTTTAAATCTGCAGGCTCAAAGTTTGTCTTACCATTCTCTTCGTATAAACGTTTAACCGCTTCTTTCTTCTCAGCACCTGTAATAACGAGAATCACTTCACGAGCCTTTTGTAAACCTTGGCGCACGCTTACATCTGTCTTACCTTCGTCAGAAATTGAAGCAACTTGAGTGATAAGTTTGCCTTTGTTTTCTTTCGTTTTAATCTTCTCATCGATGAATGATTCTGCATCGTCATCAAATGAGATTTCGTAAATTTGACCTTCAGGCACGCCTAAGGCATCGTAGAAAGAACGATTATCGTCGTAATCAAGGATATTGATTTGACTAAAATCAACCGCATGACGATCTACATTCTTCTTGAGTTCGTCTAATACTGGCGCATATTCATGTGATAAATGAATGCCTGCAATAGTAGTTGGATTGTTGTTAAATTGCTTTCTGAGAATATCTGCAGTATAGACTGCGACTTGTTCTTTATTCTCTAATACTTTAAAGTTCATAGCCATAATTAATTTCCACTCCTCTTGTACATTTCAGACGGTCTTCTAACATTATTACATCTCTTACCCCAAAATATTTTTAATTAAACGTTGGAGTACGTTTAGATTATCCACTTTAAATTATACCTTGTATGGCACCGTTTGCCTAATCAAATTCTTGAGTTAAGCCAGGAAAGTCTTGTTGTCTCAACGCTTCATATATAAGTAATGATGCAGTGTTGGATAAGTTAAGCGAACGAATATTGTGGTTAATAGGTACCCGTAATGCTGTATCTTCGTACTCATCTTTAACCCATTGCGGGAGACCTGTAGTTTCACGACCAAAAATGAAATAATGTTCTTTAGAAGTATCTGAGAAATCGAAATCTGAATAAACCTTGTTACCAAACTTAGTGAGTAAATAGTATTCCCCGTCAGTATCTCTGAAGAAATCTTCAATACTCTCATGATACGTGATATTTACGCTATGCCAGTAATCTAGACCTGCGCGTTTTAACATCTTATCATCCGTGCTGAAACCTAGAGGCTTAATCAGATGTAAATGCGTATCTGTCCCCGCACATGTACGAGCGATACTCCCTGTATTTCCTGGTATTTCAGGTTGAAATAATACGATATGATTCGTCATGATTTACGTTCTCCCCATTTCTAATCCTTTAATCATTTCCTCTTGAACTTCTTCAAGTTCTGCGTCGTAATGCGCATCGATAAAGGGTCTCGCTTCGTCACCTTGAATTTGACCAATCGCCCAGTAGGCTGTCGCTCTAATCATCGGCCGTGGATCGTTGACAGCGACCTCTTCCAACTCAGGTATAGCAGATGTTTCTTTAAAATGTGCTAAAGCGATAATCGCATTACGTTGAATCGGTTTCTTACCACGCCAAGCGCCTGCTAAATGACCATACGTTTCTTTAAACTCTCTATTGCTTATCTGTAATAACGGAACGAGCCGTGGTTTCAATATTTCAGGTTCTAATACAATATCATCATGCTCAGTATTTATTCCTCTATTACGCGGACAGACTTGCTGACAAGTATCGCAACCATAAAGACGATTACCAATCTTATAGCGGTACTCATCTTGAAGATACCCTTTCGTTTGAGTGAGAAAGCTAATACATTTCTGAGCATTCAATTGCCCATTTCCTACTAGTACGCCCGTCGGACAACGATCAACGCACATTGTACAATCTCCGCAACTATCAATGAGCGGATCGTCTGGTGGAAACGGAATACTCACTAGCATTTCGCCAAGATATGTCCACGTTCCTAGGTCCGGATTGATAACAAATCCATTTCTTCCGGTATAACCTAACCCAGCTCTCTCGGCAACAGCACGATCAGAAAGCACTCCTGTATCGACCATCGATTTCATTTCTACATCAGGAACGCGTGATTCAATATACTCAGCCAATTTATCTAAACGTTTACGCATAATCGTATGATAATCTTGACCCCAAGATGCACGCGCAAACATCCCTCTACGCTCGCCCCTTTTACTACGAGGTGCGCCCTTCAACTTATTCGGATAACCGACTGCAATAGCAATGATCGAACGTGCAGTGGGCAAGGAAAGTTTCGGTTCAGTACGAAGCTGAATGTCATCTTCTTCAAATCCTGAAGCATACCCTTTCGCATGATAGTCTACGAGTTTCTGCTTCAACTCATCAAACGGATCTGCTGTTGTAAAGCCAATACTGTCAATGCCTATCGTATGCGCATATGCAATGACGTCTTCCTTTAATTGTTTCAAATCCATGATTCTACCACCCTAAATCAACATACAGAGTTTATTCTAACATAGTCGTGCCTACTAACGCGTCTTGAAATAGCTATCTTTTTTAAAAATTTTCGATGTTCAATTATGTGTATTTGTAAGATTAGCAGGAGGAGTAATTTGGCGAATTAAGACGTCGGCAAAAACATTTAAGGTTGTTTAAGTTTTCCAGGCTAAATTACAAAATCCCTAGAATGACTGAAGATGTATATCAATCATTCTAGGGATAATATGTCGGTGTTATTAATTTACAATTTGTATTGAATTAAAGCACACGATTCAAGAATTGTTGTGTACGCTCATGTTGCGGTTGTGAGAAGATTGCATGCGGATCGCCTGTCTCTACAACATAGCCATCTGCCATGAAGACCACTTTATCACTAACGTCTCTCGCAAAGCTCATCTCGTGTGTAACAACGACCATTGTCATACCTTCTTTAGCAAGTTCACGCATAACGTCAAGCACATCTCCAACCACTTCTGGGTCTAAAGCAGATGTTGGTTCATCAAAGAGTAAGACATCTGGATGCATCGCTAATGCACGTGCGATAGCTACACGTTGTTTTTGACCCCCTGAGAGTTGCCCAGGATACGTGTCTGCTTTGTCCTTTAAACCTACTTTGTCTAAGAGTTCTAGCGCTTCCTCTTTTAACTCTTTCTTCCCTTTTAAATTTAATTTGGAAGGCGCAAGTGTAATATTATCTATGACCTTTTTATGAGGGAAAAGGTTGAAGTTTTGGAAGACCATACCCATTTTCAAACGTAATGATTCGAGCTTCATTTCGTTCTTCATTAAATTCTTACCTTCAAAAATAATCTCACCACTCGTAGGTGTTTCTAGGAGATTCATACAGCGAAGTAACGTACTTTTACCACTACCTGAAGGTCCTATGATAGCTACAACTTCACCTTGTTCAATAGATAAATCGATACTCTTTAAGACTTCGTTCTTACCAAAGCTTTTATTTAACTGTTTAATATCAATCACTGACTTTTAATCTCCCTTCTACGAAATAAAGTAGACGTGACAACGTAAATGTCAGCACGAAGTAAAGTAATGCTGCTACGAGTAACGGCGTGAACGGATCAAATGACGCACCTTGTACTACTTGTGCGTTGAACATAATTTCACTCACACCGATGACTGACACGATAGATGATTCTTTGATCAACGTGACAAACTCATTACCTAAGGCTGGAAGTATGTTCTTAATCGCCTGTGGTAAGATGATGCTCGACATCGTTTGTCTGTAATTAAGTCCAAGACTGCGCGCCGCTTCAGTTTGACCTTTATCTACTGCATTGATACCCGCTCTGATAATTTCCGCAATATATGCAGAGGAGTTGATGACAAGTGCAATGGTACCGCATATAAGCGCTGACATATCTAGACCGAGTGCCGCTGTCGTACCGAAGTAGACTAAGAATACTTGAACGAGTAACGGCGTACCTCTTAAGAATTCAATATAAATTGAGGCTAACCAGCGCAATGGTTTGAACGTGCTGAGTTTACAAAGCGCAATAATCGCACCAAAGAGTGAACCAGCGAGCACTCCGATAGCCGATACGAGCACGGTATTCTTGATCCCTTTCAAGAAGAAACTTCCATATTTCGTAAAGAAGTTGCTATTATCACTTGCAAGATCATCTGCCGCTTTATCTTTATATTTCGCAATGAGATTATTGTCTTTCACATCTTTGATAGAAGCGTTCACTCTCTTCATGAGTTCTGGAGAGTTTTTAGGTAATGCGATAGATGTATCTTTAGACGGTTCGTTGAATTTAACCCCTTTCGCAAACTGTAATTCTGGATTTTGCTTGAGGTATGCTTCCCCTACAGGCCCTTCGATAATCATTCCATCGACTTTATTACTTTTTAAAGATAAAATCACTTCTGGAATACGTGTTAAGGAGTGTACGTCCGCATTATCAAATTCAGACTTCGCAACTTTTTCTTGGTCTGTTTGCTTTTGTACCCCTAATTTTTTATTATTGAAATCTTCTTTTTTCTTATATTTATCTGCGTCACTTTTACGGATTAACATCTTCTCATCTGCTTGAAGGTAAGCATCAGAGAAATCCACTTCCTTCTTACGTTCTGGAGATGGTGTCATTCCTGAGATAATCATGTCAATCTTACCTGTCTTAATCGCACCTAATAAGCTGTCGAATTGCATATTGACGATTTTTAATTTCACATGGTTATCTTTAGCGATCTTTTTCGCAATTTCCACATCTATACCTGAATATTTGGTCTTACCATGTTCATTCTTTTCAAATTCGTAAGGTGCATAGTCGGCAGATAGACCTACTCTCAATTCCCCACGTTCTTTAATCTTGTCCCATTGATCACCGTTATCTTTCGCGTATGCATTAGAGTGATACAACGGTAATACGCTCATAATAGCTATAACTGTAATGATGATGAGCTTTAGTATGTATTTCATAAGCGGCCTCCCTTTGAATTATATTCATCATTATAAGTTATAACGTAAATATATGCAATGTGATTTTTAGGATTTTTATACTTTTTTATGGCTTTTCGATGTATAAACATGGTCTGATAATCTTTTTTAAAATACCGCTATGGTCAGGAAGAATGAATACAAATGTATATTATGTGCATATTATTTTATATAGGTCAGTAAAGTAATATAAAAAAGCCGCACTAAGCAAATAGTGCGACTCAACAACTTTAATTTCGAATATGCAGTTATTGTTTAGGGATTTCAAATCGATAAATCTCATCTGTGTAGCGATGTAAGAGCCTTTTACAAACAGCATGGACGAAAAATGCACCCACGAAAGGAATGATGAGATAAGCAAAGAATAATACAATTATATTCATCGTCGGATCGCCACTCATGCGATTAAATGCATTGATCGGACCTACTAAGCCAGTATAGCCGAAACCAGCTGACATCGGCGAACCTTTGATTTGGAAGAAATAAGCAACGAGGCCACCGATAATCCCATTTATCGTTAATGGAATCATGATGATTAAATTCTTAAAGTATACAGGAATCATCATCTTCGCTGCACCGATAATAAGTACGAGATTAACACCTATAGAATTCACGCGTATCGAACCAAACAGGAAGGTCACGCAGGCAGCAACGATACCAAGATTCGCTGCACCACTTCCTAAACCGTCTAAACCGATAGCTGTTGCAATGGCGACTACAGAAATAGGTGTAACCATCAATAAAGCATAAGCCACACAAATTAAGATTGACATCAACATAGGATTGAGTTCCGTGAACGAAGCGATGATACGACCAATACCTTTCGTCACATGTGCCACATAAGGTAGCGTAGTGAGACCGATTAAGCCACTGATGACCGGAATAACGACTGGTAAGAGAATCATTTCGAGTGAGCCTAACTTGTCACGCAGAACGAGGAACAAAGCACAAGCAATAGCGACTACGATAATTGTATTGATAATATCGCCGATTCCTTTTAACTCTACCGTCCCATGGTGAAAGATAATCGCACCGGAACCTAACATTGCAGATACACCTACCATCGTCGCACCTGCGCCATTAAAGCGGAATTGATGGGCTGCGATAATACCAACGATAAATGCCATAAAGGATTGAATAACAAGTACGAGCTGGTAAGCAAGTTCTAAAATTGGATGTCCCTCTTTAAAGAATTTAAGTAATTCCCCGAGCAAAGCATTAGGTAGTAAGGCGATGACGACTCCGGTCCCTACCGCATTGAGGATATTAATAAAGAATTGTTTGACTGAAAGTTTTGATTCTGACATGGATGTTTCCTCCGCAAATGATATTAGATTTATGATATTACATTTAGCAGAAAAGTACAATATTGTTTCGTCAATGGTTAAACATCAGGATATTGTGATGACCGAAAGAGGAGGTGAAATTATTATTCCTTATATGAAAAAGAAGACAATTCCTTAGATATGCGTCTAGGAATTGCCTTTCATAATGGAATTCTATTGTTTGAGGGTGTAGTTCCTTACTTATTGATTGAGTGCTTTATCGAGAGATTTGATATTCTCTTTCATAATAGATTGATAAGAAATATCTTTTTTGTTCTCTTCATCTTTTGTAAGCACGGATAAGTTATGGAATTCAATTGGTTTCGTATTTGTTTCTTTCTTAATCACATCTGTGACTTTAGAAGGAATATTTTGCTCATACATTACATATGGTTGGTGAGATGATTTAATTTCTTTCACGATATTCATGACTTCTTTCTGACTCGGTTCCTCATCGTTCATACCATTCACACCTTTTTGTTTAAAATGATAACGATCTGCGAGATAACCTAAAGAATCATGTGAGATGATAACTTGGTCACGTTTTTTGTCTTTAGTCACCTTTTTCATCTCTTTATCGATATCTGCTAAATCTTTGTTGAGTTTTTTATAATTCTTTTCGTAATATGACTTATGTTTAGGATCTTTTTTGACAAGTTGATCTTTAATTTCTTTCGCAAATTTTTGATCTAATACTGGATCTAGCCATACATGGGGGTCATTTTCAGAATGTGCATGGTGATGACCGTGCTCGTGTTCATGTTCATGCTCGTCTTCGTCAGATGCAAGCAAATCTTTTTTACTTACTTTATCAGCTAAAGCCAATTTATTGTCTTTCTTATTAATTGACTTACTAATCTTCTTCCCTACTGGATCCATATCGTCATTTGAGTAGATAAACAAATCACCTTTTGCGATATTTATCATTTTCTTCTGAGTAGGTTCATATGAGTGAATGTCTGCTCCTGCTGGATAGATGGACTGAGTATCAACATATTTACCACCTATTTGATCTGTGAAGCTTTTAAAAGCAAACACAGTAGTATGTACTTTCAACTTATGTTCTTTGCTGACCTTCTTCTCATCCTTGCCGCACCCGACCAATGCAGTGGCGAGTACAAGGATACTTATGATAGAAATAATTTTCTTCAAACCGCTAACCTCCAAATCGAAATTATTACGTTTAAAATGATACACTGTTCTTTTTCAAAATGCAATACCTAAATTGGAATCATGACGATTTATTTTTATTAGCTTTTTACAATAGTATGGTCAAGGTGTTAAATATTTTAATTTTACGCCTATATGGATATCGTAACTATTATACTTTAAATGAGTAAGCTAAAGTTTAATACGAGTTAAGCAGAGAAAATTAAATTTAATTTTTCGTCACTATGCTTTTACTCTGTATTTATTGCTTAAAGGAGAGTGTAAATATGAGAAAATGGATACTTATCAATTCAGCAGCTTTACTATTACTTTCAGCATGTGACCATGACACTTCATCTAAAATCAAAGCATCTAAGAATATCGAAGATTCTAAAGCAAAGAAGAAAGATAAAAAAGAGAAACAATCAGATGCACTGGTCTCCCCTAATATGAAAAATCAACAAAATGATTCGTTTATTAACTCAAATCAACAATTATCTGTTCGAGAAAACCAAACAGGTGCTGCTAATCAAACAGAATCAGAATATAATAACAACGATGATAACTTTGACTTCTATTATTACGATCATTACGGGCGTACACCTGAAGAACAACGTGCACACTAAAGATGGATTAATGACCAAAGAAGAGCTGATAATGGTAAATTGAATATGGATGAATCAGAACTACTTAAGGATTATGAAGTTCAAGGTACGATTACATTTGAAAAAGACCAAATACAAGGAGAAGAGTAGAATGTGTACCCTTGAATATAAATATTAAACAGAGATCAGCATTGTGCCCATTTTGTGTCCACTTTTAATAATTTCTATAGCAAGATATAGCTTATTTGATAAACACAAAAAAAGAGAAACCCCGTCATTATGGGATTTCTCATATTGGATAGCACGTTATAGCACTATAGTAGTACCGGTGGTCGGGTTCGAACCGACACTCCTCGAAAGGAACGGGATTTTGAGTCCCGCGCGTCTGCCAATTCCGCCACACCGGCTTATTGAAATACAGAAAAAACTTCCATTTGAGGAAGCCTATAGAATGGAGCGGAAGATAGGACTTACACCTATA
>NZ_KV804790.1:22314-22842 GCF_001811435.1 Staphylococcus sp. HMSC071G07
GAGCGGAAGATAGGACTTGCACCTATATCTTGTTCCGGGAAGGAACATGTTCTAAGAATTGAACTACTCCCGCATGTATTAAACTATTAAATGGAGCGGAAGATAGGACTTGCACCTATATCTCGTTCCGGGAAGGAACGTGTTCTAAGAATTGAACTACTCCCGCGTAAGACATGGAGGCGGCAACCGGATTTGAACCGGTGATAAAGGTTTTGCAGACCTCTGCCTTACCACTTGGCTATGCCGCCAATAAATAACTGGGCTAGCTGGATTCGAACCAGCGCGTGACGGAGTCAAAGTCCGTTGCCTTACCGCTTGGCTATAGCCCATTAATACTAAGGGCGGTTGATGGGAATCGAACCCACGAATGTCGGAACCACAATCCGATGCGTTAACCACTTCGCCACAACCGCCATGGCAGGGACAGTAGGAATCGAACCCACATCAAAGGTTTTGGAGACCTCTATTCTACCGTTGAACTATGTCCCTTTTTTTTTGATGGTGGAGGGGGGCAGATTCGAACTGCCG
>NZ_KV804791.1:0-208 GCF_001811435.1 Staphylococcus sp. HMSC071G07
TGCAGCAGGCCTTTGACCAGCTCGCTTGCATCATCAGCAGAAGTCGACAGCTCGCTGATCAAGCTGGCGATTTCAGAATTTTCCATCAGCTTCTCGCTGATCTCGTTGATCCTCGCCGGGTCATGGCTTTTCTTCGGTGACACCGTAGTCATTATCGGTGAAACTCCTTCTAGATCAGAGCCTCACACACAAACTTCCTGACACCCTC